>JADJCM010000002.1:0-600000 GCA_016703225.1 Lysobacterales bacterium
CCTGCACGAACGATAGCTCACCGGGCTGCTAACCGCGCGCGCCGCCTGTGCTCCGCCGACAATATCTGGCGTTTTGACATGCCGCCTTCGGCACGACGCTGGCGGTGGCCTACCTGGATCTCGACGGCTTCAAGAAATCAACGACGCCCAGGGCCACGGGACCGGCGACCGCGTGCTGGTCGAGCTGGCGCAGCGCCTCCTGGGCGGCCTGCGCGCCGGCGACGCTCGCACGGCTCGGCGGTGACCGAGTTCGTCGCGGTCATGCCCGAGCTCGATGGCCAGAACCAGAGCCTGCCCCTGCTCGACCGGCTGGTCGAGGTGGTGTCGCGTCCGGTGGAGATCGGCGAGTTGCAGCTGCTGGTGTCGGCGAGCATCGTCACCTCTACCCGCAGGCGGATACGACGTTGAACCGGACGCTGGTGCGCCACGCCGACCAGGCCATGTACGCGGCCAAGCAATCGGCAGGGCCGCTACCACCTGTTCGACGCCGAGCAAGATCGCGTGTTGCGCAGCCGTTTCGTGATCGAACAGGTGCGCCGCGCGCTCGAGCGCGACGAGTTCCGTCTGTACTACCAGCCCAAGGTCACCCTTCGCAGCGGCGAAGTGCTCGGCGTCGAGGCGTTGTTGCGCTGGACGGTGCCGGGCGGCGAACCGCGGCTGCCGGACGGTTTCCACCGCAACTCGAGGGGCCGATGCGCGCGGGCTCGCGCTCGGCCAATGCGTGCTGGGATGGCCGCGGCCAGGCGCTGTCCTGGCGCCGACAGGGACCTGCACCTGCCGGTCAGCGTCAACGTCAGCGCCGCGCAGCTGGACCAGCCGCAGTTCGCCGCCGGCCTGTCGGCGCTGCTAGCCGCGCCATCCGGGGCTGCAGCCCGAGGACCTGGAACTGGAAGTACTGGAGACCAGCGCGCTCGCCGACCTCGTCGCACCGCGCGCTGATCTACGACTGCCACCGCATCGGCGTGCACTTCGCGCTCGATGACTTTGGCACCGGCTATTCCTCGCTGTCCTACCTGAAGCGCCGCCCGGTGCGCCAGCTCAAGATCGACTGCAGCTTCGTCGGCGACCCTGCTCGACGACGCCGACAACCTGGCCATCCTCGACAGCGTGGGGGCCTGGCGCGCCTTCGCGCGAGGTGATTCGCCGAGGGCGTGGAATCGCTGGACAGGGCGAGATCCTGCTGCGCATGGGTTTGCGAAATGGCCCAGGGCTATGCCATCGCGCGGCCGATGCCGCCCGGGGAGCGATCGCGGACTGGATCGCCACCTCGGCGCCCGGACCCGCGCTAGCAACGCCACGCGCCGATCCGGCGCGAGGCGATCCCGACCCTGGCGCTGCTGATCCGGGCACCGCGCCCGGCTGCGCTCGCTGCAGGCAGCGTGCGTGGTGCCCGGTTGCAGTCTCGTCCCAGGTCGAGCGCGCCACGCCCGCTGTCGAGCAATGGCTGGCGCGCAGCCCGACGAGCGCGAGACCATCCCGAACTGCAGCGCGCGATCGAACTGCATCGCGACATCCACCGCCAGGGCGACGCGTGGCTCGCCGCGCCCGCCGCGGCGAGGCCAGCGCGCCTCGGGTCTGGCCGCGATCGAGCAACAAAGCGAAGCCCTCGCCCACACCCTCGAAGCCCTGCTCGACCACCCGCACCTAACCCCGCGGGGGTGGCGCAGGTAAACGTCGGAGTCGGCAGGGGTCGGACTTCGCGTTGTCGATGTTCGGCGCAGGCGCCGTCAGGCAGCTTCGATGGCGGGTTTGCTTGGTTGGGGACACCTCTCTGGGCACGCAGCCCTTTTTCGCCTTCGCCTTGACGCCAGGCTCCGTCGAAGAGACACTGCGACGGCAGGCAAGCAGTGCAAGACCTGTAAGAGGTCGTTGGTTGCAGCGGCAGCCCGCACGGGTGGGATCCTCGAACTAGGTGCCACACTACTCAAGACCCTCGGTCAGCTCACGCAGCCGGGGGTCTTTCGTTTCCAGATGCGGCGATGTCGCCAGACCAGAACTTCAGTCCGTAGCCGACCAGCTTGTTGTGCTGGTGCCGGTAGCCACCCGCATCATTTCAGTTCAGGTAGCGAGGCTCGGTGTCGCCGAACTGGTTGGGGGTTGACGGCGGCGAAGGCGCCGGAGGCCACGGCATCCGCCTCCAGACCGGCCATCTGCGAGTGTTGCACGGCACGCACCCTGGTCGGATCGACTGCGGACCAATCGATATTGACTCCCGCGTGGGGCTGTCGCACAACCTGACCAGGTAGTCCCGCAAGTCCTCGTAAGACATCTGGCCGCGATTTGAGAAGATGATCTCGGCAAAGCCGTCGCCTCGATCCCTGAGACGGGTGGTCGCGGCATAGCCAGGAAACGCGCTCAAGCAGCAGGCGGCTGGCATACCGATACAGCTGATGCTTCTGCGCCTGGAAGGTTTCCGGATCGAGGATGGACGGCAATGGATCAATACACTGACCGTCCGCATTCGACCTTTCCCGATCTCCCGCGCGTAGGCCACCTTCTGCGCGTGCTGCAGCTTGACCGAAGTGAAGCTGCTGACGCCAAACCGGCCCAATAAAGCGCGCACGGCGTCCATGAGCTTCACCACCTCGGAATCATGCTCGGACCGAGTGACAACGGCGGACAGCACCAGCCACCGGGAGGAGCCCTCGCCCTTGTCCCTGAACACTGAAGCCCTCATCGCCGGACTCGTCTGGCCAGACGCGAAAGCTCCAGCGCGCCCGCCTGGTACTTCACGAAGCCCGCCAACGGGGCGGCGAACCAGCTTGATAGCTGCCGCTCGAACCAGCGCGTATGCGGTGCGGGAACCGTGTGGGGCGAGCGAGGGAAGTCGGGGGTGCAGCGCCATGGTGATGAGGGATTCCAGAAGCTCTGCGGTCTGGGTTACCGCGTACGGCTGGGCTGGCAGCGCGCTGTCAAGGTCACGTCTCTGTGGCAGGGCGTGGGCTTTCGCGCCGACGTAGCCGCAAGCCTGCTCGACCACCCGGACCCTAACCCCGCGAGGTGGCGCGGTAGGCGGCGTGGAGGTCGGTGGGGGTGTCGATGTCGATGGCGGCTTCGGGTAGCGGTAGTTGCGTAGTCGTGTCGGATTCGCGCAGCAGCAGCGGGTTCGCGCCGCGGTCGCCGTGCAGGGTGGCGAGTTCGGCGAACAGGCGGCGCGGGAAGATGGCGGGTACGCCGGGGCTGCCGCGGTAATGCGCGCAGACGACGCGCTCGGGTGCGATTTGCCAGAGTGCGAGCAAGGGTTGCAAGGATGCCGCGGTGAGCGCGACCTGGTCGGCGAGCAGCACCAGCGCGCCATCGATGTTCGTCGGCAGGGCGCGGATGCCGGCGGCGAGGCTGCTGCCGAGGCCCTCCGCCCAAGCCTCATGGTCGATGGCGTGCACGTCGGCGGGCAGTGCCACACGCAAACGCTCGCTCTCGCAACCCAGCACCACGAAGGCCGCGCCTGGCGTCAGTGCTGCGGCAAGTCGCGTCGCGTGTCGCAACATCGGCTCGCCATCCACCTCCGCCAGCAACTTCGCCCCGCCAAAGCGCGAACCTGCGCCGGCCGCAAGGACCAGGGTGGCGAGGTGGGTGCTCACGACGCGGCCTCCAGAGCCCGTAGATAATCGGCCGGATTCATCACCACCACGCGCGCGCAGCGGTCAGCGGGATAGTCGGCGGAATTGCCGGTGACCAGCACTGCGCCCGCCCGTTCGGCCAGCGCCAGGAACACCGCGTCGTCCGGATCGGGCAGCGCCAATGGCCATGCCAAGGATCCTGAAGCTGCAGGCTGTCCTGGATCAGCACCTCGACCCAGATGGGTGGAAAGCCATAGCGATGGAACTTCGGGCGCGCGAGCACGCGGCGATATTCCGCGGTGACTGCCGGGCAAGTCGCCAGTTGCAGCTGGCCTTCGAGCACCCAATCCATGACCAGTCGCGCCGGCGGCCCTGCGGCACGGATGCCGGCCGAGACGATCACGTTGGTATCGAACACCGCCAGGCGCACGCGCGCCCGGTCACTTCGCCGCGACGCGCGCGGCTTCGATCTCGGCGTCGATCTCGCGGTCGGTGATGGCAGCGAGTCCCGATGCTTCCGCTTCCCGCCAACTGGCACGCAGCGCGGCGCGTGCCAAGGCGCGGCGCAGGTCGCGGTCTTCGAGTGCGATATCGCCGAGCGCGGGCACCAGGAAATAGGCCGGTCCTTGTTGGCCCGAGAGCAGGACGGTTTCGTCGGCGGCGCCTTCCAGCGCCTTGGTGCCGCGCGTACGGAAGTCGCGCAGGGAAACGCATCGCATGGGGATCACCTCGGCGGCCAGCGTAGCCAAAACGGCTACGGGAGGAAAGTGCGTGACGGTGGCCGTCTCCCGCCCGGAACCGCCTCGGTCTTCGCTGCCGCGCTCGCGGGGTCGCGCTCAGGGCGCCGGCTGCAGCGCGCCGTCGGGGACGCTGGCGAAGTCGAAGACCGCGCTGAACGGCAGGAAGGTATCGCCGTCGAGCGCGAGCGCGAGTTGCACCTTGTGGCCGGCCGGTCCCGGCGTGCCGCTGCCGTTGAATGCCTTGTAGAACATCCACCAGCCGCCTTCGGCACGCCGTAGCAGGCTCGGGTCGGCGATCGGTTCGGCGACCGCGAGGCGCAGCCCCGCTTCCGGTTGCCAGCTGTTGCCGGCGTCGAAGGAGCGGCGGCTGGCGATACCGCCGGGGGCGTTGTAGCAGAGCCGCAGCGAACCGTCGGCGAGCACGGCGAGTTCGGGAATGCCGGCGCCGTCGATGCGGCTCGCCAGCAGAGTGAACGGGCCGTCGCCGCTGCTGATTGCGAAACGCACGGCCGGCACGCCGGCGTTGTTCTGTGCCACCGCCAGCAAACGACGGCCATCGGGCAGGCGCACCACGCTCGGGTCGGTGCTGTTGTCGAGCGCGAACACTTCGCCGTCGATGCTGAAGTTCAGGCCGTCGCTGGAGTGTGCACTGTAGAACCGCGATGGTTCCGGCAGCGGTGGCGGCGGGGTCACGAAGTGGCCGCGGAAGTAATACAGACGAAAGCTGCCGTCGGGCTCACGCAGCACGTCCGGGTCCACCGCGTCGCCGTCGAAGACGCCGTCGAGCAGCACTTGTTCGCCGCGCTGCCAGCCGCCATCGACGCGCCGTCCGCGGTAGATGCCGTGCGCGCCTTCGCCGGAGACGTAGTACACGACCAGGGTCGGCGGCGTCTCCAGCCCGTCGAGAAAAATCTGCGGCTCGCTCGCGGCCTGCGCGCTGCCGCCGCACAGGCATAGCGCGAACACGCAGAGGTTGCGGACGCACTTGCGGATCTCGGGCATGTCGCCTCCGCTGCGAAGTGGATGCGCGCAAGCATACGCCCTCGCCGTGCGCCTCCGAGCGCGCTATGCAGCGGGCTGCGGCGGCGGACAGAGCTCCAGGTAGCGCTGCAACTGTTCGCGCAACTGCGCGCCGATGCTGCGCGGGCGGCCGTGCACCATCTCGATCGCGACCAGCACCGAGCGCGCGGTGAGGCGCAGTTCGCCGCCGACGCGGCCGTCGAAGCGCAGCGTGAACGAACTGCGGCCGAGTTTTTCGAGTACGACGGTCAGCTCCAGCACCTCGCCGAGCCGACACGGACGCTTGAAGTCGCATTCGGTGTGCGCGGTCGGGAAACCGACGCCGTGGGTCAGGATCTGCTCGGCGTAGTTCAGCCCGAGGCAGTGCGTGAACCAGTCCTCGACCGCAGCCTGGAACATTTCGAAGAAGCGCGGGAAGAACACGTACCCGGCCGGGTCGGTATGGGTGAAGCGCACCGGGGCGCGGTGGATGTAGAGGCTGTCCATGCCGAGAGTTTAGCGGGCGCGCTGGTGCTGCTGGCGGGGGCGTCAGGCTTCGTCGAGCGCATCGCGCATCCGCCGCGCCAGCTCGCCGCGGCGCCAGGGCTTGGGCAGCAGGCGCACGCCGGGGTCGAGGCGGCCGTGGTGGACGATGGCGTTTTCGGTGTAGCCGGAGGTGTAGAGCACCTTCAGCCCCGGGCGCAGCACGCGCGCGCGATCGGCCAGCTCGCGGCCATTCATGCCGGGCATGACGATGTCGGTGAACAGCAACGCGATGTCGGCGTGTGCCTGCAGCAACTCCAGGGCCAGTTTCGGATCGGCGGCGAACAGCGGCCGGTAGCCGAGCAGTTCCAGTTGTTCGACGGCGTGGCGCAGCACCATCGCCTCGTCCTCGACCACCAGCACCACTTCGCCTCGACCGCGCGGCATCGCCTCGACTCGCGGCACTTCGACGGCCGCTTCGCCGACCACGCGCGGCAGGTACAAGCGCACGGTCGCGCCCTGGCCGGGCTCGGAATAAACCTTGATGTGCCCGCCCGACTGCTTGACGAAGCCGTAGACCATCGACAGCCCGAGGCCGGTGCCCTTGCCCTTGTCCTTGGTCGTGAAGAACGGCTCGAACACGCGCCCCAGGTGTTCTGCAGCAATGCCGCTGCCGGTGTCGGAGACCGCGATCAGCACGTACTGGCCGGGCTGCACTTCCGGATTGGCCGCGGCGTAGTCGGCATCGAGCGTCGCGTTCGCGGTCTCGAGGGTCAGGCGCCCGCCCTGCGGCATGGCGTCGCGCGCATTCAGGCACAGGTTGAGCACGGCGCTGTCGAGTTGCGCGGGGTCGACCAGCGCTTGCCAGAGACCGCCGCCGCGCGACAGCTCGATCCGCACGTGCTCGCCGAGCGTGCGTCGCAGCAGGGGTTCGAGCTCGGCGAGGCGGCGGTTGACGTCGACCGTGGCCGGTTGCAGCGGCTGCTTGCGCGCGAAGGCGAGCAGTTGCCGTGTCAACTCGGCGGCGCGGTGCGCGGCTTCGCCGATCATGCCTGCCAGTTCGGCACGCGCCGGATCGTCGCGCAGCCGGTCTTGCAGGGTTTCGGCGTTGCCGAGGATGACGGTGAGCAGGTTGTTGAAGTCGTGCGCGACGCCGCCGGTGAGCTGGCCGATCGACTCCAGCCGCTGGCCTTCGCGCAAGCGCTGCTCGGCCACCACTTGGGTGCTGATGTCGGCGATGCCGCCGATCATGCGCAGGGCTTTGCCACTGGCATCGCGCAGCACCAGGCCGCGGTCGAGCACGTGCAACCAGCGGCCGTCGGCATGTTTGAGGCGATAGCGTGCTTCCCAATAGTCGCGGTCGCTGTCGATCACCGTCTCCAGACTGTCGCTGACGCGCGCGTGGTCGTCCGGATGCAGCATCTCCAGCCAGCCGGCGAAGCTCGCTTCCGGATCGTCGTGGGGATGGCCAGTAAGCTTGCTGAAGCGCTCGTCCCAGACCAGGGCGCGGGTGGCGAGGTCGAGGTCCCAGACCGAATCGGTGACCGCCGTCGCCAACAGGCGCAGCCGCTGCTCGCTCTCGGTGAGCAAACGCACATCGCGTTCATGCTGTCCGGCCATGCGGTTGAAGGCGCCGGCCAAGCGTCCGAGCTCGTCGTCATGGGTGGGCGCGATGCGGGCGTCGAGCTCGCCGCCGGCGAAGCGTTCGATGCCGCGTTCGATCGCCCGGATCGGTTCGCTCAGGCGTCGGTAGACGAGTGCGAACGCCCACGCCCCGGCCACGCCAAGCAGCAGCGCCAGGGCCAGGAAACTGCCGCCGGCCTCGCGCTGCACCGCGCTCCATTGCTGTTGCCGTTCGCGCACCAGGGTGGCGAGGCTGTCGTTGATCATCGCGAAATGGATGCGCAGTTCGCGCGCCACGTCCTGGCGCAGGCGCAGCACGCGCGCATCTTCGCCCCGAAGGTCGAGACGCCCTGCCGCGATGGTCTCGAACACGGTGGCGATCTCGCGCAGGTGGCGGGTGGCCAACTGCGCCTCGGTGCTGTCGTCGGCAGCCAGTTCTCTGGCGAGACGCAGGGCGTCGGCGGCAACCTCGCGTGCGATGGTCGCGTCGGGCTGGAGCAAGGTGACGTAGTTGGCGCCCAGTCGCATCTGTTCGCTCTCGCCGCTCAGGCGCAGCATCTGCGCCGCTTCGGACATGGCGCTGCGTGCGCGTTGCCAGTCGCGGGCGCCGAGTACGCCGAGCAGGACCACGCAGAACGCAGCGGCGAGCGCGCTGATCAGCGCGAGCCGTCGCAGGCCGGGCGCAGGCCAGGCGCTCATGGTGCGGGTTTCCGATAGAGGTAGGGCGGCAGTGCGACGCTTTCCGGGGCGACGCGTTGCAGCGGGCCGGCTTCGATGTAGTCGGGCAGTCGCGGTCGTGGCCGGTCGGCGAACTCCGGCATCGTCGCGAGCCAGTCGAGCGCGCCGTCCAGCCCGGCCAGTGCCGACCAGCCGAGCTGCAAGTGCCAGATCACGCCGGCCTCCATCGCCGCCAGTTCCTTCTCTTCGACATCGAGCGCCTGCGCATGCAGCGCTCGCGCCCACAGCGGCTGCGCGCGGATCATCGCGATCGCCTGGGCATAGGCGCGCAGCACCCGATCGGCCAGCGCCGGATTGTGCTCGACCACGTCGCGACGGCCGAGCAGCAGCCAGGTGGCGACGTAGGCCTCGCGCGCGGGCAACACATAGGCGCGCTCGCCCATCGCGTGCAGCAGGCGCGCGCCCCAGGGTTCCCAGGTGATCACCGCGTCCACACGCCCGGAAGTGAGCGCGTCCACCTGCTCGGACATGCCGATGGACACGAACTCGACGGCATCCTCGGCGATGCCCTCAAGCTGCGCGAACTGCGACCAGGCGTAGTGCGCCGAGCTGTAGCGCTGCACGCCGATACGCCGCCCGGCCAGATCGGCGGGGCCATGAATGCCGCGCTCGCGGTCGGCGATCAGCATGTGCGCGCGCGGCACCACAGCGAGCGAGGCCAGCACCACGAAATTCGCGTCCTGCCCAGGGGGCTGCAACCACATCGCCCGCGCCACCGGCTGCGCTGCCGCCAGCGCGAACGCAACTCGCCCCTCGGTCAGTGCCTGCATCGCATCGACGCCGGAGTCGACGTATTCGACCGCAACCGTCTCCGGCGAGGCGGCGCTGACCCCGGCCTCGAACAGACCCGCCCCGGCCGCCACCTTGGTCGGTGCATCCGCGATCCAGTGAAAGGTCGCAATTCGCACCGGCGCCGTCGCATGCGACGCCACCGCCGCGCCGGCAAGTGCGCACAGGCAGGCCGCGATGAGCCAGCACCAACCGGATCGGGCGACGGACCTGAGCATCGGGTTCCCCTGCAGTTGCGGCCGATGGTAGGCCATGTGAAAGCCGTGTGCATGGCGGTGATCGAGCCTGTGCGGCAATCCGCGCTGACTCGGACGCCACCCGTGACTACGCTGGAAGCGGCGCTGGCTGGTTCAGACCCGAAGGACTCAACGATGCGGCGGGTAGGTCCATGTCCATGGGGAGGGCTGGAGTTGGCGTGGCCGGAAATGGACATGCATAATCACACCAATCTGTACACTGCGGGGTTCGCGTGAAACAAGCCACCTTTACCGAAGTACGAAACCACGCCAAGGCCTATTTCGATATCGTCGAATCGGGTGAGTCCGTGCGGGTATTGCGCAATGGCAAGGCCATTGCCGACATCGTGCCAGTCGTCGCCGATCTGCCATCTTGGAAGCGGCGCAAGGCGCAACCGCTGGTGCTGCGGGGCGTGTCGGTCAGTCGCCTGATTCTGGAAGACCGCAACGGCAGTTTGTAGGGATCCTCCGAGTGCGCGTCTTTTTCGACAGCTCCGCCTTCGTGAAACGCTACGTCCTCGAAGTCGGCACCGACGAGGTAGTGGCGTGGTGCGATCGCGCCAGCGAGATCGGTCTTTCCGGCATCGCGTTGGCGGAGATCGTCTCGGCCTTCTGCAGGCTGCGCAGGGAAGGCTCGATCGACGCGACCCAGTACCGAACGCTCAAGTCGCTACTGCTGGCCGATATCGAGGATGCGGCGGTCTGCGATCTCACCCCCGAAGTGCTGGCCCAGTCCATTGTCAGCTTGGAAAGCAATGTCCTGCGCGGCATGGATGCCATCCACATCGGCAGCGCGGTTGCGCTGAAGGCCGACGTTTTCGTCTCCGCGGATGAGCGGCAATGCGAAGCCGCGCGCCGCGCGGGTCTGCGCGTGGAAGTGGTCTGAGCCCCTGCCGCAACACCGCTTCCTCGACCTGGCGGAAGATCATGTGCTTCGTCTACCGCGCGAGGGTTACGAGGACCCGAATTCACTCAAAGCCGTCCTTGAACAACGGGTCGTTGCTGACGAAGTCGTTGCCGAACAGTGCGTACACGCGCCCTGCGGACATGGTGTTGTTGGGGTCTGCCTCGGGCGAGCCGACGAACAGATCGGCGATGCCGTCCTGGTTGATATCGCCGGCACGGCAGACCGTCTGGCCCGCAAAATCATCCGTAGTCGCGCCCTGGATGCGAAAGCCATTGCTGCCAGTAAGCGAAGACAGTGCGAAGTTCGCCGGCAGACCGCTGCTGCGACCGAAGACGACATAGGCGCCGCCGGAGTCCACGAGGCCGAAATCGGCGCCGGGCGCACCGAAGATGACCTCTCCCAGACCATCGCCATTGATGTCGTGCAGGCCTGCCACGCTCTCACCCAGCACATCTCCCGCGGCGGCGCTGGTGAATGCCAGACCATTGCCACCGTTGAGTCCGCTCAGATTGAAGCCGGGCGAAAAACTCGCGGCACCAAAAACCACGTAGCCGTTTCCGATGCGGCTCGTACCATTGGCCGCGCCCGGCGCACCGATCACCAGATCGGGACGCGCATCGCCATTGAAGTCCGGTACGAAGCTCAGGCTGCCTCCGGCCTTGTCGCCGGCGACCGCGCTGTGGATGGCAAAGCCGTTGCTGCCATTGAGCGTGTTCAGTCCGGTCTGCAGTGGATATGCGCCACTGTGCCCATACACGACGAACGCACTGCCGGCACTGGCGACGCCACCCGGAGAAGCGCCCGGTGCGCCCAGCACCACATCCGGAAAATTGTCGCCATTGATTGGACCGATCGCTGCCGCCGTGCCCAGCGATACCGTCGACACTTCCGTGCTGGCCACCGCAAACCCGTTGCTGCCGTTGAGCGTGCTGAGCGCAAACACCGGAGGCAGGCTGTTGCTGCCGAAAATCACGTAGGCCTGCCCGGGGTTGCCGGCTCCGGCGCTGAAATTGGGCGCGGTCAGCACGATGTCGGCATAGCGATCCCCGTTGATATCGCCGCCGCCGGCCAGCACCGCGCCGATCTTCTGCGTGTTGAACATGCCGTGGATGCGTACGTCGGCATCGTCGAGACTGATCGCGGACGGCAGGCTCTCGCTGCCAAATACCAAATAGGCTGCGCCGGTATTGGCCACGCTCGGCGCGTCGGCGAACGGCGCGCCAATCAGCACATCGTCGACGTCGTCGCCGTTTACATCACCGGCGCAGGCAACGCTGGCACCGGCGGCATCGCCGCTGGTTTCGCCGGTCATGCGCAGGCCCGCGCTGTTCAGACTCGTGGGCGGTGCGGCGCCGGTGGGCGACCCGAACACGACGAAGGCCATCCCCTGATCGCTGGGACCGGCACCGGTGGCGCCAATCAGCAAGTCGCGAATGCCATCCGCGTTGAGATCGCAGTTGCCGTCGATGGCCGCGCCCGCGCGCGCCAGGAATTCAGGTCCGTCCAGCGCCCAGCCCTGGCTTCCGCCCAGCGAGGACAGCAACACCACGGCAGGCGGCGTCTGCGCGCAGGCGACGCCGATGCTGCCGAAGAAAAGGAACACGCATCGGCTCAGGCTCGAACCGAGACCGCTTGAACGCTGGCTCTGATCTTCACCGCGTATCGTCTGCGCTGCGTGCATGTTCGCCTCCAGGGGATAAGCCGTCGCTCACCGCAGCGACCGGTTGAGGCGACGCAGCGCATCGTCGCGCCGTGCAGCCTTATCGCCGTGTTACGCAAATGGGCAATGGAAGTCTTCACTTCGCATCGCTGCATTGCCCATCGTGCCGTCCGTGTTGGGTCAGCCATGCTGGCACGCGCTGCCCATTCCTGCCGCGCTGCTCAGTTTCGCCAGGCACCGGTCGGGCCGGATTCGAAGCCGGCGGCGAACGTCATGCTGCGCAGGGGATGGGGATAGGTGTAGGGCAGGTAGCCGATGCGGGACCGCTTTCGGCTTGGACGGACTGGGTGCTTTGCCTACCCGAACACCGCCTCCTCGACCTGGCGGAAGATGCCGAGCGCGCAGGGCAGGTCGGGCAGGGTCATCTGGGCGAGTTGCTGGGCGAGGGCGGTGTTGGTTGGGTCGTGGCGGATGGCGTGGTCGGGCAGTGGCTCGCTCTCGGCGTGGTCGATGGCGACGATGCGGTCGTGGCTGCGTACCAGCAGGCGGTTGCGGTCGCGGCCGAAGCGCAGGGGTTCGCCGGCGCTGAGGCGCACGCTGAAGTCGTCGCGCGTGGCCTTGGCGGTGATGGCCTCGTAGGCGCCGTCGTGGAAGGTGACGCAGTTGAGCAGCACTTCGACGAAGGCGACGCCGCGGTGCGCGTGCGCGGCGGCGAAGACTTCTTCCATCATCGCGTTGCTGGTGTCGGGCACGCGCGCGACGAAGGTGGCGCCGGCGGCGAGTGCGAGGTTGACCGGATTGATCGGATGGTCGGCGACGCCAAACGGCGTCGACTTGGTCTTGAGCCCGGTCGGGCTGGTCGGGCTGGCCTGGCCCTTGGTCAGGCCGTAGATCTGGTTGTTGAGCAGCAGCATCTTGATGTCGGGATTGCGCCGCAGCAGGTGCAGGGTGTGGTTGCCGCCGATCGCGAGCGCGTCGCCGTCGCCGGAGATCAGCCACACCGACAGATCCGGGTTGGCCAGCTTGACCCCGGTCGCCACCGTCGGCCCGCGCCCGTGCAGGGTGTGGAAGCCGTAGGTGTTGGTGTAGTACGGCAGCCGCGAGGTGCAGCCGATGCCGGAGACGGTGACGAAGTTCTCGCGCGCGATGCCGAGGCGGGCGTAGGTCGCGGTCAGCGATTTCAGCACCGCGAAGCAGCCGCAGCCCGGACACCAGCGCGGCGTGGCGCTGCTCAGGAAGCGCGCGCGTGCGTCGTCGGCGGCGTCCTCGGCGTCGGCGCTGATCGGTCGGTCGGAGAGGATGGGCGTGTTCATGCGCGCGACTCCAGCAGGGCGATGGCATGGGCGACGATTTCCGACACCTGGAACGAGGTGCCCTGCACCTTGTTCAGGCGCTGCAGGTCGATCAGGTACTCGGCGCGCAGCTGCTGCCACAACTGCCCGGTGTTGTTCTCGATCACGACCACGCGCGCATGCCGACGCAGCAACGCGCCGAGATCGTTCGGCAATGGATTGAGGTGACGCAGGTGCAGGCTGGCGACGCGGTGGCCTTCGCCGAGCAACTGGTCGCAGGCTTCGCGGATGGCGCCGAAGGTGCTGCCCCAACCGAGCAGCAGCAGCTCGGCATCGGCATCGCCGTGCAGCACGCAGGGCGCGTAGTCGTTGGCGATGCGCGCGATCTTGTCCTGGCGCAGCCGCACCATGGTTTCGTGGTTCTCCGGCTCGTAGCAGACGGCGCCGCTGTCGCCGGCTTTCTCCAACCCGCCGATGACGTGTTCCAAACCTGGCGTGCCCGGCACCGCCCAGGAGCGCGCCAGCGTTTCCGGATCGCGCGCATAGGGCTTGAAGCCCTCGCTGTGCTGGTGCCGATGCAGCGTGAACGGCGCCAGTTCGGCGGCCTCGGGTTCGCGCCAGACCTCGGCGCTGCTCGATAGCGACAGATCGCTGAGCACGATCACCGGGGTCATCGAACGCAAAGCGATGCGGCTCGCCTCGACCACGGTGTCGAAGCAGTCGGCCGGCGTCGCCGCGGCCAGCACCGGCAGCGGTGATTCGCCGTGGCGCCCGTACAGCGCCTGCATCAGGTCGGACTGTTCGGTCTTGGTCGGGATGCCGGTGGACGGACCGGCGCGCTGCACGTTGATCACTACCAGCGGCAGCTCGGCGATCACCGCGAGGTCGAGGAACTCGCCCATCAGCGCCATGCCCGGACCCGAAGTGCTGGTCGCTGCCAGTGAACCGGCGAAGGCGGCACCGATGGCGCTGCCGATCGCGGCGATCTCGTCTTCGGCCTGGAACATGCGCACATCGGGATCACGCAGGCGGCTGAGTTCCTGCATCACTTCGGTCGCCGGCGTGATCGGATAGCCGCCGAGAAACAGGTGCAGGCCGGCGCGCCGCGCTGCTGCGACCAGGCCCTTGGCGAGCGCGGCATTGCCGGTGACGAAGCGATAGACGCCGGCCTCGCGCAGGCGCTCGTGCGCGGCCACGCGCAGCGGGCTGACGAAGAACTCGGCGGTCTCGCCGTAGTTCCAGCCGGCGTCGAAGGCGCGGCGGTTGGCGGTGGCCAGTTCCGGCGTGGCCGCGAAGCGATGTTCGATCCAACCGTGCACCGCTGCCTTCGGCCGCGGGAACAGCCAGCAGATCAGACCGAGCGCGAAGAAGTTCTTGCTGCGATCCATCTCCTTGCCCGACATCGCCAGCCCGCGCAGCGCGCCGCGGCTGAGCTTGCCGATCTGCACCGGGAACACGCGATAGCCGCGCAGCGATGGGCGCAGTGAACGCGGTCTCGTTGACGATCAGCATCGCGTTCTCCGCGAGCGCGCCGAGGTTGCTGCGCAGTGCCGCCGGATTCATCGCCACCAGCAGGTCGATGCGGTCGCCGGGCGTGTGAATGCCGCTGCCGCCGGTGCGCACCTGGAAGCCGGAAACGCCGCCCAGCGTGCCGGCCGGCGAACGGATCTCGGCCGGAAAATCGGGCAGCGTGCGCACCAGTTCACCGGCCGCGCTCGCGAGCTGCGCGAACTGCTGCCCGGCAAGCTGGATGCCATCGCCGGAGTCGCCGGCGAACTTGACGGTGATCTCGTCCAGGGTCTGAACCTGCGACAGATCCGGATCGAGCAGGGCGGCTTCGGCCTCGGCGTGGTTCATGGCGGCATGGGTCTCAGTTGCGGTGGCGCGAGGGCAGGTCGCCGGAGAAGTCTTCGTCCGGGTGCAGCTGGCGCGCGCGTTCGATGAGCAGCGCTTCCGGCTCGACGCGATCGGGATCGGGCTCGCAGCATTCCTGCGGACATACTGCGGCGCACTGCGCTTCGTCGAAAAAGCCGACGCACTCGGTGCACTTGGCCGGGTCGATCACGTACACATCGCGACCGGCGGTGATCGCCTCGTTCGGGCATTCGGTGACGCAGGCATCGCACAGATTGCAGTCACGGGTGATGCGGTAGGCCATGTTGTTTCTCCTCGTTCATGCCATGGATGGCCGCTCCGAGCGCGCCGCAGAACTGCGCGTTGGGAGCGAGATGGGTGCGCACCGACGCGAAGCGTTCCGCGAACAGCGGAATCAGGATCGGGTGGTGGGCGAGCACGCCGCCCGAGAACACCAGGGTGGCGGTATCGATCGCGGTCATTTCCAGCACGCGCTTGACCACCGAGCGGTAGAGCGCGTGCACCAGGTTCTCGACCCGCTCGCCGTGCATCAGCAGCTTGATCACTTCCTGCCCGGAGAACACCGTGCAGTAGCTGTTGAGGGTGAGCTCCTGGTCGTGCCCAGCGGCGAGCTTGGGCAGGTCCGACATCGGCACCTCCAGGCGGTGCGCCAGTTCCTCGATGTAGGCGCCGGTGCCGGCCGCGCACTTGCGGTTGATCGCGAACTGGCCGACCCGGCTCGGGGTGGCGCCGATCACCTTGGCGTCCTGGCCGCCGATGTCGATGATGGTGTAGTCCTCGCTGAGCTGCAGCTGGTGCTGCACGCCGAGGTAGTGCGCCTTGATCTCGGTGAGCTGGCCATCGACGAAGGCGATGTGGTTGCGGCCGTAGCCGGTCGCGTACAGCCGGTGTCCGGGGCGCAGGCGCGGCGCCTGCCCGGGCGCGGGCGACGCGGCGCGGTCGGCTTCGACGAATGGCGACAGCTCGTCGTCGCTGCCGGCGAGCGCGCGATGCACGTGCTCGCCGAGCGGGAACAGGGTGCGGCGCTTGCGCGTGGTCAGCAGCCGGCCTTCGGCGTCGAGCGCGGCCACCTTGATTTCGGCGCTGCCGCAATCGACGCCCCAGAACACCTCGGTGCGCACCGGGGCTTCGGCGGCGATGCGATCGCGTTCGAGCAGCGTGCTCACAGCGTCTCCAGGAAGGCTTCGATCAGCGTCGTGCTCTGCTCGTCGGAGAAGCAGCGCAGGTCGCACAGGTCGCCGTCGACGACCACGCTGCGGATGCCTCTCGCGGCAAGGCGTTGCGGCAGGTTGTAGGAGCTGTTGCTGTTGTTCGGGCAGGTGCGCGCGGCGTGGAAGACGACACCGTCGATCACGAACTCGCGCACCAGGCGCTCGATGTACGCCTCCTTGTAGGCGTCGTCGCGGTTGATGAAGATCTTCAGGTAGGCGCGCGCCATGCTCTCCAGCGGTTCGTCCGGATCGAAATCGGCGAAGATCCACGAGTTGCAGTAGGTCGATGCGACCACCGCCGCGCGCTGCTTGGCGAACAGGTCGGACAGGTGGCGCAGGCGGCCCCACACCGGCATCCCTTCCCAGTAGATGCGCAGGCGCTCGCGCGGCACCGCGGCGTGGCCTGCGGCGATACGTGCCTGCAGCTCGGCGAGCAGGCTGCGGTAGTAGTCGGTGGCGATCGGCGTGCCGCGCAGCACCACGATCGGGCCCATGAAAATCGCGCCATCGAAGAAGTTCAGCGGCGCCGGGCGCGCCTTCGCGCTGTCGAGCACCTGCGCCCACAGGTCGGTGGCTTCCTTGGAATGCGCGAGCGCGCTGCGCAGCGCCTCGGGATCGAGCTTGCGTCCGGCGATGGTCTCCAACTGACCGATCATGCGCCGGTACTGCGCGGCGACATCGGCGACCTGTTCCGGCAACACTTCCGGCAGATGGTTGGGCGGATGGATGCCGAGCAGCGGCACGTTCCAGCGCCGTGCGTACCAGGCGAACCAGTGCATCACGTCCTTGCACTGGTTGGTGCAGTACACCAGCACGTCCGGGCGCGGCACCTCGCTGAGACCATAGGCCTTGGTCAGCGGCGTGATGCCCTTGAGCGCGGCGCCGATGTCGGAAGTCAGATAGCTGCAGATCTCGGGCGAATAGCCCTGCGCGTTGGCGACCGGGATGGTGTCGCCGCAGACGCGCGTGGCGCCGAGCAGTGCGCCGTGGTTCTCCGGGAAGTACACCTCGAAGCCGAGCGCGCGCAGGATCTCGGCGGGCCCGACCGAGGTACACCAAGCGACCTTGCGCGCCGGATCTTTCGCGGCTTCGCCGAGATCGACGAAGTAGTCGCGCATCACTTGCTTCACGTCCATGCCGCACCTCCGAGCCGGGCGGCGGCCCGGCGGATGAAGACCTCGATCATGCGCTTGCGATAGTCGCGCGGGAAGAAGTCCTGGTCATAGCTGGCGCTGAAGTCGCGCGCTGCGGCCACCGCGGCATCGAGCATTGCTGCGGCCGAAGCGAAATCGGCGCGACGATAACGCCAGTGGCCGGGATGGGTGCCGATGCCGGTGAGCGACACGGCGAGATCGCCCAGCGCGTCGCCGTCGACGGCGCGTAGCCCGAGCGCGACCCCGAGCGAGGGAAAGTCGAGGTTGGCGCGCACCGCGAGCTTGGCGTAGTCGATGCGCCACCCAGTGGGCGCCGGCAGCTCGATCGCCACCAGCACCTCATCGCCGGCGAGGTCGTGGCGTTCGATGCCGTCGTCATGGTGGAAGCCGGCCAGCGCCACGCGACGTTCACCGCGCGGCGACCACAGCTGCAACTCGGCGTCGAGCAGCAGCAGCACCGGCACGCTGTCGGAAACGAAGCGCGCCTGGCACTGCGGCAACTGGCCGCGCTGTGCCGACTTGACGATGTGGCAGACCTCGCCACCCGCCTTGAAGCAGGGCGCGTGGGCGGCGCGGTTCAACGCGCTCTGGTTGATGAAGCTGCAGCGGTTGTCGACCAGCACGTTGCCGCCGAGCGTGGCGCGGCTGCGGATCGGTGCGCTCGCCACGCGCGCGACTGCTGCGGTCAAGGCCGGATGCAGCGCCTGCAGGCGCGCGTCCGCGGCAAGCGTGGCGAGGCGGGTCAGCGCGCCGATGCGGCAGCGGCCATCGCCATGGATGGCGATGCCGTGCAATTCCGGTAGGCCGCCGAGCGAGATCATGCGTTCGGGCGTTCGCAGGCCGAGCTTGAGTTGCGGCATCAGGTCGGTGGCGCCGGCGGCGAGCACGAAGTCGGCGCCGGATGCGGACAGCTGCGCCAGGCGCGCGCCGAGTTCGGCCAGTGACTGCGGGCGTTCGAATTCGAAGTGCAGGCCGGCGTTCATCGCGCACCCGCCTTGCGCAGCGCCGCCAGCACGCGGTCCGGGCGCATCGGCAGTTCCTGCAGGCGCACGCCGACGGCGTCGAAGATCGCATTCGCGATCGCCGGAATCACCGGCGCCAGCGGGCCCTCGCCGGCCTCCTTGGCGCCGAACGGGCCTTCGTTGTCCTCGCTCTCGTTGAGCACGATGTCGATCTCGGGTTCCTCGAAGGTCGAGGGAATCTTGTATTCGAGGAAGCCGGCGTTTTGCACCGCGCCGCCCTCGTGCAGCACTTCCTCCATCAAGGCCTGGCCCATGCCCATGTGGAAGCAGCCCTCGATCTGCCCGCGCACCGCCAACGGGTTCAGCGCGAAGCCGCAGTCGTGCGCGCAGGTGGCCTTGTCGACGCGGACGTGGCCGGTCTCCGGGTCGACCGTGACCTCGACGATGAACGCGGTGAAGCTGTAGGCCGGGGACAACCCGGCGCCGGCGCCCTTGAACGTGCCGCCGAGCTTCGGCGCGCGGTAGTTGCCGACCGTCTGCAGGATGCCCGGGCCTTCGATGGCTGCGTGCACCGCATCGAGCCACGCAATGTCCGCACCGCTGGCCAGATGGCGAATGCGACCGCCGCCGAACTCGAAGCCATCGCGGTAGTCGGGATTGGCGCCGAGGTAGTCGGCATCGAAATCCGGCGCGCGCTGGCCCTGGCGGAAGAAGTCCGCGGGCGGCTCCGGCTTCGGATACTCGGGCTCGGCCAGGCCGAGTTTGCGGCAGGCGCCGGCGACCAGCAGTCGACGCATGCGGATCGCGGCATTGCGCGCGGCGTTGCCGGCCATGAAGGTGACGCGCGAGCTGTAGCTGCCGAGATCGACCGGGGTCAGGCGGGTGTCGGCGGCGACCACTTTGACCTGGTCGAGATCCACGCCGAGCACTTCGGCGGCCATCATCGCGAGCACGGTGTCGCTGCCCTGGCCGATGTCGGAGGCGCCCGAGTACACGGTAATGGCGCCGTCGAACTCGAGCGTCATCCGCGCCGTGCTGCCGGGGCGCTCGTTCCAGTGGATCGGCAGCGCGCTGCCGCTGATGAAGAAGCCGCAGGCGACACCGATGCCGCGGCCATGCGGCAGCTTGCCGTACTTGTCGCGCCAGCCGGAGCGGCGCATCGCTTCTTCGAGGCCGCGCTTGAGCCCGACCGAAGTGATGCGGAACTCGTTGACGGTGAGCGTGTTCTCGCGATGCAGCAGGTCGATGCGCGCCTGGCACGGATCGAGCCCGGCCTCGGTCAGCGCCATGTCCATCAGCACCTCGGAGGCGAAGCGCGGATTGACCCCGCCGTGGCCGCGCATGGCGCCGCACATCGGCTTGTTGGTGTACAGGCGGCGGCAGCGAAAGGCGAAGTTCGGTACCGGGTAGGGGCCTTGCAGCAGCACGCCGTTGTAGTAGGTGGTGACCACGCCGAAGCTGCCGTAAGCGCCGCCGTCGATCAGGATGTCGCCGGTCAGCGCGGTGATGCCCTGCGCCGGATCGAAGCCGAGCTTCATCGTCAGTTCGGTCGGGTGACGGCCGTGGTGGCTGAAGAACACGTCTTCGCGCGAGAAGCGCAGGCGCACGTTGCGACCGCTGACCAGCGCCAGCTTGGCGGCGATCATCTCGTGCGGGAACGGATCGCTCTTGCCGCCGAAGCCGCCGCCCAGGTGCGGCTTGACCACGCGCACGCGGTGCTCATCGAGGCCGAGCACCTCGGCCATCGCCAGGTGCACGTAATGCGGCACCTGGGTGGCGCTGTACACGGTCAGGTTGCCGCGGCCGTCGATCTCGACCTGCACCGCATGCGGTTCGGTGAAGGCGTGGGTGACGGCGGCATAGCGGAAGCGTTTCTCGATCACGATCGGCGCCGCGGCGAACGCCGCCTCGGGATCGCCGAAGCGCTGTTCGACCTGCTTGTGCAGGTTGTTCTCGCGCTTGAGTTCCGGGTGCAACGGGTCGTCGGTGGGCTTGAGCGCGTGGCGCGCGTCGAGCACCGGCGGCGTCGGTTCGTAGTCGACCACGATCAGTGCCAGCGCTTGCTCGGCGATCGCCGCGCTCTCCGCCGCCACCGCCGCCACCGGCTCACCGACGTAGCGCACGCGCTCGCGCGCCAGTGCCGGTTCGTCCTTGCTGATCGGCAGCACGCCAAAGGTGCGCTCGAAGTCGGCGCCGGTGAGCAGCGCACGCACGCCGGGCAGTGCGGCGGCGCGCGTGGTGTCGATGGCGCGGATGCGCGCGCTCGCGTGCGGCGAGCGCAGGATCGCGGCGCTGAGCGGGTTCGCCAGGCGCAGGTCGTCGGTGTAGCGGGCGCGGCCGGTGACCTTGTCGCGCGCGTCGATCTGCGGTTGCGGCTGGCCGACGATGCGAGACGGCTTCATCGTGTCTCCCCGCCCGCGGCGACCGCGCGGTAGGCGTTGCGGATGGCGTTGTAGCCGGTGCAGCGGCAGGTGGTCGCGGCGATCGCGGTCTGCATCGCGTGTTCGTCCGGATGCGGCTCGCGCTCGAACAGCGCGACGCCGTTCACCACCATCGCCGGCGTGCAGTAGCCGCACTGGATGGCGCCGTGCTCGATCATCGCCTCCTGCAGCGGGTGCAGGGTGTTGCCGCAGCCGATGCCCTCGATGGTGGTGATCGCACTCGCTTCCAGGTCCGCCGCCGGCAGCAGGCAAGACAGCATCGGCTGGCCATCCACCAGCACCGCGCAGCAGCCGCATTCGCCGAGGTCGCAACCGCGCTTGCTGCCGGTGAGGCCGAGTTCCTCGCGCAGGTAGTCGAGCAGGGTGATTGCCGGTGCCACCGCGCGCGTGTGGCATTGGCCGTTGATGTTCAGGCGCAGCAGGCGCGGTGCGGGGTTCATCGCAGTCTCCGGATCAGGGTGGCGACGCCCTGGCCATGGCCGACGCAGAGCGCGGCGATGCCGAGTTCGCCGTCGTCGGCTTCGAGGCCATGCAGCAAGGTGCTGATCAGGCGCGTGCCGGTGGCGCCGAGCGGATGCCCGAGCGCGATCGCACCGCCGTCGGGGTTCAGGCGCGCGGCGTCGATTTCGAGCGCGCGCCGGTTGGACACGACTTGGGCGGCGAAAGCCTCGTTGATCTCGAAGCGGTCGATGTCGCCGACCGTCAGCCCGAAGCGCGCAAGCAGCTTGCGGATCGCGAGCACCGGGCCATCGCCCATCGCCTCCGGCGGCAGTCCCACGACGATGCTGCCGAGCACTTCGGCGCGCGCGGTGAGCCCATGCTGCGCGCAGGCGGTGCCGGAGGCGAGCAGGGTCAGGCTGGCGCCATCGGACAGCGGCGAGGCATTGCCGGCAGTCACCGTGCCGCCCTCGCGGAATGCCGGTTTCAATTCCGCCAGCGACGCCAGGCTGGCCTCGGCGCGTGGCAGTTGGTCGCGCTCGATGCGCGCACCGCCGTCATCGAGCGCCAGCAGCTCGCGGTCGAAGCGCCCTGCGGCCTGTGCTGCGCAGGCGCGCTGGTGGCTGGCGAGCGCCCACTGGTCCTGCTCGTCGCGGGTGATGCCATCGCGCGTCGCCAGCCACTCGGCGGCGAGGCCCATGTTGTTGAACGGGAACGGCGGTCGCGCCAGCAACGCGGTGTGGTAGTCGATCGCCGCCTGCATCGGCACGTGCTGCATGTGCTCGACGCCGCCTGCCAGCAGCAGCTGGTCCTGGCCACAGCCGATGCGCAGCGCCGCGGTGTTGAAGGCCTCCAGGCTGGAGGCGCACAGGCGATTGAAGGTGACACCGGGCACGTTCGCCGGCAGGCCCGCGAGCAGGCTGGCGAGGCGCGCGATGTTCTTGCCCTGCTCCAGGTGCTGGCCGACGCAGCCGACCAGCACATCGTCGATGGCACCGGAATCGGGCAGCGCGCGCGTCAGCTCAAGGATCAGCCGCGCCAGCAGTTCGTCGGCGCGCAGTCCGCGCAGCGCGCCCTTGTCGGCGTGGCTGCGCCCGATCGGCGTGCGCCGCGCCGCGACGATGCGGGCGGTCGCGGACGATGCGGGCGGCGGCAGCGCGGTCATGGTCAGAGTCCGAGCAGGCCGCAGCTCTTGCCGCCGTCGACGTGCAGCACCTGGCCGCTGATGAACGCGGCATCGGCTGAGCCGAGAAAGGCGACCGCAGCGGCGATGTCGGCGGGCGTGCCCATCTGCCCGGTCGGCTGCATGCGCAGCAGACGCTCGCGCGCATCGGTCGGCATCGCCTGCGTCATCGGCGTGTCGATCAGGCCCGGCGCGACGGCATTGACGCGCAGCCCAAAGCGCGCGAGCTCGAGCGCCAGGGTTCGCGTCAGGCTGACCACGCCGCCCTTGCTCGCGGAATAGTTGCTCTGGCCGGGATTGCCGAGCCAGGAGCGCGAGGCGATGTTCACGATCGCGGCTCCGGCGCGCTCGCGCAGCAACGGCAGGGCCGCCTGGCAGCACAGGAACGGACCCTTGAGGTTCACCGCGAGCACCGCGTCCCAGTCGGCCTCGCTGAGCTTGGCAAGAAAGCCGTCGCGGATGATGCCGGCGTTGTTGACGAGCAGATCGAGACCGCCGAGATCGCTCTTGATGCGCGCCATCAGTGCGTCGAGTTCGGCACGTGCGGTGACATCGACCGCGACCGCGAGCACGCGCTCGCCGCCCAGGTCCGCGGCCAGCACGGCGGCGGCATCGCCATCGCGGTCGGCCAGCACCACGCTCGCGCCCTCGTCGTGCAGACGGCGCGCGATCGCGGCGCCGATGCCGCGGCCGGCGCCGGTGACGAGCGCGACGCGCTGGTGGTAGCGGCTCAGCATCGTTCCAGCAGCAGGGCGGTGCCCTGGCCTCCGCCAATGCAGGCCGAGGCGATGCCGAAGCCGGCATCGTCGCGGGCCAGGGTGCGCGAAAGCGTCAGCGCCAAGCGCACGCCGGTCGCGCCGAGCGGGTGGCCGATGGCGATGGCGCCGCCGTTGACGTTAAGCCGCGCTTCGTCGATGCCGAGTTCGCGCGCAACCGCGAGGCACTGCGCGGCGAAGGCCTCGTTGATCTCGAAGCGGCCGATGTTGGCGAGCGTCAGCCCGCTGGCCGCGAGCAGCGAACGGATCGACGGTGCCGGGCCGATGCCCATGTACGCCGGCGCGACGCCGGCGGAGGCATGACCGAGCAGACGCGCGATCGGCTTGAGGCCATGCGCGCGCACGAAGTCGCCGGACGCGACCAACAGCGCGGCGGCACCATCGACGATGCCCGAGGCGGAACCGGCGGTGGTCGGACCGGCTTCGCTGAACACGTGCGGCAATTTCGCCAGTGCTTCCGGCGTGGTCGCACGCGGATGCTCGTCGGCGGCGAGCCCGGCCTTGTCCTTGCAGCGGAAGCGGCGCGGCTTGAGCGTGGCCGTCTCGAAGCTGCCTTGACCCGGGACCGCCGCGAGTTCGCCTTCGTACCAGCCGGCGGCACGCGCCGCGGCGCAGCGCATCTGGCTCTGGTGGGCGAAGCCATCGACTTCGCTGCGGCTGAGGCCGTAGCGTTCGGCGAGGTTGTCGGCGGTGCGGCCCATTGGCACCGCGGCGGTGTCGTCCAGCGCCTCCCACAGCAGGTCGGTGAACTCTGGCTTGCCGAGCGCGAAGCCCTGGCGCGCCGTGTACGAGGCGAGCGGGAAGCGACTCATGGTGTCGGTGCCGACGCCGAGCACCAGCTCCGCCTTGCGAAGCGCGATCTGTTCCGCAGCCTGCGCCAGCACCTCCAGCCCGGAGCCGCAGATGCGTTGCACCAGCAGCGCGGTGCTGGCTTCGGGAGCGCCGGCGTAAAGACCGACGTGGCGCGGCAGGAAGAAGGCGTCGGCGCTGGCTTGGCCGATGTTGGCGACGATGCTCTGGTCGATCGCGCCGGCATCGACGCCGGCCGCAGCGATCGCCGCGCGCGCGGCGTGGATGCCGAGGTCGGTCGGCGACAGCGTCGAGAGCGCGCCGCAGAATTTGCCAAAGGGCGTGCGCGCGCCGGCGAGCAGGTAGACATCGTCGAAGCGGGCGCCGATGCCGTGCGCGTTGCGGAAGCCTTGAGCGGAAGCGGTCATGCGGGAGTCCTGTCAGTGTCCGGTGTAGCTCGGGCGCGAGCCGTCGAGCACGCTGGCGAGCCCGGCGCGGGCATCGGCCGTGGCGAAGATCGCGTGCAGGCCGTCGAGTTCGAGTTGCAGTGCGGCGTCGAGTGCGAGCGCATGGCCGCGGTCCACGAGCTGCATCGCGGTGGCGAGCGCGATCGGTGCCTTGCGCGCGAGTTCACGCGCGAAAGGTGCGAGTGCCGGCCGTGCCAGCGTGTTCGCGTCGAGCTCGCCGTGGTAATCGGCGAACGCGGCTTCGAGTTCCGGCTGCGGTTTGCGCCCGGACTGCGGCGTCGGCAGCGGCAGCTGCGCCAGTTCGGCGAAGCGTCGCGGTGCGTCGATGACGGCGTCGATCAGCCCGAGTTCCAGCGCCTTGCCGGCATCGAGCCGGCGCCCGGTGGCGATCAGCGACTTGGCCACGCCGACGCCGAGCAGGCGCGCGCTGCGCTGCGTGCCGCCGAGCCCGGGGTAGATGCCGATGCCGGTCTCGGGCAGCGCCAGCAGCGTGTTGCGGGTGCCCAGCCGATGGCGGCAGGCGAGCGCGAGTTCGAGGCCACCACCGAAGGCGAGGCCGTCGAGCAGCGCCAGCGTCGGTTTGGCCGAGGCGGCGATTTTGTTCAGCGTCTGCTGGCCGCGCACGGTGAAGGCGTGGATGCGATCGAGGTCCTTGCCGTCGATGGCGTCGAGAAAGAACTTGATGTCGGCGCCGGCGACGAAGGCCTTGCCGCGACCGCAAACGAACACGCGGCGCACCGCCGGGTCGGCATCGAGCT
Organism: Lysobacterales bacterium; assembly: GCA_016703225.1. Classification (NCBI taxonomy): domain Bacteria; kingdom Pseudomonadati; phylum Pseudomonadota; class Gammaproteobacteria; order Lysobacterales; species Lysobacterales bacterium. The sequence continues at coordinate 25,082 of JADJCM010000002.1, forward strand.
TCGACCAGGCGGCGTCGAGCTGCGCCATCACCGTCTCGCCGAGCGCGTTCATGCGATCAGGCAGGTTGAACACGATCACGCCGCTGTCGCCGTGCGTTTCGGTTTGCACCCAGTCGAGCGTGATCGGCCCACTGGCGAAGGGCACCGCCGGCAGCTTCATCGCGTAGCCGGAGAACAGCTCGGCGACCATGGCCGCGACCGCATCCTGGCCGATCGCCGCCATCAACTCGAACGGACCGCGCGGCCAGCGCAGGCCGGAGCGCGCGCCGAGGTCGGTGTCGGTGGCGCTGCACACGCCTTCGCTGACCAGCGCCGAGGCGCAGCCGAGCGCGGCGCCGATCAGGCGGCTGCGAATGCGGTCCGGCTGCTCGCTGCCGCCGAGCGGAATCAGCGGATCGGCGAGGTCCCAGTCGGTGCGGCTCGCGACTTGCGCGATCAGCTGCGGCGCCGGCGCGTAGAACGGCCCGAGCTTGGCGGCCAGGCCTTCGGCCGCATGTTGCGCGATCGGCACGCCGGTGGCGTTCATCAGCGCGAACGGCCCCATGCCGACGCCGAACACCTCGCGCGCAACGGCGTCGATGCCGGCGATGCTGCCGAGTCCTTCCGCATACACGCGCACGGCTTCGTTGAGCCAGGGCACGAAGAAGCGGTTGACGGCGAAGCCGGGTGCATCCGCGGTGCGGATCGGCGTCTTGCCGAGTCCGGCGTAGAACGCTTCGACTTCCGCCAGCAGATCAGGCGCGGTGTGTTCGCCCGCGATCAGCTCGACCAGCTTGTTCTTGGCGGCGTGATAGAAGTAGTGCGTGCCGAGCACGCGGCCCGGATGCACGAGGCCGGCAGCGACATCACCGACGCGAAACGACGAGGTGTTGGTCGCCAGCACGCAATCCGCACGCACGAACCCTTCCAGCTTCGCGAACAACGCGCGCTTCACCTCCAGGTCCTCGAACACCGCCTCGACCACCAGATCGACGTCGGCAAGCTCGGCCAGGTCGGTGGTTGGATGCAGGCGCAAAAGCGTGGCAGCGCGGCCCTCGGCATCGAGCAGGCGGCGCGTCACCGCTTCATCGAGCGAGGCCGCGACCAGGCCCTCGCCACGCGTCAGCCCGGCCTGGTTCATATCGGCCAGGTGCACGTTGAGGCCCTTCATCAGGAAATGCTGCGCGATCGCCGCACCCATGGTGCCGGCGCCGACCACGGCAACGTTGCGGAACTCGTGCATCAGAAACTCTCCGTGCAGCGCAGCACCTTGTCGACGAAGTGGATCGTCGGTGCCGCGACGCCATGCTTGCGTGCAAGCCGTGCCAGCTCGCCGCAGTGGAATTCGTTTTCGGTGACCTTGCCCTTCTCGACGTCGACCAGGATCGAAGGCCGGTGCTCGCCGCCCTGATCGAGGTAGTGCATCGCGAAGCCGAGGAAATCGGGGCCGAGTTCGACGCCCTCGGCGCGGCAGATGTCCATGCCTTCGCGCAGCATGTCCTCGACCATCGCGCGTGCCTCCGGCTGGCCCATGACGCAGCCCATGCAGTGGCGCGTCACCGCGCACAGGCTGCCGAGCGAGGCGTTGAGCAGCGCCTTCTTGAACACGTCCTCGCGCCAGTCGTCGCGCAGCACCAGCGGCAGGCCGGATTCCTTGAGATCGCCGGCGATCGCCTCGGTGCGAGCCGGGTCCACGTGCGGCGAGCGGCCCATGACGTGGGTGGTGCAGAAGGTGACGATCACCTCGTTGCCGCAGGACACGTCGCAGCCCATATTGAGCACGATGCGCAGCGCATGCTCGCGCCCGAACACGTCCTCGATCACGCGCTCGGTGCCGATGCCGTTCTGGCAGGACACGAACAGCGTGCCCGGCTTCGGATCGTGCTCGCGCAGGGTGCGCAGCACGTGTTCGCTGTCCACGCTCTTGGTGCAGATCAGCACTACGTCGGGCTCGGCGCGCACGAACTCGCCGCTCTCCAGTACCACTTCCTCAAGCTGGGCGTAGGCTTCGAGCTTGCCTTTCACCACGATCGGTCGGCGCTGCAGGATCTGCTGGGTCTGGGCACGGTGCGCGAGCACGGTGACGCGATGCCCGGTCTGGCGCAGCAGGCCGGCAAACACGCGCCCGACCGGTCCGGTGCCGACGACGCCGTAATGGATGCTCACTTGCGCACCTCCAGGTTGAGCACGAACACGTCCGGCGGCAGGGTGTCGTAGCGACCCTGCTCCATCGCCTCGATGCAGTCGGCGTAGCGTTCCTCGATCTTCTTCGGGATCAGCTTGAATGATGGGGTCAGTTCGTTGTCCTCGATCGAGAGCTCGCGCCCGACCACCAGCGCGCGGCGGATGGTCTCGAAGCCCGCGGCCGGGCGCGCGTTGATCTCGGCCATGCAGTTCGACAGGCAGTGCGCGAGCTGGCCGGAATCGTTCGGGTGGACGCAGCCATCGCCGCTGCCGCAACCCTCGAACGCCTGCTGGTTCGGGAACACCAGCAGGTGCGGCGTGCGTTGTCCGGAACCGAACACGTAGGCGTATTTCACGAACTGGCAGCGGGCGTGGATGCGCGCCTCGATCTGCGCCGGAAACACCTTTTCGCCGTTGCTGAGCTTGAACATGCGCTCCTTGCGCGAACAGATGCGCACGCCCTCGGGGCCGAATTCGCCGATGTCGCCGGTCTTGAACCAGCCATCGTCGGTGAACGCCGCGGCGGTGGCCTCCGGGTTGCGGAAGTAGCCGCGCATGACGTTGGCGCCGCGCACCAGGATCTCGCCGTCGGCGGCGAGTGCCACTTCGACGCCCGGGATCGGCAGCCCGACCACGCCCGGGGTGCGGTCGAGCCGGAACGGCGTCAGCGTGCAGCAAGGCGAGGTCTCGGTCAGGCCCCAGCCTTCGACCACCGGCACGCCGTGGGCGCGGAATACCTCGGAAGCGCTCAGCGGCAGCGGTGCCGCAGCGGTGAACACGAACTTGAGTTCGGGATGGAAGAACGCGCGCTCGATCTCGGCGCTGGCCTGCACGCGCGCGGCGATCTCCTGGTAGATCTTGGGCACGCTGAAGAACAGGTGCGGGCGGATCTCGGCGAAGTTCGCGAGTAGGCGATCGACGTCCTTGCCGCAGCCGTCATCGAGCGCCAGGCAGCCGCCGAAGGCGACCGCGAAGAAGCGCTCGAACAGTCCGCCGAAGCTGTGGTGCCAGGGCAGGTAGCAGAGCATGCGCAGCCCGGGTTGCGGCTGCCAGCACTGCGCCAGCGCCTGCTGCTGGCTGAGCAGGTTGTGGTGGGTGAGCTGCACGCCCTTGGGAAAACCGCTGGTGCCCGAGGTGTACATGATCAGGCAGACGCGATCGGCAGCGATTGCGCGCAGCCTGCGCTCGACCTCGGCCAGAGGCGCCGCATCGGCCTCGGCGGCGAGCACATCGCCGACGCGATCGATGCGACCGCCGGCGGCGAGGTAGGCGGTGGCGTCGTAGGGACGCGGTTCGGCGAGCAGCAGCAGTCGCCGCGGCAGGACCGCCGGATCGAGCGCCAGCACCTTGTCCGGCTGGTCGGTGACCAGCAACTCCACGTCGGAGAACTTCAGCAACTCGCCCATCAGCGCCGCCGGGTAGCCGGCGAACACCGGCACGCTGATGCTGCCCGCGGCCATCGTGCCGAGCTCGGCGACGTGGCGCAGATAATTGTTGCCGGCCACGAACGCGACCCGCTCCGGTTGCCCGAGCCAGGCACTGAAGCGCAGCAGGTCGGCGCCGAACTGTTGCCAGCTGCGATGCAGGTACGGCCCGTTGACGCGTTCGGCGAACGCCGGAGCGGCGCCGTGGCGCGCGGCGTTGTCGAGCGCCAGGCTGCCGACGTTTTGCACGACCGCGCCGAGCGCTTGCGCATTGCGCAGGATCGGCAGGGCGTCGGCGTTCGGCGCGTCCATCAGGCGGCCTCGGTCTGCGCCACCGGCTGGCCTTCGAGGCGCAGGTGGCGATAGCCGGCCCACAGCGCGGCACCGATGGCGCCGGCGTGCACCGAGTCCGGGTGGGTCTTGATCGTCGCCTTGAGGCGCTTGTCCTGGTTCGCGAGTTCCTGCATCGCCGCGACGAAGCCGGAATTGCGCGCCAGCCCGCCGGTGATCAGCACATCGCCGGAGGTCTTGATCATGCGCATCAGCCCGATCAGACGCTTGGCCATCGACAGGTGGATGCCGCGCAGGATGTTGGCGGTGCTGATGCCACGGCTGACCATGTTGATCACGTCGGTCTCGGCCAGCACCGCGCAGATGCCGGAGACCTGCTCGGGCGAGCTGCCGGCGAGCGACAACGGTCCGACATCGTCGATGGCCACGCCGAGATAGCGCGCGATGTTTTCCAGGAACTGTCCGGAGCCGGAAGCGCACTGCGAGGTCATGCGGTAGGCCATCACCTTCGAGCGCTCGTCGACCACCATCGCCTTGGCGTGCAGCGCGCCGGCATCGACCACGGCGCGCACGTCGGGGTCGAGGAAGATCGCGCCGCGCGCGTGCGCGGTCATCGAGAAGAAGTGGCCGCGACGGAAATCGACCAGCTCGCCCTCGCCGGTGGAGGCGATGTAGGCGACGTCGGGTTCGGCCAGGCCGTGGCGCACGAGCGCGCGCTCGAAGCCCTGGCGCACCACTTCCTTGACGTTGCGCTTGCGGATCTTGTCGAGGTCCTTGAACAGCAGGCGCGGGTTGCTGCCATCGTCGTCGAACGCGACCAGCGCGGTCTTGACCGAATCACAACCGACATCGATGCCGACGGTATGGAACATGGCGGTCTCCTCAGGCGCTGCAGGTTGCGGCGATGCCGCAGTCGGGGTTCTTGGCGAGCTGGCTGACCTCGAGGTCGGCCATCACGCCCTTGGGGTCGCGCTTGGCGAACAGCGCCGCGCCGACGGCGCCGGTGAAGATGCTGTCGGTGCTGATGTTGATCTTCATCTTTCCGTAGTTCTCGAACACCAGTTTCTCCAGCGACGAGGTGACTGCCTGGTTGCGTGCGACGCCCCCGGTGAAGGTGAATTCGGAGTCGACGCCACCGGAACGCGCGAGCAGCGACATCGCGCGCAGCACGATGGCGCGATGCAGGCCGGCGAGGATGTCCTCGCGCTTTTCGCCGAGGGACATCAGCTCGCGCAGCTCGGCGCCGGCGAACACGGTGCAGGTCGAGTTGATCTTGACCGGCTTCTTCGACTGCAGCGCCAGCGGCCCGAGTTCGTGCACGCCGATGCTCATCTCGTCGGCGATGTAGCCGAGGTAGCGGCCGCAGCCAGCGGCGCAGCGGTCGTTCATCTGGAAGCCGGTGACGATGCCGTCGCCGTCGACCTGAATCGCTTTCGTGTCCTGACCGCCGATGTCGAGCACGGTGCGCGTGTCCGGGAACATGTAGTGCGCGCCGAGGCCATGGCAGAGAATCTCGGAACGGATCTGCTCGCGCGCGAACGGCAGCGTCAGGCGGCCGTAGCCGGTGCCGACGATGTTCAGCACGGTGAAGCGCAGCTCCGCGGTTTCCTTGACCGCGGCGGCGATCTCGGCGGCGAACGGCGCGAAGCGCGCGTCGGCGGTGGCGCGCGCGGTCGCGAATTCCAGGTACTCGCGGTAGAGCCCGGCGAAGCTGTGGTTCTCGACGCGGATGATGGCGGCGTCGAACAGACCGACCAGGCGGTCGAACGACACCGGCAGTTCGCGAGTCACCGCGGTCGCCTGCTTCAGGTACTGGCTGGTCGCGAGGTCGCGGAAGAAGTCGCTGGCGGCGGTGCTGCCGGGGTGGAAGTCGAGCTCGGCCTGGGTCGCCAGTGCACTGAAGATGCGATCAAGCGCCAGCCCGACGTTGGCCAGTTCGGGTTGCGGCAGCGCATGCGCGTGCGCCACTTCCTGGCACTCGGCGTGCAGCGCCTTCAGCTGTTCCAGATGCTGGGCGAGTGCGTAGTTGCAGGCCAGCACCGCCATCAGCGGCTCGGCCAGCGCGCCGATGCTGGTGCTGGCTTCGAGCTTCTTGCGCAGCAGGCCGAAGCGGGCGTTGATCTCGGCTTCCTCGCGCGCCACCTGGCAGGCGAGCGCATAGTTGCTGCGCGAGTTGGTGATGCCGCGGCCCATGATGCGTTCGTGTTCGTCGAGGAACACCGCCTTGGTCGTGGTCGAGCCGAGGTCGATGCCGATGTAGCAGCAGTCCATGGGATTCTCCTTATGCGGCTTGGCGCTTGGCTTCCAGCATCTGGAAGTAGGATTCGAGGCGGTTCTTGATGTTGGCGGCGCTGAAGTAGCGCGGGTCGACCAGGTCGCTCTCGATGAAGGCGCCGGCCTTGCCGGTGCGCTTCTCCAGTTCGCGCAGCATCATCAGCTGCCCGGCCGAGAACGAGTTGCAGCTCTTGATCGAATTGAACAGGATGCCGTCGGCCTCGTATTCCTCGACGTACTTGGCGATGATGTCGACGCGCGCCGGCAGGTTGCGATTGGTGTAGCAGCCGAGGCAGTACTCGGCCAGCGTCTCGAACGGCCGCGCCGGGTCGTGGCGGAAGCCCTGCTCGTAGAGACCGCCGACCTTGGTGTAGGTCGAGGCGACCATGACCACGCCTTCGTCGTGGAAGATCTTCCAGAAGTCGCGGAAGCTGGTCCAGTTCGGCGGACCTTCGACCACGATGCGGTATTTCTGCTGGCGCAGTTCGCCCTCGGGCGTGGTCGGGCCCATGCCGTGGGCGATGCGGTAGTCAACCTCGCGGCGCAGCTCGCGGTAGTAGGCCTCGCACGAGGGCAGGCCGCGGAAGGCGGTGAAGATCGGGCCGATGTAGTAGACGCCACCGAAGTAGGCATCGATCGGTGATGGCTTGTGCTTGGCCGATTCCCAGACGTAGACCAAGTCGTCCTCGGCGCGCGCCGAGCTGGCCAGCAGTTCCTTGAGGCGGTCCTCGTCGAGTTTCTTGCCGGACACTTGCTCCAGCGCCGGTACCACCACGTCGCGCAGCTGGCGCGCGACGAACTCGCGCTGGCTCGCGGTGATCTTGCCTTCGGCCTGGTAGGGCACCTGCAGCATCACCACCGGGCAGCCATATTCCTGCTTGAGCAGCTCAAACCACTTCATGAAGGTGAAGCAGCCGGTGTAGCTCAGCAGCAGCAGGTCGGGCGGCGGCAGCTTCTCGCCGGTCGGGCCGATGTTGCCCTTCTTGAGCATGCCGATGTCGCACTTGACGTAGGTGCAGACATCCTCGGAGTGGCCCTGCTTCTCGGCTTCCTGGATGTAGTCGCCGGAGAGCTTGCGCATGCCCGACTGCAGCGCGTTCACCTCGGGGTGCACCGGCAGCAGGTCGAAGGCGAGGATCAGCTCGTTGAGGTTGCCGGGGACGAAGGTGTAGACCACCTTGCGCCCGCTCTCGCCGGCCTTCGACAGTGTCTCGAAGTGCTCGCCGATCATCTTCTTCTGCAGCACCATGCTTTCTTCTTTCTGGACTTCGGCGTTCATGCCACGGCTCCCCAGAGCTTGATCGAATCGGCAAAGGTGCCGGCCTGTTCCTTGATGACCTGGACCTGGCCGGTGTTTTCGGAATAGGTGAATGCGGTGTAGGGAATGCCGGCATCGGCCAGCGCCTTCTGTCCCATCGGCCGGTCGAGCAGGGCCGGGTCGCAGAAGCTCGCGGCGGCGAAGATCACGCCCTCGGCATGGCGGCTGCGCACCTGTTCGACCAGGAACGCGCCCTTGTCATCGCCTTCGACGTAGCGCGTGGCGGTGGCGACGGTGTCGCTCATGTAGGCATCGACGATGGCGCCGAGCGGGTTGGCGCCGGTCGCGGTGTCGTGCAGCTGGTAGCGCGCGCCGAGCACCCAGTCGTCATCGACGATGTAGCAGCCGCTGTTCTCCATCGCGCGCACCATCGACAGCGGCGGCTGTTCGCAGAACAGGCCGCTGGCGACGACGCGCACGTTGTCGCGCAGCGGGCGCTGGCTAACGCGCGCGGCGGCGAGGTATTGCTGCAGCATCGCGGTGTGCTCCGACACTTCGAGCACGTTGCCGGCGCGCAGCAGCAGGTACAGCTCGCTGGTCGGCACCCGCTGCGGCTCGGCGCTGCGCAGGTCGTAGAGCTCGGCGAGCGCGCGGCGGTTGGCGTTGTACAGCGCGATCGATGCGTTCAGCCGCTCCGGCGTCGCCTGGATGCCGGACAGCGCCTCCAGGTCGACCAGCAGCTCGGCCATCTCGGCGCGGTAGAACTCGCGGCCGGCGTCGTTGAAGGTCTGCGGGAAGTCGAGGTAGCGCACGTACTTGTGCGCGAACATCATCTGCCACATGCCGGAGAGGTTGCGGATGACGTCGCAGATCGCCGGGAACAGCATGCCGTCGAGCACGTCGAGCTTGCCGGCGAGGCCGAGTTCGACGGTCGAGCGCGGGATGTGGCAGATGTAGGACTGGAAGTAGGCGTCGCCGCGGATGATCTCGACGTCGTCGCCGCCGCCCATGATGCCGACCGGGAGGATGCCGGCGGCGTGGATCAGCTCGCGCGGCACGTACACCGGCATGAAGCCGACCGCCTTGCCGCCGGTGCGCGCCTTCCATTCGTGCACGTAGCCGAAGTCGAGGTCGCGGTAGATGCGTTCGCAGCGGTCGATGATGTCCTGGGTGCCCATGCTCATGCGTCCTGGGTGGTGGTCGCGCGTGGCGCCGCGCAGCCTTTGGTGAAGGTCAGGTAGATCTCCTCGGCCAGCGCCTCGACCGAGCCGTGTTCGTCAAACGAGTACCAGCCGAAGATCCAGTTCATCATCCCGAACAGCAGGTAGCTCTTGCGCTCGATCTCGTCGTTGGCCGCCGGCGCGCGGCGCGCGGCGATGTACTCGCCGACCGCGAACTGCACGATCTCGGCGTAGCGCTGCTTGAGTGCGCGGATCGCATCGCCATGCGCCGAGCTCATCGCCTGGGTGCCGAAGGTGAGCACGCGCATCTCGTTGAGGTGGCTGCCGAAGTAGCCGAGGTGGGCGCCGATCAGGTCACACAGCAGCGCGGCGCTGGCGGCGCGCGCTTCGCGACTGCGCGGCGGCTGCGTGCGGTAGGCGTCGCGCAGGCCGGCGGCGTTGGCGAGCAGCGAGGAGAAGCCGCGCTGGTTGATCAGGTAGAGCAACTCTTCCTTGCTGCGAAAGTGGTGGTACAGGCCGGACAGACTGCGCCCGGTGCCGCGCGCGAGGTCGCGCATGCTGGTGCCGTGGTAGCCCTCGCGCGCCATCAGCGCGGCGCACTCGGCGACGATGTCGTCCGGGCAGCTGCTGTTGGTGCAGGCGGTCACGGCGTCCATTTCAGGCGTCCGTCCAGACCGGTGCGCGCTTGGCGAGGAAGGCGGCGATGCCTTCGTTGGCGTCGTGCGTGGCCATGAGATCGTCGAGGTACAGGCGTTCGGCGGCGCCGATGTGCTGGCGGTAGTGGGCGAGCAGCGGCGCGCGCACGGCGCGGTGCGCGAGGCGCAGGCTGGAGGCGCTGCGCGGCAGCAGGTGTTGCGCGATCCAGGCGTCGATCGTGCCGGCGAGTTCGCCGCTGGCGCTGCGCGCCGCGAGCAGGCCGCGACGATCGAGCTCGGCGGCATCCACTGTTTCCCCGGACAGCACCATTCGTGTGCCGAGCGCGCCGGCGCCGAGTTGTGGCAGCAGCACCGCCGCCACCGGCGGGAACACGCCGAGCTGGATCTCCGGCACCGCGAAGCGCGCTGTGTCGTCGGCGAACATCAGGCTGCAGGCGAGTGCCAGCTCGAAGCCGCCGCCGAGGCAGAAGCCGGACACCCGCGCCAGCACCGGCAGCGGGTGCGACAGCAGGTCGTCGATCAGGGCATGGAACTGCGGCAGCATCGCGCCGACCTGGCTGGCCTCATGCTCGGGCACGCTGGCGCCGTAGCAGAAGTGCGCGCCGCTGCCGCCGAGCACGATCGCCTTGCGCTTCGACGGCGCGCGTTCGGCGGCAAGCACGGTGCGTAGCTCGGCCATCATCGCGGCGTCGAGGATGTTGGCCTTGGGCGCGTGCAGCGCCACTTCCAGCACCTGGCCGTCGTGGTGTTCGTTGAGCGCGAGCTTGAGCAGGTCCATCGCTCAGGCCGTGGGCAGGATGCGTGCGAGCATCGCGTCGTCCCACGGTTGCGCGGCGGCGAGTGCACGGCGCAGTTCGTGGAAGTCGACTTCGCGTTGGTGCTTCGGGCCTTCGTTGAAGGCGCGGAAACCGGCGCGCGCCTCGGTCATCATGTTCAGCGCCAGCCACGAGCGGTTGGTCTCGCAGTTGCGCTGCCAGTGTTCAAGCTTCTTCTTGCGCACCGACTCGATGGTCTTGGCGAGGCAGTCGGGCATGGTCAGCGACAGCTTGTAGGCCATCGCCTCGACTTCGGCGTCGAGCAGGGCGAAGTCGGTGCTGCACTCGGCCATGGCCGCCTTCGCGGATTCGCGTGCGGCACCGCTCTTGAACGCGCCGTAGGCCGGGTTGCCCCAGGCATCGTGCGCGTCCAGCGAGACCATCGGGTTGGACATGAAGTTGCCGTCGGGCTTGCGCAGCACCGGCACGATCTTGTTGACCAGTCCGATGGCCGCGGCGGTGTGCGCCGACCAGTGCTCGCACAGGGTGCAGGACTCCATCGCGCGGGTCATGCCGACGAACAGGTGCAGGAAGTCGGTCGACCCGCCGTCCGGGGCCGAGCCGTGCTTGGGGCCGGCCTGGCCGAAGCGTGCGGTGTCGGCGGCGAGGGTGAAGTCGCAGGCCATGCCGATTTCCTGGCCGCCGCCGATGCGCATGCCGTTGACGCGATTGATCACCGGCTTGTCGCACAACAGGATGGTCGTGACCATGTCGTTGAACAGGCGCATGTACTGCTTGTATTCCTGCGGGTTGCCGGCGTAGTACTCGGCGTACTCCTTGGTGTTGCCGCCAGTGCAGAAGGCCTTGTCGCCGACCGCCGAGAACACCACCGCGACCACGCTGCGATCGCACGAGGCCTCGCGGAAGGCGAGGATCAGTTCCTTCACCGCCTGCGTCGTGTAGGAGTTCAGCTGGCTCGGGTTATTGAGCAGGATCCAGGCGTTGTACAGGCCTTCGACCGGCTGGCCGTTGGCGTCGCGCAAGGGCCGCTTCTCGACGAGGATGTCGCGGTAGCTGTAGCTGTCGAGCAGGTGGTGGTTTTTCATCGTGGGCTCGGGCAAGAGGAATCAGGGAACGAGTACGGCGCGCGCGTCGAGGCGGTGCGCGTTGGCATCGGCAATCACGGCATTGATTTCGGTCAGCGCGAACTGGCGCACGTTGCGGCGCACCTCGATGCGACCGGCGAGCACGTCGGCGACCACCGCCGGGTAGTGCGCGGGTCGGCAGCCCCAGTTGCCGAACACGTCGGCGTCGAAGGCCATGATGTTGGACAGGCGCAGCTCGGTCTTGTCCATGGTGAAGCCGACCACGCCGAGCGTGCCGGCGAAGCTGAGCAGCGAATACGCGCTGCGCTGGCCGGCGGCGGTGCCGGAAGTCTCGAACACGCGCCAGCGCGTGTCGGCATAACCGCGCGCCTTGCAGAACTCGCGGATGTGCTTGCGCAGATCGCGCTCCTCGATGGCCTTGGCATCGACCGCCAGTTCTGCGCCCTGCGCGCTGGCGGCGGCGAGGCGGCCGACATCGATGTCGATCGCAACCACGTGCGCGCCGCGGTTGCGCGCGTGCTGCACCAAGTACAAGCCGACACCGCCGACACCGACCACGATCGCGACTTCGCCGGCGGCAAGCCCGCTGCGCAGTACCGATTGGTAGGGGGTGGTGATGGCATCGGCGACGACGCTGAGTTCGGCCAGCGGGAAGCCGCCGAGGTCGTCCGGCAGCGCGCACAGGAAGCGTGCCGGCACCGCCAGGTGGCTGGCGAAGCCGCCGTTGAAATCGTTGCCCGGCATGCGCTGGCGCTGGCAGATGTTGTCGCGCCCGGCGCGGCACAGATCGCAGTCGCCACACGGCAGCACCGCCGGCACCACCACCTTGCGTCCGAGCAGTTGCGCGCAGCCCTCGCCGGCCGCAATCACGGTGCCGGAAATCTCGTGGCCGAGGACCAGCGGCAGTTCGTGCTTGGTCTTGACCGCGCCGCCGAGGAAGCCGAGGTCGGTATGGCACAGCCCGCACCCGGCGACCTGCACCACGACGTCGCCCGCGCCCGGCGCCGGAATCTCGAATTCGCGCCGCTCCAGTGGCTGCCCACCGGCGACGAAAAACATGCCCCAAGCCGCGATCCCGCCCATGCGCCCTTCCTCGCCGTCGTCGGTTGCGGACCGAACGTTCGTTCGGCCGTGGACGCGAAACATACGCCCCGGCCCCGACGCCGGTCAAGCCCGATTCGGCGCCCCGTTGGTCCGCCGCGGACGACCACGGCGCACGGAAAACGTCAACGATGCTGGCGGCGGCTTGTTGGACGGCGGTGGCGATCATAAGATAGTAACTACTCACTATCTTCGCGAGCGAACCTCATGGTCGAACCTGCTGCCTACCTGCCCGCTGACGAACGCCGTGCCGCAACCGTGGACACCGTGCTTGCGCTTGCGGCCGAGTCCAATCCGGGCGAGATCACCACGGCAGCGATCGCCAAGCGCATGAACGTGACCCAAGGCGCGCTGTTCCGGCATTTTCCGAGCAAGGAAGCGATCTGGCAGTCGGTGATGGAATGGGTCGCCGACCGTCTCGATGCGCGCCTGGAGCGTGCCGCCGCCGCAGCGCCGACGCCGCTCGCCGCATTGCGTGGGATGTTCCTGCAACACGTCGCCTTCGTCGCCGAGCATCCCGGCGTCCCGCGGATGATGTTCGGCGAACTGCAGCGCGCGGCGCCGACCCCGGCCAAGCGCGTCGCCGCAGCGATGCTCGGCCGCTACGGCGAGCGCGTGCGCGTGCTGCTCGAACAGGCGCAAGCGCAAGGCGAAGTGGCCGACGAGGTCGACACCAAGGCCGCGGCCGTGCTGTTCATCGGCATGATCCAGGGACTGGTGATGCAATCGCTGCTCGCGGGGGAGCCCGGGCGCTTGCAGACGCAGGCGCCGGCGCTGTTCGTGCTCTACGAGCGCAGCCTGCGGAGGCAGCCATGATGAACTGGCTGCGCCAACGTCGGCGCGCGCTGGGGATCGGCGCCTTGGTCCTGGCCACGCTGGCGCTGTTCGCTTGGGTGGCCCTGCGCTCGGGACCGCTGGCGCCGGTGTCGGTCACGATCGCGAAAGTCGAGCTGCGTGCGCTGCAGCCGTCGCGCTTCGGCATCGGCCTGGTCGAGGCGCGTTACACGCACCGCATCGGCGCGCTCGCGCCCGGGCGGCTGGCGCGCATCGAGGTGCAGCCGGGCGACCACGTCATCGCGGGGCAGATGCTGGGCGAAATCGATCCAGTCGATCTGGACGACCGCGTGCAGGCGCAGACCGCCGCCGCCGCGCGCGCCGCCGCGGCCGCGCGCGCCACCGTTGCACAAGTCGGAGAGGCCGCGGCGCGGCGCGAACTCGCGCGCCAGCAGGCGCAGCGCTACGAGGAATTGCAGGCGCGGCGCCTGGTCAGCGCCGAAGTCGTCGATACGCGCCGGGGCGAACTCGCTGCCGCGACTGCCGCCTGGACCGCCGCTGTTGCCGCGGGCGATGCCGCTGCGCGCGAACAGGAGCGCCTGGTCGCGGAACTCGCGGCGCTGCGCGCGATGCGCGGAAACCTGAGGCTGATCGCGCCGGTGGCCGGTCTGGTCACGCGACGCGAGGTTGATGTCGGCAGCACCGTCGTCGCCGGACAGTCCGTGGTCGAGATCGTCGAGCCGGACCAGGTCTGGGTACACGCGCGCTTCGACCAGCAGCGCGCGGCTGGCCTGCGTGCCGGGCTGGATGCCGAGGTCGTGCTGCGTTCGCTCGGCACGCAGCCGATCGCGGCACAGGTGGTACGCATCGAGCCAGTAGCCGATGCAGTCACCGAGGAGGTGCTGGTCAAGCTCGCGTTCAAGACCACGCCGCAACCGCTGCCACCGCTCGGCGAACTGGCCGAGGTGACGGTCGCGCTGGCGCCGACCGCGGTCGGGCCGGTGATTGCGAACGCCAGCCTGCAGCGCGTCGACGGGCGACTGGGCGTCTGGCTGGTCGAGAACGGCCACCTGCGTCACCAAGCGGTGACCATCGGCGACAGCGACCTCGAAGGCATGGTGCAAGTCCGCGCCGGACTGCGCGGCGGCGAGACCGTGGTCGTGCACAGCCAGCGCGCGCTCGCCGCCGGCAGTCGCATCCGCATCGTCGAGCGCCTGCTTGCATCGGCGCCATGATCAGCCTGGCCGGTCGCGACATCCTGCATGCCTGGGGCAAGTTCGCCTTCACCGGCGTCGGGCTCGGCCTGCTGGTTGGCGTCACGCTGACCATGGCCGGGGTCTATCGCGGCATGGTCGACGACGCCAAGGTGCTGCTCGACAACAGCGGCGCCGACCTCTGGGTGGTGCAACAGGACACGCTCGGTCCGTACGCGGAATCCTCCAGCCTGCCCGACGACACCTGGCGCAGCATCCGCAACTTGCAGGGCGTGGCGCGCGTCGCCAACGTCACCTACCTGACCATGCAGGTGCGCACGGTCGCGCCGACGCCGCCGCGCGAGGTGCGCGCGATGGTCGTCGGCATCAGCGCCGACGGTGTCGGCCAGCCCGGCCATCCGGGATATCTGGTGGCCGGGCGTCACCTCACGCGCAGCCACTACGAGGCGGTGGCCGATGTCGCCACGCGCTTCCAGCTCGGCGACCGTGTTCGCATTCGCCGCAACGACTACACCGTGGTTGGTCTGACCCGACGCATGGTGTCCTCCGGCGGCGACCCGATGCTGTTCGTGCCGATCAAGGACGCGCAGGCGGCGCAGTTCCTGAAGGACAACGACGCCATCCTGCGCAGCCGCGAGCGCACTGCGCAGAACCCGGCGCTGAACCGGCCGGGCGTGCCCGGGCTGCTCGATGCCGTGCTCGCCACGCAATCCGTCAACGCTTCGGTCAACGCGGTGCTGGTGCAGGTCGAGGCCGGTGCCGATCCGGAGGCCGTGGCCGCACCGATCCGGCGCTGGAAGCGGTTCACCGTGTACACGCGCGCGCAGATGCAGGAAATCCTGATCGCCAAACTCATCGCCACCTCGGCGAAACAGATCAGCATGTTCCTGGTGATCCTGGCGGTGGTCAGCGCCGCCATCGTCGCTTTCATCATCTACACCCTGACCATGGACAAGATCCGCGAGATTGCCGTGCTGAAGCTGATCGGCGCCCGCGACCGCACCATCGCCGCGATGATCCTGCAACAGGCGCTCGGCCTCGGCGTGATCGGCTTCGTCGTCGGCAAGATCAGCGCCACGGTGTGGGCGCCATATTTTCCGAAGTACGTGTTGCTCGAACCCGGCGACGCGTTGCGCGGATTCATCGCGGTGCTGCTGATCTGCATCGTCGCCAGTGCGCTCGCCATCCAGGCTGCACTCAAGGTCGATCCGGCGGAGGCGATCGGTGGCTGAACTCGACCGCCAACGCGGCATCCACATCGAGGGCCTGCGCAAGCGCTACGGCCAGGGCGACACTGCGGTCGACGCGCTCAAGGGCGTCGACATGACGGTGGCGGCGGGCGAAGTCGTGGGCCTGATCGGACCCTCCGGCTCCGGCAAGAGCACCTTGCTGAAGTGCCTCGGCGCCGTCATCGAGCCCACTGCCGGGCGCATGACTCTCGGCGGCGAGACGATCTACGACGACGGCTGGCGCATCCCCGACCTGCGTGCGCTGCGGCGCGACAAGATCGGCTTCATCTTCCAGGCGCCGTACCTGATTCCGTTCCTCGACGTGACCGACAATGTCGCGCTGCTGCCGATGCTGGCCGGGCGCAGCAACGCCGAGTCGCGGCGCATGGCGCTGGAACTGCTGGAGGCGCTCGACGTCGCGCATCGCGCCAAGGCGATGCCGTCGCAGCTGTCGGGCGGCGAACAGCAACGGGTCGCGATCGCGCGCGCGCTGGTCAGCCGGCCACCGGTGATCCTCGCCGACGAACCGACGGCGCCGCTCGACAGCGAACGCGCGCTCGCGGTGATGCGCATCCTCAACCGCATGGCGCAACAGTTCGCAACCGCGATCATCGTCGTCACCCACGACGAAAAAATCATCCCCACGTTCAAGCGCATCTACCACATCCGCGACGGCCGCACCCACGAGGAAGCCGGCGCCGGTCGCGCGCTCGACTGACCCGGCCTCAGCGCGTGGAATCGCGATTGGCGAAACGCATCAGCAGCGCCAGCACGACCCAGACGCCCGCGCGCAGCGTCATCGCACGCACGCTGTCGACGGCGACCGGTCCCTCCTGCGCATGCAGTACGGCGATCGCCGCCAGCACCAGCAGGTTCAGCGCCGCGATCACGATCGCCGCGTTCGCGCCCGACTGCGGCCGCCAGTGCATCGCCAGGCCAGCGCCGACATAGGCCAGGCCCATCGCCGTGTTGAACAGCAGCAGGGGTCGGAATACCCGATACCCCGGATCGACCCCGGCCAGCACCGATGCGCCAGCGCCCAGCGTGGCCAGCCCGAACAGCACCGCGATCATCGCGGCTGCGGTGCGCATGATGGTGGCGGTGCCGGGCTCACTCACGCACGGTGCCTGCCGGCGGGGCGGCCGCACTGAACTCGTCAAACGCGCGCAGGGTTTCGGCGGCGTAGATCATCGAGGGGCCGGCGCCCATGTAGATGCCCATGGCCACGGTTTCCAGCACTTCCTGGCGGGTGGCGCCGGCACGCACGGCGGCCTTGGCGTGGAAGCCGACACAGCCGTCGCAGCGGGTAGCGATGGCGATGCCGATCGCGATCAGTTCCTTGGTCTTGACGTCGAGCGCACCCGGCGCGAGTGCCTCGCGCGCCAGCGTGCTGAAGGCGCGCATGGTGCCGGCGGCGCCGCTTCGCAGTTCGCCGATGGCGGCATTGAGGTCTTCGGTCAGTTGCGGGTAAGACTGGCTCATTTCGATTCCAGGGGTTGAACGGGTTGCGACGATCGTTCGACCTCGGCCCAGATCAGGCCGCGCAGGTCGCCTTCGCGAAATCCGGTGGCGAGATCCTTCGGATACGCCGCCGCGATCGCCCTTGCGACTTCCGGGGCGATCGTTTCCCTGGGGCCGTGACAGGCGAGACAAGGTGCCTCGACCTTCAGCGCCTTGGCCACGCGCAGGGTCGGTCCGTCCTCGCTGCGATGGCTGAGTGTGGCCGGGTCCTTGCCCTGCGCGACCTGGGCGGCGAAGCCGTCGAGCACGGCGCGCTGCCAGGTGCTTGGGGTGTTGGCCGGGCTGCGCTGCTTCAGGCTGGTGCGTCCGACGCGCACGCCGTGCTTCGAGGCGATCTCGGCGGCGATGAGCGGCGCGCGGTCATGGCAGAACGCGACCGCGGCCACCGCGCCGTCCTGCGCGACCTTGGCCTGCAAGGCCGTGCGCAGGGACTGGCCGAGCTCGGCCATCGCTGCCTGCGCGCGTGCGGTGTCGGCGTCGGGGGTTGTTGCGGCGTCGCCTGCCGCGGCGCGGCCAGCTCCGGGCAGGAGCGCCAGCGCCAAGGTCCACGCGAGCATCGATATCGACTTCATGCAGTCTTCTCCGGTGGGGGCTCCCTGCGGACGAGCAGGGTGTAATAGAGCAGCGGGATCACGACCAGGGTCAGCACGGTCGAGACCAGGATGCCGAAGATCAGGCTGATCGCCAGGCCGTTGAAGATCGGGTCGTCGAGGATGAACACGGCACCACCCATCGCCGCCACCGCGGTCAGCGCGATCGGCTGCGCGCGCACCGCGCAGGCTTCGATCACCGCGTCGGCCAGCGCCATGCCTTGCGCGCGTGCGTGGTTGATGAAATCGACCAGCAGGATCGAGTTGCGCACGATGATGCCGGCGAGCGCGATCATGCCGATCATCGAGGTCGCGGTGAATTGCGCACCGAGCAAAGCGTGTCCGGGCATCACGCCGATCGCCGTCAACGGGATCGGCGCCATGATGATCAGCGGCACCACGTAGCTGCGGAACTGCGCCACCACCAGCAGGTAGATCAGCACCATCCCGGCGGCATAGGCGATGCCCATGTCGCGGAAGGTCTCGAAGGTGATCTGCCATTCGCCGTCCCACTTCACCGCGAAGCGAGGTATCGCTCGGCTGCGCAAAGAAGTACTGGTCGAGCTTCGCGCCGGCGAGCGTGCCGGCGTCGAGCTGCGCGACGACGCGGAACATGCCATACAGCGGCGAGTCCAGTGCCCCGGCTTCATCCGCAGTGACATAGACCACCGGCGCCAGATCCTTGTGGTACAGGGTCTGCTCCCACGGCTGCTGCTCGACGCGCACCATTTCCGACAGCGGCACCAGCCGCCCGTCGCCGCCACGCACGCGGATCGCAAGCAGCTGCGCCAGGCTGGCCTGGTCGCCGGCGGGCAGGCGCAGGCGGATCGGCACCGGCACCTTGGAGGCACCGTCGCGCAGGAAGCCGGCATCGACGCCGGACACTGCCAGTGCCAGCGCTTCGGCGATCTGCGCCTGGGTGACACCGAGCCGCGCCGCACGTTCGCGGTCGACCACGATCTGCTCGCGCGTCGCGTCTGCTTCCATCGAGGTGTCGATATCGACGATGCCCTCGGTGGCCGCGAACTTTGCCTGCAGCTCGCGCGCGATGGCGCGGGTGCGCTCGGCGTCGGGCCCGTACAGTTCGGCGACCAGCGGCGCCATCACCGGCGGCCCCGGCGGCACTTCGCTGATCTTGATCGAGGCACCGTAGCGCTTGCCGATCGCGGCCAGCTGCGGGCGCACCGCGCGTGCGATGTCGTGGCTCTTGCGCGAGCGATCCTGCTTGTCGACCAGGTTCACCTGCAGGTCGCCGACGGTGGCGCCGCTGCGCAGGTAGTACTGGCGCACCAGGCCGTTGAAGTTGACCGCGGCGGCAGTGCCGGCGTGGCCCTGCACGTGCCGCACCTCGGCGACCTCGACCAGCTCCTGCGCGAGTTCGACGAGCAGCGCATTGGTGCGTTCCAATGGCGTGCCTTCGGGCAGATCGACCACCACCTGGAACTCGGACTTGTTGTCGAGCGGCAGCATCTTCAGCACCACCAGTTGCAGCACCGCGAGCAGGGCCGCGAAGCCGACCGCGGCGACCATGCCGGCAAACAGCCACAGGCGCCGACGCGCGCCGCGCTCGCGCTCCAGGAACGGCGTGAACGCGCGCCGGAACAGGCGCGATAGTTTCGTCGCGGCAGCGTTGCCGGCATCGGCGTGTGCGCCGCCCGCTGCCGGCAGGTGCCGCGACAGCAGCTTGTAGGCGAGCCACGGCGTCACCGTGAGCGCGATCAGCAGCGAGATCAGCATGCCGGCTGAAGCATTCACCGGGATCGGTCGCATGTACGGGCCCATCAGCCCGGAGACGAAGGCCATCGGCAGCAGCGCCGCGATCACCGTGAAGGTGGCGAGGATGGTCGGTGCGCCGACCTCGTCCACCGCCGGCGGGATCGCGTCGAGCAGTTTGCGACCGCCGAGCAGCATGTGGCGATGAATGTTCTCGACGATCACGATGGCGTCGTCAACCAGGATGCCGATGGCGAAGATCAGCGCGAACAGCGACACGCGGTTGATGGTGAAGCCCATCGCCCAGCTCGCGAACAAGGTCAGGGCCAGAGTCAGTACCACCGCGCTGCCGACCACCACCGCTTCGCGCCAGCCGAGCGCGAACAGCACCAGCGCCACCACCAGCATCGTCGCGAACACCAGTTTCTGGATCAGCTTCATCGCCTTGTCGTGCGCGGTGTGGCCGTAGTCGCGGGTGGTGTTGATGGCGATGCCGGCGGGAATGTGGCTGCGCTTCAAGGTTTCGACGCGGGCGAGGATGGCGCGGGTGATGTCGGAGGCATTCGCGCCCGGCTTCTTGGCGATGGCGATGGTCAGCGCCGGCGCCAGCGCCAGCGTCCCCGGCGTCGGCCCGGCGGCAGCGTGCCAGACCAGACTGCGTGGCAGATCGGCGCCGCGTTCGATGCGCGCGACCTCGGACAACAGCAGCGGTCGACCGTCGCGCAGTCCGACCACCAGACTCGCCACCTCATCGGCGTCGCCGAGCCAGGTGCCGGCAGTGACCGGGACATTGCGCCCCGGCGCCACGCGCTCGCCGGCCTGACGCACGAAGTTCGCGCTGGCGAGGGCGCCGGCGAGGTCCTGCGGCGTCATGCCGTAGGCGGCCAGCCGCGTCGCATCGAGCTCGACCGTCACCACGCGCTCGGGTGCGCCGATCGTGTACACGTCGCGCGTTCCGGGCACGCGCTTGAGTTCGGTTTCCAGCGTATGCGCGACCGCGGCCAGTTCGGTGGCGCCGCGCTGCGGGTCGTTGGTGGACAGGGTCAGGGTCATCGCCGGCACATCGTCGATGCCCATCGGCCGCACCAGCGGCTGGCCGACGCCAAGCTGTGCCGGCGCCCAGTCCTGGTTCGAATAGACCTGGTTGTACAGACGCACCAGCGCGTCCTGGCGCGGCACGCCGACCTGGAACTCGACCGTGAGCACGGCGAGACCCGGTCGTGACACCGAGTAGACGTGCTTGACGCCCTCGATCTCGGACAGCACCTGCTCCAGCGGATAGCTGACCAGGTTCTCGACATCCGCCGCCGCTGCGCCGGCGAAGGGCACCACGACGTTGGCCATGGTCACGTCGATTTGCGGCTCTTCTTCCTGCGGCGTGATCAGTACCGCAACCAGGCCGAGCAGCAGGCCGGCGATCGCCAGCACCGGCGTCAGCGGATTGGCGACGAATTGCTGCGCCAGCCTTCCGGAAATGCCCAGGGACTTGCCGGCATCGCTCACGGTGCCGACTCCGCGGCCGCGACGCCGAGGTGCGCGAGCGCCGCCAGCGGATCGCGGGCGTAGCGCTCGCCGGCCACGAGCCCGGCCAGCACCTCGATCTGGTCGCCGAAGCGATGGCCAAGGCGCAGTTGACGGAGCGCTACACGGTTGCGCGCATCGACCACGTACACCGCGGTGACTTCGCTGCGGCGCACGAGCGCGGCGGCCGGAATCAGCAGGCGCTCGGCGCTGCCGATCGCGAACGCGGCCTTCACCGTCATGCCCGGCTGCAGCCCGGTCTCGACTTCGGACAGTTCCAGGCGCACGCGGAAGCTGTGCGTGGTGGCATCGGCGTAGGGAAACAGGATCAACTCGCGCGCCTCGATGCGGCGGCCGTCGTCGAGCAGGATCGCGGCATGGCGGTGCTCGCGGATCGCGGCCATGTCGCCCTGCGGAATCTCGACCTCGACGCGCAGCTGTGCCAGCGACAGCCCCGAGACCAGCGGCTGCCCAGGGCGCACGGTTTCGCCGACCTGCACGTGCCGTTCGGTCAGGATGCCGCTGTAGGGCGCACGGATCACCGTGTAGTCGACCTGTTCGCCGGCCTGGCGCAAGGCTGCGCGCGCGGCTTCGAGCGCAGCCTTGGCGGCGTCGTGCCGTGCCACCGCCTGGTCGTAGGCGGCCTGCGCCACCAGCTTTTTCGCGATCAGCTCCTGGGCGCGGTCGAAGGCGAGTTCGGCTTCGCGCGCATTCGCTTCGGCGGCTCGCAGCGCGGCCTCGGCCTGGCGTCGCCCGGACTGCTGTTCGACATCGGTGAAGCGCACGATCACGTCGCCGACCTGGACGTAGTCATTAACGTCGAACGGCAGCTCGGTCACGCGCCCGCCGGTTTGCGCCGATAGCGTGGCCTTGTGCACGGCATCGACGACACCGTCCCAGACGCGTTCCTGCGTCGCCGACTGCGTCGCCGCCACCGCGGTCGCAAACGTCACCGGCGCCACCGTGCGTGGCTTGCCGGCGTCGTGGCCGCAGGCGGCGAGCAGCAGGGCCGCGGCCGCGGCGAGGAACGGCGCGATGCGCATGCGATTGTCGCTCACTTGAACGCGCAACCGGCCTGCAGGCCGAGCTTGCGGAACACGATCGCGGCCGGGCAGAAGCCGGTGAACGCCGACTGCAGCAGGTTGAGGCCGACGAAGGTGGTCAGCAGCAGCCACCACGGCGAGACGAAGTGCGTCAGCAGTACGCTGATCAGGATCATCGAGCCGGCAAACGCAAACATGGCGCGATCGACGTTCATGGGTTTTCTCCTCAAGCAAGGGTGGAAACGGGTTTACTTCAGGCGCTCGATGCCGAGCGCTTTCAACACGTACTTCTCGTAGATCGGCTCGGTGTTGCCGGAGCGCATCTTGGCGAGGAAGTATTTCTCGAACGCGATCTTGGCCAGGTGCACCCATTTGCCGACCTTGGCCCAGGTGACGTTGCGCGGCGGAATCTGCGGAATGGCGACGAAGGCGGCGCCGGTGTCGCCCATGTCGGCCAGGCAGATCGCGTTCCAGGTCGCCTTGGCTTCGACCGCGCGGCCCTCGATGTCGGCCTGGATGTTTGCGACGATGGCGCTGACCATCGACTCGATCATGAAACCGGTCTTGGGTGCGCCGGTCGGCACCGGAGTCGCTTCCACCGGCGGGATCGCGACACAGACGCCGGCCGAATAGACGTTGCCGAACTTGGGGTTGCGCTGGTGCGCGTCGATCAGCACGAAGCCGCGCGGATTGCACAGGTCCTTGGCGGCGCGCACGGCATCGACGCCGGTGAACGGCGGCATCACCATCGCGAAGCGCTGCGGCAGCATGTGCTCGCGCAGCACCTGGCCGCGGTCGTCGAGCTCGGTGGCCTTCACTTCGCTCGCGGTGATCTCGGTGATCTTGGCGTTGGTGATCCACTTGATGTGGCGCTGGCGCAGCTCGGACTCGAGCAGGCCCTTGGAATCGCCGACGCCGCCGAGGCCCATGTGGCCGATGTAGGGCTCGCTGGTCACGTAGGTCATCGGCACGCGGTCGCGCAGCTTGCGCTTGCGCAGGTCGGCATCGAGAATCATCGCGAACTCGTAGGCCGGGCCGAAACAGCTGACACCGGGCGCCGCGCCGATCACGACCGGGCCAGGATTCTTCAGGAACTCCTGATACGCCGCCCATGCCGTGTGCGCGTGCTCGGTGGTGCAGATCGATTGCGTGTGCGCGGCCGGCCCGAGCCCCGGCACTTCGTCGAAGGCCAGGCGCGGGCCGGTGGTGATCACCAGGTAGTCGTAGTCGAGCGTGCGGCCGTCGCGCAGCAGCACCTGGTTCGATTCCGGGATCACGCGCTCGGCACCGGCGGCCTCGAAGTCGATGTGCTTCCTGGCGAGGTACTTCGGCGCGTCCACCTGGACATCAGCCGGTTTGCGCCAACCGACCGCGACCCAGGGATTGGACGGCGTGAAGCTGAACTGGTTGCCCTCGCCGACCACGGTGATCGCGGCGCGGTCCTTGCCCAGTGCGCCGCGCAGTTCATACGCCACGCTCATCCCGCCAATGCCGGCGCCCAACACGATGATCCGCTTCATGGCCTGCTCCGTTCTGTGAGCGCCCAAACATTAGGCGTTGCTAATGTAGTGATCGCTAATCTAGAATGCAAGCGCCGGAGTTTCGGCGGCCAGTGAGCGGGGACCATCGGTGAGCACATCGCGCAAGCGTACGAACCAGCCGCCGCCCATGGCCGCGGCCATGGCCGCGCAGGCCGAACGCGCGACCGAGTTGCTGAAGGCGATGGCGCACCCGCAGCGGCTGCGCGTGCTGTGCCTGCTGGTCGAGGGCGAGCGCTCGGTCGGCGAAATCAACCGCGAGGTCGAGCTGAGCCAGTCGGCGCTGTCGCAACACCTGGCGCGGCTGCGCGACGAGGGTCTGGTAGCGACGCGCAAGGAGGCGCAGACGGTGTTCTATCGCCTGGCCCCGGGCCCGGCGCTGGAAGTGATCCGAACCCTGCACGACGTGTATTGCCCGAGCGGCGCGCGTGCCCGCATTTGCAACTGAGGAGTCGTTGAGAATGTTTTCGCAGTTCAAGGCCCTGTTCGGAATCGGTGCTGCGGCGGTGTCGCCGCAGGAAGCGGTGCGCCGCATCAACGCCGGTGCGCGCGTGATTGATGTGCGCGAGGCCGACGAGTTCGCGCATGGCAGCATCGCAAGCGCACTGAACGTGCCGCTGTCGCGCATCGAGCGCGAAGGACTCGGCGCGCTGCAGGCGGCCGGCATTGCCGCCGACCAGGGCGAGCTGTTGATCATCTGTCGCAGTGGCGCGCGTTCCGGCAGTGCCTGCGCGCGCCTCGGGCGCGAACTCGGCGAACGCGCGATGAACCTGCAGGGTGGCTTGATGGCCTGGGTTGGCGCCGGCCTGCCGCTCGAGCGCCGCGGCTGAATCGCGACACATAGCTTGACCCGCGCGGCGCGCAGCAGGCGCGCTTTGGGCACAGCGCTTGCGTCATCCAGGACAGGTCCGAGGAGGGTGTCATGAGCGCCATCATCACCGACAAGCCACGTGTCGAACTGTTTCGGGATCTGGTCCGCGAAGGCGAGCAACGCGCGCAGCAACCGCTCGACGAAACCCTCGAGAGCTACCTGGTGTTCACCCTGATCGAGCACTTGCGTGATCCCGCCATCGACTCGCAACCGATGGCGCTGGCCCTGCTCGAGGGGCTGGATCAGGTCGGGTCGGTGCGCGGCCAGCACCTGCGCGCGGTCGGCGACCGCTGCCTGCTGATTGCCGGCTTCTATCCGGCGCTGGCCGAGCGGCGCCTGGTGACGCCGCAGTACTACGCCGCGCTCGGTCGTCACGCCTACGAGGAACTGGCGGCGGCGATGCGCGCCTCGCTCGCCGATCTGTACCAGTCGCTGTCCGGGGCCTTCGATTCGCTGGTGCGGGTGCTGGCCGAATGCCGCATGCAACCGGCGCGCGCGCATGCCCCGCTGCCGGCATTCGCCTGTCTGCGAAGCGCACCGCGCACACGCTGCCATTGATGGCGGACGCGCAGCTGCGTATGGTGCGCAGCCCGGAATGGAGCCGACCATGCGTATCTGCGTCTACTGCGCTTCCAGCGCGCAATGCGACCCCGTGTATCACGCGCAGGCGCAGCGCCTCGGCGTCTTGCTCGCCGATGCCGGCTGCACCACGGTCTACGGCGGTGGCGGCATGGGCTCGATGGGCGCACTCGCCGACGGCGCGTTGTCGCGCGGTGGTCGCATCGTCGGCATCATCCCGCGCTTCATGACCGAGATCGAATGGCAGCACCCGGGCGTGGCCTCGCTGGAGGTGGTCGAGGACATGCGCGAACGCAAGCACAAGCTGCTGACCGGTTCGGACGCGGTGATCGCGCTGCCCGGCGGTTGCGGCACGCTCGAAGAAGTCTTCGAGGCGATCACGCTCAAGCGCCTCGGCTTGTATCTCAACCCGATCCTGTTCGTGAATACGCGCGGCTTCTACGACGGCCTGCGCAGCTTCCTCGACCACACCATTCGCGAACGCATGATGGGCGAAGCGCATGCCGCGATGTGGCAATTCGTCGATGACGTGGACGAGGTGCTGCCGGCGATCCGCAACACCGAGTCCTGGCCCGAGGATGCGCGCTCGTTCGCGGCCCTGAAGCCGGGCTGAGTCAGTCGGCCCGCGACACGTAGAGCGCGCGTTCGATCTGTGGCAACAATTGCTGCGTCAGTGCCTTCGCGCCGGCCTCGTTCTGGTGGTAGAGATCCCAGAACATCTCGCAGCGCGTTGCGTCGCCCTGGTCCAGAGCAGTGCTCAGGTCGATGAGCACGATCTCGCCGGAAGCAGCCAGCGGATCCAGCACCCGATGCGACCAGTCGATCGAGCCCTTGGCCATCAATTCCTTGCGCCACAGGTGCGTGATCGGCATCAGCACGATCACCGGCGGCTGCGGCCAGCCCATGGCGCGGATCTGCGCCTGACGAAGTTCCAGCAGCGCGCGCCGTTCCTCGGTCAGGGGAGCGCCGTCGGGAAAACTGAAATCCGGCGAGGCGCCGACGCTGGGCAGCAGCGACTTGCATTGGTCGATCGGCGTCTGCAGTTCCGGTCGCGCGGCGCTGGCCGCGGCACAGGCGGCGACGGTATCGATGGGCAAGCCGCACAGGTCGTGCTGGATGCGTGGTCCGTCGAACAGCGGGTGGCGGCCATGCTCGCGGAACCAGCCGAGGGTGCGGCGCAGTTCGCCGGGCGAGTGCAGCGCGAACTGCACCGCCTGGCGATGCGCGAACAGCGCCGAGTAGACGCCGTAGGTGTCGAGCTGACCGGCAACGAAGTGCGTACGGACCTCGTCGTCGATCGACCAGGGCGAGCGCAACGGCTGCACGATCGCTAGCTCGTAGCTGCCGTTGCTGCGCCAGACCATGTCCGCCGCCGACAGCGCGATGACCGCGCTCTGAACTTCCGGGCGCTCGCGTCGCAGCCAGCGCGCCTGCTCGAAGATCGTCAGCCAGTGCGAGCCGGGCATGCTCAGGTTGGCATGGCGGTGCCCGTGCGCATCTGCCGCCGCGGCAATGGCGGCGTGATCCAGGCCATATTGCGCGCGCGAACTGCCGAGCGTGACGAAGTCGATGCGATCGGGAAACGCGGCGACCGCGTCGCGCATGCGCACGCTGGTCCCGGCATGGCTCTGCGGCGGCAGCAGTCGATCCCAGGCGCCGAAGCGGAACGCGGCTTCGACCAGCAGCAGGCCGATCACCGGAACGAGCAGACGCAGCAGCAACGGGCGCATGTCAGAACTGAAAGTAGATGAAGGGAGCCGAGTACTGCGGCGTGAACAGCACCAGCAGCAACAGGCAGGCGAGGGTGGCGGCGCCATGGACCAGCAGCGGCGCGTCGCCGAGCCGCCGCTTCAGCGCGAAGCGCGCTCCGAGCCAGTGCAGGGCCGTGAACAGCAGCAATGCCGACGCCAGCACGGCAAGCGTGGGGGGCACGCCACCGGTGGAGGCCAGTGACCCGAGCTTGTCGAGGACCAACAGGCTCGAAGCCAGGTCCGGTGCGCGGAAGAAGATCCAGGCGAAACAGACCAGATGGAAGGTGACCGCCCAGCGCAACAGGCGCATGCCGACGAACTCCGATTGCCAGCCCGGGATGCGTGCCAGCAGCGCGCGTTCGAGCGCCAGCCACAAGCCGTGGATGCCGCCCCAGATCACGAAGTTCCAGCTCGCCCCGTGCCAGAGGCCGCCGAGCAGCATGGTCAGCATCAGGTTCACCTGGGTGCGTGTCGGTCCGAGCCGGTTGCCGCCGAGCGAGATGTAGAGGTAGTCGCGCAGCCAACGCGACAGCGTCATGTGCCAGCGCCGCCAGAACTCCTGCAGGCTGGTCGCGACGTAGGGGTAGTTGAAGTTGGCCGGGAAACGAAAGCCGAGCAGCAGCGCGATGCCGATGGCGATGTCGGTGTAGCCGGAGAAGTCGAAGTAGATCTGGAAAGCGAAAGCGTAGATCGCCAGCAGCACGGCACCCGGCTCGGCGCCCGCCAGGTCGTTCCAGATCGGATCGCCGGCGGCGGCGAGCGAGTCGGCGAACACCACCTTCTTGACGAAGCCGAACGCGATCAGGATCAGCGCGTACGCGAGTTCCTTGTGCGCGATGTGCTTGGGATGGTCAAGCTCCTCGAAGAACTCGCTGGCGCGCACGATCGGTCCGGCCACCAGTTGCGGGAAGAAGGCGACGAACAATGCGTAATCGAGCAGGCTGCGGCGTGGCGGCAGGGTGCCGCGGTACACGTCGATGGTGTAGCTCATGCTCTGGAACGTGTAGAACGAAATGCCCACCGGCAGCAGGATGTCGAGCGGCGTCAGCGAGCACGGGCTGCCAGCGGTTGCGGCCAGGCCGTTGGCGCTCGCGATCAGGAAGTTCGCGTACTTGAAGAAAGCGAGCACGCCGAGATTGGCGATCACGCTGAACGCGATCAGGCGACGCCGGTGCGTGGTGCTCGCGAAGTGCAGTCCGATCCACCAGTCGAACACGGTCGAGAACAGGATCAGTCCAAGGAACTGCCAATTCCACGAGGCGTAGAAGTACCAGCTCGCGAGCAGCAGCAGCCACTTGTGTGCGGTCGAATAGCGGCGCAGCGGCGCGGTCGCGGCATAGACCACGACGAAGAACAGCACGAACGCCCAAGAGTTGAAGTTCATTGCCAACGGTCGGACAAAGTCCGCATTCTCGCAGCGGAGCGGCGCCAGGCGCCAGCACCGGGCTTGCTTCGATAGGGTTTCAGGGTGAACTTCGAAAGTTGAAGCCGGATGTATTCTCGGATTCAGCGCAAGAACGAGAGGGCGGACATGTACTTGATGTACGTGGATGAGAGCGGCGACCCAGGGATGAGTGGATCACCAACAGACTACTTCGCGTTGTCCGGCTTGGTCATTCATGAACTCAGTTGGCGCCCAGTGCTGGAGAGGCTTGTGGGGTTTCGGCGCAGGATGCGCGACAAGTTCGGGTTGAAGATGCGCGAGGAGATTCATGCCGCGCACTTCATCAACAATCCGGGTGCGCTGAAGCGCATCCCCAGAAATGATCGACTCACCATCCTCAGGCATTTTGCGGAGGAAATTGCCTCGGCGCACGAGTTGAGCATTATCAACATCATCTTAAGCAAGCAGGAGAAGCACGCGAGCTTTGATGTGTTGGAGGCCGCTTGGCAGGCCCTCTTGCAGCGATTCGAAAACACCATGACCCACAGGAATTTTCCGGGTCCGGCCAATGCGGATGATCGAGGCATAGTGCTCCCAGACGGGCAGCCTTCGAAGATCATTCGTAGCCTTCAACGTCGCATGAGGCACTTCAACCCGATCCCAAGCCGGTTCGGTGGTGCAACCAGGAGAATTAAACTCGTGAAGATCGTCGAAGATCCTGTTTTCAGGGACTCGCGAGACTCCTTGTTGGTACAGGCGGCGGACCTTTGCTGCTTTCTTGCCTATCAGTCCGTTGCCCCCAACTCCTACATGCGCAAGAAGGGCGCCGCAAATTGGATTGATCGCCTGGGTCCTGTTTTGTGCCTCAAGGCGTCTCCTCGCGACGCGCGAGGCATCGTGAGGCTCTGAAAGGAAAAGGGGCGCTTTCGCGCCCCGGGTGGTTCCTACTAGGCAGACTGGCTGCCGCTCAGAGCCAACGCCACCCTACCAGATGTACATATGGAAGCAACGCATTTTCTGTCGCAATCCTAAATTCTCGTGCTGTATTGGCAGGCCTCAGTGCGGCGCCGGCCGCAGCACCAGCGACATCACCGCGATGTAGTGGCTGAGGCTGCCGAGCAACACGAACACGTGCCAGATTGCATGCGCGTAACGCAGGCGCTGGTGCATGTAGAACCAGGTGCCGCCGGTGTAGAACAGGCCGCCGGCGAACAGCCAGCCGAGCGTCCAGTTGTCGAGGTTCTGGAAGATCGGCTTGATCGCGACGATGACCAGCCAGCCCATGCCCACGTAGATCAGTGTCGAGGCCAGCTTGAAGCGGCCGGTGAAAAACAGCTTGAAGATCACGCCGAGCATGGCCAGCGTCCAGATCGTTCCGAACATCCACCAGCCCCAGCTGGCGCGCAGGCTGATCAGCACGATCGGGGTGTAGGTGCCGGCGATCAGCAGATAGATCGCGCAGTGGTCGAAGACCTTGAGCCGCGCCTTCGCCTTCGGGTGCGGGATGGCGTGGTACAGCGTCGACGCAGCGTAGAGCAGGGTCAGGGTGATGCCGTATACGATCGCGCTGCCGAGTTGCCAGCCGTCGCCGTGGATCGCGGCGAGCGTGATCAGCACCGACGAGCCGCACAGTGCCGCGACCACGCCCAGCCCGTGCGTCAGCGCATTCGCGAACTCCTCGCGCAGGGTGTGGGCGTGCGCCGTCACATCTTCTCTCCGGCCCCGTGGGAGCGGCCTCCGGCCCAGTGGGAGCGGCCTCTGGCCGCGATGACAACCCACAACTCAGTCATGGGAGTCCAGCCCGCCGTCCCCGCCAAACCCGGGCGTGCCGAGTTCCTGCACGCCGTGGTCGTCTTCGCGCTCCTCGCGCGCCGGACGATCGCCGGTGTCGTTCTCGGACACCGGGCCGGCGCCGGCGTGGGCCTGTCGCCACCAGGTGAAGTTCTTCTTCGGCAGGCCGGCATCACGTGCTGTCGCCTCGGCCACCAGTTCGCCCTTGCGTTCGGCGGTCAGTGCGGTCCAGTGGCAGTCGAGCACCGCGCCCTCGAGCGCGTAGAGCAGGTTCAGGCTGGGCTTGAAGCCGGCGCGCTTGACCTTCATGAAGGCCTCCAGCGAGCCGATGGCTCGCACCTCGTCGTCGGTCTTGATGCCGACCTGACGCAGCCATGCCGCCGACTTCGGCCCGACGTTGCGGATCTTGCTGCTCATGCGGCGGCCTCGAAGCGGGTCGGGTCGTTGTGCTCGATCCAGGCCTCGACCAGGGCTTCCATGCCGCGCTGGTCGGCCTCGTCGAAGCGGTTTGGCAGCGGGCTGTCGACATCGAACACGCCGATCAGGTGACCATGGCCGTCGAACATCGGCACCACGATCTCGGATGCGGAGGCGGCGTCGCAGGCGATGTGCCCGGGGAACGCGTGCACGTCGGCCACCCGCTGCGTCGTGCGCGTCGAGGCCGCGGTGCCGCAGACACCCTTGCCGAGCGCGATGCGCACGCAGGCCGGCTTGCCCTGGAACGGGCCGACCACCAGTTCGGTGCCATCGAAGAAATAGAAGCCGCACCAGTTCAGGTTCGGCAGCGCGTGGAACAGCAGCGCCGAGAAGTTCGCGGCATTGGCGATGCGATCCGGCTCGCCCGTCATCATTGCGCGCGCTTGTTCCAGCAGCTCGCGGTAGGCACCGGGTTTGTCGCTGCCGTCGGCGGAGGAGATTTCAAACATCGCGCGGGGTCCGACAGGTGAGAGGGGGCGCAGTTTATCAGGCCGCAGGTTAAGCTCTGCGCATGCCCGCCGACCCATCCTCCCTTCCACGCAATGCCCAGGGTTTTCGTGAGCGTGGCGCGCAGGTGACGCGGCTCGAGGCGTTTGTCGATGCGGCGTTCGCATTCGCAGTGACACTGCTGGTGATTTCCTTCGACGGACTGCCGCGCAGTGCCGAGGAGTTGGTCACGGCATACAAAGGCATTCCCGCATTCGCCGCAAGTTTCGTGTTGCTCGCTGGTTTCTGGCGCGCACATGAACGCTGGAGCCGCTGGTACGGGCTCGACGACGGTCGTTCGACGACCCTGTCCTTGCTGCTGGTGTTCCTGGTCTTGGTCTATGTCTACCCGCTGCGCATGTTGTTTGGTGGCCTTTTTCATTTCATTTCCGCAGGTGCGCTGCCGACTGAATTCGTGATCGACAGTGTGGACGATCTGCGATGGATGTTCGGTAGCTACGCGGTGGCATACGGCTCCCTGTCTTTGGTCGTGCTGCTCCTGTATCGGCACGCCTGGAAGATGCGGGAGCAAATCGGACTGGATGCCAACGAGCGCGTTTACACGAGACTGATGATGCTGCTGTGGGGTATCACGATCGCGGTGTCGGTGCTTTCGTTCGCACTCAGTTTGCTGATCGGTCCGGTGCTTCAGCGAGGCTGGATGATCTCTCTGCCCGGCATGGCCTATTGCCTGATGTTCCTGATCTACCCGCTGAGTCTCTGGGGACATCGGCATTGGCGGACCAGGGAAGGGTTGCCGCCCCGATGAGCGCCGCGGTTTCGTGCTTCATCACCGGCACCGACACCGGCGTCGGCAAGACCCACGTCAGCTGTGCGCTGTTGCTCGCGATCCGTCGCCGCGCGCTCAAGGCTTTCGGCTACAAGCCGGTAGCGAGCGGCTGCGTGCGTCGGGGCGAGGAGTGGGTGAGCGAGGACGCGGAGCGACTGCGCGCGTATTCGACCACGCCGACGCCCGATCTTGCATTGATGAACCCGTACGCGCTGCCCGAACCGATTGCTCCGCACCTGGCCGCAGCGCATGCCGGGCGCGAGATCGAACTGCCGCCACTGCTGGCCGCGTACCAGGCACTGGCGCTCGGCGCGCATGCGATCGTGGTCGAGGGTGCCGGCGGCTGGGCGATCCCGTACTCCGACCACCTGATGCAGGCCGATCTGGTGCGCGCATTGCGACTGCCGGTGATCCTGGTCGTCGGCATCCGCCTCGGTTGCATCAACCACGCCATCCTGAGCGAGATCGCGATCCGCGCCGACCGCTGCGAACTCCTCGGCTGGGTCGCGAACCGGGTCGATCGCGATTGCCTGTTCGCCGATGAAGTGGTCGCAACCCTGGGCGAGGAACTCGATGCGCCGTTGCTGGCCGACTGCGGCTTCGGCGCCAACATCGACCTCGCGACTGCACCGTTTGCCCCGTTGCTGGATCGACTCGGCCTGAAACGGGCCTTGTGACTTTCGTTACACGGGCGCTGCACGGGCCTGCTGCTAGGGTGCGGCTGATCCACCGTTCGGGGTACTGGTATGTCGAATCCACGCAAGTTCCTCGCGCTCTGGCTGTGCGCCGCAGCAGTGGCCCAGGCGCAAGGCCCGGGCGGGTCGATGCCGCCGACGCCGGTCGAAACCGCGCGGCCCGAGGTCGAGTCGGTGGTCGATCAGGCGACTGCGGTCGGTACCCTGCGCGCGAACGAGGCGGTGGTCTTGCGTCCCGAAGTCGCGGGGCGCATCGAGGCGATCCACTTCGAGGAAGGCGCGCGCATCGGCCGTGGCGACCCGCTGTTCACGCTCGACGGTGCGATCGCACGCGCCGAAGTGCAGGAGTGGGAAGCGACGGTGGCGCAGAGTCGGCGCGAGGCCGAGCGCGTCACCGACCTGATCACGCGCAAGTTGGCGGCGCAGAGCGACGCCGATGCCAAGCGCTCGACGCTGGCGATCGACGAGGCGCGGCTGGCCTCGTCGCAGACGCGACTCGCCAAGACCGAGATCCGCGCGCCATTCTCGGGACAAGTCGGGCTGCGCCAGGTCAGCGTCGGCGAGTACGTGAACGTCGGCGACGCGCTGGTGTCGCTGGCGCAGACCGACACGCTCAAGCTCGACTTCCGCATCCCGGAGACACAGGCGACGCGCGCCGCGGCCGGACAAGTGGTGCGCATCGCAGTCGATGCGTTTCCCGGCGAGGAGTTCATCGGCAAGGTCTACGCGGTCGATCCGCAGGTCGATGTCGCCACCCGCAGCGTGATGCTGCGCGCGACGCTGGCCAATCCCGGCGGCAAGCTGCGCCCGGGCCAGTTCGCCAACGTGCGGCTCGCGCTCGCCGAGCGCGCCAACGCGCTCACCATTCCCGAGCAGGCGCTGTGGCCGCAGGGCGGCAAGCAGTTCGTCTACTTGGTGCGAGCGGGCAAGGCCGAACTGGCCGAGATCCGCATCGGCAAACGCAGTGCCGGCCGCGTCGAGGTGTTGACCGGCCTGACCGCGCAGGACGAATTCGTGGTCGCCGGTCAGATGAAGATCTTCCCGGGCGCGCCGGTGGCGCCGCTCGCGGCCAAGCCGCCGGCAACGCCGGCGCCGCGCAAGGAGTGAGCGCGTGCAACTTCCCGAGATCTGCATTCGTCGCCCGGTCTTCGCCACCGTCATCAACCTGGTGATCCTGCTGCTTGGCCTGGTCGCGTACCAGAGCCTGCCGGTACGGCAGACGCCGAAGATCGACACGCCGGTGGTGAGCGTATCCACCGCCTATCCGGGCGCCAATGCGTCGGTGATCGAGTCGCAGATCACCAAACCGATCGAGGATGCGCTCGCCGGCATCGAGGGCGTCGACTTCATCACTTCGAACTCGCTTGCCGAGGCCAGCAACATCACCGTGGTGTTCAAGCTCGACCGCGATCCGGACAGCGCCGCCTCCGACGTGCGCGACCGCGTCAACCAGGCCAAGCAGTTCCTGCCGTTCGATGCGCGCGAGCCGATCGTGGCCAAGCAGGAGGCCGACTCGCAGCCGATCATCTGGCTGGCGTTCAACTCCGACCGCCACTCGCAACTCGAAGTCGCCGACGTCGCGCGGCGCCAGGTCAAGGATCGACTGCAGTCGATTCCCGGGGTGGCCGAGGCGCGACTGTTCGCGTCGCTGTATGCGATGCGCATCTGGATCGACGGCGACCGTCTGGCTGCGGTCGGGTTGACGCCGACCGATGTCGAGGATGCCCTGCGTGCGCAGAACGTCGAGATCCCGGCCGGGCGCATCGAGAGCACCACGCGCGAGTTCACCGTGCTCGCCGAGACCGATCTGACCACGCCGCAGGAATTCGCGGCAGTGGTGTTGCGCGACGACCCCGGCTATCTGGTGCGGCTTGGCGACGTTGCGCGCATCGAACTCGGGCCGAGCGATGAGCGTTCGCTCGGGCGCTTCAACGGCAAGCCGGCGGTGCCGCTTGGCATCGTGCGCATGTCCACCGCGAACCCGGTCGAGATCTCGGCGGCGCTGCAGGCCGAGTTGCCACGCATCTCGGCGCAGCTGCCGGAGGGCATGCAGGTCGAAATCGCGTATGACTCGACCATCTTCATCAAGGCCTCGATCGAGGCGGTGTACACCTCGGTGATCGAGGCGGTGCTGCTGGTGGTGCTGGTGATCTTCCTGTTCCTGCGCAGCGCCCGCGCCACGCTGATCCCGCTGGTGACGATCCCGGTGTCGCTGGTCGGGGCCTGCATCCTGATGGCCGCGCTCGGCTTCTCGATCAATACGCTGACGCTGCTGGCGATGGTGCTGGCGATCGGCCTCGTCGTTGATGATGCCATCGTGATGCTGGAGAACGTCCATCGGCACATCGAAATGGGCAAGCGTCCGTTCGAGGCCGCGATCGACGGCGCGCGCGAGATCGGTTTCGCGATCGTGGCGATGACCATCACGCTGGCGGCGGTGTATGTGCCGGTGGCGTTTTCGGCCGGGGCCACCGGCAAGCTGTTCGTCGAGTTCGCGCTGACGCTGGCCGGCGCGGTGGTCGTCTCCGGTTTCGTCGCGCTGACGCTGTCGCCGATGATGTGCTCCAAGCTGCTCGCCGCGCATGGCACTGGTCACGGCCGCTTCTACGAGACCGGCGAGCGTTGGCTCGGCGCGCTCACCGCGTTCTACCGCCGCGCGCTGGTCTGGGCGCTCGGTGCACGCGGCCTGGTCATCGGTGGTGCGTTGGCGCTCGGTATCGCCGCGTTCGGCCTGTTCCTCGGTTTGCCGCAGACACGGTTGCCGTCCGAGCTGGCGCCCAAGGAAGACCCGGGCTTCGTTGTCACCTTCGGCATGGGCCCGGAAGGATCGACGCTTGAATACATGGACCGCTACGCGCGCATGATCGAGGCGAGCTACCGCGAGATCCCCGAGGTCGATCGCTTCTTCCTGTTCGTCGGCTGGCCCGCGGCCAACAACGTGATCTCGTTCCCGGCGCTGAAGGACTGGAGCGAGCGCAAGCGTTCGGCGATGGAGTTGGCCGACGAGATGTTCGGCCGCTTCATGCAGATCCCGGGGGTCATGGCGTTCCCGCAGGTGCCGGCGGCGCTCGGTGGCGGCTTCGACTCGCGCGACTTCGAGATGGTGGTGCAGACCACCGAGAGTTATGAGCGCCTCGGCGAGATCATGGCGGCGCTGACCGAGAAGCTGCGCGCCAACCCGAGTTTCCTGCAGCCGCGTTCCGAGTTCGAGATGAACAAGCCCGAGTTGCGCGTCAACGTCGATCGCGACAAGGCGGCGGCGGTCGGTGCCGACGTGAGCGATGTCGGGCGTACGCTGGAGACGCTGATGGGCGGGCGCCAGGTGACGCGCTTCAAGCGCGGTTCCGAGCAATATGACGTGACCGTGCAACTGGAGAAGGACCTGCGCCAGACCCCGGAAGCGCTGACCCAGGTCTACGTGCGCGGTCGTGATGGGCAGATGGTGCAGCTGTCCAACCTGCTCGAAGTCACCGAGTCGGTGGCGCCGCGCCAGCTCGATCATTTCAACAAGTTGCGATCGGCCTCAATCGGCGCGGGCCTGGCGCCGGGCTACGCGCTCGGCGATGCCATTGGCTTCGCCGCGAAGTCGCTGAAGGAAGTGGCCAAGGACATCGCCACCTATGAACTGTCCGGGCAGTCGCGCGAGTTCGCGCGCGTGCAGGACTCGACCCTGTTCCTGTTCTTCCTGGCGCTGGCCTTCATCTATCTGGTGCTGGCGGCGCAGTTCGAGAGCTTCATCGATCCGGTGGTGATCCTGCTGTCGGTGCCGCTCGCGCTCGCCGGTGCGCTGCTGACGCTGAAGCTGACCGGCGGTTCGATGAACGTGTATTCGAAGATCGGCCTGATCACGCTGGTCGGGCTGATCAGCAAGCACGGGATTTTGATCGTCGAGTTTGCCAACCAGCTGCGCGAGCGCGGCGAGCCCTTGCTGGATGCGGTGCGCGAGGCCGCCGTGCTGCGCCTGCGCCCGATCCTGATGACTACGGCGGCGATGGTGCTCGGGGCACTGCCGCTGGCGCTCGCCAGCGGCGCCGGTGCCGAAGCCCGTCAGGAAATCGGCTGGACCATTGTCGGTGGCCTCGCCATCGGCACCGTCTTCACCCTGTTCGTGGTGCCGGCGTTCTATGTGGTGCTCGCGGGGTTGCGACGGGGCGTGCCCGTGCAGCGTGCCGCTCATGCTTGAGCAGATAGCGCAGGCGCCGCACCACAGTCGTCCGTTCGCCCTGAGCTAGTCGAAGGGCGGCCGCGACATCTCGACAATCCGCGTGCTCGCGGAATCGGTCTTCGGCGGGCTCAGACCGAACGGGCCGCTGCGCCGCGCCGGATTCAGGGTGCGGAGATCTCCGCTGATGCCGCGGCGGGCTCGGTCGCCGCGCTTTCCTGCCCCGGCGCTTCCACGAGGTAGCCGCGCTTGCCGAGTTCGGCGGCGAGGCCGTCGGGGCGGAGCAGTTGGCCCATCGGCAGCACGGCGAAGGTGGAGCGGTGTTTCGCCAGAGCCGCCTCAGCGGCGACGAGCCAGGCGTTACGCATGCGCTCGCGCAGGTTGGCGAGGCCGTACTTGGCGAGCTTCGGTGACTCGAACAGGCTGCGCACGCAGGCGTCGTAGCTGTCGGTGACCACGGTCGCACGCAGCGTTTCGATGTCGCCGACGGCCCAGGCGTCGGCGAGCTTGCGCATCACCGGCAGGTCCTGCTCGACATGGGTGAGCGTCTTCTCGAAGCAGGCGATGTCGTCGAGCGAATCCTGGCTGAAGTCGGCGATCAGGCCCTTGATGTCCTTCACTTCGACCACGACGCTGGGCGACTCCAGCGGCACCTTGGCGCGCTTTGCGGCCTTCTCGACCAACGGCAGCACGCCGCTGTTGTCCTTGAGTCCGCTGTCATCCAGTGCCTCCTCGTACAGCGCCTGGGCGGCGAAGATCGGGCGGCGCTTGTCGAGCGCGCGGGTCGAGCCGAGATGGCGCTTGGCCACCTGTTGCCAGCGTGCGTAGACGGACGACGGCAGTAGTTCGTCGAGTTTCTGCTTGCCCGGGTTCTTGCGCGCCGACAACAGCTTCGGGATCAGCGCGAGCTGAGCGAAGAAGCCGATGTCGGCCTTGAAGCCCATGGTCGGCGGGCGCAGCACCAGTTGCGATTCCGCGATCACGCTGGCGACATCACTGGAATCCCACTTCATGCGTTTGGGCACCGGCGTCACCGTCCCCAGGATCCACATCTCGTGCTCGCCGCGGCTGATGCGCCACAGGCTCGGTCCCGGCTGCACCCCGGCGACTTCGACCGATTGCATTTGCGGCGTGGCCGGATCTTCGCTCGCCGCTTCGTCAGCGCATGCGGCGCCAGCGATCGCGAACAGAAGCGTGGCGCCGAGAAGGATGCGTCGTTGCATGGCAGGCTCCCTGAAGTCGGCGCGCACTGTAGGCAGGCGGCGATGAACAGAAAGTTACGCCGTGGCGCCAAACCCCGCAGGGCGCCGCCCTGCGTTGGCCGCCTTGACCGCTTCGGTCGCGAGGAGTCCGCCATGTCCAACCACGCCTCACCCATCGCCCAGATCAATGTCACCCCCTTGGTCGATGTCATGCTGGTGTTGCTGATCATCTTCATGATCACCGCGCCGACCCTGACCCAGCGGCTGCTGCTGTCCTTGCCCCAGCCGATGCCGAATCCGCCGCCGCCACCGACGGCGCCGCTGCGCCTCGGCATCGCCGCGGATGGTGCGTTGTGGTTCGACGGCCAAGCGATCTCGTCCGAGCGCTTCGCCGCCGAGGTCGCCTTCCTCGGCACGCGTGTGCAGCCGCCGGGCATCGAAATCGCGGCTGCGGACAGCGTCGCCTACGAACATGTGGTCGACGTGTTCGGTACGATCAAGGCCGCCGGTATCCGTCGGGTCGGCTTTGCCGAGGCGCGCTGAGGCGACTCCCGTCGCCGCTGCATCCGTTGTGGGCGGCGGTTCCGGGGCGGTTCATCGTGCGCCCCGACAATCGCCCCAGCGCAGCGAGCCCGCCGCGCATCCCAGCAAAGGAGTCATGCATGCGTCCGATCTCAGTCGCGGTTCTGCTCGCCCTGTCCGCCAGCCTGCCCGCCGAGGCCATGGATTACTACGCGGGCGTCGGCATGCGCCAGGCGCCTTCCGCCGATGAATACCCTTATCTGGTCGGCGTGCAGATCGAAGAGGACAACGATGTTTACGCGCGCGCGTTCGGCGGCGTCTGGTTGAACGAGAACTTCGCGATCGAAGGCGCGTACCACGACTTCGGCAGCTCGCGCCTCGGGCCGCTCGCCGACTTCGGCTTCGATCTCGAATCCGAAGGCTGGTCGCTCGGCCTGCTCTACGAATACGGTGACGCGGCGTGGGCGCCGTACACCAAGATCGGCTGGTTTACCGCCGACATCGACGGCGAGATCAACACCGTGGCCGGGCCGCAGCCATTCAGTGATTCCGATAACGGTTTGATGCTCGAGGCCGGCGTGCGCTGGACCCCGAACGACAGCTTCTCGCTGCGCGGCGGCTACGAGTGGTTCGACTTCGCCGGCGGCGGCGATGGCGGCCTCGGCATCGGGGCACAAATCTCGTTCTGAGCACTGAACTGAAGCACCGCCGCGTCTCGGCCTTGGCCGGGCCGCGGCGGACGACCCGCGAGGAACACCCATGCATTGTTTCGTCTATCGCAGCCGCAAACGTGACGACACCTATCTGTATCTGCGTGAGCGCGATGCGTTCGCGCTATTGCCGGAGAACATCGCGGCCACGCTCGGTGCGCTCGACTTCGTGCTCGAAGTGGAATTGACCCCTGGCCGCCGCCTGGCGCGCGAGGATGCCGGCGTGGTGCGGGCCAACCTGGCGGCACGCGGCTTCCATCTCCAGTTCCCGCCACGCGTGGATGGCGAAGTCTCGAACTGAGCTTCGATGCATAATCACCCCATCAGTGGTTCCGGAGTTGCCGCAATGATTCTTTCCCGCACGCCCATGGTCTGGTTCGTGGCCGCCGTGTCCTTGCTGCTGGCCGCTACCGACTGTGCTGGCGCCAACATCTTCAAGTGCAAGAGCAAGGACGGCGGCGTGGTCGTCTCGAACACGCCCTGCGCCCGCGGCGCCGAGCCGGACGCCAAGCTGAGCGGCGGTGCCAGCGCCAGCACCAATGCCGTGGTCTTCCGCTCTCCTTGTGAGCGCGTCGAGGCGACTGGGGCCGGGCTGGTCCAGATTCGCAGCCAAATCACCGCCGCGCAGGCGCGCGCGGTGGAGGCCGAGGATTTCGGCCGCCTGAACTCCGCCGGTGCATCGCGCCTGTTGGCCGAGATCGGGCGCAATGGCGTGCTGCGGGTGTGCGCGTTCTTTCCGGGCGGCGATTCGACCGAGACGTTGATCGAGGCGAGTGGACTGGTGCGCCGAGATGGGGTGGTCGACGCCGATGATCCGGTGCTGGCCGCCTCGCGGCCGACGGCCGATGCCGTGACCCAGTGCAGTGCTCAGGTGGAGGCCTGCCGCAAGGGCAGTTCGGCGCTCGATTTCTCGTTCGAACGGTGCGTGCATGCGATCCCGATCTGCGCGGCCGGCAGCGCCGACGGCTGCTGTCCGCAGGCCTGTTTCAGTGCCTACTGGAAGCCGCCATTCGATCATGCCTTGGGCTTGGCCGCGATGAAGTCCGACGCCGATTGCCGGCGCAGTCTGATCGGGCGCTGACGCATTCGAACTCATTGCACGCTCTTGGTGCATTCAAACGCACGAGGATGGGGCGGGCGCGGCAAAGTCGCTAGCATCGCCGCTTGCAACCCAGACAGCGGCCACCGCGGCCGCGGAGCGAGCAGCCATGAGCCAGATCCACGACCTGTTGAACGACGACCTCGACCCCAGCGAGACGCGCGAGTGGATGGAGGCGATCAGCGCCGTCATCGGCCGTGACGGTGCCGAGCGCGCGCACTTCCTGATGGAGCGCATGGTCGATGAGACGCGCCGTGCCGGCGGCCATCTGCCGTTCCCGATGACGACCGACTACGTCAACACCATCCCGCCCTCGCGCGAGGCGAAGTCGGATGGTGACGCCGCACTCGAATGGCGCATCCGCTCGATCCTGCGCTGGAATGCGATGGCGACGGTGGTGCGCGCCAACCGCAAGCCCGGCGAACTCGGCGGCCACATCTCCTCGTTCGCATCGAGCGCGACCCTGTACGACGTCGGCTTCAACCACTTCTGGCGTGCCCCGAGCGCGACGCATCCCGGAGACTTGATCTGCATCCAGGGCCATTCCTCGCCTGGCATCTATGCGCGCGCTTTCCTCGAAGGACGCATCAGCGCCGAACAACTCGATCGCTACCGCATGGAAGTGGACGGCCAGGGCCTGTCCAGTTATCCGCACCCGTGGTTGATGCCGGACTTCTGGCAGGCGCCGACGGTGTCGATGGGTCTCGGTCCGATCAGCGCGATCTACCAGGCGCGGTTCTTCAAGTACCTCGAACATCGCGGGCTGATGCCCGAGTCCGACCGCAAGGTCTGGTGCTTCATGGGCGATGGCGAATCCGACGAGCCCGAGTCGCTGGGTGCGATCGCGCTCGCCGGGCGCGAGAAGCTCGACAATCTGGTGTTCGTCGTCAACTGCAATCTGCAGCGGCTCGATGGTCCGGTGCGCGGCAACGGCAAGATCATCCAGGAACTCGAAGGCGTGTTCCGCGGCGCCGGCTGGAACGCGCTCAAGGTGATCTGGGGCAGTCACTGGGATGCGCTGTTGCAGCGTGATCCGAACGGCGTGCTGCGCAAGCTGATGAACGAGACCGTCGATGGCGAGTACCAGAACTACAAGGCCTTCGGCGGCGCCTACACACGCGAGCATTTCTTCGGGAAATACCCGGAGACCAAGGCGATGGTGGCCAATCTCTCGGACGACGATATCTGGCACCTCAATCGCGGCGGCCATGATCCGCACAAGATCTACGCCGCCTACCATGTCGCCTCGACCCAGAAGGGCATGCCGACCGTGATTCTGGCCAAGACCGTCAAGGGCTACGGCATGGGCGAGGCCGGCGAGGCGCAGAACATCACCCACCAGCAGAAGAAGATGGATACCGATTCCATCCGTCACTTCCGCGATCGCTTCAAGTTGCCGATCAAGGACGAGGATCTGGAATCGGTGCCGTTCTATCACCCGGGCGAAGACTCGCCGGAAGTGCAGTACATGAAGTCGCGTCGTGCCGCGCTCGGTGGCTCGCTGCCACAGCGCCGACGCAGGGCCGACGAGTCACTGCCGGTGCCGGAGCTCGCCAGTTTCGAGCGCCTGTTGAAGTCCTCGGGCGAGCGCGAAATCTCGACCACAATGGCCTTCGTGCAGGCGCTGAATCTGGTGTTGCGCGACAAGGCGGTCGGTCCGCGCGTGGTGCCGATCGTCGCCGACGAGGCGCGCACCTTCGGCATGGAAGGCCTGTTCCGCCAGATCGGCATCTATGCGCCGTTCGGCCAGTTGTACAAGCCGGTCGATGCCGACCAGCTGATGTACTACCGCGAAGACGCCGCGGGCCAGGTGCTGCAGGAAGGCATCACCGAAGCCGGAGCGATGTGCTCGTGGCTCGCGGCCGCGACCAGTTACAGCACCAACAATCTGCCGATGCTGCCGTTCTTCATCTTCTACTCGATGTTCGGCATGCAGCGCGTCGGCGATCTCGCCTGGCTCGCCGGCGACATGCGCGCGCGCGGTTTCCTGCTCGGCGCCACCAGCGGCCGCACCACGCTCAACGGCGAAGGCCTGCAGCACGAGGACGGCCATTCGCACCTGCTCGCGTCGGCCATTCCGAACTGCAAGAGCTACGACCCGACCTTCGCGTTCGAAGTGGCGGTGATCCTGCAAGACGGCATGCGGCGCATGCTCACCGAGCAGGAAGACGGCTACTACTACATCACCCTGGTCAACGAGAACTACACCCATCCGGAGATGCCGGAAGGCGCGGCCGAAGGCATCATCCGCGGCATGTACCTGCTGCGGGATGCGGGCAAGGCGAAGAAGAACGAGCTGCGCGTGCAGCTGATGGGTTCGGGCACCATCCTGCGCGAGGCGATCGCCGCCGCCGAGTTGCTGGAGCGCGACTTCGGCGTCAAGTCTGACATCCATAGCTGCCCGAGCTACAACGAACTGCGCCGCGACGGCGCCGACGTCGAACGCTGGAATCGCCTGCATCCGGAAGCCGAGCCGCGCAAGGCCTGGATCACGCGCCAGCTCGAAGGCCGCGACGGCCCGGCCATTGCCGCCACCGACTACGTGCGCCAATACGCCGACCAGGTGCGCGCCTACCTGCCCAGGGGCATGAGCTACACCGTGCTCGGCACCGACGGCTTCGGCCGCTCCGACACCCGCGCCAACCTGCGCCGCTTCTTCGAAGTCGACCGCCACTGGATCGCCCACGCCGCAATCAGTGCCCTCGCCGACGAAGGCAAACTCAAGCGCTCCGACATCGCCAAGGCGATCAAGCTCTATGGCATCGACACCGACAAGGCGAATCCAATGGGGGTGTGAGCATGGGTGGGCCGCTCTCCAAGTCGCAGATCAACAAGCTCGGCGAGCGACTCCTGGTCTGGCGCGAGCGACGATGACTTGCGCACGCTCTCGGAGTATCGCAACTCCCATGAAGTGGCCTTGGAAACCACGCTACGTGAAGTCGAAGAATGCACTCGACTCACACCTGTCGGGCGGCCGAAATCGAATCAGAGCATCATCGAGAAGCTCCGGCGGCAGTCGACGCGTTTGAGCCAGATGCAGGACATCGCGGGTTGCCGGCTGGTCGTAGAGGGGCCGATGCAGCAGCGGCAATTGCTGGAATCGCTGCTGTCCAGGTTTCCGGGAGCAGAGGTTCACGACCGTCGGGCCAAGCCCAGCGATGGCTACCGCGCGATCCATCTCGTGGTGCAGCACGTCGATGAGCAGCACGTGGAGATCCAACTTCGGACCGAGCTACAGGACCTGTGGGCGCAATGCAGCGAACTCCTGGCGGACTTGCACGGCATCGAGGTCAAGTATGGCGGCGGACCGCCCGAGATCAGCGCGCTGCTGACGAGGCTTTCCGAGTTCGTGGCCGAGATCGAGCGATTGCAGATGCTCGCGTCTCCGAACGCCGTTGCGGACCGCGTGCGGGAGGCGGAACTGCCGGCGAGGTTGCGGTGCGGTTATGCCGTGGTTGGCGAGAGCTTCCCGCAGTTGCGGTACTTGCTCGGCATGCTTCCCGACTTGGTTGTATCGTCGCGGCAAGCGAGGTGATGCGATGTACTTCCTGATTGACTATGACCGCGGGGCGGGCAAGCTTGTGTCGATGACGGCATTCGAGGCCGATCAGGGCGTTGCAGCGCGGGCGAAGCGGTTGGCGCTGGAGCTGGAATACCACGGTGCCGGCCGGGTTCGCGAGGTGGTCATGCTGCAAGCGCCGACCGAAGCGCACATCCGCAAGACGCACCGGCGCTACTTCGAGACGCTCGAAGAACTGGTGAAGTTGGCTGGCTGACCCTGTGGACCAGTCGCGCGAAGCGGTCCTCGACTTCTGGTTCCGCGAGATCGATCCGGCGCAGTGGTGGCGGGTTGATCCGGCGTTCGATGCGCTGATCCGCGAGCGGTTTCTGGCGCTGCACGCCAGGGCAGCGAGCGGCGAGTTGTTCGGGTGGCGCCGAACGGCGCACGGGCGCCTGGCCGAGATCATCCTGCTCGATCAGTTCTCGCGGAACATGTTCCGCGGCACGCGCGAAGCGTTTGCGTGCGATCCGGTCGCGCTCGTGCTGGCGCAGGAGGCAGTCGCAGCGGGGGCGCATCTGCAGCTCGAGCCGCCGCAGCGTGCGTTCCTGTTGATGTCGTACATGCATAGCGAATCGAACGTGATCCACGTCGAGGCCGAGCGTCTGTTTCGCGAGCACGCGCCGGCGAATCACGAGTTCGAACTGAAGCACAAGGCGATCATCGACCGCTTCGGTCGCTATCCGCACCGCAATGCCATCCTCGGCCGCGAATCGAGCGCCGAAGAGATCGAATTCCTGAAGCAGCCGGGCTCGGGATTCTGAGCTTCGCCTCACCTGTACAGCCGTTCCCGCCGGAGTGGATCAAGTCCAGTCCGCGATCTTCAGTCCGGGGATGCGCTTGAATTCGGCGGTGTCGTGGGTGACCAGGGTCAGTTTGCGGCGTAAGGCTTGCGC
Organism: Lysobacterales bacterium; assembly: GCA_016703225.1. Lineage (NCBI taxonomy): Bacteria > Pseudomonadati > Pseudomonadota > Gammaproteobacteria > Lysobacterales > Lysobacterales bacterium. The sequence goes on from JADJCM010000002.1 coordinate 69,408, forward strand.
GGCGATTTGCAGGTCGTACGGGCCGACCGGCGTGCCCTTGGCGTCGAGCACGGCGCGGATCCTGGCGCAGACCGCGGCGTCGTCGGCGTCGAACTCCAGTTGCCGCAGCGGAGCGAGAAATTCACGCAGGGCCTCGCTGTTGCGCGCCAGCGCCTGGCTGCGCTGCACGCCGTACCAGAGTTCGTAGACGGTGACGCTGGAAATCGCGAGATCGCTGCTGCGCACTTCCGCGAACCGCTTGGCCACCGCCGGCGGACGCGCCTTCATCGCGTAGATGCAGATGTTCGTGTCGAGCAGAAAGCGCATCAGAGACTCCGCCGCTTCTGCATTCCGGGTTGCTGGCGACCCTCGGCGAACATGTCGTCCGAGAACTTGGCGAGCGCTTCAACGAGGGCGGTCGCGGCGGGCGCGATCGCCTCGAGCACGACGCGGGAACCCTCCCGGGAAATGCGTACCTGATCGCCGGGCATGCGGAACTCGCGCGGCAGCCGCACGGCTTGGGAGCCGCCGGACGTGAACAACTTGGCTGTCTTCATTGGCTGCACCACGATGTAGCTATGACGTGTAGGTACACTGTAGCAGCCGCCAACCCAAGTCGCTGCGCGGGCGGGTCCAGGTGTCCTGCGCGTGACCGGGGACCACCGCCGCTAGGGCGAATTGTCGCGGTTGGGGAGCTGACGGCGGCTTTCGCGCGCCGGGGCCTGCGTCTACACTCGGGGCATCACTTGACTGAAGACAAGGAGCGCCCGATGGCGGTCGATGCCTCGCTGCTGGCGAAGTTCTATCCGCTCGACAAGCTCGGTACCGAGTGCATCGAGCAGCTGGCCAAGGAAGCCGAACTGACCGAGGTCGGCAAGGGCGCGGTGCTGTTTCGGGCCGGGGATACCGACGACCACACCCTGTACGTCACCGCCGGCGTGGTGCGTGGCGACTATCCCGATGGCAAGACCAAGAGCACCGATGGCAACTCCCTGCAGGGGCGTTACGCGCTCGGCGACCTGCAGCCGCGGCGCTTCACCGCGACCGTCGAGTCGCTGACCGCGACCCTGCTTCGCCTCGACCGGCGCTACGCCGAAAAGGTGATGGTGTTCGACCAGCTGACCAAGCTGCCGAACTTCCGCCATTACGCCGAAGACCCGGGCGGCAACCGCTGGGTGTTCCGCCTGTTGCACAACCGAGCCCTGCACAAGATGCCGACTGGCGCCGTCGAGCGATTGTTCCAGCGCCTGGAAGAGGTGATCGCGATCAAGGGCCAGATCATCGTGCGCGAGGGCGACGAGGCCGACTATTTCTACGTGCTCAAGGAAGGTTCGGCGCAGGTTTCGAAGCAGGTGGACGGCAACGAAGCCGTGGTCGCCTATCTGGTGCGCGGCGATACCTTCGGCGAAGACGCGCTGCTGACCAAGTCGGTGCGCAATGCGACCGTGTCGATGAAGACCGATGGCAAGCTGATGCGCTTGGCGACCAAGGATTTCGCCGAAATCCTGACGCCGCCAGTGGTTGACTGGGTGAATCCGGCCAAGGCCTCGGAACTGTCGCGCAACGGCGCGCAGGTGGTCGACGTGCGCACCCAGGAGGAGTTCGACGAGGCCGCGATCAAGGGCGCGCTGTCGATCCCGCTGCTGGCGCTACGCGACCGCATCGACGAACTCGATCGTACCCGCGCCGTGATCGTGTACTGCAATACCGGCGAGCGCAGCGCGGCGGCGGCCTTCATCCTCGGCAAAGTCGGCTTCGAGGCCTATGCCTTGCAGGGCGGCCTGGCGGCGATGATGAAGCAGGCGCAGAAGGCCACCTGAGGGCGCCGAACGCTCTTGGCCTCGATGACCAGAAAGCGTCCGAACAAGTTCGGACCCACAAAGAGCGGGTCCGGATCTGTGTGGGTCCGGATTCATGTGGGTCCGGATTCATGTGGGTCCGGATTCATGTGGGTCCGGATTCATCCGGACGCTCTTGGCCTCGATGACTGAAACGAACAAGTTCGGACCCACAGAGCGGGAATCACCGGGTCTTGCCGCCGACGATCACGACATCGGCGCCGCGGCGGGCGAACAGGCCGTTGCAGACCACGCCGACGATCTGGTTGAGCTCCGCTTCGAGCTTGACCGGGTCGGTGATGCTGAGGTTGTGCACGTCGAGGATGCAGTTGCCGTTGTCGGTGACCACATTGTCGCGCCACACCGGCTGGCCGCCGAGCTTGACGATCTGGCGTGCGACGTAGCTGCGGGCCATCGGGATCACTTCCACCGGCAGCGGGAACTTGCCGAGCACGTTCACCTGCTTGGCGGCGTCGATCAGGCAGACGAACTTCTTCGACGCGCTAGCGATGATCTTCTCGCGCGTCAGCGCCGCGCCGCCGCCCTTGATCAGGCGATTGTGCGGATCGCATTCGTCGGCGCCGTCGACATAGAGCGCGAGGTCGCCGGTGTGGTTCAGGTCGAGCACCTGGATACCGAGTGCCCTGAGCCTCGCGGTGCTCTGCTCGCTGCTCGACACCGCGCCGTCGATGCGCGACTGGATGCGGCCGAGCGCGTCGATGAAATAGGCCACGGTCGAGCCGGTGCCGACGCCGACGATCATGGCGTCCTCGACGTGTTCGATCGCCGCTTCCGCGGACAGGCGCTTCTCGGTTTCCTTGTCGGTGTTCATCACGTTACTCCACGGAAAGAATCTTTTGCCACTGTGCCGCCGTCACCGGCAGCACCGACAGGCGGTTGCCGCGGCGAGTCAGCGCGAAATCGCCGAGCCCGTCCAGGGCCTTGAGTTCCTGCAGGGTGATGGTGCGCTTGAGCTTGCGCTGGAACGCGACATCGACGCATAGCCAGCGCGGATCGTCGTGGCGGCTGGCGGCATCGAAGTAATCGCTGCCGGGATCGAACTGGGTCGGATCAGGATAGGCAAGGCGCACCACCGTGCACAGCCCGACGATGCCGGGCGTCGCGCAATTGGAGTGGTAGAAGAAGATCAGGTCGCCGAGCTGCATGCCGTCGCGCAGGTAGTTGCGTGCCTGGTAGTTGCGCACTCCGGTCCAGGCCTCGCGGCGTACGCGCGCGAGCTGCTCGATCGAGCATTCGTCGGGCTCCGACTTGAGCAGCCAGTGCTTCACGCGGGCGGTACGGTTGCGTTGCAGTCGATCAACTCGCGCTCGGTGACCACGAAGTCGAGCGCGACATCGTGCGCTTCCGCCGTCAGCGACGGGACTTCCTGATCGGCATAGCCGACGCCGACCAGCAGGGTCGATGCCGGGCGCGGCTGCGTCTGGAGGTAGGCGAAGCTGCGGTCGTACCAGCCGCCGCCGCTGCCGAGGCGATGGCCACGACGATCGAAGGCGAGCAGTGGCACCAGCACCAGATCGAGCGCGTGCGGATCGAGTTCGTTCGCGGGATCGAGCTCGGGCTCGGGAATGCCGAAGCGGTTGGCGACCAGTTCCTGCCCCGGCAGCCAGGGCGAGAAGCGCAGGGTGCCGGCGTTGCCCAGCACCGGCAGCAGCACGATCTGGCCGCGTCGGAACAGTGGCGGCAACGCATGGCTCAGCGGCAGTTCGCCGCGCACTGCCCAGTAGGCGCCGATGCGAAGATCGGTCAGGAACTCGGGCAGGGCTTCGAGCTGTTCGCCGACACCGCGAGCGGCGGCAATGCGCTCGCCGGGCGACAGCGCGACACGCCGTTCGCGCATGTTCTTGCGCAATTCGGCGCGCTCACCGTGGCTCATGCGTCGATTCCGTGATCACGGTGGAGAATGGTTGCACCGCAACGTCGTGCCTGCACACGGACAAACCCTTGATCCCGAGGATCAGGTGGGAAGGCGCGTCGGTCTTCAGGCTTTCCGCACGTAGCGGACCTGCACACCGACCGAACTCTGCGTTCCCGGGGTTTGTGTACGGGACAAGGCAATAGGCCCGTGCATCGACACGACAGTTACGGTGCGCGGGTATTGTGCAGGCTGCCGAGTGCGGCATCAAGCCGGATGCGCAGCGCGGCGAGCTCGGCATCGACGACATGGTTGCTCGCGCCCGAGCGCGAACGCACCTGCAGCAATTCGTGCGCGAGGTTGAGCGCGGCGAGCACGGCGATACGCTCAGGCGTGGCGTTGCGGGCAGCGTTGCGCAGCTCGCGCAGGCGGCCGTCGAGCAGGCTTGCGGCAGCGCGCAGGCCGTCGCGTTCGTCGGGAGGGCACGCGACCAGATACTCGCGGTCGAGGATCGACACCGAGACCGGTTCGGCGCTCATGGGTTCTGCTCCAGCGACTTCAGGCGCGCGATCATCGCTTCGACGCGCGAGCGTGCCTGTTCGTTCTTGGCCAGCAGGTTGGCGCGTTCGCCGACCATCGCTTCCTGGGTCTGGCGCAGACTGCGGTTTTCATCGGTCAGTCGCTGGCACAGCGCGATCAACTGATCGACACGGGCGGCGATGGCCTTGAGTTCTTCGCGGGTCGGCGAGGTTTCCATGGCTGGACGTTAGGGCAAAGGCGAAAGCGGGGTCAATCGCTGGGTGCGGGCAGGCTGCGCTCGCGGCCGCGCCGGGCGCCGAGGTCGTGGCGGTCGAGCAGGAATTGCAGGATGCGCTCGGCATCCAGCGGCGCACTGATCAGATTTCCCTGAACTTCGTCGCACTTCTGCTCGGTCAGGTAGCGCAGCTGGTCATTGGTTTCGACGCCCTCGGCGATCACGTCGAGCCCGAGCGAGTGCGCCATCATGATCACGGTCGAGACGATGGCTTCGTCGTCCGGGTCGGTGGTCAGGTCACCGACGAAGGTCTTGTCGATCTTGAGGGTGTCGATCGGCAGGCGCTTGAGGTACGCGAGCGAGGAGTAGCCGGTGCCGAAATCGTCGACCGAAAGGTGTACGCCGAGCGCCTTGATCTGGGTAAGGGTGGCGATCGACTGCTCCGGATTGGCCATCAGCATCGACTCGGTCAGCTCCAGTTCCAGCCGGTGCGCCGGCACTCGCATCTCGGCGAGGATCTCGCGCAGGCGCCGCACCAGATCACCGCGGAACAACTGCAGCGCCGAAACATTCACCGCGATCGTGTGCATGCTCAGCCCGGCTTCGCTCCAACGCCCGATCTGGCGGCAGGCCTCGCGCAGCACCCAATCGCCGATCGGCACGATGAGGCCGGTCTCTTCGGCGATCGGAATGAAGGTGCTCGGCGGAATCGAGCCGAGCGTGCCATTGGTCCAGCGCAGCAATGCCTCGGCGCCGATGATGCGACTCTCACGCAGCGCCATCTTCGGTTGGAACACCAGCGACAGTTCCTTGCGCTCCATCGCCCGCTGCAACTGGCTGGCGAGGTTGGCGCGCAGGCGCACGCGCGTGTCCATCGCGTCGTCGTAGACCTGGTAGGTGTTCCGACCGCGTTCCTTGGCGTGGTACATCGCGGTGTCGGCGTGCTTGAGCAGGTCGGTCGGCAACTGGCCATGCTCGGGATACAGGCTGATGCCGATCGAGGGCGTGATCACCACTTCCTGGCGGCCGTCGATCTCAAGCGGTGACCCGAAGGTGACCAGCATTGCCTGCGCGACCCGTTCGGCTTCCGCCGCGTCCGGCAGGTCTTCGAGCAGGATGGTGAACTCGTCGCCGCCGAGCCGGGCGACGGTGTCGGTTTCGCGCACGCTGGTGACGATGCGCGCGGCCGCCGCCTTGAGCAGTCGGTCGCCGGCGGCGTGGCCCATCGAGTCGTTGACGTGCTTGAAGCGGTCGAGATCGAGGAACAGCACCGCGACCTTGGTGCCGAGACGGCGTGCGCGGATCAACGCGTGCGCCAGGCGTTCGCTGAGCAGGGTGCGGTTGGGCAGGCCGGTGAGGGTGTCGTAGTTGGCGAGGTAGCGCAGTTCCTGTTCGGCGCGCTTGCGGTCGGTGATGTCGCTGACCACCGCCACCCAATGCGTGCGCTCGCCACCGGCGTCGCGGATCTCGCTGATCTCGAGCCACGACAGGAATTGTTCGCCGTCCTTGCGTCGTTGCCACAGTTCGCCGCTCCAGTGACCGCGCGCGATCATGGTGTGGCGCAGTTCCTGATAGAACTCGCGTGGGTGCTGGTCGCTGTCGAGGATGCCGGCCTCGACGCCGATGACCTCGTGGTCGGCGTAGCCGGTGATGCGCGAGAAAGCGCCGTTTACCGAGGTGAAGCGGAAGTCGAGGCCGGTGACACAGACCGCTTCGCTCATGCTGCGGATCACTTCGTGGGCGATGCGGCGGTCGCGGTCGCGCTCGCGCTCGACGCTCACGTCGCGGAAGGTGCCGGCGACGCGAATGATGGTGCCGTCGCTGTCGCGCTCGGTGGCGCGACCGCGCGCCACGATCCAGGTGTGACGGTGGTCGTGCGTGTACACGCGGTATTCGCACTCGTAGTGATCGCGTTTGCCGTCGATGTGCGCCTGCAGCGCGGCCATCACCCGCTCGCGGTCTTCGGCGTGCACCACGCGGTTGCGCCAGAAGTCGCCCGCGATTTCGGTCTCGCGTTCGCCGCCGAGGAACTCCTCGGGACCGGACAGGAACATGCGGTCGCTGCGGATATCCCAGTCCCAGAAACCGTCGCGGCTGGCCCACAGCGCCAGCGAAAGACGGTCGCTGTAGAGCTTGAGCTGGTCGTGTTGCGCTTGCAGTCGTTGCAGCGAGCGGCGCCGGTGCACGACATAACCGAGCACCGCCAGCAGCATCAGTAGGGTGGCGCCCACGCGCGCGAGTGTGGTCTGCCACCATGCCGGCGTGACGGTGATGTGCGCGCTGAGCGGGGTCGTGCTGTAGTGACCGTCGCGATTGCTGCCGAGTACTTGCAGTTCGTAGCTGCCGGGGGCGAGGTTGGTCAGTGCCACTTCGCGCCGTGTACCGAGGTCGATCCACTGCTCGTCGTAGCCGAGCAGACGGTAGCGATAGCGGTTGTGCTCGGGGGCCGCGAAATCGAGCGCAGCCACGCCGAGCATGAGCACGCGGTCCTGAGCGGTCAGGCGGATCTCGGGGAAATGTCGGGGGTCGTCGATGCGCCGACGTTCGCTGCCGATCTGGATCGAAGTGAAGGCCAGCGACGGTTCGAAGCGGCTTGCCTCCATGGCTTGTGGAAGCAGCCAGTTCAAGCCGTGCGTGCCGCCGAACACCAGACGGCCGTCGGCGAGCCGCACCTGCGCGCCGCCGTTGAATTCGAGACCCTGCAGACCGTCGCGCGTCAGGAAGTTGCGGACCTCATCGCGCGCGGGGTCGAGCACGCTGATGCCGCGGTTGGTGCTCGCCCAGATGCGGCCGTTGGTATCATCGAGCAGACTGTAGATGGTGTCGTTGGCGAGCCCGTCCGAGATCAGGTAGGCGCGGAAGTGCGCCTGTCCGTTCTCATAGGACAACAGACGGTTGAGGCCGTTGTGGGTGCCGATCCAGATCTCGCCGTTGCCGGCTTCTAGGATGCTGCGTACGCGATCGCCAGCCAGTCCCTGGTTGTCGCCGTTGCGCGCGGCGATCTTGTGCAGTCGTCCGGTGGCGCGCTCGTAGACATTGAGGCCGCCCAGCGTTCCGATCCAGACGCGCCCGCTGCGGTCCTCGTGCAGCGCCATCACGCTCGGATGCCAGAGTCCTGCCGCGCTGTCGGCGCTGGCCGCCGGAAAGCGCTCCCAGCGTTCGCGTGCCGGCTCATAGCGCACCAATCCGCCATTCAGCGTGCCGATCCAGAGCGAGCCGTCGGGACTGGTGGCGAGCGCGCGCACGTCCGCGTCCGGCAGTGCGGTGGCGCGCTCCGGTGCGACTGCGAGGACGCGCCCGCTGCGTGTCTCCGGGTCGTAGTGCAGCATGCCGCGATGCGTAGCCACCCACAGTGCGCCGCTACCGGCGTTGGCCAGGGCGTTGACGCGGACACGCACCTGGGCCTCGCCGGGTGCCAGCAGCGCGGCAAGCTCGGCGTGGTGCGAGTCGAAGCGCCGCTGTGCCAGGTCGTAGTGGCGCAGACCGTCGCCTTCGCTGCCGATCCACAATGCATGGTCGCCGTCGGCGAGCAGGGAGCGCACATTGTTGGCATCCACCTCGCGCTCGCCGGCCTCGGTGTCGTAGAGGTAGGTGAACTTCGCGCCGACGGGGTCGGTGTAGGCGAGTCCCTGCAGATCGCTGCCGACCCAGAGCAGGCCGGAACGGTCGACGAACAGATCGCGCAACGAGTTCTCGGGCAGGCTGCCGGCGATGTGGGCGTCGCTGCGCAACAGCAAGGCTGATCCGGTGCGCGGGTCGACGCGCGCCAGTCCGGCGCCTTGCAGGGCCAGCCACAGGTGGCCAGAGCTGTCCTCGGCGATGTCCGCGATGCTGCCGCGCGGCCAATCTGCGGGCGGTCGCCAGCCGACCTCGGCGCGGCCCGTGGCGACGCGATACAGCACCCCGGCGCCGGCCAGCCAGCGCGTGCCATCGCCGGCACAGTACGCTGCAGACAGGTCGGTGCCGGTGACTGTGGTGTCCAGTGCCGCCACCTCGAGCGAACCGCGGGCGACCTGGTAGGCACCGACCCCGGACGCCACCAACAAGCCGCCATCGCGACACAGCGCGATTTGCCGCAACATGCGGAAGCGGTTGCCTTCGAGCTTCAGCACGTCGTGGCGGCGGCCGCCGCGATCAACGCGCTCCAGGCCGAACTGCGAGCCGATCCACAGGTTGTCGTCGAGGTCGGCAGCGAGTGCGGTCACTGTGTCGCGCGCCGCTGCACCATCCCGCGGGGTCGCCACCGGAACGAAGCGGCCGTGGCCACGTTCGAACTCGACCACGCCGCGTCGGCTGGTACCCACGAAGAAGCGCCCGTCCGCGGTCTCGGCGAGGGCGGTGACGAAGCTCTCCGGCAGGGTGCCGGCCACGTCGGCCTGATGCTGATAGAGCACGACTTCGTGACCGTCATAGCGGTGCAGGCCGCCTTGGGTGGCGATCCAGAGCAGGCCGCTGCGGTCCTGCAGCACGCTGTTGACCGTGCCCTGCGCGAGCTGGTCGTTCGCGGCGAGCGACGCGAAGTAGTGACTGCGTTCGTGCGCCTGCAGCGGCGTACCCGCGGCGGCGCAGGCAACCAGCCACGTCAACGCGCGCAGGCGTGCGCGCGCGGTTGACGGCCGGCTGGCAGGGCGACGGGCATCCATCGGGGCGAGCATATCGTTTCGGCTCGACGGCGTCAGTCGCGCCGGTGGCGCGGCTACAATCAGCAGATGAACGCCCTTGCCCACGACGAATTGGAAGACCTGCTGCTGCGCCTCCAGGCCGGCGTTGGCGCCGCCGAACTGCATGGTGCTCTCTCCGGGTACCTGTGCGGCGGCGGGCGAAGCCCCGCAGAACGCTGGGGCGACGCGCTCGCCGTCGATGCGGTGCAGGAGGCTCTGGCCGGCAGCAGCGCGGAAGCGGACGATCTGCGTCGCCTGCACCGCGAGACCAACGCCTCCCTGGCCGACCCCGAGGACAGCTTCACCCCGCTGTTGCCGGACGACGAAGTGGCGTTGGCGCAGCGCGCCGATGCGCTGGTCGATTGGTGCCGTGGCTTCCTCGGTGGCGTGGGTCTGGCCAATCCGCGCGCGCGCGGCGAACTCTCGGCCGAAGCCGAGGAGGCAATCGGTGACCTCGGTCGCATCGCGGCCAGCGAGCTCAGTGTCGAGGAGGGCGACGCCGACGAGGCGGCGTACGTCGAAGTGCTGGAGTTCGTGCGCGTCGTGGCGCTGCTGTTGCGCGACGAGTGCGCAGCGGCGGCCAGGCGGCACTGAGCGTGATCGCCGCGGGCGAGTTCCAGCGTCGCCGGCGCCAGCTGATGCGCATCATCGGCCGCGACGCGATCGCGATCCTGCCGGCAGCGCTGGAGCGCATCCGCAACAACGATGCGCACTATCCGTATCGACAGGACAGCGATTTTCACTACCTCACCGGTCTCGACGAGCCGCATGCGGTGCTGGCGTTGGTGCCCGGACGCAAGGCCGGCGAGGTGATCCTGTTTTGCCGCGAGCGTGATGCCGAGCGCGAACGCTGGGACGGCACCCGGCTCGGCCCCGAACGCGCGGTGACGCAGCTGGGTCTCGACGACGCTTTTCCGATCGACGACATCGACGACATCCTGCCCGGCATGATCGAAGGGCGTGACCGCGTCTACTACCACTTCGGGCGCGAGCTCGAGTTCGACCAGAAGCTGATCGGCTGGGTCAACCGCGTGCGTGCGCAGGTGCGCCAGGGCGCGCATCCGCCGCATGAACTCGTCGCGCTCTCGCACATCCTGCACGACCTGCGCCTGTTCAAGTCGCGCAATGAACTGCGGGTGATGGCGAAATCGGCGCAGATCGCCGCGCAGGCGCACCTGCGCGCGATGCGCGCGACCCGCGCCGGTGCCAGCGAGGCGATGATCGTGGCCGAACTGATCCACGCCTTCCACAGCAATCACGCCGTGCCGAGCTACGAGCCGATCGTCGGTGGCGGCGCCAATGCCTGCGTCCTGCATTACCGCGCCAACAACGCGTTGCTGCGCGACGGCGACCTGGTGCTGGTCGATGCCGGCGCCGAGTTCCAGTGTTACGCCTCCGACATCACCCGCACCTGGCCGATCAACGGCCGCTATTCGCCGCCCCAGCGTGCACTCTACGAACTCGTGCTGGAGGCGCAGTACCGCGCGATCGACGAGGCGCGTCCTGGGCAGCCGTTCACGGCGATGCACGATGCCGCAGTGCGCACGCTCACGCGTGGCCTGATCAAGCTCGGTCTGCTCGAAGGTTCACTGGAAGCAAACCTGAAGTCGGGCGCCTACAAGCGCTTCTACATGCACAAGACCGGGCACTGGCTCGGCCTCGACGTGCACGACGTCGGCGACTACCGCGTCGACGACGAACCGCGCGTGCTCGAACCCGGCATGGTCGTCACCGTCGAACCCGGCCTCTACATCGCGCCCGACGAAAGCGGCATCGACGCGAAGTGGAAAGGCATCGGCATCCGCATCGAAGACGACATCGTCATCACCGCCAAGGGCCCGGAAGTCCTCAGCCACGGCGTACCCAAGGAACCCGACGCGATCGAGGAGATCCTCGCGAATCGGTAAGGGGGCAGCTGGCGATCCTCGCGGTGAGCTGTCGAGGATTCGCTCGCAGCGGACGGCGGAATCACGTAGGTGGAATGCATGTGCAGAGCGCGGGGCAGAACCCTGACGACGCTTGCGATCACGCCGTGTACTGTGCAAGGCTTCGAGTCCATTGACGGCCCATCTTCCGAGAGTCCGCGACTTGCGCACGCCCCCCCCCTATCTTCGTGTTCTTCTGGCCTGCTCTAGTTGGAGCAGGCGCTTTGCTTGCGGGCCATTGCGAGGCTCAAGCGGTCTTTTCCGATAGTTTTGAGTCGTCGTGCCTTCTCGACACGGATGGTGATCGGCTCATCGATTGCGATGAGACCTTTGTCTACCGCACAAGCGACACCATGCGTGATACCGATCAGGACGGGCTTGAGGACGGCGACGAAGTGCTCGGCACTCTAGGGGGGCTGGCGCTTCCAGCGCTCGGGGTTAATCCTCGACGTAAAGACATCCTTGTTGAGTATGACTGGCTTGTCGATGCGGCTGAGTGCGCCGCGCACAGCCACGCGCCGCCCGTGGAATCTCTGGCTTCACTTGCAAGCATGTTTGGCCAAGCTCCGGTGACGAACCCTGATGGTTCTACCGGAATCACGCTGATCCAAGACTACGGTCAGGGTGGAGTGTTCACGGGCGGCAATTCCATCGGAGGGGTTCCAAACGGAACGATTGTCGGTACGACTGGCGACAGTTCGTTCCAATCCCTGAAGCTGGCGAACTTTGCATCCGCTCGTCGCGGTTATTTCCACTATTCGATCCTCTCCCATCGCTACGGCAATGACACGAACTCGTCCAGCGGTTTCGCGGAGATTCGGGGCGATGACATGATTGTATCCCTCGGCTGTCTGCTTGGTCCGCCGGATTATGACCGGTGGATCGGAAACACGATTGCTCACGAGATTGGCCACAACTTCGGGTTACTTCACGGAGGCGGAACCGGTTGCAACTATCGGCCGAACTACAACTCCGTCATGAACTATCGGTACCAGTTCAGCGGCACCGATGATGACTGTAATGGCCTAGGAGAGACCAACGGGCCAACAGCGACATTCGCCGACTATTCGGAGGGAGTGCGCGAGTCACTGGATGAGGCGAACCTGGATGAGCGTCGGGGAGTCTGCGCGCACTTGGGGCCGCCCTTCACCGCGATCGATTGGGATGGGGATTCGGTTATCGAACCTTCTGTCGTCGCGGACATTAATCCCGCAGCGGTTTTCCAGGAATCAAACTGTGGCGGCACTGGGAATATCGCCGTGCTGCATGACTTCAATGATTGGGGAGCGCTGTCGCTCCGTGTGCTTCCTCCGCCAGGAGGTGGTGAAGTACCGCCGCTGACTGCGTCCTGCCAAAGCCCGCCAAGCGGGATCAGATAAGTGAGGAAGTCGATGCGCATTGAAACGCTCTTGGCCCTCTCGCTCCTGTCTGGAGCATTGACTGCTGGAACGCCTGATCCTGGACTGGCGATCAGCCCTGCCTTTCCCCACGAAGGCCAAGCAACTGAAATTGTGGTGACCACAACTTCCTGCACGGTGCTTCCCCCGATGGCGACGATCGTGAGGAGCGGGACCGTTGTTCGCGTGGAGCTTGAGGTTCCCGATTTTTGTTCCCCTCCAGACGTCGTTCCAGAGCGCCGCTATCCACTCGGCGTATTCGGCCGCGGTCAATACCTAGTTGAGGTCTACTATTGCGGGAACGTTCCGCCGCCGCTACCGCGTTGCAGTCTGACCGGGTCGCTCTTGATGGGCGTGGCGGGGGCGCAACACCCTGTGCCTTCGCTCCGAAGCTCGGGTGTCTTCTTGCTGGTGATGATGATCATGGGGCTAGCGTTGAGACACTCCCCGCGACCTTGAGATGGCGTTCCAACCAATCATGGGCCTCCACGAGTTGCATTCGGCGCTGGCGCAGGTGCGCAAGACCGGCAACGTGATCTTGTTTCGTTCGCCCGAAAGTCCTCAGCGAGTCCCAGCCCAAGGAACCCGACGCGACCTTCATCTGCGGCCGCCGCCGGTGCGCTCGATGAACTCGTTGTGCGACAGCGTTTCGACGGTGCCCGCGCTCATCTGGGCATCGCGTTCGGTGGCGAGCGCGACGCCTTCGGGATCGAAGCCGGCACTCGCCGCGAATACCGCGTCGCCTTCAAGACTCGCCCACGCCACCATCGCCAATTGCGCGCGCTCTGCGGGCGGCAGGTTCATCAAATCGTCCTCGACTTGGGCGGCGGATTTCATGGACGCAGTCTACTCCCGAGATGTCACCCAATCGATACGCTTCACTTTGTCGATGCGCCTCGCTGCGCTCGGCACCTCCTACGAAGCCGCGATTGCCCCACAAACGTAGGGTGTGCCGAGCGCAGCGAGGCGCACCATCGCGACGTAACGCAATCGCTGCACTCCACCGCGGCGTCACGCTATCGAGGCGCACCACCGCCACGCACTCACCCCGCCGCAAACGCATCCCGCGTCAGGTTCTCGGGTTCGCCGTGGGTGGCGCGGACTTCGTCTTCGATGCGGATGCCGCCAAACTTCGTCAGGTGTTCGACTTTCGACCAGTTGACGTGGGTCGCATGTGGGCCGGCGCGTAGTTGTTCGAGCAGCATCGGGATGAAATACAGGCCCGGTTCGATGGTGACGACGAAGTTCTCCTCCAGCGTGCGCGTCATGCGCAAGTAGGGGTGGCCGGGCGGGCGCGGAATGGTGTCGCCGGCTTCGTTGGCGTGGAAGCCGGCGACGTCGTGCACCTGCAGGCCGATCGGGTGGCCGAGGCCATGCGGGAAGAACACCGAGGACACGCCGGCGGCGACCATCGCTTCCGCGCTCATGCGCACGATGTCCTGTTCGGCGAGCACACCGGCGAGCAGGTGGTGCGCCTCGATGTGCAGCAGCGGATAGTTCTGGCCGGCACGCACCTTGGCGCACAGTTGCTGCTGCGCCCCTTCGACGCCCGCGAGCAGCCACGAGAAGTCGGCATCGCCATTGCCGTAGGTGCGGGTGATGTCGGAGGCATAACCATGCACCTGGGCGCCGGCGTCGATCAGGAACGAACGATGCTCGGCGGGTTTGTCGTGGCGCTGGTACTGGTAGTGCAGCACCGCGCAATGCTCGTTCAACGCAACGATGTTGCCGTAGGGCAGGTCGAGGTCGTTGTGGCTGGTGGCCTCGAGATAGGCCCGGTGGATATCGATTTCCGAGCCGCGGCCGCGGAACGCGACTTCGGCGGCACGGTGGCCGCGTACCGCACGGCGCTGCGCCATGCGCATGCAGGCGAGTTCGTATTCGGTCTTGGCACTGCGCGTGAAATGCAGTGAGGAAATCACCTTGGCCGGGTTGTTCGGCAGGTAGGCGCCGAGCGCATCGTGCACCTCGCCGATGATCGCTACGCGCTCGCCCATCGGCGGAAAGTGCTGAGTGGCCTCCTCCGGCCTGCGGATGACACGGATGTCGAACTGCTCGATCCAGTAGCCGTGCGGCGCCGCCGGCGGCAGGTGCCAGTAGTCGTCGGGTTGACAGTAGACGAGCACCGGCTTGCGCCCGGGCGTGAGCACGATCCAGGAATCAGTCTGCGTCGTCAGCGGTACCAAGGCCTTGAACGGCGGGTGCGAATGGAACGCCACCGGGCGGTCGTCGAGAAAACGGTACTGCTCGCGCCCGGAGGCGAGCAAGAGATGGTCGAAGCCGCCGAACGCAAGTGCGCGCTCGGCGCGCGCGATCATGGTGGCGACGTGGTTCGGGTACAACTCGGCAAGACGCTCGCTCACGACTGGACTCCGTGGGGGGAAGCGCATTCTGCCGCAGCGCGCATGCCGGCGTCAGCGCTCAGAGATTCACGCCACCATCGACCCACTCGTTCAGCAGTTCCTGGTCCTCGGGCGAAATCGAGACGATGCGGAATCCGGCCCAGTACTGGCCGGGAACGCTGGCTGGCTCCGACCATTGCTCGTGCATGCCGACTTCGATCTCGATCGGCGCATGGCGATTGATCGGTAGCGGAAAGTTGAATTGATACAGGGCGTCGGCGCGCACTTCCCGCGAGGCGATCAGCATCATGCCGTCCGGCGACAGGTTGCCGATCTGGCCGATCGGTTCGCCGGTCATGGAATCGATCACCTGCACCGGAATTTCCGGATCGCGGCGTTTCGAGCGTCGATGTTCGCGCATCTCAGGTTGCCTCCGCGGCATCGGCGGCCGACTGGCCGGCCAGGGACTTCAGCTTCCGCACGATGGCGTGCCAGGCGCGATCGATCAGGTTTTCCTGCGGCTCCTCGTAGACCTTGGCGTGCTGTTCGTGGAGGTCTCGGGCCAGCTGTTCGAGCGAGGTTTCGTGGCTGCGTGCGCCGCGCTGGTTGACGAACAGGCAACGCCCGGTGAGCGTGCTGAACCAGGACAGCTTGCGCCGCGATGGCTGCTTCTGGCCGGGCATCGTGATCTCGAACCAGGTGCCAAACGGCAGCGACTTCAGCTGCGTCAGCAGTTTCAGTTCCTCGCCGCCGAGCGGCGGATCGACATGCGGCACCTGCGCACGCAGGTGCGCATGGTGGTCGCCTTCCTCGCCGAAGCGGCTGCGCGCTTTCAGCTGCGCGGCCACTTCGGTTAGCGTCGCCGGATCGTCGTTGGCAGCGCCGGCACCGTGCTGCGCACCGAACAGCCGGCTGCCAACTGCCTGGATGTCCTCGACGTGAAAGCCGATCTGGCTGAGCCCGGATTCGAGCGCGGCGCGCATGGCGTCGCGTCGCTGCGGCGTCGTGTGCGCGGCGGCGCCGCGACCGAAGGCGACCAGGTCATCGACAAACGCCAGGCGCTCGCGGTAGATGGGCGAGTCCTCGCCCTGACGCAGGACGGTCAGTGCCAGTACATCGGTCCAGGCCTGTTCCAGCAGGGTGCGGATCAGCGCCCGAGGTTTGTACGTGCCGATGCGACTCGAGATCGCGGCGGCGGCAGTGTGGCGGGCCGACTCCAGCTTTTCGCGGCCGCGCGCGGCATCGACATGACGACGCTCGGCAACCTCCGACTTCCTGGCCTGGGTCTGCAGGTGCCGCGACAGGTCGCCGAGCACCTGTTCGAACACCCCGGCATCGTCCTGGAACTCCTGCAGCACGTGATCGACCACGCCCTGCATCTTGTCGACCAGCTGACGGTCCTCCTCGCCTTCATCGAGCCAGTACAGGCCGCTTTCCGCGACCGCATTCAGCAGTTGCCGCGCCGGGTGCGAGCGGCGGCTGAAGAAGCTCTTGTCGCGCAATGCCACGCGCAGCAGCGGTACCTGCAGCTTGGTCATCAGCTGCGACACGGTTGCGTTCGGCGTTGCCTGTTTGGCCAGATTCTCGAACAGCAGGCCGACCAGGTCGATGGTGTCCGCGTCCTCCTCGTGCAGCCGTGGGATGCGCCCTTCCGGCGTCACCTGGCGCAACTGGTTGAGGATGTCTTGCTTGACGTGGCCAATCGAGCGCGGCACCAGCTTGCCGCCGACCGATTGCGGAAACGCCGGCTTCTTCTGCAGCACGCCGAGTACCGATTGCAGATCGTCGCTGCGTGCCGGGAAGGCGTTTGGATCGGGTGCGGGCGCAGCGCTGAGGCCGAGCGATTCGCGCCGCCCGGAGAGCAGGTCGCGCATGGTCTGGAATACTTGGCGGTCCTGGCCGTCGTTCACCGCCGGCTCGCGCGGCAGCGCGGCAGGAACGCCGGGCCAGCCCGTCATCGGTCGAGCGAAGCCGCCGTAGCGGCCGCTATCTCCAGTTTCAGCATCGACGAGGCGTGTGGCGGCCGGCGTGGCCAGGCCGAAGCGTGTTTGCTGTGCGCGTTGCGGGAAACGCGCGTTGGATTCGCTGCTGCCAGCCGGGGGTGCGCTTGGAGAAGTGGCCTGCGGCGCAGACTCGCGCATTGCTTCGGGGGCCGCAGCGACCGGGCGCGGTGCAGGTTCGGTCGGATGCACCGGCTCCGTTGTGCCAAGGCCGATGTCCGCGTCGTGCGCGTTGGGTGCCTTGCCCACCGACTGCGGCGTGGCCTGCGCGAGGTGATCGCGCGCCGGCTTGTGATGGCCGTCTTCGTTGCGGCGCGAGCGAGTGTTCAGCACGAACAGATCGGCAAGCACGCGGCTCTCGATCAGCACGCGGTTGGCCTCCTCGATCAGACGGTCTACGCGCGCGAACAGCATCTGGTCGACGGCGCGGTAGAACAGTATTCGATGCTCGGTCGGCAGTTCCAGGTGCTCGCTCGCCAGACGCACGCATTCGCTCAGCCGGTGCGGTCCGATCGGCAGGTCTTCGGCTTCGAACATCGGTGCCTCGGCCAATACCGCGAAGCGCATGCCGAGCGCGAACAGCGCCTGGCTGGCGCGTACCTCGGCGCGATTCGCGGCCTCGACCAGGGCCAGGGATTCCTCGAGTTCGGAGGCCTCGACCAGGGCCAGATCGCTGCGACCGGCGCGCTGCGGTCGGGCCAGGCTTGACTGTCGACGTGGGTCGTTGAGGGCCGCGAGCGCGGACTCGAAGCGTGCCATCAGCGCCGGTGCGATGTCCGAGCGCACGCGTCGCACTTCGCGCAGCGACTCGAAGCAGCTTTGTTGCACATCATTGCTGCGTGCCTGCTCGGCACGTCGAAACAACGACTGCTCGAAGGCGTCGAGAGTATCGACCATGCCCTGTTCAAGAAGCGGAGCGAGTTGCCCGAGCAGAGTCTCGAGGATGGCGCGCACGCGCCCGGGAAACGAACGCGACTTCAGGGTCAGTAGCGCGTCGCGCTTGCCAGCGTCCGACCGGGCACGTCCAGTCCCTGGTACTTCCATGGTCACCCACCTCTGATTTGGAAGACCGGCGCCGGAGAGTCTCCGGCGCAAGTGTGAGCCAGTTCACAAGCAAGTATCCCGTCATCAGCGATGACGGCAGCGTGTACGCGAAGATTACTCCCCGTAGGCCAAGGTCAGGTAGGCGCCGCGGCCAGGCGTGTTGTAACCGCTGAGCACGGCATAGTCACGGTCGAGCACGTTTTCGAGGCGCAAGCCAAGTCGCCAGCGTTCGCCAAACGGCAGCGAGGCGACCAGATGCGCCAGTCCATAGCCTGGCAGGGTGCCGTTGAAGTCCTGGCGTGAGCCCGAGCCGAAGGCTTCGATGCCGAAGCTGGCGCCGCCGTCCAGGGTGTAGTCGACACGAAGTGTCGCTTTCTGACCCGGACGTCGCAGCAGATCGGCGCCGCTGTCGCGGTTCTCGGCGTCCTGCACGGTGGCGTTCGCAACGATGCCGAAGCTGCCGAGGTGGCCGTCGTATTCGAGCTCGATGCCTTCGAGGTCGGCGCGGGCGATGTTGATCGCCTGGTAGCTGGATCCGCCGCTGAAGCTGATCAGGTCATCGACGCGCGAGCGGTAGGCGCTGAGTTCGATGCCTTGATCGCTGCCGAAGTCATGGCGCAGGCCGAGTTCCACGGTGTCCGACTGCTCCGGCTGCAGTGCCGGGTTGCCAGCGAACAGGCCGCCGAATCCGGGCGAGTACAACTCGTTCAGGCTCGGTGCGCGGAAGGCCTCGCCGTAGCTCGCGCGCAGGCGGGTTGCGGCGGCGATCTGCCAGCCCCACGCCGCCTGGAAGGTGGTCTCACCTCCGAACACCGAGTTGTCGTCGCGACGCGCGGTGAATTCCAGCTCGTGCGCCGAGATCTGCTGGCGGATTCCGGCGTACAACGCCTGATTGTGGCGGCTGGCACCGAATACTTCGCTGTGGCCGAAGGTCTCCCGCTCGCCGCCGTGCTCGCGTGCGTAGTTGATGCCGGCGGAGATCCCGGTGGCTTCGCCCAGCGCGCACTGGTGGTGCCAGTCGAAACTGGTGCGACGCGAGGCATAGGCGGCGAAGTAGGCCGGCGTGTCCAGGTTTTCGCGGGCGTGGCCGAACTCGACGTGATGCGACCAGCGCGACGTGATCTGGCCCGCGAGCGAGAGCTGCGCCGACGCGTTCTCCGCCTCGGTGACGCCCTGGTCGAACTCGACCTCGGCCTGCGTGCCCTGCGCGCTGAAATGCAGCATCTGCTCGCCGATGCTGGATTCCACGTTCAGTCGCGCGTGGTTGTTCTCGTAGCCATCGGCGTCCGGGTCGTGGCCGAAGGCGGCGGCATTGGTCGCCGAGAAGCCCTCGGTCTGCTCCTGGCCGACGGTCAGCGACATCGCGCCATGGTCGCCGGCGCCGCCGATGCTGGCGTCGACACCGAGGCGGCCATAGCGGCCCGCGGTGATGCGTCCGGCGTAGCCTTCGATCCTGCGCGTGAAGATCTGGATCACCCCGCCGATCGCATCCGAACCCCAGAACGCGGCGCGCGGGCCGCGCACGATCTCGATGCGCTCGACGTTCGCGAGCGGCAAATGGGCGAGGTCGTAGAGGCCGGAATTGGCCGAGCTGACGCGCACGCCATCGACCAGGATCAAGCTGTGATTCGAGTTGCTGCCGCGCAGGAACAGCGTGGTCGCCTGGCCGACGCCGCCGCTGCGGGTGATGTCGATGCCGACTTCGCCGCGCAGCAGCTCCAGCAGATCGCCCGGCTGGCGGCGCTCGATCTCGGCACGATCGATCACGCGCACCGCGGCGAGCGTGGCATCGACCGGCGTCGACTCGCGCCGCGCGGTCACCTCGACCGTTGGCTGGCGCACTGCCGAGCCTTCGGCGTTCGCCACTGAACCGCCGCCAGCCACCGTTTGCGCTGAGCTTGTCGAAGGGCGCGGCGACAGCGCATCCCCATTCGCAAACGCGCCCGTAGCCGCCGCGATGCCGGCCGCGATCAATGAAATCCTGAAGGTCTTGCTGTGCATGGGGTCTTCCTCGTTCGGCACGCACCCGTGCCGGTGTAAGAGAGACGCCACGCGGGACGTTGGCCCGGTGCAAACGAACAGCATGCATCCGCCCACGCCGCCCCACGCAGCGTTGCTGATGCCGTCCGGCCGGTCTCCGGGCTCACGAGTGGAGTCGCCTCCGAAACGTCCCCTTCCCATGCAGCGCACAGTGGTCTGGACGTTCCAACTCGCTTACCGTTGCGGGGGCAGCGTCGGCCTTGCACCGACTTCCCGTTTCACCCCGCAAGCCTCTTCCGAGACGGGCGGGACACCAGATAGCCCGCGCAGCCTAACGCCCGCACCCCGGATTCTCGCAAGGGGCGACGGCGTGCTATGGATCGAACATCCGCCGGAATGCCCTCAGCCACCATAGACGCCAGCGCGAGCACGACGATGCAGCACACCTGTCCCCATCATGGCGGCGTCCTCAGCCGCTTCCAGTTTCGCGGCCACGTCTTGTGGCGCTGCCTGCGCTGCGCAGGCGTGTGGTTGCCGGGTCCGTTGGTGGCCGCGGTAGCGGGTAGCAAGCCGAACTGGCCGGCGCGTGCCGCTGCTGCGGCGAGCACCTTGCGTTGCCCCGAGGATGGCCGTGCGCTCCAGGTCGTGAGAGCTGGCGCCGTCGAACTGGACTGGTGCGCCCACTGCCACGGCGTCTGGCTGGACCAGGGCGAACTGGCGGCGATCGCGACCCAGCAGGCCGCGCACGCGAAGCCTGCTGATGACGCCCGCCCACTCGCGGACCTGGCGGAAGAAGGCGTCGATGCGGGCATCGAGGTTGCCGGTCGCTGGATCGGTCGGGCCGGCAAGCCCGTGCCGCGCCCGAGCCTCGCTGCGGCCGACGCCGTAGAGGTTGCCGCTGCCAAACCGCCGCCTTTGCCGTCCTTGATGCCAGCATCTGTCGACGCTGAGGGCCAGCCGTTCGCGGTCGAACTCGATGCCGTCAGCGCTGTCGGCGATGGTGCCGAGCTCGGCGGTGGCCTGCTTGATGCGACTGGCGAGATCGCCGGGCAGTTGCTCGAGGGCGCGTTGTCGCTGGTCGGCGAGATCTTCTCCGGTCTCTGATCCGCACGCCGAGGTGTCGCGCCCGCTGCTGTGGGTCCGCCGAGCAGCCCTTGAATCTGCGGCGCCCGCGCACACCTCCCGTCCACCCTTGCGGAACGGAATTCCCATGCGCTGGCTGCTGGCTCTGTTGCTCGGACTGTGCGCATGCGTGGTGGCGGCCGAGCCGCTGCGCATCCTGTTCGTCGGCAACAGCCTGATCTACTACAACGACGTGCCGCGTGCGGTCGCGGCGATGCTGGAGGCGGAGGGCACGCATCCCGAGGTCGAGGTCGAAATGCTGGCGCAGGGTGGGGCGACCCTGGCCGAGCATCTGAGCCGCGACGCATTGGATCGCACGCTCGCCGAGTTCGATCCGGACCTCGTGGTGTTGCAGGATCGCGGCCCGTACCCGCTGTGCGCGGCGGAGAACGCCGATTGCGCGAAGTCGATGGCGGCGTTCGCCGAGGCGATCGGCCGCGTGCGCGCAGCAGGCGCGCGGCCGCTGCTGTTTGCGACCTGGATCGGGTTTGCGCAGGGCCAAGCCGAACTGAGCCGCCGCTTTGCCGCGCTGGCGCAGGAGCATGGCGTGCCCGTCGCCGACGTCGGTCGCGCGCGCCAACTTGCGCAGGCCATGCCGCTGCACAGCTATCTCGATGCGACGAAGTTGTCGGATGCGCCGTGGTGGCAAGCGCCGCTGTTGGGCGCAATGGATCTACCCATGCCAGACGGCCATCCCGATGAAGCCGGGGGCTGGGTCATCGCAGCGACGCTGTCGCGCAGCGTGCTCGGCCAGGCCTTGCCGGCCGAATTGCGCATCGGCGAGTTTTGTCGCGCGCTGTGGGCTGGCGCGCGCCTGAGCGCGGCGCTGCCCGCCTATCGGCAGTTGCCGAAGGCGACGCAGTGCAACGCACCGGAGCCGAACGTGGTGGCGGTCGCGTCGATGCTTGCCAATCGGGCGGCATCGCTTTCCGACTGACGACAGCGCGAGCCACAAGGGTTCGGCTTGCCAGCATCGCCGCGCGCACCCACACTGCGGTCATGACCTACGCACCGAAGAAGTCGACCAAGTCGAAACCAGTGGCGAAAGCCGAGTTCAAGCCGTCGAAAGACCTGGCCGCGACCACTTTTCTTCTGTCGGCGCCGACGCCGCAGCACCTGCCGCCCGACCGCGGCGCCGAGATCGCCTTTGCCGGACGCTCGAATGCGGGCAAGTCGAGTGCGCTGAACGCGCTTACCGGGCAGGGCGCGCTGGCGCGCGTGTCGAAGACGCCGGGGCGCACGCAGCAACTGGTGGTGTTCCGCATCGATGACTCACGACGCCTGATCGATCTGCCCGGTTACGGCTTTGCCAAGGTGCCGGGCGAGATCCAGGAGGTCTGGCACAACGCGCTGGACCAGTATTTCCGCGAGCGCCAGTCTTTGCTGGGCCTGCTGCTGGCAATGGACGTGCGCCACCCGCTGACCGAATACGACCAGATCATGCTCGCGTTTGCGCGCGCCCGCGCCTTGCCGGTGCATATCCTGCTGACCAAGTGCGACAAGCTCGGCCGCAGCGCCGCGACCAACGTGTTGCACGCGGTACGCAAGGGTCTCGCCGACCATCGCGCCGCCGCCAGCGTGCAGCTGTTCTCCTCGACCGAACGCACCGGCCTCGATGTCGCGACGCGCTGGGTGGAGGATCGGCTCGGCATCAGCAAGCCAAAGAGCGCGCCCGAAGCGATGTAGGCGACATGGATCGGGCCACGAGTGGCCCTCCTGCAACGGGCTGCGCGCCCGTTCAATGCCAGGTGCGGTGGTCGACGCTGGTTTGTTCGAGCGGCGGCGGCGTGCCGGCCACCTCGACCAGGGCCAGTGCGTAGGGCTCGTTGATGCTGACGCAGCTGACCTCGTCCCAGCCGAAGAAGGACGGCTCACGCAGCCATTCGGCATGCGGCGAAACTTCCTGCACTGTAAAGCCCTCGGCTTCGAAGGCGAGCAGCTTGCCGATGTAGCAGACCTCGGTCTCGGCTTCGGTATCGACATAGAAACTGGTGACCGGGGCGCGCTCGGCGGCGGCGGCGACGATCTGCTGCAGATCGTCGAGCGGGAACGCGATCGGCAGTTCCGGCGTGAGCTTGCGCAGCTTGATCGCCTTCTCCAGGAAGTCGGCATGGTGGTCGGGCGCTTCCAGGCGCGTGACATCGCGATAGCGCAGCACGAACAGGCCGTCGAAGCCGATGTAGTCGCCAAGCGCCCACAACAGGAAGCGGTCCTTGCCGACCGCGGCGATGTAGCCGGTGAAGCTGCCCGGTTCCAGGTGTTCGCGCCATACCCGCACCAAGGTGCGCTCGCGCAGGGCTTCGCGCAGCCGCGCCGGAATGGACTTCGGTTTCAGTTCGACGATCTTGGTCATGGGCGCAGTTTAGCGGGTTCGACCCGGGCGATCGAACCGCGGTCGTCCGCGCCGCCGCGATCCGTCATTGCCGAGCTAGGAATCGTCCTGTCTGCGCTGCACGCGCTGGCGGTAGGCGCCCACGTTGTTGCCGCGAATGCTCGACTCGCGCGTGCCCTTCACCTCGTCGACCTTGTGCTCCGAGCCAGTGACCGGCTTGGCCTCGACCGCAGTCTCGTGTTCGAACGCGTGCGACTTGTCGGTGTTTCGGTAGTGGCGATACAGCATCCAGTACAGGCCGGTGGCACCGGCGGGACCGAGGAGGAGCAGGGCCAGAGATCCATCGTCGCTCATGGTCAGTTCGCCAGGATCCAGAGTGCAATGCTTTCGAGGATGGTGCCGACGGTGAGCGCGGCCAGGATCAACTTCCACTGCTGCACCGGCACGCTGCCCATGGTCTCGCCGGTGCGGCCGTTCACCGCGATGTAGTGCAGCATGCCGCCGTTCTTGCCGGGCTGGTGGTACGAGTACAGCCACACCGGCAGGTACATCGAAACCCAGCGCGTGCCGTGCACGTCGAGGCTTTCCTGCTCCCAGCGCACGCCGCGGTCGTAGCGGCTCACCGACTCGACCACCTGGTGGCGCGCGATCGACAGCAGCTGGTCCTCGAGACGCGGCTTGAGATGTGCAACGTCGCGGTCGCGCTTCTCCGAGCTGACGCCGTGCAGGTACGAGGCGTTCCACTTGACCGCGTTCTTGGTGTCGAACGGCAGGATGGTGTTGATGATGTTGTTGGTGTTCACGCTGGTGTCGTGATTGCCGCGTTCGCTCGAGGACTCCAGCGGCAGGTCGTCGACGGTGAAATCAACGTGGCGCTGCACGGCGTAGACGTCGGCGTCGTAGTAGGTCTTCTTGTCGTTGCCGCTGCCGCGCGTGTAGCGCGCGGTCTCGATCTCGCCCTGGCCGGCAACATCCGCGCTCGCGCGGCCGTCGACGATCATGTACGGCAGGTACACGGCGCTGACGTTCTCCGGCGTGAACTGCTCCTTGAACGCTTTCAGCGCGAACATCTGCCGCTTGTCGACGAACTGGCGGATGCGCGCGATGGCGTCGTCCTTCTTGATGTGGAACGGCAGCACCGCGTCGGGCACGGCGCCGTTCGCGACCTGCTCGTTGACGCCGAACACGTGCCGGCACCAGTGGCAGCGCGCGGTCATCTGGTTTTCGGTGTTGACCGTTACCTCGGCGCCGCAGCCGGAGCACTTGAAGCTCATCAGGTGCGCGCTGTCGGCGGCGATGTCCTTGGCGCCGGAGGCGATGATGGTGCCGCTCAGCTCATCCAGTCCGCTGCCGAGGCCGAATTCCTCTTCGACGCGCGCGCCCTGCCACTCGTTGCGGCAGAAGAGACAAACCAGCAGATCGCTGCCGTGCTTGTGGCGGATGTCGGTGGCTCCGCACTTCGGACAGTGGTTGGCGCCGTCTTTGAGCTCTTTGGCCGAGGTGTCGATGGCGACCGGATCGGGCGCGGTCAGTTCGTCGCGGATCGGCTTGGGCAGCGTCGCCGGGTCGATCGGAAACTGGCCCGGCAGCGGCGGCACGTCGCGGGGTGAGCCGGGGCCGCTGACCGGCGGCAGCGGCGGCGGTGATGGAGGCTTGGCGTTCGACATGGTCAGTGCGCGCTGCGCCGCCTACAAACCGAGCGCTTTGGATTTGGCCGCGTCGTAATCGGCCTGGGTGATCAGGCCAAGATCGAGCATCTCCTTGGCCTTCTTCAACTTCGCGATCGGGTCATCGGCGGGCGCGGCAGGCGGTGCCACCGGCTGCTGCAAGCTGGCGATGCCACCGAGCATGCCGGTCGCCATGCCAAGCCCCATGACGCCACCGGCACCGCCGGTCTCGCCGGCCGACTGGATGCCCTGGGCCACGCTCGCCTGCAGATTGGAATTGCCACGACTGCCAGCGAGCGCATCGGCGCGCTGCACGGTCTTCAGCAGTTCCTTGGTGTTGGCGTCGTACTCGATCGAGATGATCGCGGTCTTGGCGATCACGAGGCCGCGATCGGACTTCCACTGATAGGCGCTCTCGACCGCATCGGACAGGCTCTTGGCGAAGCCGATCGAGTCCTGCTGGATCTTGCTGATGCGATTGCCCTTGCTCGGATCGTTCGTGTACAGGCTGAACGCCGGTGCCAGCGATCCGACCACCTCGTTGAACAGTTGCCCGGCAGCGGCGTTGTCGAGGTCGGTGAAATCGAACACCTGGCCAGGCTGGAGAAAACTCGCCGGCACGAAGTTTTTCACGAACAGGATCGGATCGACGATCTTCAGCGTGTACGAACCGCGCGTCACCGCGCCCACCTGGGTACGCAGGAAGCCATCGTCCCAGTAGATCTCCGACTGCGTGCCGAAGCGGTTGTCCGGCAGTTCCTTCAGCGAGACGAAGAATGCCGCCTGCTGCGAACCCGGCTGGCCGCCGAATTTGAAGCGCTCCCAGCTCTGCTTGACCAGCGCATCGACGAGACCATCGCCAGAGAAGATCGACTTCGAGTTCAGATCATCCGAACGCCATTCGTAACCACCCGCCTCGGCCGCGAACCCGGTGACCTTGCCGTCCTGGAACAACAACAGCCCGTAGCCTTCCGGCACGACGATCTTCGAGCCATTGGTGATGATGTTCGACGACCCCTTGGTATTCGACCCGCGTCCCGCGTTCGTGCCGCGCGGCACCGCCGCGAACAACGCCGCCGTCGCCGGCAAACCATCCGGCACCGTGTAGAAGTCCTTCCACTGGTCCGCAAGCACCCCACCAATCGAACCCGCCACCGCCTGAATCAGACCCATGACTTCACTCCGTGATTCCCGGCCCGGCACCATGCCGGGCGTGCGCGGGGAACTATACATTCCCGGCGACGAAGTGCAGACGCAGGGCGTCGCGAAGTCGTGGGCGGCGCGAAGCAACGCGGCAGCTCAGGCGGACGGGAGAGGCTGCGGAACAAGCCGCGCGTGGAAACACCGAGTGACTGCTGGCGACCCGAAGCAGACCTTCGCTTATCGGCTGACCCGATGCTCGATCTGAACTGCGCTCCGCTTTAAGTTCCCAAGCCGGCGTGCGCTCAGGGCGAACTCATCTGAAAGCGCGGGACTAGCGTTTCCTCTTGCCGGGTTCTCGAGGTGCTGCGGCCGCCGATGACGGCGCGGTTGGCAGATGTTTCGCCATGACCGCAGCGCCAACGAACTCGATTCCGTTCTGGTCGAGCTGCAATTTCACCTTTTCGGTTGCGACAAAATGCACCTTCCCCGAGGCCACCCACAGCCACTTGGCGATCCTAGCGCCGTCACGAAGGTGCTCGCGAAGTTGCTCGCGGGCAGCTGTGCGCTTCCTGATAACGGTGCTGATCTCGCCCTGCGAGGCAGAGTGTGGCTCAACCGCAATGACTTCTCCGCTAGGCGCGTGGCCGAGCAAGTAATCCCAGCGGTTCTCCTGTTCCCGTCCCGGCCTCAAGTTCCGGTCAATTTCCAGACTGTCCGCGAAATCGGCACGAATCTCGGTACTGAAGTACTTCTTGTGCGGATTCTCAACCGCGGCCAGACCATCCTGGACAGAGCCTTGCAATGTCGAATCGTTCTTTAGGGCACCTCTGATCGGCGTCACCGCGTTGGTCCTGGTCATCGGTCGCTCTCGTTCACCGCAGCTCGCACAGCATCGCCGAAGCGCGACGAGTAACCGGTAAGGCCGCCCCATCCGGAAATGCGTGCGTCGTCTGACTCTGGATCGAGCGCAGAGATATCGGTCGAAGCCACTCGTCCGTTAGATTCAAAATCGAGCAAGTAGGCTCGGTAGTCCTTGCACAGGGCCGCCTCAGCCAGCTTACGCATCTGCGCGGACTTGCCGACGTCAAATGCTTCGCAAATCAACTGCCACCGCGCAGCGTGTTCCTTGAGCTTTCGCATCATCCAGAGCATGGTGAGCACGTGCGGTGAATGCGTTGAAAGGACGACTCGATATCCGCGCCAAAGCAGGTCGAGGATCAGGAGCATCACGGCGGTCACCGCCTGCGGGTGTAATCCCATCTCGGGCTCCTCGATCACCACCCAGTTGGTTTCCGCTCGCTTGCGCAGTTGGGTCGACGGAAGCAGGTGGTAGAGGCCAAGTAGCAACGGCGTGAACTCGCGCTGTCCCGCTGTCCAGGTCATGAAGGGCAGATGCATCTTCCCGTGTACGAGACGCAGACGTCTTGCATGCTGGCTGTCTTCTTCGATACCAACTTTGCCGCCATGAAACACGGCCCGGTCGATCTGATCTCGAATTTCGTTCTTGAGTCTCTTGTCCAGCGGAAACAGAGTGCCGGCATCCTTGCTGCTGAAGCGGTCGAACAGATTCTGACTGAACATGCGCGCGACCGCGGGGGTGTCCGAGCTCAGCTTCTGAAAGGGTGCTGCCCAGCCATCGCTGATCAGCATGGATCGATGCGCCGGAACGAAGAACAGGTGTTCCTTGCCGTCGCCGATTCTTCCCAGTCCCTTGGCAGTGAGGCGCTTCCCTGCCAGCACGATCTCGGTCTCGCCATCGCGCCAGGCGGGCGCCATGCCGGCTCCAAAAATCAGGTCGATCAGCACCTCAGGTCGATCCGTCGGATGGCCAGCAGTCTTGAGCGCATCGACGATCTGTCGGCCGTCCATCGCGACCTTGAGCCACTGAAGCGCAAGACTCTTGCCCGCGCCCTGGGGGCCGACCAGGACCGTGAGGTCGCCCAGCCTAAGGTTCACTTCGTCCAGATGAGCGAAGTTTCGGATCTTCAACGAAACTGGCTTCGTTGGCTTGGACCCAGCCTTGGCCTTGGCCTTGGTTTTGGTCCGGCTCGTACGCTTTGTCATCGTGGGCCTCGAACTTGTGCACGAATGACTGGTCGGTTCGGCAGGAAGTCCTGCACTTCCGCCAAGTCCTAGTTTGCCTAGACTGTAGCGGATAATCAGCGCGAGCTATTGTGCTTCGGCTTGTGGGCGTCGCTGGGTGCGAGCAGTGCTGGCTAACTCGCTGATGGTCAGGGCTAAGCTTCTTGGTCCGCTTCTGGCCGACAACAGTCATTGCGGAGGGTGTACTCGAGTGTCGCGGCGGTGAGCGGCCACCATGGCGCGACATGTTCTTGACGGCATATGGTGGCAGTGACATATTCGCGCCATGGCATGGGTCGTCGAGTTCGTCGAAGCGTTCGAGCTGGAGTTCGATGTGCTGCCGGCGTCCGTGCAGGACGAATTGCTGGCCCAGGCGGCGGTCATCGAACACTTTGGCCCGGGGGCAGGCCGCCCGCGCGTGGATACTCTGAACGGGTCGCGGCACGCCAACATGAAAGAGATGCGGTTCGACGCCGATGGCGGCGTATGGCGTGTGGCCTTCGCGTTCGACCCTCGCCGGCGCGCCATGTTGCTGGTCGCTGGTGACAAGTCCGGCGGCAGCGAGAAGCGCTTCTACGCCCGGTTGATCGAAAAGGCCGATGAACGATTCGACTCCCACCTGAAGCGCATTGGCTCGAGAAGGAAATGACCATGACCCGTACCCTGGCCGACAAACTGCAGCAGCTGCCGGCGTCGCGCCGCAAGAAGGTGAGAGCGCGCGCGGCCGAACTCATCGCCGAGGAGATGTCACTGCGCGACCTGCGCAAGGCGTTGAGTCGCACGCAGGTCGATCTCGCCAAAACGTTGAAGGTGGGCCAGGACACGGTCTCGCGCTACGAGCAACGCAGCGACATGCTGTTGTCCACGCTGCAGAGCTACATCCACGCCATGGGTGGGGAGCTGGACCTGGTCGTGACTTTCCCGAAGCGCAAGCCGGTCAAGTTGAAGTCGTTGGGCGCTGTCGGCTAGACGTGCGTGACCGACCTGGCTCGGATGCCTTATCTCAACTCGACGCCTGATGCGGATAGCTGCGTGGCGGTGGCATGCCGGTTCCCGGCGGGGTACATCAAGTTTGTCGGCACCCATGCCGCATACGAGCGAATCGACGCAGCAACCGTGGAGGACGCATGAACATCCATCCCATTCGCACCCAACGCGACTACAAGGCCGCGTTGAAGCAGTTGTCCGCGTTCTTCAACGACGAGCCCGCGCCCGGCACCGAGGAAGGTGATCGCTTCGAGATCCTCACTCTGCTCGTCGAGGCCTACGAAGCCAAGCACTTCGCGATCGCAGCGCCGGATCCGGTCGAAGCGATCCGATTCCGCATGGAGCAGGGCGGCCTGACCGTGAAGGATCTCGTTCCGTCCATCGGCCAGCCTAACCGGGTGTATGAAGTGCTGAACCGCAAGCGCGGCCTCACCCTCGACATGATCCGCAACCTGCATCGCAACCTGGGCATCCCCGCGGAGAGCCTGATCGGTCCCTGAGCGGAGCGTGGCCGTGTCACTGGGGATCCCAAGGGTTGAGAATTGGCGCGCCGGATGATTGGAAGTCGCGCACGTTCCGCGTGACGATCGTCATCCCATGAACCAGTGCAGTGGCCGCGATCAGACTGTCTCTGAAGGGTCGTGGGTCGGGCACATGAAGCGCAGCGCTGCGCTGCGCGATGGCGGTATCTACCGGCAGGATGCGACCGGCGAAAGCGGTCAGGACGTGGCTTTCCAGCCATGTCCGCAAGATTGCGCCCTGCGCCGGGTCACGGCGCTCAGCCAGCAGCACGCCGAACTCCAGTTCGTGCACGATGATGGTCGACAAGTACAGATCGGCCGAGTCCACGCTATCGGCCCACTTCGCGACGTTTTGGTCGGATCGGCCGAGACGGATCTTTCGCAATTCGGAAATGACGTTGGTGTCGAGAACGAACATCAGGAGATGTCTGCGGCACGTGCGAGTTCTCGCGAACGCGGAGTCTCGAAATCAATGTCTGCGATGCCCGGCATAGCGAGCAGATCGGCGATCTTCCTGCCGCTTGCGGTCAGGCGCTGATAATGCTCGATGCTCATGAGGACATGGGCCGGACGGCCGCGGTCGGTGATGAACACCGGCCCATCGTTGGCAGCCCGCTTCGCTTCGCTGGCCGCCTGGTTGAACTCGCGGCTGGTCAGAGTGGTGATGGCCATGCACAACCTCGTCGTTGCGTTATTTGTAGAAACGTTACTACGTTGTGCGGCAGCGGGCAATCCGGAGGGTCGTGGCGGCGCTGAGCGCCGCCGCCGCGACTGATCGCCATGCTCAGAGGATGTACCGACTCAAGTCCGGATTCGCGGCGAGTTCGCCGAGTTCGGCATCGACGTAGGCGGCGTCGATCACCACGGATCGGGTCTCGGTCCGCGCGGCTTCGAAGCTGAGCTTGTCGAGCAGGCGTTCGAGTACGGTCGAGAGGCGGCGGGCGCCGATGTTTTCCTGGCGTTCGTTCAGGGCGAAGGCCATTTCGGCGAGGCGGCGCACCGCTTCCGGCTTGAATTCGAGGCTGAGGCCTTCGGTGCCGAGCAGGGCGGCGTATTGTTTGGTCAGTGCCGCCTGCGGTTCGGCGAGGATGCGTTCGAAATCGTCGATCGAGAGTGCGTTTAGCTCGACGCGGATCGGGAAACGGCCTTGCAGTTCGGGGATCAGGTCGGACGGCTTGGCGACGTGGAAGGCGCCGCTGGCGATGAACAGCACGTGGTCGGTCTTGACCGGGCCGTGCTTGGTGCTGACGGTGGAGCCTTCGACCAGCGGCAGCAGGTCGCGCTGCACGCCTTCGCGCGAGACGCCGGCGCCGCCCCAGTCCGAGCGCTGGCAGACCTTGTCGATCTCGTCGATGAACACGATGCCGCGCTGCTCGGCGGCCTCCAGCGCCTGCGCGCGGATCTCGTCTTCGTTCAGCAGCTTGCCCGCTTCCTCTTCGACCATTTGCGGCAATGCCTTCGCGATCGGCAGGCGACGCTTCTGCGACTTCTGGCCGCCGAGTTGCGAGAACATCTGCTTCAGCTGCGCGCCCATCTCCTCCATGCCCGGCGGCGCCATGATGTCGACACCGACGTTGAAGCTGGTCTCCAGTTCGATCTCGCGCTCGTCGAGCTTGCCTTCGCGCAGCATCTGTCGGAACTTTTCGCGCGTCACCGTCGCCTCGTCCGTAGGCTTCTGCTCCTCGCCCCAGACGCGCACCGCCTGCGGCCGCGGCAGCAGCGCATCGAGCACGCGCTCCTCGGCATTGGCCTCGGCCTGCGCACGCACGGTGTGCTTGGCCTTCTCGCGCACCATCTTCACCGACACGTCGATCAGATCGCGGACGATGGTCTCGACGTCCTTGCCGACGTAGCCGACCTCGGTGAACTTGGTCGCCTCGACCTTCACGAAGGGCGCTTCGGCGAGCGTCGCCAGACGCCGCGCGATCTCGGTCTTGCCGACGCCGGTCGGGCCGATCATCAGGATGTTCTTCGGCGTGACTTCGTTGCGCAGCGCTTCCGGCAACTGCATGCGTCGCCAGCGATTGCGCAGCGCAATCGCGACCGCGCGCTTGGCCGCGTGCTGGCCGACGATGTGCTTGTCGAGCTCGGCGACGATCTGTTGCGGCGTGAAGTGGTCCATGCTCACAGTTCCTCGATCGTCACGTGGCTGTTGGTGTAGATGCAGATGTCGCCAGCGGTCTTCAGTGCCGCTTCGACGATCTTGCGCGCATCAAGATCGGTGTGTTCGAGCAGCGCACGTGCGGCCGCCTGCGCGTAGGGGCCGCCGGAGCCGATCGCGATCAGCCCGTGTTCGGGCTCGATCACGTCGCCATTGCCGCTGATGATCAGCGAGGTCTCCTTGTCGGCGACTGCGAGCAGGGCTTCGAGGCGGCCGAAGCGGCGCTCGGTGCGCCAGTCCTTGGCCAGTTCGACCGCAGCGCGCACCAGTTGCCCGCCGTGCTTTTCGAGCTTGGCTTCGAACAGTTCGAACAGCGTGAACGCATCCGCCGTGGCACCGGCAAAGCCGGCGAGCACGTCACCGCGACCGAGACGGCGCACTTTGCGCGCATTCGACTTCATCACCGTGTTGCCGAGCGTGACCTGGCCGTCGCCGCCGATGACGACGCGGCCGTTGCGACGCACCGCGACGATGGTGGTCGCATGAAAGGTTTCGGGTTTGGACATCGGGATCTCCCGTGAGAATGGCGGAGATGGGGACGGCCCTGCGGCGCGCAAGTCCCCGCCTTTCCCCTCTCCCTCGATGGACACGACGCCGCCGTAGGGGCGGCCCCCCGTGGCCGCCCTGGCCGGTGGTCGCGAGGAGCAGGGCAGGCACGGGGGGTTGCCCCTACAGGTTCGCGGCCACCGTGATCATTGCGTCAGACCAACGCCAGCTTCCCCGCCGCAATCACCAGCACCAGCGCCAGCACCCGCTTCAGCATCGGCACCGGCAGCTTCGCGGTGCCGAGCCGCGCGCCGAACAAGGCGCCGAAGGCGACCGCGGCCAGCCACAGCGGCATCGCGCTTGGCCAGTCCAGCGTGAACGCACCGAGGCCGGCGAGACCGGCCAGCGAGTTGACCAGCACGAAACCGACCGAAAGCCCGCTCGCCTCGCGCGTGCGCGCCCAGTGCGCGAACAGCAGCAGCGGCGTCAGGAAGATCGCGCCGCCGGTACCGGTCAGCCCCGACACCACGCCGATGGCTGCGCCGGCGAGCAAGGCCAGCATCGGGTTTGGCGCGCGTGCAGCGAGATCATCGCGTGCGGCGCCAGCGGCGGTGCGCCACAGCTGCACGGCCGCGAACAGCAGCACCGCAGCCAGCACGTGTTTGATCAGCGCGGGCGAATGCAGATGTTTCGCTGCCAGGTACGCCGCGGGTGCGGAGGCCAGCACGAAGGGCGCGAGGCGCTTCCAGTCGATCAGCCCGGCGCGATGGAAGCGCCAGACGCCGATGCTCGCGACCAGCACGTTCAAGGCGAGCGCGGTCGGACGGATGCTTGCCGGCGCGAGTCCGAGCAGGCTCATCGCGGCGATGTAGCCGGAGGCGCCGGCGTGCCCGACCGAGGAGTACGCGATCGCGATCAGCAGGAAGATCGCGGCGAGCGCGAAATCGATGTCGCTCATCCCGGCTTCTTGCGCGCGCGCGGATGCGCGGCGTCGTAGACCTTGGCCAGGTGCTGGAAGTCCAGGTGCGTGTAAATCTGCGTGGTGCCGATGTCGGCATGGCCGAGCATCTCCTGCACCGCGCGCAGGTTGCCGCTTGATTCGAGCAAGTGGCTGGCGCAGGAATGCCGCAGCAGGTGCGGGTGCACGCGCTTCCAGACCCCAGCCTTCTGCGCCCAGCGCTTCAGGCGTGACTGCACCGTGCGCGGCGCAATGGGCTCGCCGCCGCGGCCGGGGAATACCGGCGCATCAGCCGTGGCGCCGAGTTCATCACGCCAGACCGCAAGTGCCGCTGCCGCCGGCGAGCCCAACGGCACCACGCGCGTCTTCGCGCCCTTGCCGAGCACGCTGACCAGGGACTGGCCGAAGTCGAGATCACGCCAGCGCAGGCCGCACAGTTCGGACAGGCGCAGCGCCGAGGAATAGAACAACTCGAACATCGCCTTGTCGCACAGCGACTGCGGCGAGTCGTCGCCGTGGTCGAGCAGGGCCTTCATCTCGTCGACATCGAGCACGTTCGGCAGCTTGCGCGGTGACTTCGGCGCGCGGATGCCCTCCGCCGGGTTGTTGCGCGCGTGGCTCTCGCGCAGCAGCCAGCGATAGAAGCCGCGAATGGCCGAGAGCCGCTTCGCCAGCGACTTGCCGCCGAGGCCGTTGCGGAACTCGGCGCCGACGTGGGCGCGCACGCCCTCCGGCTTCAGATCAGACCATGTGGCGCCCGGCATCTGCGCCTCGAACCAGTCGGCGAAGCGATCGAGGTCGTCGCGGTAGGTCGCGAGCGTGCGCGGAGCGAGCCGTTTCACGTCCCCGAGCCAGGCCAGGTACTGCGCCAGGTGCTCGCGGTTGGCGTTCACTCGAAGCCGTCGCCGAACAGCACCGGCGGTGCCTCGATGTCGATGAACACCGCGGCCGGCGCGCCGGCGGCACCGCTGGCATCGCTGGCCTGCACGAACACGATGTGGCGTCCGGGCGTCCAGCCGGTCGTCGCGATCTGCACTACCAGGTTTTCGGTACTTGCGTTGAACGCGGCGTCGGCGGCGGCCACCGGCAATGCCACCGCCAGCGGGTCCCAGGGCAGCCGATCGACGGTGGCGATCGCGGCGGTCACGTTCTGCATCGGCTCGCTGCCGTTGCTGTGATTGAAGCGCGCGTCGCTGGCGCTGGCGGTGACGGTGACGACAGCACCCGCGGTGACACTGGCCGGGCTCGCGCTGGCGCCATAGGCATCGGGTCCGGCGGGCAATTGGTAGGGGCGGTGCAGCACGCGGGCCGCGTACTTCAGCGTCGCCAGGTTGTCGGGCAGGATGGTGGGGGTGAAGTTGCTGCAGCTTTCGAAGAAGCTCGATCCCAGTTCGATGGTGAATGCAGGGACGCCGAGCCGACCGTAGGCATTGTCATCGGAGGCACCGTCGGTGGCATAGAGTTCGGAGGCCTGTTCCGGCGAGTAGTTGTTGAACCAGGCCATGCGTCGTGCGATCGCCTTGAAGGCTGCGTCATTGCCGGACGCGGAATAGCCCACGCCCCACGGGTACATGACGATTCGCGAGTAGCTGTGCAGATCGAAGTAGGCGCCGCGGGTATCGGCTGATGCGGGTTCGGTCAGGCTGTTCTCGACGCCGCCGCGGGTGTCGGGGAACAGGCCGTTGAGATAGGTGTTGACCGCCTGCGTCTCCGGCTCCGACATCGCGCTCGGGCCGCGGTAGGTGCTTTCGCAGGTGTAGCTGCTGGAACCGCCCGACACCAGGCTCCAGTAGAACGGGAAGTTGCGATTGAGATCGGTGCCGATGCCGGTGCCTGAGCAGCCGTTTGCGTGCCGGTTCTTGCGCTGCGACTGACCGCCCTCGGCAATCTTGCGGCCATCCGGGTTGGCCTGCAGCAATAGATGAAACTCGTTGTGGTCGATGAGCCAGGTCGCCTCGGCGCTGCTGCCGTAGTTCGTGAGCAGCCACTTGGCGAACTCGAGATTCAACTGCACCGGCGTGTACTCGCGCGCATGCAGGCCGCTCATCACCATCATCTTCGGCTTGTCGCCGGCGATGGCGCTGTTGCCGATCTTGAGCACGCGCAGGTCGTAGCCGGGCAGGCCGCCGGCCGTGACCTTTTCCCAGGAGTCGCCGATATCGATCACGCTCGCCAGCGCCGGGTGCGCGGCGACCTGATCGTTGATGAAGGTATCGGTCTCCTCGACCGTGCTGTAGCAGGCATAGCCCGGGATGGTCTTGGCCAGGGTTTCGTTGCGCAGTTGCGCGCTCAGCACGGCATCGAAGCGCGGTGCGTAACCACGCTGCTCCAGCCAGGCCCAGTCTGCGGTATCGACTTCGAGCACGATCTCGGCGAACTTGCGATCACGCGGCAGATGGCCGAAGTGGCGACCGAGCGCCTGCCGGTAATGGGCGTCGCCGTCGGCGATGCGGACGATGGCGCGCTCGTCGGCGCGGGCGGCCGGCGCGAGCGCGGCCAGAAGGGCGAGCAGGAGGGGGAGTCGTGGGTTCATCCCGACATTCTGCCATTGTTGCGCTGCCGCGTGACTGGTGTGTCGATGCCGCTATGTTCGCCCGGCCCCGGTCAGCTGGCCGAAGGGGAGGGCAGCCCGCCGCGATCCTGGATCGCGGCGGGCTTTATCTTTGCGGCATGCGAAACTGCGGCGATGACCGCAGCCTCTCTCGCGCCCGAGTTGCGCGCCTTTCTCGCCCACCGCCACGAAGAGCTGGGCCGTTCCTTCCGCGAGGCCGGCCTGGTCTGGCCGCCGGCTGCGTGGTCCCGCCAACGTTCGGATCAGGTATTGCTCGCCAGCGACTGGCTGATCGAGGCGGCCTTGCGTGCGCCGCGGCAGTTTTCCGACGAAGTGCTGGCGCCGGAACCGCCGCCTTTGCCCGACCCGTCCGGTTTCGAGCGCAGCGAGGACTTCGCCGAGACACTGCGGCGTTATCGCCGCGCCATGAGTCTGCGCATCCTGGTCGATGACCTCGACGACGCGGAGCGCACGCTCGGCACACTCAATCGCGCCAGCCGCCTGGCCGAGGACTGCATCGAGTGCGCGCTGCGCCATGTCGAGCTGCAACAAGCGGCTCGCTATGGCTGGCCGCGCAATGCTGACGGTCGCGTCGCGCGCATGAGCGTGATCGGCATGGGCAAGCTCGGCGGTGGCGAGCTGAACTTCTCGTCCGATGTCGATCTGATCCTGACCTTTGCCGAGAACGGCGACACCGACGGCGCTCGGCCGATCAGCGCGGAGGAGTTCCACGCCCGCGTCGGCCAGCGCCTGGCGCAGTTGCTGTCGGAAGTCGCGGCCTCGGGCTTCGTGCTGCGCGTCGACTACCGCCTGCGCCCGTTCGGCAGCGCCGGGCGCGTGGCGCTGTCGTTCGCGGCGATGGAGCAGTATTACCAGCGCGAGGGCCGCGACTGGGAACGCTACGCCTGGACCAAGGCACGCACCGTCGCCGGCGATCTCGCTGCCGGCGCCGAGCTGATCGCCAGCCTGCGTCCGTTCGTGTACCGCAAGTATCTCGACTTCACCGCGATCGAGGGCCTGCGCGAGCTGAAGGCGCGCATCGACGCCGAGGTCGGTCGCCGCGAGCGCGAGCACGACCTCAAGCTCGGGCCGGGCGGCATCCGCGAGATCGAGTTCACGGTGCAGTTGCTGCAACTGATTCGCGCCGGTCGCGAGCCTGAGCTGCGCACGCCGCGACTGCTCGACGCGCTCGCCGCGGCTGAGCAACTGGGACACTACGACGCCGATACCGCGGCCACCCTGCGCGCCGCCTACCTGTTCCTGCGCCGCGCCGAAAACCGGGTGCAGATGCTGCGCGACGAACAGACGCACTGCCTGCCGGAGGACGCGCTGGCGCGTCTGCGCATCGCCGCGACGCTGGGCTACGCCGATGTCGCGAGCGTGGAACAGGCGATCGCGGAACAACGCGCGCAGGTATCCGCGATCTTTGCGCGCACGCTCGAGGCTCCACAGCGCGCCAAGGGCCTGCACGTGGCCGACGAGTTCGAGACGCGCGCGCAGGATGCGCTTGATGGCTGGTCGGCGCCGGTGGCCACGGCGTTGAACAGCCTGATGGGCAGCCTCGGCGTGCGCCGCCTCGACAGCCGCGCGCGCGAACGCTTCGAGCGCGCGGTGCCGCGGTTGCTTGCGGAGGTACGGCAGCTTGCCGATCCGGAAGCGGCGGCATTGCGCGTCGTGCGTCTGCTGCACGCGATCTGCGGGCGCACCGCCTACCTTTCCCTGCTTGCCGAAAAGCGCGGCGCGCGCGCGCGCCTGGTCGAGGTGTTTGCGCACAGCGCCTTCCTGGCCGAGCGCGTGATCGCGCATCCGCTGCTGCTCGACGACCTGCTCGACGAACGCTTCGATGAGGCGGTGCCGGACGCCGGTGCGATCGCAGATACCTTTGCCCGCCAACTTGCGCGCGTGCCGACGGCCGACGTCGAGGCCGAACTCGAAGCGCTGCACGACGCACGCCAAAGCCTGGTGTTTCGTTTCGGGCTGGCCTGGCTGGCGCGTCGCGTCGATCCGGTGGACTGCGCCGCGGGATTGGCGGAGGTTGCCGCGGTGGCGCTGCGGCATGCGCTGGCGTTGGCGACGCGCGACCTGTCCAAGCAGCACGGCACTCCCGGCGACGGCTTTCTGATCGTCGGCTACGGCAGCCTCGGCGCCGGCGAACTCGGCTTCGGGTCGGATCTGGATCTGGTGTTCGTGTTCGACGAGGCGCTGGCGGAGCGCAGCAGCGACGGCGGGCGCCCACTCGATGCTTCGCGCTGGTTCCCGCGCCTGGCGCAGCGGGTACTGCACTGGCTGGCGACGACGACGCAGGCCGGCCATCTCTACGATGTCGACATGCGCCTGCGCCCGGACGGCGCCAAAGGCCTGCCGGTGTCGTCGCTGGCGTCATTTGTCGAATACCAGCGCGAGCGCGCCTGGCTGTGGGAGCACCAGGCGCTGGTGCGCGCACGCGCCGTTGCCGGGCCGGCCCTGCTGGTCGCGCGCTTCGAGGCCGAGCGCTGCGCGCTGCTGGCGCGGTCGCGCGCGCTGCCGGAGACGCTGGCCGAGGTCGCGCGCATGCGCGAGCGCTGGCGCAATGAACTCGACCGCAGCGACGCCCAGCGCTTCGACCTGAAGCAGGGCCGCGGAGCACTGGTCGATATCGAGTTCCTGCTGCAGGCGCTGGTGCTGGCGCATGCTGCGGCGCATCCGCAACTGGTGCGCGCGGTGTCGACCTCGGCGCTGCTCGACGGCCTGGCCGCTGCCGCGATTCTCGACGCGGAGACGCATGCGGTGCTGGCACGCACGTACCGCGAGTGCCTCAGTCGTGCGCTGGACTGCAGCCTGGATCTGCGTCCGCGTGTGATCGCGCGCAATGCTTCGCTGCAACCGTGGACCGATGCCTGCGCGGCGATCCTCAGGCGCTTCGGTCTAGCTGCGCCCTGAGTGCCTGGCGCGCTCGCGTTCGGGCAGGAAGCGGATCAGCAGTTCGTTGAGCAGCCTGCGGCCATCGGCGGTCGGCTGGAAACGTGAGTCATCGTCCACCAGCAGTCCGTCGGCCACGGCGTGCGCGAGGATTGGCGCGAGCGCGGCGCGATCCAGTCCGGTGCGCTGCGCGTACAGTTCGGCATCGACGCCATCGACCAGCCGCAGCGCGTTCATCATGAACTCGAAGGCGAGTTCGCGTTCCGTGATCGGCGCGCAGCTGGCCATGCGCTCTGGGCCGGCGGCCTTGGCCAGATAGCTCTTCGGTGTCTTCAGCTTGGCGGTGCGCACGATGCTGGCGTGGTCGCTGAGCTTGCCGTGGGCGCCGGCGCCGATGCCGAGATAGTCGCCAAATTCCCAGTAGTTCAGGTTGTGGCGACAGCGATGCGCAGGCGGCGCGTAGGCCGAGGTCTCGTATTGCGCATAGCCCGCGGCAGCGAGCCGGGCCTGGCAAGCCTCCTGCATGTCCCAGCCGAGGTCTTCATCCGGAAGCACCGGCGGTCGGGCCGCGAACTCGGTATTCGGTTCGAGCGTGAGCTGGTAGTGCGACAGGTGCGTTGGCCGCAATGCGATCGCACGTTCGACATCATGCAATGCACCTTCCAGGGCCTGCTCCGGCAGCGCATACATCAGGTCCAGGTTGATCTCGGCGACGCCGGCATCCTGGGCTTCCTTGATCGCACGTTCGGCATCTTCCGCCGAGTGGATGCGGCCGAGGCGCTTGAGCTTCGCGTCGTCGAAACTCTGCACGCCGAAGCTGACGCGATTCACCCCGGCAGCGCGGTAGCCGGCGAAGCTGCCATGTTCGACGGTGCCGGGATTGGCCTCCATCGTCACCTCGATGTCGGCGGCAAAGCGCAGCCGTTCGCGGCAGCCATCAAGAATGCGCGCGATCAGCTCCGGCGCGAACAGGCTCGGCGTGCCGCCGCCGAAAAACACCGAGACGATCGGCCGCTCACGCACGAACCCGAACTGCGCCAGGTCAGCGTCGAGATCGGCGAGCAGGGCCTCGGCATAAGCGCGATGTTCGGCGGCATCGCGCTGTGCATGCGAATTGAAATCGCAGTAGGGACACTTCTTCACGCACCACGGGATGTGAACGTAGAGCGCCAGTGGTGGAGCGGCCCGCGCCATCTCAGCCAAACGGCCAGCGTGCGCGCAATGCGGCGAGCGCCTGGGCGCGGTGGCTGATGCGGTGCCAGTGTTCGGAGGGCAGCTCGGCCGAGCTGAGCCCGAGTTCGGGCAGCAGGAAAATCGGTTGGTAGCCGAAGCCGTTGCCACCGCGCGGCGTATCGAGAATGCGGCCTTCGATGCTGCCCTCGGCGATCAGCGGTTGCGGGTCGTGGGCGTGTTTCAGCAGCACGATGACGCAGTAGAAGCGCGCGCTGCGCTGCGCGACTGGTACGCCGCGCAGTTGTTCGAGCAGCTTCGCGATGTTGCGCGCGGCATCGCCATGTACGCCAGCGTAATGCGCAGAGACCAGGCCCGGTGCTCCGTGCAGGGCGTCGACGATCAGGCCGGAATCGTCGGCGAGTGCCGGCAGCCCGCTCCGCGCGCAGGCTTGGCGCGCCTTGATCAGGGCGTTTTCGACGAAGGTCTGGCCGCTCTCCTCGGCGTCGGCGATGCCGAGCTCGCGTTGCGCCACGAGTTCGACGCCGGCATCCGCGAGCACATGGCGGATCTCGGCGAGCTTGCCCGGATTGCCGCTGGCGACGACGAGGCGCATGGCTCAGCGCGCGAGCGCCTCGCGTTGATGCGCATGCAGCTCGGCGATGCCCTTGCTGGCGAGCGCGAGCAGCGCGTCGAGTTCGTCGCGGCGGAAGGCGTGGCCTTCGGCGGTACCCTGGACCTCGATGAATCCGAGTGCGTCGTTCATCACCACGTTCATGTCGGTCTCGCAGTTCGAATCCTCGGCGTAGTCGAGGTCGAGCACCGGCTGGCCCCGGTAGATGCCGACCGAGATCGCGGCGATCTGGCCATGGATCGGGTCTTGCTTGAGCAGGCCCTTCGTCATCGTCGCGCGCACCGCATCGACCAGCGCGACATAGGCGCCGGTGATTGCCGCGGTGCGCGTGCCGCCATCGGCCTGCAGCACGTCGCAGTCGAGCGTGATCGAACGCTCGCCCAGCGCCGCCCGATCGACCACCGCGCGCAGGCTGCGCCCGATCAGACGCTGAATCTCCAGTGTGCGTCCGCCCTGCTTGCCGCTCGCGGCTTCGCGCATGTTGCGGCTGTTGGTTGCGCGCGGCAGCATGCCGTATTCGGCGGTGATCCAGCCCTCGCCCTTGCCGCGCAGGAAGCCCGGCACCTTCTCTTCGACACTGGCCGTGCACAGCACCTTGGTGTCGCCAAAGCTGACCAGCACCGAGCCCTCGGCATGGCGCGTGTAGTGGCGTTCGATGCGGACCGCACGCAGGGCGTCGGCGGCGCGGCCACTGGGGCGGGAGACAGTGCTCATGGGCGCGGATCGCTTGGGAAAAAAGGGCGCGGAGCGTAACATGGCCGCCCGCCCGCGAAGGACAGCCGATGATCCGCAGCATGACCGCCTACGCCAGCGCCGAAGGCCCGAGTGCGCGCGGGCGCCTCGTGTTCGAGTTGCGCTCGGTCAACCATCGCTTCCTAGAGACCAGCTTCCGCTTGCCCGAAGAGTTTCGCGTGCTCGAACCGAAACTGCGCGAGCGCATCGAACGGCGTGTTTCGCGCGGCAAGGTCGATGTCAGCATGCGCTACCGCGCGGCGGTTGCGGCCGATGCGCTCAGCCTGAACCAGGGGCTGGTCGACAACCTGCGGCGCATCGAGCAGAAATTGCTGATCGCGTTTCCGGAGTCGCGTCCGCCTTCGCGCATGGAGTTGCTGGCTTACCCCGGGGTGATCAACGAGCCGGAGATCGACAACGCCGTGCTGACCGAGGAAGCGATGGCCCTGTTCGATCGCGCGCTCGACGATTTCATTGCCAGCCGCAGCCGCGAAGGCGAGCGCCTCAAGACGGCCCTGGTCGAGCGCCTCGACGGCATCGCCGCGATCGTCGTCCAGGTGCGTCAGTGGTTGCCCGCGATCCGCGCCGGCCTGCGCCAGAAGTTCGAGACGCGCATCGCCGAACTCAAGCAGCCGCTCGACCCCGGGCGTCTGGAGCAGGAACTGGTGCTGGCCTTCCACAAGCTCGACGTCGATGAGGAGATCGACCGCCTCGGCGCGCACATCGCCGAAGTGCGCAGCCGCCTCGACGCCCCCGAGCCGATCGGGCGCCGTCTCGATTTCCTGATGCAGGAGTTCAACCGCGAGTCGAATACGCTCGGCTCGAAGTCGATCGACACCCGCACCACACAGGCATCGGTGGAG
The DNA here is from genome assembly GCA_016703225.1 of Lysobacterales bacterium. Taxonomy (NCBI): domain Bacteria; kingdom Pseudomonadati; phylum Pseudomonadota; class Gammaproteobacteria; order Lysobacterales; species Lysobacterales bacterium. Next base: position 111,508 of record JADJCM010000002.1, read on the forward strand.
CTGAAGGTACTGATCGAACAGTTGCGCGAGCAGGCGCAGAACATCGAATAAGGAGCGCAGCATGCCCGGTTCCCTGTTCATCGTCGCGGCGCCTTCGGGTTCCGGAAAATCCACCTTGGTGAATGCGCTGCTGGCGAAGGAGCCGGGGATTTCGTTGTCGATCTCCTACACCTCGCGCGGCCCGCGGCCGGGCGAGGAGGACGGGGTGCACTACCACTTCGTCACTCGCGAGCGCTTCGAGCAGATGGCCAGCGACGGCGACTTCTTCGAGTACGCGATCGTGCATGGCGATCTCAAAGGCACCGCGCGGCAGTCGGTGGAACCGCTGCTCGCGGCCGGCAAGGACGTGTTGCTGGAGATCGACTACCAGGGCGCCCAGCGCGTGCGCGCGCAGGTGCCCGCCGCGGTCAGCATCTTCATCCTGCCGCCGTCGCGGGTGGAATTGGAGCGGCGTTTGCGCACCCGTGCCAAGGACAGCGAGGCGACCATCCTTCGCCGCCTGGCCGACTCGCGCAAGGAAATCGCGCACGCCTGGGAGTTCGATTACATCGTCGTGAACGAAGTGTTCGAGACGGCGCTGGCGCAACTCGGCACCATCGTGCACGCCACGCGATTGCACCGGCGGGTGCAGCAGCAGCGCCTGAAAGCGCTGGTCGACACACTGCTCGGCTGAACGGAACCCATACGATTCAATGGTTTGTCTGACTGTCGCGCCCCGGCGCGTTGCCCGCCTCACGGCGCGCTGCTAGCCTGCGCGGCCGTTTTCCCCCGTATTCAGCAATTCTCAGGAGTGGCCCATGGCCCGCATCACCGTCGAAGACTGCCTCGAAGTGGTCGACAACCGTTTCGAACTCGTGCTGATGGCGACCAAGCGCGCACGCCAGATTTCCAAGGGCGCCGAGGCGTTGATCGCGAACGACAATGACAAGCCGACCGTGCTGGCCTTGCGCGAGATCGCCGGCGGCCACATCAACATGGACATGCTGAACGAGATCGAGCGCCAGGAACGTGAACGCGCCGAGCGCGAGGCGCTGGAGTGGGCGGCGCAGGAAGTGGCCGACGATGATCTGGGCAAGGGCGGCAACGACGACCTCTGATCGTCGGCTCCACGAAGTTCTGCAACACTCGGCTCCCCCGTCCATGAACTGAGGAGCCGAGCCAGTGACCGAGGCGATCGCCCGCGAGCGCGCAGACGCGACCGTCGGCCTAGCGGTCCACTGGCAGGCGCTGGCCGACAAACTGGTCGAGTATCTGGCGCCCGAGGCGCGCGGCCGCGTCCAGCAGGCGTTCCGCATCGGTGCCGAAGCGCACCGCGGCCAGACCCGCAAATCGGGCGAGCCTTACATCACGCATCCGCTCGCGGTGGCCGCCATCCTCGCCGACATGCGCCTCGACGCCGATGGCCTGTGTGCGGCGATCCTGCATGACACGCTCGAGGACACGCGGCTCTCGCGCGACGAGATCGCGGCGCAGTTCGGCAGCGACGTGGCCGACCTTGTGGATGGCGTCACCAAGCTCGACAAGGTCAAGTTCCGCGATCGCCAGGAGGCGAATGCGGAGAGCTTCCGCAAGATGATGTTGGCGATGGCGCGCGACCTGCGCGTGATCCTGATCAAGCTCGCCGACCGCCTGCACAACATGCGCACCCTCGACGCCATGAGCGACGAGTCGCGTCGCCGCATCGCGCTGGAGACGCTGGAAATCTACGCGCCGATCGCGCAGCGCCTCGGCATGAACGCGATCAAGGCCGAGTTGCAGAATCACGGCTTCAGTGCCTATCACCCGTTGCGCCACCGTGTACTCGAAGATCGTCTGCGCCATCTCTACGGCGATCGCCGCGAGGGCATGGCCCGGATCCAGCGCACGATCACCGAAAAACTCGAACATGCCGGCATTCCGGCGCGCCTGGTGTCGCGGGTGAAGTCGCCGTATTCGATCTATACGAAGATGAAGGCCGAGCACAAGAGCCTGGCGCAGGTGCTCGATGTTTATGGCGTGCGCGTGGTGGTGCGCGAGACCATGCAGTGCTACATGGCGCTCGGTGCCGTGCATAGTCTGTTCAAGCCGGTCGATGGCCGCTTCCGCGACTTCATCGCGATGCCCAAGGCCAACGGCTATCAGAGCCTGCACACGGTGCTGTTCGGTCCGGGCGGCACCCCGATCGAAGTGCAGATCCGCACCGAGGACATGGACCTGCTGGCCGAGCGCGGCATCGCGGCGCACTGGGCCTACAAGAGCGAGGGTGCGGCCGGCAACAACGCCCAGTCGCGCGCGCGCGAATGGGTCGCCGGCCTGGTGGATGCACAGACCCGCTCCGATTCTTCGATCGAATTCGTCGAGCACGTCAAGGTCGACCTGTTTCCGGACGAGGTCTATCTGTTCACGCCCAAGGGCGACATCCTCGCGTTGCCGCGCAATGCCACTGCGCTCGACTTCGCCTACATGGTGCACACCCACGTCGGCGACCATGCGGTAGCGGCACGCGTCGACCGCAAGCTGGTGCCGCTGCGCACGCGTCTGGCGAGCGGGCAGTCGGTCGAAATCATCACCGCCGCGAGCGCGCAGCCGCAGATCGGCTGGCTCGAGTTCGTGGTCACTTCCAAGGCACGAACCGCGATCCGCCATGCGCTGAAGCAGATGCAGCATGAGGACGCGATCGAGATCGGTCATCGCCTGCTCGATCGCGCACTCGAAGCGATGGGCAGTTCGATCGAGCAGATTGCGCCGGCGCTGCTCGATGCCTATCTGCAGGAACATCGGCTGCGGCGGCTGGAAGACCTGGTGGCCGAGATCGCGCTGGGCAACCGCATGCCGCAGCAGGTAGCGCACGCGCTGGTGCGCGATGGAGCGGCGCCTGGTGCCGGCGGCGCCGCGCGCAGCCAGGAGAAAATCCTGGTCTCCGGTGCCGAGCGCGGCGTGGTGTCGTTCGGCAACTGCTGCCATCCGCTGCCGGGCGACGACATCGTCGGTTACCTCTCGGCCGGACGCGGGATCGTGGTGCACCAGGCCGAATGCCCCAACATCCCCGAGTTCCGCAAGAGCCCGGACCGCTTCGTCGAAATCGCTTGGGACCGCGAGATCAGCGGCGACTTCAAGGTGGCGCTGAAGGTGGTCGTCGAGAACAAGCCGGGGGTGCTGGCCACGGTCGCCGCCGCCATCGCCGAATGCCAGTCGAACATCGATACGGTTGAGTACCAGGAGCGCGACCTGCGCAGCGCGGCGATGCTGTTCGTGATCGAAGTGAAGCACCGCAAGCACCTGGCCGAGGTGCTGCGGCGCCTGCGGCGCGCCCCGGTTGTGCACACGGTCAGTCGTTACGTCGGCTGAGACCGGCTAGCATGCGCCTTTCGATCCGGGAGTCCTGCATGCGCGAGATCATCTCCACCGACGCTGCGCCGGCGGCAATCGGCACCTATTCGCAGGCCGTGAGATGCGGCCAGACCGTGTACCTTTCGGGGCAAATCCCCCTCGACCCGGCGACCGGGCAACTGGTCGAGGGTGCGATTGAGGCGCACATCCGGCGCGTGTTCGATAACTTGCGTGCGCTGTGCCTCGCCGCCGGTGGCGACTTGCGGCACGTGGTCAAGCTGAATGTGTTCCTGACCGACCTGGCCAACTTCGGCGAGGTCAATCGCTTGATGGCCGAGTATTTCCGTGAGCCCTATCCGGCGCGTGCGGCGATCGGCGTCGCCGCGTTGCCGCGTGCGGCGCAGGTCGAGATGGACGCCATCGTCGTGCTGGACTGAGCCGCGGTGGGCGACGCTGCGTCGCGGCCATTGGCGGAATTGCGCGGTGTCGGAGCGGCAACCGCCACGGCGCTGGCACGGCTGTCGCTGCATCGTCTTTCGGACCTTTGGTTCCATTTACCGCTGCGCTACGAGGATCGCACTCGAATCACGCCGATCCGGGAACTCGGTGTTGGCGAAAGCGCGCAAGTCGAGGCTGTGGTCGAAAGCGTCGAGCGCGGCTTTCGTTTCCGGCCACTGCTGCGCGTGCTCGTGTCCGATTCCAGCCACGGCATGCTGACGCTGCGTTTCTTCCATTTCTCAAAGGCGCAGGCCGATGCGTTCATGCCCGGATTGCGGCTGCGCATCCACGGTGAAGTGCGCGAGGGCCCGGGAGGGCTCGAAATCGTGCACCCGCGTTACCAGCGAGTGCGGCCGGATACGCCACTCGAGGCCGCGCTGACGCCGGTCTACCCGGCGGGAGAAGGTGTCGGGCAGGCCACGTTGATCCGGCTCGCGCGGCTCGCGCTGGCAGCGCTGCCCGAAGACGACGTGCTCGACGTGGTGCCCGCTACGCTGCGCCGCAGTGCCGGCTGGCCGGCACTGGGTGCCGCGCTGCGGCTGGTGCATGCGCCGCCCGCAGATGCCGATATTGCGTCGCTGATCGCACGCACTCATCCGGCGCAGCAGCGATTGGCTTTCGATGAACTGCTCGCGCACCAGATCGGCATGCGTCGGCTGCGCCGTCATCTGCGCATGATTGCAGCGCCTCGCATCCGCCATGACCGGGCGCGGCGGCGGAGTTTCCTCGCAGCCTTGCCGTTCGCCCTGACGGCAGCACAACGACGCGTGCTCGCCGAGATCGACCGCGACCTGGCGGCGGACAAGGCGATGTTGCGCCTGGTGCAGGGTGACGTCGGTTCGGGCAAGACCGTGGTCGCCGCGTTGGCCGCGCTCGCTGCCGCCGACGCCGGCCAGCAGAGTGCGGTGATGGCACCGACCGAGCTGCTGGCAGAGCAGCATCTGCAGCAGTTCACGCGCTGGCTGCAGCCGTTCGGACTGCGCGTGGTCTGGCTTGCCGGCAAGGTCGCCGGCAAGGCGCGCAAGCAGGCGCTCGCCGAAATCGCGGCCGGGGCCGAAGTGGTCATCGGCACCCACGCGCTGATGCAGGAAGGCGTTCAATTCGCCAACCTCGGCCTTGCCATCATTGACGAGCAGCACCGCTTCGGCGTGCATCAGCGCTTGGCCCTGCGCAACAAGGGTCGCGATGGCGAGCGCACACCGCACCAGTTGGTCATGACCGCCACCCCGATTCCACGCACCCTGGCGATGGCGGCCTATGCCGATCTCGATGTCTCGGTGATCGACGAGTTGCCGCCGGGGCGAACCCCGGTGCAGACGGTGGCGGTCTCCGATGCGCGCCGTGACGATGTCATCGAGCGCATCCGCATCGCCTGCGCCGAAGGGCGTCAGGCGTACTGGGTGTGTCCCTTGATCGAGGAGTCCGAACAGCTGGAGGCCAAGGCGGCGCAGGCGACCTACGAGTCGCTGGTGCTGGCGCTGCCGAGCTTGCGCATCGGCCTGTTGCACGGGCGCATGAAGCCGCGCGAAAAACAAGCGGTGATGGAAGCGTTCAAGTCCGGCGAGCTGCGCCTGCTGGTGGCGACCACGGTGATCGAGGTGGGCGTCGACGTCGCCAATGCCAGCCTGATGGTGATCGACAACGCCGAGCGCCTGGGGCTGGCGCAACTGCACCAACTGCGCGGCCGCGTTGGTCGCGGCGCGGCCGTATCCAGTTGCGTGCTGATCTGGCAGCCGCCGCTGTCGCCGCTGGCGCGCGAACGCATCGCGGTGATGCGCGAGAGCAACGACGGTTTTCGCATCGCCGAAAAAGACCTTGAACTGCGCGGGCCGGGCGACGTGGTCGGCACCCGCCAGACCGGTCAGCTCAGTCTGCGCGTCGCCGACCTGATGCGCGATGCCGAAGTGCTGCCGATGGTCGCGCAGGCGGCCGACTGGCTGCTTGAACACGATCCGCGCGCGGCCGACGCGCTGGTGGCGCGCTGGATCGGTTTCGCCGTTGAATATGCTCAGGCCTGAGGAGCGCCCATGCAAAGACTGCTGATCGATACCGACCCAGGCGTGGACGACGCGCTCGCGTTGCTGATGGCCTACACCCATCCGCGCGCGAAGGTCGAAGCGCTGACCATCACCGCCGGCAATGTCGGCATCGAACACACCCTGCGCAATGCCTTGAACCTCATCGAGCTGGTCGGTGCCGACACTCCAGTGTTCGCCGGTTGCGAGGCGCCGCTGGTGCGCCCCGCTGAGGACGCCGCCTTCGTGCATGGCCGCGATGGCTTCGGCGATGTCGGACTCCCGGCGCCGGCGCGTGCTGCTGCCGGCGAACATGCGGCGCTGGCGATGGTGCGCCTGGCGCAGGCGTTCCCCGGCGAACTCGTGTTTGTCATGCTCGGACCGCTGAGCAACTTGGCGCTGGCGCTCAAGCTCGACCCCGGGCTGCCGCATCGCGTGCGGCGCCTGGTGGTGATGGGCGGGGCGGTCACTGGCCACGGCAACGTGTCGCGCGTGACCAGCGAGTTCAATTTCCACTTCGATCCGGAGGCGGCTGCCATCGTATTCGACGCCTGGCCGCAACTGGAGCTGGTCGATTGGGAGGCGACCCTGCGCCACGCCATCCCGTTCGCCGACATCAGCGCCTGGCTGGCATCCGGGTATGCGCATGCACGCTTCTACGACGCCATCTCGCGCAAAACGCGGGACTGGATGCAGGAGCAGCGCAAGCTCGCCAACTGGCATGCGGCGGATGCACTGGCGATGGCCGTGGCACTGGATGCCGATGCGGTTGAGCAGTGGGAAACCCGCGCAGTCCGGATCGAACTGGATGGCGCCCTGACCCGCGGCATGAGCGTGGTGGACTGGGCGCGACGCGGCGGCTGGCGCGAGCAAAGCCGCATTCTGATGCGCTATCAGCCCGGCCGGTTCGCGGAACTGATCCGATCAGCTCTGACATCGCCATGATTGAAAAGGGAAAAATGCAGAGGCCCGGCGCAATGCAAGTCTTGTATTGCCAAGCGCGCCCGATCTGACTACGATGCGCCTCTTTTTTGCGGCCGGTTCCTCGTCATGAAAGCTGATATCCATCCCAAGTATCACGAAGTCGTGTTCCACGACGTCACCGCCGATTTCAAGTTCCTGACCCGTTCGACCATGTCGAGCAAGGACAAGACCACTTGGGAAGACGGCAAGGAATATCCGCTGGTCAAGCTCGAGCTTTCCTCGGCTTCGCATCCGTTCTACACGGGCAAGCACAAGATCGTCGACACCGGCGGTCGTCTCGAGAAGTTCCGCAAGCGCTACGCCAGCAAGTAATTCGTCCGGCGCAGGAACGCGCCGCACGGGGCAAGCAAACGCCGTGGCCGCAGGGTCGCGGCGTTTGTCTTTTGGGGGTTTGCAAAAGCAGGTGGCGTGCGTCGGAATCGACAAACGCCCGTGCGATAATGCCAAGCGAACAAACGAACGAAGGGGTGTCCAGTGTCGAACCATTTTGTGCAGGTCAGCGATAGCACCAGCGGGCGAAGCGCGAGCTTGCCGGTAGTCAGCGGCAGCGTCGGTCCGGAGGCCATCGATATCGGCAAGCTGCACAAGGAAACCGGTCTGTTCACCTATGACCCGGGCTTCATGTCGACGGCGAGTTGCCGCAGTGCGATCACTTACATCGACGGTGATGCCGGCATCCTGATGTATCGCGGCTACCCGATCGAGCAGCTGGCGAAACACTCCAACTTCCTCGAAGTCGCCTACCTGCTGATGAACGGCGAGCTCCCGAGCGCAGCGCAGTTCAGCACCTTCGAGCACGAAGTCACGCACCACACGATGATGCACGAGGCGGTCAAGAGCTTCCTCGGCGGCTTCCGCCACGACGCGCATCCGATGGCGATGCTGTGCGGCATGATCGGTTCGCTCGCGGCGTTCTACCACGACTCGCTCGACATCGACGACGCCGAGCAGCGCCGCCTGGCCGCGGTGCGCCTGATCGCCAAGGTGCCGACCATCGCCGCCGCCTGCTACCGCTATTCGATCGGCTGGCCGAACCGCTATCCGCGCAACAACCTCGACTACTGCACGCGCTTCCTGCACATGATGTTCGAGGTGCCGTCCGAACCGCTGGAGCTGCCGCCGGTTGCGGCCAAGGCGCTCGACCTGTTGTTCATTCTGCACGCCGACCACGAGCAGAACGCCTCGACATCGACGGTGCGCATGGTCGGCTCGACTGGCGCCAACCCCTATGCTTGCGTTGCCGCCGGCATTGCCGCGCTGTGGGGGCCTGCGCACGGCGGCGCCAACGAAGCGGTGCTGACCATGCTCAACGAGATCGGCAGCGCCGACCAGGTCGGCAAGGCGATCGAGAAGGCGAAGGACAAGAACTCCACCTTCCGTCTGATGGGCTTCGGGCATCGCGTCTACAAGAACTTCGACCCCCGCGCGAAGATCATCCGCGAGATGTGCCACAAAGTGCTGAACGATCTCGGCGTGCACGATCCGCTGCTGGAAGTGGCGATGAAGCTCGAAGAAGCCGCGTTGAAGGATTCGTACTTCATCGAACGCAAGCTGTACCCGAACGTCGACTTCTATTCCGGGCTGATCTACAAGGCGCTCAACATACCGACCGAGATGTTCACGGTGATGTTCGCGATCGCCCGCACCGCCGGCTGGGTGGCGCACTGGCTGGAGCAGAACGTCACGCCCGACGCCAAGATCGGCCGGCCGCGACAGGTCTACACCGGCGCGCCGGCGCGCGATTACGTCGGCATCGCGCAACGCTGACCAGTCTTGCATTGATTCAGTCGGTGCAGTTCAAGGGCTCGCTTCGCGGGCCAGCAGGGCGAGCACGGCATTGAGCGACGCGCGCTGCATCGGCGCGTCGCTGGTGCGCGACATCGGGGCCTGGTGCAAGCCCAGGCGCGGCAGCAGGGTCAGGTCGATGGCGTTGTTGTCGGCGTCGAAAAGCAGCACCGGATACTCATCGCTCTCGTGGCGCGACCAGCGCAGCACGCGGTCGTCCTCATCGTAGGGTATACCTTGTTCATCGAGGAAGCGCGGCACCGCCGACGGGTCATCGTCGAACAGATGCAGGCAAACCGCGGAGTGCTGGTCTGCGGTCCCTTCCAATACTGCGCCGACGAGGCGTGGCTCGAAGCGCGCGAAGAAGCGCATCGCTTCGACCGCGACGCGGCGCAATTCTCGCAGGCGCTGCGGTTGCGAGTTCGATTGGAACAGGCGCTGATAGTCGCGCAGCGCTGCTTCGATTTCCCGGTTCGACGGCAGGTCGCGCTCGTCGCTGCTGGCGCTGCGCTCGGCCGCCTTGCGCTTGGCCAGACCATAGTCGCGGATGCCCTGCTCGGCCATGATGCGTGCCGCGTCATGGGCCAGTTGTGTCCGCAGGTCGATGTTGCGTTTGCCCATGTCCCGCCTCAGAACAGATCGATTCCCTGTTGTTCCGCGTCCTGATTCTCGCCGCTGTTTTCGTCGACCACCGAGAGGCGCATCAGGTCCTCGGTCTTGAAAAACTCGACGATGCCACCTTCGCCTCGTGTCGACAGCAGGTTGCCGGCGCCATCGATGGGTGCCGTGGTGATGCCATTGGGCACAATGAGTTCGAGTTGCGGCATGCCGTCCAGTGCCACGCGCATGAAGTCGATCCAGATCGGCAGTGCAGTCTGCGCCGCAAACTCGCGGTCGCCGAGCGAAGTGAAGTCGTCATGGCCCATCCACACCGTCGCCACCAGCGCGGGATTGAAGCCCGAGAACCAGGCATCGCGGTAGTTGTTGGTGGTGCCGGTCTTGCCGGCAAGGTCGTTGCGTCCGAGAACCATCGCGCCATGTCCGGTGCCGCGCTTGACGACATCGCGCAGTACGCTCGTAATGAGGAATGCATTGCGCTCGTCGATGACGCGCGGAGCCAGAGCTGCGTCCGCCGGCGGATGCGGTTCGGCGGCGGTTGCCGGTGGGGCCAGCGCCGTAGTGGTTTGGATTGGCGCCGCGCCCGCGAGCACGGCCGAAAGATCGTCGGCGGTGGCGGCCCCGGTCGTGTCGTCTGCTGCGGACTCGCGGGCGATGCACTGGCGACAGGCGCGCTTCGGCTTCGCGCTGAAGATCGCGTTGCCCAGATCGTCCTCGATGCGCTCCACGGCGTAGGTGTCGATGCCGTAGCCGCCGTTCGCGAACACCGAGTAGCCACGCGCCAAGGCCAGCGGTGGCAGCGATGAGGTGCCCAGCGCCAACGACAGATTCTGCGGCAGCGACTCGGGCGGGAACCCGAAGCGTTGCATGTACTCGCGCGCGAAGCCGACACCGATGGCGTCGAGCAGGCGTACCGACACCAGATTTCGCGACAGCACCATGGCTTCGCGCAGGCGCATCGGGCCATAGAACTTCTCGTTGTCGTTCTGCGGCTTCCAGACCCCGCCCTCGGCGGAAGGATCGGCAAAGGCCAGCGGTGCGTCGTTGACGATGGAGGCCGGGTTGAAGCCCCGTTCGAAGGCCGCCGCGTAGACGAATGGCTTGAAGCTGGATCCCGGTTGGCGGTTGCTCTGGGTCGCGCGGTTGAACTTCGACAGGGTGAAGCTGAAGCCGCCGGTGATCGCGCGAATGGCGCCGTCCTCGGGGTCGATCGCGGCCAGGGCGGCCTGGGCGCGCGGCAACTGCGACAGGCGCCAGTTGCCCTCGGCATCGCGGGCGATCCGAACGAGGTCGCCAGGTACAAGCGCTTGGGTCACGGACTTGGGCCTGGGTCCCAGGACGCCATCGGCATTGCGCTTGCGCGCCCAATCAACCGCAGCGAGGTCGAGCACGGCAGTCTGGCCGTCGGCGAGCAAGAGCGAGGCGCTTGCTGCGTCGCTGTCGACGACCAGGGCGGGCACCAGTCCAGACACCGTCCGGTAAGCGGCAACTGCGGCGCGACGGGCCTCGACTGACGGCAAGACCGCCAGGTCAAGCTGCGCCTCCGGGCCGCGGAAACCCTTGCGCTGGTCGAACGCCAACAGGCGATCGCGGACTGCGGCGTTGGCCGCTTCCTGCAATCGTGAATCGATGCTGGTGATGGCGCGGTAACCGTTCTCGAGGGCGTCAGCGCCGATGCGCTCGATCACCTCCACGCGCACCATCTCCGCGAGATAGGGGGCGTCGAGCTCAATCGCTGGCTCATGCGGAAACGCGACGCTTGGCCGCTCCTGCGCCACGAGCATCTGTTCACGATTGATCGAGCCGATCTCGGCCATGCGTTCGAGCACGTAATTGCGGCGGACGAGTGCTCGATCGGGGTTGGTCAGCGGATTGCCGCTGGAAGGGAACTTTGGGATCGAGGCCAGCATGGCGGCTTCCGCCAGGTCCAGTTCGGACAGCTTCTTCCCGTAGTAGAACTCGGCTGCTGCAGCCACGCCGTAAGAGCGATAGCCGAAGAAGATTTTGTTGAGGTAGAGCTCGAGGATCTCGTCCTTGCTGAGCTCGCGTTCCAGTCGCAGTGCCAGGAAGATCTCCGCGAACTTTCGGGTCAACGAGTATTCGTTGCTCAGGAAGAAGTTGCGTGCGACCTGCTGGGTGATGGTGCTGCCACCGGGCACGCGGCGGTCGTCGGTGGTCGCCAGCAGCCAGACCGCACGGGCGATGCCGCGCCAGTCGATGCCCGGATGCTCGTAGAAGCGCGCGTCCTCGATCGCCAGGAAGGCATTGCGCACCATTGGCGGCACTTCGCTGATGTCGACCGGCGTACGCTTGGTCTCGCCGAACATGGCGATCAACTTGCCATCCCGCGAATAGACCCGCAGCGGCACCTGCATGCGTACGTCGCGGATCTCTTGGGCTGTGGGCAGGCGCGGTTCAATCAGCCAGTAGGCCACGGCGAGCGTCGCCACCGCCAGCACAAACCCGGTCAGGCCGAGGATCAACGACCACTTCAACAGCCTTCGAATGAGGCGCATCACAGTTCCGGGCCCGCGCGCGTGGGAAAAAGAACGCCAGTATAGGGGGCATTGCCAAGAAAACGGCCGCGGAGTAGCGTCAAGTCGACGTTTTGGGGCCGGAATTCGGGGACTGTTGCCAGATGGTTAAGATTGGGATTTAATGTAGGTACGCATGAACCGCTCGTAAGAGCCCGTGGCAAGGGGAAAAAGTGTGGGACTTTTCAGCGCAAGTACACCTCCTCTGATCGGCGTGGACATCAGCTCCACAGCGGTGAAGCTGTTGCAATTGTCACAGGCTGGTGGCCGTTACAAGGTTGAGCACTACGCCGTGGAACCGTTGCCGCCCAATGCCGTCGTCGAGAAGAACATCGTCGAGGTCGAGGCCGTGGGCGAGGCAATCAAGCGCGCGTTCGCGCGCAGCGGCGCCCGCACCAAGTTCGCGGCGGCGTCGGTGGCGGGCTCGGCGGTGATCACCAAGATCATCCCGATGCAGGCGGATCTGTCCGAAGACGATCTGGAAGGGCAGATCATGGCCGAGGCGCAGCAGTACATCCCGTATCCGCTGGAGGAAGTCAGCCTGGATTTCGAGGTCGTCGGGCCGGTCAAGGACAATCCCGAGTTGATGAATGTCCTGCTTGCCGCGTCGCGCACCGAAAATGTGGACGTGCGCGTGGCGGCGCTGGATGTGGGCGGCTTGGCGGCCAAGGTCGTGGACGTCGAGGCCTTCGCCATGGAGAACGCCTACAAGCTTCTCGCCGACCAGCTGAGTGTACCGAAGGATGCGACCGTTGCCGTGGTTGATATCGGCGCGACCATGACCACGCTGTCGGTGCTCAAGAACCAGCGCACCATCTACACCCGCGAGCAGGTGTTCGGAGGCAAGCAGCTCACCGACGAAGTGATGCGGCGCTATGGCTTGTCTTACGAGGAAGCCGGCATGGCCAAGCGCCAGGGTGGCCTCCCGGAGAGCTACGAAATCGAGGTGCTGGAGCCATTCAAGGAGGCGATGGTCCAACAGATCAGTCGCCTGCTGCAGTTCTTTTTCGCCGGCACCGAATTCAGCAAGGTCGACCAGGTGGTGTTGGCCGGTGGCTGCGCCTCGATTGCCGGCGTCGCCGAGATGGTCGAGGAACAGATTGGTGTACCGACCATCGTGGCCAATCCGCTTGCGGGCATGACGCTGTCGAACCGGGTCCAGGCGCAGACGCTTGCCCAGGATGCGCCAGCCCTGATGATCGCATGCGGTCTCGCCCTGAGGAGCTTCGACTGATGGCCAAGATCAACCTATTGCCGTGGCGCGCGGAGCGACGCAAGGCGCGCGAACGCGAGTTCCAGACCATGCTCGGGGGCGCCCTGCTGATGGGCGCGCTCGCGGTGGGGGCTGCGATTTTCCATTGGGGTGGCCTGCACGAGGACCAGGCTGTGCGCAATCAGTTGCTCGAGCGAGAGATCACCGCGCTTGACGCCAAGATCAAGGAAATCGATGCCTTGCAGCAGACGCGGGAACAGCTGCTGCAGCGCAAGCGCATCATCGAACAGCTGCAGTCCAGCCGGACGCAGATGGTGCACATGTTCGATGAACTGGTTCGGACGCTTCCGGACGGAGTGCGCCTGACATCGTTGAAGCAGAGCGCTGACTCGCTGGAGATCGGCGGAATGGCGCAGTCGAATGCGAGAGTATCGGCGTATATGCGGAACATGGAGAAGGCCGGTTGGATCCGCAATCCAGACCTCAAGATTGTCGAGGCCACCACGCCCGACAAGTCAGCGCGCTACCGGTTCTCGCTCACGGCCAATCTGCGCAAGTCTGAAGACGAGAAGGTCGAAGGACAAGGCGCCGACGCAGAGACCGGAGATCCTGGAGCCGCCGCCACTGCATCGGACGGAGGCGTGCCATGAAGCTGTCTGACATCAACAATCTCGACGCCAAGAACTATGGGTCTTGGCCGCTGCCGATCAAGTTCCTGGCCGCATTCCTGTTGTTTGCAGTCGTCGTCGCCGCCGGCATCTTCATGAAGATCAAGCCTGCCAACGACGAGTTGGAAGTGCTGCGGGCCAAGGAACTGGAGTTGGTCTCGGTCTTTACCGAGAAGCAGGGCAAAGTCGTCAATCTCGAGGAGTACAAGAAGCAACTTGAGGAGATGAGGGAGCTGTTGCGCCAGATGATCCGTCAATTGCCCAGTAAGACCGAGATGCCGGACCTCCTGATCGACGTATCCCAGACCGCACTTTCCTCCGGAATCGACAACGAATTGTTCGAGCCGGGTCCGGAGGTCGCCAAGGAGTTCTACGCCGAGAAGCCGATTACCTTGCGCATGAAGGGTACCTACCACCAGTTTGGAGCGTTTGTCAGTGGTGTGGCGTCGCTGCCGCGGGTCGTCATTCTGACCATGCACGATGTTTCGCTCACACCGGTGGACAAGGCGGCAACGGCGCCGGGCGGCAAGGCGGGGGCGGCGTCCTCCAGCTCCGGTTCTCTGGTGCTGGAGGGTACGGTCAAAACTTATCGTTACCTGGACGAAGACGAGCTTTCTGCTGTGTCGGCAGAGACGACCTCCGCGGGTGCTGGGGCGGCAACCTCAGCCCGTCCGGCGCAGTGAGGAGGGCACCATGAGGATGCACAACATGCGACTGGAAACCTCCGTTCCTGCAATCGCTCTCGGATTATCGCTGTTGCTCGGCGGTTGCGCCAAGGGTACCCGTGATCTCGAGGAACAGCTCTACGAGATCCGTTCTCGTCAAGGGGCACCGGTTGAGCCGCTACCGGCAATGCGTGAATTTCCCCCGTTTCCCTACGCCGCGTTCGAGTTGCGGGATCCGTTCGCGCCCTTCAGCGAGGACGAGAACGCGCCTTCAGGCGGCGGTGTTGGTCCGAAGCCCGATCCGGACCGACCGAAGGAGTACCTCGAGTCCTATCCACTCGATAGTCTCGACATGGTCGGAACTCTCGGCACCGTCAACGAATTGACCGCGCTGCTGAATGACCCGGACGGAGTGGTGCACCGGTTGCGGCCTGGCAACTACATCGGCCAGAACGATGGGCAGATCACCGCCATCTACGAAGACAGAGTTGACTTGGTGGAATTGGTTTCCAATGGCAATGGCGGTTGGATCGAGCGTCCTGCGTCGATCGCGCTGGACGATGAATAATCAGGAGTGGCACGCATGAGCACACAAACGATCACGCAACGGCTCGCGCAACACATTGATGCCGGCTTGCTCACGACGCTCGGTCGTACGGTCATCATCACAGCACTGGCGTTCATCTCGGTTGGCGCGCTCGCGTCCAATCGGGTCGAGGACATCAGTTATGCGTCGACGCCGGATGGGACGACGGAGATCACGATCCGGCTGGCCAGTCCGCCGCAGGCGCCACGGGCCTTTGCCACGGAGTCGCCGCCGCGAATCGCCGTGGACCTGGATGACACCCAGAACGGATTGACCGAGCGCCGCATCAATGTCGGCAGTGGCGCTGCGGCGTCGGTCTCGGCGGTGGAAGCGGGAGGGCGGACGCGAGTTGTCGTAGAGCTCTTCCACCCCGCTGCGTTCGAGTCGCGGATCGACGGCAATAGCCTCATCCTGGCGATCGCGAGGGGTGCTGGCAAAGTCGAGACGCCCGCGGTCGGCAGCGCAACCGCCGGAATTCGCCAGCCCAGCGTGACGCAAGTCGACTTTCGCCGCGGAACTGCGGGCGAGGGACGCGTGATCGTCAACTTCGACAAGGATGGCGCCGGCACTGACCTGCGTCGCGAGGGCAACAAGTTGATCGTGGACCTGTTTGATGTGAGCCTGTCGAACGACTTGCCGATTCGCCTGGACGTGACCGACTTCGCGACGCCGGTTCAGTTCATCGAGACGCGAGCGCGCGGCGGCGCGCGCATGGAAATCCAGACCACCGGTGCGTTCGAGCACATGGCCTACCAGACCGGAAATGAACTGGTGGTCGAGATCGCAAAAGTCACGGCAAAGGACGATGAGCGCAAGAAGCTCGGCGAGCCGGTCGAGTACGATGGTACGCCGGTTACTTTCAACATCCAGGACATCCCGGTGCGCTCGGCATTGCAGCTGATCGCCGATGTCTCCGAGTTGAACATCGTGGTAGCCGACAGCGTGAGCGGAAACGTCACCTTGCGACTGGTCAATGTTCCGTGGGATCAGGCGCTCGACATCATTCTTCAGGCCAAGGGCCTCGACAAGCGCAGCCAGGGCAATGTCGTCTGGATTGCCCCGACCGCCGAGATCGCGCAACGCGAGCAGGCGATAGAAGACGCGCGCATCGCACTGGAAGACCGCGCTCCGTTGCTGACCGAATACATTGCCGTGAACTACGGCAGTGCCCAGGACATCGTAAAGCTGCTCACTGAAGATGCAATTCAAGCAACACAGCAGGGTGGGGGTCAGCAGGCCCAAAACCTGGAACGCGGGTTTTTGTCGAAGCGCGGCAGCGTCACTTTTGACAAGCGCACCAATACGCTATTGGTGAACGACACGGCCGAGAAGATCAAGGAGCTGAAGGATCTGATCGAATTGCTGGATCGTCCAGTCGATCAGGTGCTGATCGAGGCGCGTATCGTTGTTGCCACGGACACGTTCTCCAGAGAGCTTGGTGCGCGCTTCGGTGTATCTGGTGCCTACGAGGACCACCATGGCAACGTCATCACATCGTCGGGAACGGTCCAGGGGACCGACCAGATGATCAATGCGGCCTTGGCCAATCGGCTGGCAGGTCGTTCCAGCGGGCTTCCCGTAGCAACGCCGGGGGCGAATGGCTCCGGGATTTTCGGCCCGGCGCTTTCGAACCGACTGAATGTCAATCTGCCCGCGTCAGCTGGTGCCGGGAGCTTCGGCTGGTCGGTGCTGGCAGCGGACTATATTCTTGACTTGGAACTGTCTGCGCTCCAGACCGAGGGCAGGGGCGAAGTCGTGGCGAGTCCGCGGGTTATCACTGCGAACCAGCGCGAGGCCGTCATCAAGCAAGGCGACGAGGTGGGCTACGTGACCATTTCGGCATCGGGTGGAGGTGGTGGCATTCCGATTCCGCAGGTCCAGTTCAAGGAAGTGCTGCTGGAGCTCAAAGTCACGCCAACCATTACTCAGGACGACCGCATCTTCCTGGCCATGAATGTGAAGAAGGACGAGCTTGCTGGCTACGTCTCCACCTCGATCGGCGACGTGCCGCAAATCAACAAGCGCGAGTTGAATACGGCGGTGTTGGTCGACAACGGCCAAACCGTTGTGCTTGGCGGTGTGTACGAGTTCAAGACCCGCGAGGACCTGGCCAAGGTGCCGTTCCTCGGGGATATCCCCGCCATCGGCAATCTGTTCAAGAAAAAGTCGCGCTTAACATCCAAGGCGGAGCTGCTCATTTTCGTAACGCCCAAGATCCTGCGCCAACGGGGCAAGAAATGATCGGAATCATGACCAATTTGAACTCGGGTACAGAACGTGGAGATCGACATGACTAAGTTCGCGAAGGCAGTGGGCGCATGGCTGGCCGCGCTCGCGCTGGCCAGCTGCGGTGGCGGTGGCAGTAGCGGCAACGATGGTGGCTTTACGGCACCGGGGTTGCGCGTGGTGGTATCGCCGGCACAGAGCCAAACCACCCCGTTCGCGCTGGTCGATGTGCCGGTACGCGTGACCTCGTCAAACGGGACTGCCGTCTCCGATGGCACGCAGGTGACGGTGCAGGTCTCGTCCGGCAGCATCGGCTTGGTGTCCTCGCTGCAACGCGTCGGCACCGGACCGTTCATTGGCGAGCGCATCACGGCCACGACCAGCGGTGGCACCGCGCTGTTCCGCTTTCACAGTCGCGCTGTAGGCGCCATGACGCTGACGGCGACTGCTGTCAATTCGGCAGCTGGCTCGGCTCAGGTGTCGGCGACGGCCGGTATCACCATCTCGGCTGGAGCGCCAGCCGATCCACGGTTGAGTCTGGTTGCGCAAACAACGTCGCTGCCGCTCAACCGATTCGGGGTTTCTCCCTTTATTGGGTCGCCCTTCATGAGCGAGATTACCTTGACATGGCGGCGTCTGAACGGCGAGCTCGTGACGGTCGTTCCCTCCGGCCGTACGCTGACCGCTGCCGTCTCGGTCAATCCGGTCAATCCCGCCGGCGGCTTCTCCATGCTGGACGATCCGGAGACCATAGATGACCCGTCTACTCCGGAAATCGAAAACAACGAGTTCCTGACCATCATGGGTCAGGCGCCTGTCGACGTGGTTGCGGGCAAGGCCAACCTTTTTTTCCACAGCTACAACGAAGCTGGGACGGCGGTAATGACGGTCACCACGCAGGATCCGGACACCGACGAGACGGTCCAGACGCAATTGACCTTCGTCACTGTTTCCGGCCTGCCGCCGCTCCCAGCCTCGATCGATCTCAGCCGCAACGGTCGATACCTTTACGCCAATGATGCGCCAGGCAATCACGTGGAGCATATCCAAGCGTACGTCTACGACGGTTCCGGAGCCAAGGTGCCCGATCCGGGCACGAGTTCCGCGCCTGTAAACAACGTCGAAGTGGAAATCGTGGCGGGAGCGCAGGGCGGCGAACGTCTGCGGTCCGTCAACGCGCAGGGCCAGACCATGACTGCGGGGACCGTCCGTGCGCGGACATTGCAAGGCATCGCTGGTTTCTCCTACGAGGCGGGAACCCGGGTCGGTACGTTCCAAATTCGGGCTACCAGTGATCGTGCGGACAATAACGTCGATAACGGCATCTCGGACGCAGTGTCTTCGCTGATCAGTGTGACGGTCGGGGACGGGCGGCTGTTTGACCTCGATATCACCACGGCGACACAGGAGGCGATCACCGAGATCGTGTTTGACGACGGCGTGTCGCAGTCGAACACCGGGTCGTACCTGTTCAACGTGGCGGCTCTGGCGACAGATCGCTACGGCAACCCCGTGACCTCCGGTACTGAGATCCGGTTTGGGGCTATCGACGGGCCGCAGAGCGGAGGTGATTTCGCGATCCATGGTGGTGACGGCGATCCGCAAGAAGGAGGTACCGCGTTCACCGCTCCCACGGGTGCGTTCAAGACGGCCGGGGGCGGCGCGGGTCCCAATGACACGTTGATCGTATTCGGCGAGGAGTCGAACGGGAATCGCGATCTGGAAAGCGCGCGCCGAGTTGCTTCGGTGCCGACCAACACGAGTCTCACGGTCGCGCAGAGGTTCAATCACAACGATGACACGGGCGCCGCAGTGAACAATGGCCCGGTGCTTCCGTACGTGATTGGTCGTGCGCAGGACGCGAATGTGACAGCCTCGGCCCTCACTGACCAGAACGGCGTGGTGTTCGCACAGATGGCCTACCCCGCTTCGAAGATTGGCAAGCTGGCGATTCTTTATGCACAGGGCAATGGCGACATCGTCAACGGCGCGCCAGAGCTGGTGACCGATGCCGAGTACCTGCGGCTCCCGGGCATGTCTCCGGGGACGATCTTGGCCTCGCCGGATCCGATTGCCGGCAATTCCACGGTCGGCGTGCAGGTTTGCGTGCTGGACGCGAGGGGCCAGGGAGTGCCAGGCGCGCGCTTGATGTTCACCTTCGAGAATCTGTTCGGACAAGGCAGTGTCGATGGAGTCGCGAACCAGGGGCAGCTTGCAAATCTGACCGGATCTGATGGATGTGTAATCGCCACAGTGTTGACATCGGGTCTGCCGCAGTCCGACGCCGAGCAAGGCAAGCTCCGCTTCAGCCTCGGATCCGTCAGCGACGACATCAGCATTCGGGTCAACAACAATTGGTACCTGTATGCATTCCCGAGCCGTACCTCTGGCGACGGAGCACGGATCTTCACCCTGCGCTTGGTCGACTCTTCGGGCGTCCGTGTGCCCAACGTGCTTATCGTTGGAACCTGTGAGGCCAACTCGCCGCAGTTCCTGAACATCAGCACGCATCCGGGACTGACCAACGCCCAGGGCGAAACCATCACAGTTATCGATGCAGAAGGTTTCGATCTGGTTGGTGGCAGCGGCGGCAGCGATGCAGGTTGCACGTTCCGCACTATCAACAACGAGGCTGACGTAGAAATCGTTTGGGGAACCCGTGATATTTGCGACTACTTCAGTCCGTCGCCGCCAGCTGGTTGCGATTCGGCCAATATCGAGGTGGTGATGAGCACGGGCGGCAACGTTATGTCGACCAATCCGTCGACAGCGTTGAACTGCAACGGCCCCGGCACTTGCGTGGCCACGTTCAACCCGTTCGCCAATATCGTCCTCGCGGCGTCCGCGAATGCGACTTGGGGTGGGGCTTGCGCAGTGTGCGGTGCCGGTGTTCCGATTTGCACAGTCGCACTGGGTGCGGCGGGCAGCACGACGAGCTGCAACGTGAGCATTCCGTAGTCTCACGCGCACGGTGTGTTTGGAACGAAGGCCGCCTCAGGGCGGCCTTCGTCTTTGGGACGGCGCTGCGCTGCGCTGTTAGCATTCCGCTCAGCGTGGAGAGTCGCCGATGGGAACCAAGCGCCTGCAGTTCAGTCCCGGTGAGGTCGTGTTCCGCGAGGGCGATCCGCCCACATCGGCTTACCTGGTCGAGTCCGGAAAGGTCGAGATCCTGACGCAGCAGGATGGAATTCCGCTGGTGCTGAGCATCCTCGGGCCGGGCGATTTGCTCGGAGAAATGGCGGTGATCGATGATGCGCCGCGTACCGCCACCGCCCGTGCGCTGACCGAGGTGCGTCTGATCGAAGTCGATCGGGCGCAGATCAACGAGCGCATCGAGGCCTCCGACCCGATCGTGCGCGCACTGCTGAAGGGTCAGTTGAACCGGTATCGTTCAGCACTGAATGCCCTGCGCAGCGGCGAGGCACCGGTGGTGGTGAGTTCGAGCGGCGAGCACAGCCTCGACGCGGATGGCTATGACGACACGGCCGTGGCCAAGATCCACCTAGAGACGCAATTGCGCGACGCGCTGAACAACCGCACGCTCGAGGTGCGCTTCCAGCCGATCTATGAGATCCGCGAGCAACGCATCAGCGGCTATGAGGCGCTGGTGCGCTGGACGCATCCGGTGCGCGGCGCGATTTCTCCGGCTGAGTTCATCGCGCTCGCCGAGGAAACGTCGCTGATTTTGCCGGTCGGCGAATACGTGCTGGATCGGGTTGCGGAAACTCTGGCCAGACTTTCCGAACTCGGCGTCGATCCCCTGCCATTCATGGCGGTCAACATGTCCGGGCGTCAGCTTGCCGAGGCCGACATGCTGTCGGCGGTTCAGGGTGCTTCGGCGCGCCATGGCATCGATCCGTGCGACATCAAGATTGAGGTGACCGAAAGCCTGATGCTCGACTTCGAACGTGTCGGTGAACTGATCGCCCGCTGCGACGCGCTGGGGATCAAGGTTGCGCTCGACGACTTCGGCACCGGATACTCGAATCTCGGACATCTGCACAAGCTGCAGTTCTCGACCGTGAAAATTGATCAGGGCTTCGTGCGCCAGATGCTGGAGGCGCCCCGTTGTCATGCGATTGTTCGCGCCATCGTGCAGATGGTGCACGCGCTCGACTCCGACATCGTGGCCGAAGGAGTGGAAACCGAAGCCCAATTGCAGGCCCTCGGTGCGCTCAACTGTCGCTACGCGCAGGGTTACCTGATCGGTCGGCCACAGACCTTCGAAGAAATGCGCCGCAACCACGGGATCGACTAAGGGCGTGCTGGCGAATTGGGGGCGGCAGCCAGCGCCGGTTGCCGCATGCAACGGCTGCCGGGACAATGGCGATCCGCGCGCAGAAAGAGACTGCGCCCATCGTAGACCCTGAGAGAGATCCCATGCCGAACCGTCGTGATCTGGCGAACGCCATCCGTGCCTTGTCGATGGACGCCGTCGAGGCAGCGAAGTCCGGTCACCCGGGCATGCCGATGGGCATGGCTGACATCGCCGAGGTGCTGTGGAACGACTTCCTGCGGCATAACCCGACCAATCCGCGCTGGGCGAACCGCGACCGTTTCGTGCTCTCCAACGGGCACGGTTCGATGCTGCTGTATTCGCTTTTGCATCTTGCCGGGTACGACCTGCCGATCGAACAACTGAAGGCATTCCGGCAACTGCATTCGAGGACGGCCGGACATCCAGAAGCACACGAGCATCCGGCGATCGAGACCACCACCGGGCCACTGGGACAGGGCTTGGCCAATGCGGTGGGCATGGCGCTGGCCGAGAAGCTGCTGGCGGCGCGTTTCAACCGGGAAAGCTTCGACATCGTCGATCACAACACCTACGTCTTCCTCGGTGACGGTTGCTTGATGGAAGGCATCTCGCACGAGGTTTGTTCACTCGCCGGCACGTTCAAGCTGGGCAAACTGATCGCGCTGTACGACGACAACAGCATCTCGATCGATGGCGATGTGCGCGGCTGGTTCACCGATGACACGCGTGCGCGCTTCGAGTCGTACGGCTGGGAAGTGATCGCCGGTGTCGATGGGCACAACGCCGAGGCAATCAAGGCGGCGCTGGTCTCGGCCGCGCTCGATCCGGCCAAGCCGACCTTGATTTGTTGTCGCACCACCATTGGCTTTGGAGCGCCGACCAAGGCCGGCAAGGAGAACTCGCACGGTGCGCCGCTCGGCAAGGAAGAAATCGCTGGCGCTCGCGCGGCGCTGGGCTGGGCGCATGCACCGTTTGTGGTGCCGGACGAGATCTACGAGGCCTGGAACGCGAGTGCCCGCGGCAGTCGCTGGGAAGCCGAGTGGCAGCAGATGTTCGCGCGCTACGAGCAGGCGCATCCGGATCTGGCCGCCGAGTTTTCGCGGCGCGTGAGCAGTTCCCTGCCCGCGGATTTCACCGCCAACGCGCTTGCCTACGCGCGCAAGCTGCAGGCGGAGGGGCCGGTGGTGGCCTCGCGCAAGGCCTCGCAGATGACGCTCGACGCATTCGGACCGCTGTTGCCGGAATTGATTGGCGGCAGCGCCGACTTGGCGCATTCCAACCTGACCCTGTGGAAGGGATCGAAGAACGTCAACAGCGACCCGGCGAACGGCAACTACATCCACTTCGGCGTGCGCGAGTTCGGCATGAGCGCAATCGCCAACGGGCTGGCGCTGCATGGTGGTTTCGTTCCCTACGACGCCACCTTCCTGGTGTTCAGCGACTACGCGCGCAACGCCGTGCGCATGAGTGCGCTGATCCCGGCGCACGCAATTCATGTGTACACGCACGATTCGATCGGCCTCGGCGAAGACGGTCCGACGCACCAGCCGATCGAACACCTCGCCTCGTTGCGCTATATCCCGAACAATCCGGTCTGGCGCCCCTGCGACACGGTCGAGACGGCCATCGCGTGGAAGCATGCGATCGAACGCAAGGCCGGCCCGAGCTGCCTGGTGTTCAGCCGCCAGAACTTGCCGCATCAGTTGCGCAGCGACCAGCAACTGCTCGACATTGAGCGCGGGGGCTACGTGCTGCTCGACCCGCTGAACGCCAAGGTCGAGTTGATCCTGATCGCTACCGGCTCCGAAGTCGGTCTGGCCATGGACGCGGCGCGCGTACTGGATGGCGAAGGCGTCGGCGTGCGCGTGGTGTCGATGCCATGCACGCAGATCTTCGACGCCCAGCCGATCGAATGGCGCGAAGGCGTGCTGCCTTCCTGGTGCCGCGCCCGCATCGCCATCGAAGCCGGCGTCAGCGACTTCTGGCGCAAGTACGTCGGCCTCGACGGCGCCGTCTTCGGCATCGACCGCTTCGGCGCCTCGGCCCCGGCCGAGAAGCTCTACCCGTACTTCGGCTTCACGGTCGAACGCATCGTCGAAGCCGCACGCAAGCAACTCGGGCGCTGAGTCCCTGCGAGCGGTGAGAAGCAACGGCGCATCGCTGCGCCGTCGCCATTCTCAGCCGATCCGGCAACTCACGCCGCCGCGTCGCGGTACTCGTTGGGGGTGGGGCAGATGCAGACGAGGTTGCGGTCGCCGTAGGCGTTGTCGACGCGGTTGACCGGGCTCCAGTATTTGTCCTGGCGCGACATGCCGCCGGGGAACACGGCTTCTTCGCGTGAGTAGGCACGGGTCCATTCGGCGTCGGTGAGGTCATGCACGGTGTGCGGGGCGTGGCGCAGCGGGCTCTGTTCGATCGTGAAGCGGCCGCGCTCGACATCGGCGATTTCGTTGCGGATCGCGATCATCGCGTCGCAGAAGCGGTCGATCTCGTACTTCGATTCCGATTCGGTCGGTTCGATCATCAAGGTGCCGGGTACCGGGAAGCTCATGGTCGGTGCGTGGAATCCGTAGTCGATCAGGCGCTTGGCGATGTCGTCGACGCTGACGCCGCTGCTGTTCTTGAGCGCGCGCGGATCGACGATGCATTCGTGTGCGACGCGGCCGTTGTGGTTCTTGTACAGCACCGGGAAGTGCGCATCGAGACGCGCGGCGATGTAGTTGGCGTTCAAGATTGCGACTTCAGTCGCGAGCTTCAAACCGGAGCCACCGAGCATCAGGATGTAGGCGTAGCTGATCGGCAGGATCGAGGCCGAGCCGTACGGCGCGGCGGAGACCGCGCCGACCGGCGCACTGCCGCCATCCAGTTCCGGGTGGCCCGGCAGGAACGGCGCAAGGTGCGCCTTCACACCGATCGGGCCCATGCCCGGACCGCCGCCACCGTGCGGGATGGCGAAGGTCTTGTGCAGGTTCAGGTGCGACACATCGGCGCCGAACTCGCCCGGCCGGCTCAGCCCCACCTGCGCATTCATGTTGGCGCCGTCCATGTACACCTGCCCGCCGTGGCGATGGATCAGGTCGCAGATCTCGCCGATGCGTTCTTCGAACACGCCGTGGGTCGAGGGATAGGTGACCATCAGCGCCGCAAGGTTGGCGGCATGCCGCTCGGCCTTGGCGGCGAGATCGGCGACATCGACGTTGCCTTCCGCGTCGCAGTCCACGACCACGACCTCCATGCCGACCATCTGCGCCGACGCCGGATTGGTGCCGTGCGCGCTCGATGGAATCAGGCACACCTTGCGATGGCCTTCGCCGCGCGACAGGTGATAGCCGCGGATCGCGAGCAGCCCGGCGTATTCGCCCTGTGCGCCCGAGTTCGGTTGCAGCGAAACCGCGTCGTATCCGGTGATCTCGACCAGCCAGCGCTTCAGGTCTTCGCACAGCTCGCGATAGCCATGCGCCTGCTCGGCTGGTGCGAACGGGTGCAGGTTCGCGAATTCGGACCAGGTGATCGGGATCATCTCGGCGGTGGCATTCAACTTCATCGTGCACGAGCCGAGCGGGATCATCGCGCGATCGAGCGCGAGGTCGCGGTCGGCGAGCTTGCGCAAGTAGCGCAGCAGCTCGGTTTCGGTGCGGTAACGGTTGAAGATCGGGTGCTTCAGGCAGCTGCCCTTGCGCGCGAGGTCGCCCGGAATGGCATCGACCGCATCGACTGCAATCTCGGCCAGGCGCAGCTTGCCACCGAACGCAGCCCACACCTGTTCGACCACGGCATCGGTGGTCGTCTCATCCAGCGCGATGCCCAAGCGGCCGTCGCTGAACTGGCGGAAATTGATCTTCGCGGCGAGCGCGTGTTCGAGAATCGCGGCGCCATTGGCACCGGCGTCGACCGTGATCGAATCGAAGAATGCGGCCTGGTCGACCTTGAAACCGAGCTTGCGCAGCCCCGCGGCGAGCACTGCGGTGCGGCGGTGCACGCTTGTGGCGATTGCCTTCAGGCCCTCGGGGCCGTGATACAGCGCGTACATCGATGCGATCACCGCGAGCAGCACCTGCGCCGTACAGATGTTCGAGGTCGCCTTCTCGCGACGGATGTGCTGTTCGCGCGTCTGCAGGCTGAGACGCGCCGCGGGCTGGCCGCGCGAATCGATCGACAGGCCGATGATGCGGCCCGGCATCGAACGCTTGATTGCGTCGCGCACCGCCATGTACGCGGCATGCGGACCGCCGTAACCCATCGGCACGCCGAAGCGCTGGGTCGAGCCGATTGCCATGTCGGCGCCGAGTTCACCGGGTGGCGTGAGCAGGGTCAGCGCCAGCGGATCGGCGGCGATCACGCTGATCGCGCCGGCCGCCCTCAGCTTCGCGATCGCCGCGCGGAAGTCACGGACATCACCGCGCGTGCCCGGATACTGGAACAGTGCACCAAACACTGCCGAGGCATCGAGGTGTCGGTCGGGGTCGCCGACGATCACGTTCCAGCCAAGCGGCTCGGCACGTACCTTGACCACCGCGATCGTCTGCGGGTGGCAGTCGGCATCGACGAAGAAGGTCTTCGACTTCGACTTGCGCGAGCGCTCGGCCACAGCCATGGCCTCGGCGGCGGCGGTGCCTTCGTCGAGCAGGGAGGCGTTGGCGACATCGAGCCCGGTCAGCTCGGCAACCATGGTCTGAAAGTTCAGCAGGGCTTCGAGGCGACCCTGCGAGATCTCCGGCTGGTACGGCGTATAGGCCGTGTACCAGGCCGGGTTCTCGAGGATGTTGCGCTGGATGACTCCAGGCACCACCGTGCCGTGGTAACCCTGACCGATCAGCGAGGTGAACACCTGGTTGCGTCCGGCGAGTTCACGCAGGCGCGCGAGGGCGTCGACTTCGCTGAGCGCTTCGCCCATCGAACTCAGCAGACCCTGCATGCGGATGCTGGCCGGCACCGTCTGTGCGATCAGTTCGTCGAGGCTGGCGATGCCGATGGCGTCGAGCATTTCGCGCTGCTCTTGCGGCGCGGGACCGATATGGCGATCGGCGAAGTCGCGGGCGACGTGGGGCTGGCGCAGGGAAACCGGTGCGGACATGGCGGGCTCTCGAATGGGGGGATGCGGAATCGACGCCCGGTGGTTCGTCGCACACGCCCTTCGACAGGCTCAGGGCGAACGGAAACCGCCGATGCATCGAGTGGATCACCCCATCTGTATCCGTGCCTGAGAGCGTTATCCCTTCGGCGGACGCCTGCACCTCACGGATGCGCGCCTCTTTCCAGATGATCTGCTGCTGCCTGCGGTCCTTCTGCCTGAGAGTTTCCGGGGCGGTTGCTCCTTCGGCGCCGACGCGGACACGAGGTCCACACCGGTCTCTCCCGCAAGCGGCGCGGAGATTACCACGCACACCCGTGGTGCTTAGCGTTGGCCGCTGTAGAAGCCCTGAAATTCCTCAAACACCGCCGGGTCGAGGGCACGCAGCGACTCGGGATCGGAGAAGTAGGCTTCGGTCGCGACGGCAAAGAACTCTTCCGGTGATTCGGCGGCGTAGGGGTCGATGGCGGTCTCGGGCTTGGCGTCGACCTCGTCGGCTTCCTCGACTTCGGCGCGCAGGCGGTTGAAGGCGTCCTGCATCACCGCGATCCAGCGCCGGCGTGTGTCCAGGTCGCGAATCACCGGCACGCCGTCGCAGGCACCATCGCGCGCGTCGATCTTGTGCGCGATCTCGTGCAGGATCACGTTGCAGCCGGAAAACGGCTCGGCCAGATCGGCTTCGATGTCGGCAACCGACAGAATGATCGGGCCCGATTGCTCGTCGGCTTCGCCGATCAGGTCTTCGTCGAACTCGTGCGCGACGCCGTCATCGTCATGTTCATGGCGGCGCACACGGAACGCGCCCGGGTACAAGATCAGGTCGCGCCAGCCGGACAGGACGTCGTCGCCCAGATGCAGCGCCGGCAGGCAGCACAGGGCTGCGACGATGTGCTGCAGGCGCGGGTCGATGTCCAGCCCGTGCATGCCATGAAACCGCTTCTGTGCGAGAAAGGCGTCGACGTGACTGCGCAACCGAGCCCGTGATCCGGTATCGAGTTGTGCGACCAGTTGGGCTTCGCGTTCGATCCGCGCCCAATCAGAGTCGCCAAGTGCCACCGGCGCGGTGCGCCGCAGCCACCCGAACATGGTTCAGCTGACGGACCTGAGCGAGCCCGGCAACAGCGCCTTCCAGCGTTGGCGCGCGGCCCGGTTGTTGCTGGGCTTTGCTGCCGGCGTCTCGCCAGTAGCCGGGGCCGCCTGCGGGGCGGCAGGCGTGGCCAACCCGGCGTCTCCCGCGCTGGCGTCCGGGCAGGGCGTCTCCGCCTGTTCAGCCTCCGGAACCGACGCGCGGGCAGACACGTCCGTGCCCGCCGAAGCCAGGATCAGAGCCAGCGCGAACATCAACACGGGGCGGGACATCCGGATCTCCTCGTCACGAGCGGGCAGATGGCCGGTCGCTTGGATGCGATCGTGACCATGGGGTCAGCAAGTTACAAGTGCATGGGATTCGCGAGGAAGGCAAAAGGTTGCATTTTTCGATGCTGCGTCGCAGCAAGCGCGATCCGGCGCCGCTGCCTACACTCGGCCTTCGAGTCGAACAGGGAGAGCAGCGCGTGGCTGCACAGATCAGCGTGCAACGCCTGTCGGGCTACGGTCTGCGTCGGGCACTGACGGCCGGCATCCAGCGCGTGATCGCCCGACGCGACGAGATCAACCGCATCAACGTGTTTCCCGTGCCCGATGGCGACACCGGCACTAACCTCGCGTTCACCCTCAGCGCGGTGCTGCAGGGCGTACGCGCACCGAAGCTGGCCAGTGCCGGCGAAGTGCTGCGTCGTGCGGCGTCGGAGGCGATCGATGGTGCGCGCGGCAATTCCGGGGCGATCCTCGCGCAGTTCTTCCAGGGCGTGTCCGAAGCCATGGGTCCGAGCAAGCGACTGACGCCCGAGGCGCTGGCGCGCGCGGTGGCACGTGGCGCCGCGTTGGCGCGCGAAGCCATGGCCGAGCCACGCGAAGGCACCATCCTCAGCGTGATCCATGCCTTCGCGCTGGCACTGCGCGAGCAGGCGGACCGTGGCCGCGATTTCCGCACCGGTTTCCGCAACGCGCTGACGGTAGCGCGCGAAGCGTTGCGCCATACCCCGGAGCAGCTCGCGGTGCTGCGTGCGGCCGGAGTGGTCGATGCCGGTGCCATGGGTTTCGTCGATCTGCTCGAGGGCATCGACGACTACATCGTCCAGGGCCGCAGCGTGCTAAGCGATTCGTTGCCCGAGGAACTCTCCGCTGCGGGTGTGGACACCGCAAGCGGCGCCGAATACACCGAGGGGCACCGCTTCTGTACCGAGTGCATGGTCAGTGGCGATGGCGTCGACCGCGGTGCGCTCAAAGCCGCACTGTTGGCGTTGCCGCTGTCCAGCCTGGTGATCGCCGGCACCCGCGAGAAGGTGCGTGTCCATGCCCATCTGGACGAGCCGGCGACACTGTTCGAGGCCGTCGGCCGTTTTGGTGTGGTCTCGCGCGAGAAGGCCGACGACATGCGTGCGCAGTCGAAGTCGGCGCATTCGCGGCGCGAGCAGGTGGCGATCGTGGCCGACTCCGGGGCCGACATCCCGGCCGAGGCGATGGATCGCTTGAACATCCATCTGGTGCCGGTGCGCCTGTCGATTGGCGGCCGCGACTTCCTCGATCGCGTGTCGATCTCGCCGCGCGAGTTCTATCACGAGCTGCGCACCAGTCCGGTGCCGCCGCGGACCTCGCAGCCGCCGCCGGGCGATTTCCGGCGCCTGTTCGAGTTTCTGTTGTCGCACCATGAGCGCGTGGTGGACGTGTCGCTGGCTGCGGGTCTTTCGGGAACGCTTCAGTCGGCCGAGAGCGCGGCGGCACGCACCGATGCCCAGCGCATCACCGTGTTCGACAGCCGCAACGGTTCCGCCGGCCAGGGCCTGCTCGCGATCTGGGCGGCGGAAGCGGCGCAGGCCGGGCTGCCGGCGGAACGCATCGTCGAGGGTCTTTCGCGCATGCGCCCGCGCAGCGTTCTGTATGCGGTGGTTCGCGATGTCGGTTACGGCGTGCGTGGCGGGCGTGCGCCGAAGCTGGCGGGGCCGTTGTCGCGGCTGCTGCGGTTCTCGCCGCTGGTGAAAAGCAAGCCCGACGGCCGCATCGGACTCGCGGGCGCGGTCTGGGGGCGCGAGGACCTGCCGGAGAAGTTCGCACGCAAGATCGCGCGCCGACTCGATCCGGCGCGCACCTGGCGCTTCATCGTCGGCCACTGCGATTGCGCGGAGGACGCCGAGCGGGCGCATGCGGCACTGCTGCGTGCGGTGCCGAAGGTCGATCGCGCCTGGATCATGGAAGCCGGTGTGGCGATCGGCGTGCATGCCGGGCCGGGATCGCTGGTGATCGGCGTGCAGGACTACGAGCCGCCAGCGCCGTGATCCTGCTCGTCGGCAAGATCGTGCTCGCCTACCTGCTCGGCTCGGTTTCCGGCAGCCTGGTACTCGGGCGTCTGCGCGGTGTCGACATCCGCACGCTCGGCAGTGGCAATGCCGGTGGCACCAATGCGCTGCGCACCCAGGGCTGGAAGTTCGCGCTCGGTGTGGCGCTGATTGATGTGGGCAAGGGCGCTCTCGCGAGCTGGATCGGCCTGCAGGGGGTCGCCGATCCAGCGCTTGAACTGCGCGTGGCCATGGCCTGCGGCATGGCGGCGGTGCTCGGCCATGTCTGGCCGCTGTTTCACGGTTTTCGCGGCGGCAAGGGCGTGGCTACCGTGATCGGTGCGCTGCTGGTGTTGTGGCCGGCGTTGCTGTTGCCGATGATCGGCGTGTTCGCGCTGGTACTGACCACGACCGGCTACGTCGGGCTCGGTTCGATTCTCGCCGGGCTGACGATGTTGCCGGCCATGCTCGTGCTCGGCGGCGGCCAGGCCAGCCTCGAGTGGTGGGTCGCTGGCGTGATCGTGGCGCTGTTCCTGTTGTTCACGCATCGGGTCAATCTGCAGCGCTTGCGCGCCGGCAACGAGCATCGCTTCGAGAAGGCGCGCGTGCTGGCGCGACTGTTCGCTCGATGAATTCGCAGTCGCTCAGCGCACTGCTCGATCTGCTGGCGAATGGCACTGCGCACCGCGGCGAGGACCTGGCGCGCGAACTTGGCATGTCGCGCGCTGCGGTGTGGAAGAAGATCGAAGCGCTGCGCGCGCTGGGCGTCGAGATCGAGGGTCGTGCCGGCTCCGGCTACGCGCTCGCGCGACGCATTGAGCGACTGGATGAACCCGCCATCCGTGCCGCGCTTGCCGCGTCGACACGGACGCGATTGCGGCAGTTGCGCATCGTTGCGGTGACCACCTCGACCAACGCCGATCTGAAACTCGAAGCGGAACGGCTCGGCTCGGGCTCGGTGCTGCTGGCGGAAGCGCAGACCGCCGGCCGCGGTCGGCGCGGTCGCAGCTGGGCATCGCCGTTTGCGGCCGGGTTCCTCGGCTCGGTGTTCTGGCGCTTCGAGCGCGGCTTGTCCGATCTCGGCGGGCTCAGTCTCGCGCTCGGCATCGCGCTTGCCGAAGCCTGGCGCGCGCAGGAGGTCGACGTGCGCGTGAAGTGGCCGAACGACCTGTACATCGATGGACGCAAGCTCGGCGGCGTCCTGATCGAAGCGGGAGGTGAATTTCATGGGCCGAGTCACGTCGTGGTCGGGCTTGGCTTGAACATCGTTTTGCCGGCTTCGGTGCGCGAAGGCCTCGATCAGCCGGTCACCGACCTCTACGCCAACCTGGCGTCGCCGATGTCGCGCAACGCAGCCATTGCCGTGTGTATCGACGCGCTGTTCGGGGCACTGCTCGAGTTCGAGCGTGAAGGACTGGCGTCATTCGTGGCCCGCTGGCCTGCAGTCGATGCACTCGCTGGCCGCGCGGTCGATGTGATCGAGGCACAGCGTCGCTGGCATGGGCAGGCCTGTGGCATCGACGAGCGCGGCCGACTGCGCGTGCAGGTGGGCGACCGGGTGCAACACGTGGATGCGGGCGAGGTTTCGGTGCGGCTCACCTGAATCAGAGCGCGTCTGACGCATTGTCCCGTTGGGGTTCTGCGTCCTACCATCAACGCCATGTCATCGCTTTCCGGGGGCCCACTTGTCGCGCGTGTCCGATCGATCCACCTACGCCATCGACGCAGACACAGTGCATCGCCTCAATCGGCTCGCGCTGGCGTGGGGCGTGTCGCAGGCCGAGGTGATCCGGCGTTCGGTGCAGCGTGCCGCCGAGCAGACGGAAGGCGCTGCCCTGTCGCCCGCGGACGTCGTGGCGCGATACACCCGCGGCCCGCTGCCGCGCACTGCCGAAGCCACCCGTGTCCTGGTCGAGTCGCTGCGTGGCTTGCGCCACGACGATGACGAGCGACGCAGGGACCCGGCGCCGAATTCGCGACCTTGAACACGGCGGATTTCGAGCCCTTCGTCGGGCAGGGGCTGCGCCTCGTTGCGCCGGTCTGATCCACCTCACGCTATTTCGGGAATCGTCGTTCATGGACCTGCTGTTCGACCTCGGCAATACCCGCATGAAGATCGCTTGCCGCGATGCTGCCGGCGTGCGTTCGTTGGCGGCGCTGGGCTGGGACGCGCCGGATTTTCTGGCTCAGTGGCATGCGTTGCCGCTGGGCGCGCCGGAGCGCATCGCGATCGCCTGCGTCACGCGCTTGCACCGGCTCGAAGCGTTGCAGGAGCTGCTGCGATCTCGCCTCGGCGACATCGCCACGGCGATCGCGGTGACGCAGGCGGCCTGTGGGCGCTTGCAGGTTGCCTACGCCGACCCCTCGCGGCTCGGCGTCGATCGATTCCTGGCGCTGCTGGCGGCGTCGCAGCAGTCGCAGCTGCAACTGCTGGTCGGCGTCGGCACGGCCTTGACCATCGACGCCCTCGGCGCCGACGGGCGACACCAGGGCGGCCTGATCACGCCCGGCCTGCGCCTGATGCGCGAGGCCATGACTGCGGCTGCGCCCGGTGTCGAGTGGAATGCCGGTGCGTTCTGCACCGACTTTGCGCGCGACACCGCGTCCGCGCTGGAGTCCGGCATCTGGTGCGCACTCGCCGGCGCGGTCGAACGCAGTGCGCAGCGGCTGGCGATGCAGTCCGATGCCGCACCGCTGGTGCTGCTGCATGGCGGCGATGCCGCGATGCTCGCCGCGCAACTGGCGCTTCCGGCACGGCGCGACGCGTTGCTGGTGATGCGGGGTCTGGCCGCGTACCTGGATGCCGGCATGGCACAATCGCCGCCCGCTTCTGACCAAGGTCGCTGATGTTCGCGCGCGTACTGTTGTTGCTGCTGCTTGCCGCCAACCTCGGCTTCGGCGCCTGGCTGGTGCTGGCGCCGCCGGAAGCAGTTGCGCAGTTGCCGCCGACCGACCCGGAGGTGCCGGTGCTGGTGCTGCTCAACGAGCGCGACGGCGTGTCGAACGACGCCGCCGAGCTGGCGCGCGCACCGGAGCCGCTCGGCGCGGCCCGGGACCTGCGCTGCACCACGCTGGGGCCGTTCCCGACCCAGTCCGATCTGCGCCGGGCGCTTGCGGCACTGACACCGCTGACCGAACGCATCCAGTTCCGCGAGTCGCGTTCGCTCCGCTCGCGTGGCTGGTGGGTGTACCTGCCCGCGTTCGCATCGCGCGATGCGGCGCTGGTCGCGGCGCGCGAGCTGTCGGCCAAGGGCGTGCGCGACTACTACGTGGTCACTGCCGGTGATCAGGAGAACACCATCTCGCTGGGGCTGTTCCGCGAGAGCGAGAACGCCACCCGGCGGCGCGATGAAGTCAAGGCGCTCGGCCTCGATGCGCGGCTCGACGAACGCGC
The DNA here is from genome assembly GCA_016703225.1 of Lysobacterales bacterium. NCBI lineage: Bacteria > Pseudomonadati > Pseudomonadota > Gammaproteobacteria > Lysobacterales > Lysobacterales bacterium. Next base: position 144,706 of record JADJCM010000002.1, read on the forward strand.
CGAGGACACGCCCGAGTACTGGCTGGATTACGCGGTGACCCCGGCGCAGCGCTTCGACTGGCGCGACCGCGTGCCCGACCGCATGGAACTCAAGGCGCGTGATCTGCCCTGCGGCGAGTTGCGCTAGACTCGCGCCCCGCTCACGTCGCCGGCGTAGCTCAGTTGGTAGAGCAACCGCCTTGTAAGCGGTAGGTCGGGGGTTCGACTCCCTTCGCCGGCATGCCCCGCAAGCGCCCCCAGGCGCAACCCAGATGACCGATCCCATTGCATTCCTGCATGCGCGTTATCGCGCCAGTTTTCCCGAAAAGCGTGCGGAACTTCTGGCCGCTCTCGTCCGCTGGCGCGACCAGCCTGCAGCGGCCGACCGCATCGCGACGATGCATCGGCTCACGCACAATCTGTCCGGTTCCGCCGGTACCTACGGCTTTGTTGCACTGACCGAGCTGGCACGCGCCGCCGATCAACTGCTGCAGCCGCATGCGCGTGGTGGCGAGGTCCTGGCCGGCAAACATGTCGCTCTGATCGACGCGGCGGTCAGTGCGGTGTGCGACGCTCTCGCGTCGATCTGAACGCAGGGCTATCCTGCGCGCCCCGTCTTCGCGAGCTGCAACCATGCCCATTGTGACCCTGATCGGCGCGCCCACCGACATCGGCGCCGGACATCGCGGCGCGTCGATGGGGCCGGAAGCGCTGCGCGTCGCACACATCACCGAAGCGCTGCGCGAACGCGGGCTGGAAGTCGAGGATCGCGGCAATCTGTCCGGCCCGACCAATCCTTGGCAGTCGCCGCTGGACGGTTATCGCCACCTGCCCGAAGTCGCGCACTGGAATCGCAGCGTTTACCACGCCATGTACGCGGCCCTGAACGAAGGGCGTCTGCCGATCCTGTTGGGTGGCGATCACTGTCTCGGCGTCGGCTCGATCACTGCGGTCGCGCGCCATTGCCGTGAGCGTGGCAAGAGATTGATGGTGTTGTGGCTCGATGCGCATGCCGACTTCAACACGTCGGCGATCACCCCGAGCGGCAATGTGCACGGCATGCCGGTGGCCTGCCTGTGCGGCATCGGGCCGCGCGAGCTGACCCATCTCGGCGGCGACGCGCCGGCGCTGCGCCCGGACCAGATCCGCCAGATCGGCATCCGCTCGGTCGATGCCGGCGAGAAGAAACTGGTGCGCGAGCACGGCCTCGACATCTACGACATGCGCTACATCGACGAGATCGGCATCAAGCGGGCGATGGAAGAAGCCTTGTCCGACCTCGATGCGAACACGCACCTGCACGTCAGCTTCGATGTCGATTTCCTGGACCCGGAGATCGCGCCCGGCGTCGGCACCACCGTGCCGGGCGGGCCGAACTACCGCGAAGCACAACTGGTGATGGAAATGATCGCCGACACCGGTCGGCTCGCCTCGCTCGACATCGTCGAGCTCAATCCCGCCTTCGACGACCACAACCGCACCGCCAAACTCGCGGTCGATCTGGTTGAAAGCCTGTTCGGCAAGTCGACCTTGATGCGAGCGTGATGCGTTCAGAGTGCCGGGCACACAAGCCTGAGCGTTGCCCCGGGCTCCAGTTTGCGCGCGCCGCAGTCGCCGGCGAACTGCAAAGACCCGAGTGGTCGCGAGAACATCGCGACCATCGTCAAGATCACTGCCAAGTCCTGCAATTCCCGAATTTCACGAAATCAGAATGGCTGGAACACCAGGACATTCACTCGAAGCCATCGGCGAACAGGTCATCTGCGGCAGCGTCGATCGGTAGCGGCCAAGCCCAGGCGCCACGCGACCGAGAGAACACGGCAAGTGTCGTGAACCCGCGATCGATCGCCATATCCCAGACCATCACGTGCGGCAGGCCTTCATGGCGCTGCCAGGTTGGCACTGCAGCATTGATATCGTCGGTGTAGTAAAGGCCCCAATCGGTGCCGACAAACACTTGGCCCGGTCTGAGTGGGTTCGCGACGACACTGTTCGCCGGAATGTTCGGCAGGTTGCCCGATTTGTCGAGCCATGAGCGGGTTGCACAATTGGCGCTGCAAGAGACCTGGTAGACATGCCCCGGCGTGGTCGGCGTGTTCTGGTTGAAACCACCGATCGCGGCATAGGCAACCAACGTGCTCTGCGCATCGAAGGCCACGTCCATGATCGGGCGATTCGGAAGTACCGCATTCTCCCCGGTCAGATCGACCCAGGTTGCCGTATTGGCCGTACCTTGGCCGAGGTTGCGTCCCCACTGTACGTTGCCGTCGTTCGTGCCGACGATCGCGAACGCCGGATCGGTGACCGCATGGGCGAGTTGATTGATGAATCCGCGCGCACCAAGCGGGCTCGGATTCTTCGTCAAGGTTGGCGAGTTGACGTACTAGGCTGCCGAGCCTACGCCTCCGGTGACGGTCTCCCAGACGCGGGTTGTTCCGGCGATCAGCCGGGTACAGCCGTTGACGGCGGTGCAACCACTGCCGGGTGCATCCAGCACACCGTAACGGTAGAGCTCGAAGGGTGTGACGAAACTCTTCGTGTCGCCTGACCATGCTGGCGACGCCGCGCTCGCGGTGCCCCCCGGCCCATTGACGGCAACCCCGATGCTGCCGTTCTGGCTCGAGTAGTACCAGCGTTGCCCACCGCTGGTGCGAACGATCGGATCGATGCGCGTGAAGATGCCGTCGCCACCGCGCCGCGTGACCCAGGCAGCAGGACCCAGAGGCTGCGACAGGATTGCGGTATTCGATCCGTTGTCCTGGGCGCCGCCACTGATCCCGGGCGTCGCGGCATGCGCGAAGTTGGCGGTGATGTCGCCCGAGTAGAACTCGATGGTGTTGATCGTGTTGTTCAACGGAATGAACGACGGGCTCGTTGCCGTGGCGTTCGTCGAATACCAGACACCGCCATCACTCCCCAGCAGCAGCCGATTCGAATCATTCGCCACGTACGCACGCGCGTGGTGGTCGACGTGGACATTGCCGCCGACATAGCCGCAGGTGACATTGTCGAAGCTGGCGCCACCATTCGTCGATTTGAAGGCATCGACCGCGCTGGCGATCACCACATTGGGATCGTTCGGGTCGACCGTCAGACCAGCGTCGTACCACATCTGGCTGCCTTCGACGTCGCAGCCACCGAACGCAGTCGACGACCCGATCTGCGTCCAGGTGGCCGCCCGATCGGTGGACTTCCAGACCCCCAATACGCCGTTCGCCAGCGTCGTATCGGAAATCATGGCGTAGACGATCTGGTTGTTCGTCGGCGCCACTGCCAGCTCGATACGCCCGACTGCGGTACCCGCCGTCACGCCATTCCCTGTGCCGGTTGGCCAGTTCTGATTGCGCAATGACCAATCGCCGGTGCCCGGACAACCGGTCGCCGGCAGTGTCGCTTTGTACACGCCATTTGCGCCGTTGCGATCAAGATCCGGCTGCACCGGTGTTGGTGCACCGCGGGTGCCGATCGCCAGAAGCAGTTCGGTGGTCGCGCCGGCATCGATGGCCAGCAAGCCGGTGACGTCCTGGCGTTGTGACGTGAACGCGTTCGTGAAACACGGGCCGATCCAGTTTGCGCCGGTGTCATTCGATACAAACAGACCGGTCTTCGTGCCGACGATCAGGTTCGCGCTGTTGTTCGGGTCGACGACGACTTTGCCGATCGACTGGTATTGCGGAAAATTGCCGACCATCGGGGTCAGCGCCGGACCGAACACGTCGAGGCCGAGCACGGTCCATGTTTCGCCCTTGTCGGCGCTGCGCAGCACACCTGCCGAACCGAAGGAGAACGAGCCATAGCGCAGATCGCCGGTTCCCGCATACACCACGTTCGGATTGTTCGGATCAATTTCCAGGTCGCCGATGGCAGTGCTGGCCACTTCCGGGAAATCGGTCTTGACCGACCAGGTGGTGTTGGCCGAACAGCAATTGGTCGTCTTCCAGACACCACCACCGTCGGAGGCGAAATACGCGATCGTCGGATCGACCGGGTCGACGACGATGTCGTTCGTACGCCCTGCTGCGGCGCTGTTGCCCGGGTTCAACGGCATTGGACCCAGCGGCGTAAATGCCGAGGGATTCAGCGCGAGGACGCCGGCGCTTGTTTTCTCGCGCACGGCCGCGACGCCGGAAGGCAATCCGAGGGGAACTCGATGAGCTTGACGCGCCGCGTCGGCAAGCCAAGCGGACTCGAATCGCCCAGTCGGATAACTGACTTGTATGGCACGCAGATCACCCGGAGACGGGCTGGCGCGGAGTCCTTCCGGCCTTGCCCACCATGGGCCTGAATCTATCGACGCTCCATGGCGCGACGTGGTCGCGCACGCGGAAAGACCCAACAACACACTGGCGGCAAGCACAACATGGCGCATCGCTTCATCTTCCGCGGATCGGCGCGGGAGTGTAGCCCGGATTCACCACCGCCAAACTCGCGGTCGATCTGGTCGAGAGTCTGTTCGGCAAGTCGACCTCGATGCGGGGCTGAGCGGGAGCCGGGTTCTGAAGCGCAGGGTCCGGGCATGACTTCCGTCACGCGCTGGCTTGGTGCATAGCAGCAAAGCTCGCGGGCATGATTCGTATCGATTCGGTTCGCAAACAATTCGGCTCCACCATCGCGCTGCAGGATCTGTCACTGCAGGTGCAGGCCGGCGAGATTTTTGGTCTGCTCGGGCCGAACGGTGCCGGCAAGTCCACCACGATGTCGCTGCTGACCGGGCTCGCGGCTCCCGATGCCGGCAGCGTGAGCGTGCTCGGCGGCGATCCGCGTGATGCAGCGCTGCGCACTCGCATCGGGCTGGCGCCGCAGTCGCTGGCCTTGTACGCGGAGCTGACCGGGCGCGAGAACATCGAGTTCTTTGCGCGCATGTTCGGTCTCGGGGGCGAACGGTTGAAGCGACGGGTCGATGCCGCGCTCGACTTCGTGCAACTCGCCGACCGTCAGCACGACCGCGCCGGCACGTTCTCCGGCGGTATGCAGCGGCGCCTGAACCTGGCCGCGGCGATCGTGCATGAGCCGGAATTGATCCTGCTCGACGAGCCCACCGCCGGTGTCGATCCGCAGTCGCGCAATGCGCTGTTCGACAACGTGCTGGCGCTGAAAGCCGCCGGTCGCACCATCGTCTACACCACGCACTACATGGAAGAGGTCGAGCGCCTGTGCGACCGCGTTGCGATCATCGACCACGGCCGCGTGCTTGCGGTCGACACGGTGCCGGCGCTGCTGCGCGCGCATGCACCGCGGCCGCTGCTGGTGATCGAACGCGACGGCGGCGCGACGCGCATCGAAACCGACGATCCGCTGAGTGAGCTCAACCGTGCCGCCGCCGCGGGCGCGATCCGCAGCTTTCACGTCGAACAACCGCGTCTGGAGCAGGTGTTCCTGCACCTCACCGGCCGCAGCCTGAGGGATTGAGATGAGCGCACTGATCGCCCTCGCGGCCAAGGACATCCGTTTGCTGTTGCGCAACCGCGCTGCGCTGTTCTTCACCGTCGCCTGGCCGTTGCTGATCGCGGTGTTCTTCGGCGTGATCTTTGGCGGTGGTTCCGGCAGCGCCAAGCCCAAGGTGGCATTGGTGGTGCAGGATCAGTCCGCGGCCAGCGAGCGATTCGCGCAGTCGGTGCTCAAGCTCGGGACCCTCGAGGTCGATCGTATGGATGCCGCGGCCGCCGAGCAGTTGGTGCGCCAAGGCAAGCGCACCGCAGCAATCGTGTTGCCGGAAGGTTTCGGCGCGCGCAGCACGCAGGCCTTCAGCGGCGATCCGCCCGAGGTCGGTCTGTGGCTCGACCCGAGTCGGCGCAGCGAGCGCGCGATGATCGAGGGCATGCTGATGAAGCTCGGTGCGGAAGCGATGTTCGCCAACATCAGTGACCCCACAGCGCGCCAGCGGTGGCTGCAGGATTCACGTGCCAGACTGGACCAGATCGAGCCCGAATCGCGTGCGGCGTTCAGTGATTTCTACGACGCGCTGGACACGATGATGGCGACCTCGCAGGCCCAGGCCGACTCCCAGCCGGATGCGGGCGCGGACGCCGATGCGCCGGCGGCGGCGAACACCTTCGTGCCGATCCAGATCGCGGAACGCGAAGTCAGCGTGGTTCGTCGCGGACCGCGCAACGGTTTCGCGATCAGCTTCACCCAGGGCATGAGTTGGGGGCTGTTTGGCGCGCTGATGAGCTTCGTCACGTCGCTGGTGCTGGAACGCATCCAGGGGACCTGGAGCCGACTGCGCGCGGCGCCGCTGTCCTCGGCGTCGTTGCTGCTCGGCAAGGCACTGGCCTGTTTCATCGTGATGCTGGTGACGCTGCTGTTGATCGGCGGCGCCGGAGCCCTTCTGTTCGGCGTCGTCCCGCATTCGCTGCCGAAGCTGCTGCTCGCCTTCGTCGCCGCCACCTTCGCCTTCACCGGCCTGATGATGCTGCTCGCCAGCCTGGGCAAGACCGTGCAGGGTGCGAGCGGCGCCGCCTGGGCGGTGATGATGCCGCTGGCGATGGTCGGCGGTGCCATGATCCCGTTGTTCGCGATGCCGCCTTGGATGGCGCAGTTGTCCAGCATCAGCCCGGTGAAGTGGGCGGTGCTCGCGATCGAAGGCGCGATCTGGCGCGGTTTCTCGCTCGCGGAAATGGCCATGCCGGTCGCGATCCTGCTCGCGACCGGCGCAGTCTGCGGCCTCGCCGGCGCGTGGCGCATCACTCGCCAGCCGGTTTGAACATCACGGGTCCGGCAGGACCTGCTTCGACCATTCCTTGCACAGCTTGCGGAAAGAGCGGGATCCGGATGCAGCCAACTCCAGGTCCATGATCGCAGTGAGCGCTGGCTGGTCGGTGATCTCGGAGTAGCCCTTGCCGGGGGACATGCGCTGCGCCAGCCAGCCCTTGCAGTTGCGCGGGGTCTCGGCATCGCAGGCGTCTGCCGAGTGCATGCGAAAGCCGCGATGCCCGTGGAGTGAACTGGCCGCCGCGATGAACCACGCCTCGTACTCGCGGTTGGCCAGAATCACCGAGTGCCGACATGCGAGATTCATCCGACGGATACGTGCGTCTATGGCTGCGGCGCATTGGGCTGGGCAATCGTCGTCCGCGTCGAGCAGAACCAGCACCCACCCATCGGCCTGGCACTTCCATGCGGCAAGTTCCAGGTAGCGATGGAACTCGTCGTCGCGGTTCAGAAACCGCTCCTTCCTGACGCGAATCGGCGCCAGCACCTCGACGTGGGCATCGGGTGTGAGCCACGCGCAGAACCGGCGCAACAGCACCGGCAGCGCCTGCACCTCGCCATCTCCCTCGACGATGGCGGCGACTCTCATGTGCCGGCCATCTCGAACAGGTCGCTCTGCCGGCTCTGCTGCGCGGCCATGTCTCCGGTGTCTGGCGCGAGTTGGTTCAGGCGAAGCAGTTCACCCGCCGAGAACAGGTGGTCGCGCATGGCCGAGCGTGACGCACCATCCAGCGGCGCGATGCGGGTCTCTCCTTGGTCGGACACGACTGCCAGCAGCGTGTCTGGGTCGATGCCCGGGTCGTCCAGCAGGTCGGGGCTGTGGCTCGTGACCAACACCTGGGTATGGCTCGATGCCCGAGTAAGCGCCTCGCGCAGTGCGGCGCTTGCAGCGGGATGCAGGGCAGTTTCTGGTTCCTCGATGCCGACCAGTGAGGGAGCGAAGTCGCGGCTGCCCTGGAACAGGGCGATCAGGATCCCAAGCGTTCGCAGTGTGCCGTCGGACATGCTGTGTGCCAGGAAGCGCCATGGATCCCGGGCGCCAGCCATGTCCTGGCGAAACTCGACGGTCTCCATCGGACCGATGGTCCTGCGCTCGAAGCCATGGACCGAGGGAACGATGGCTGCGAGCAGTTGTTCGACGATCCGGATGCGTTCAGGGGCGCCGCGCTCCAGATGGCTGATGACGCTGGCGATGTTTTCGCCCGATGGTTTGAGCAACCGACCGTCCTGCGGTTTCTGCAGTTCACGCATCAGCTTCGGATTCAAGTTGTAAAAGCCCATCCTGGACAGAGCATCGAAGACGGGACGAAACGCGTTCATGCCAGAAAACGCCACGAGGGCGAGTCGATCTGGGGCAATGGCCGGAAACTGCGCCTCGCTGCCTTCGACGAGACGGCCATGATCGATGCGGTAACAGGGTCCCTTGCCGCGCATGCCGACGGCGCACTGCTCGGACTGGATTTCGAAATTGCCGCCCTTGGCGGATCCGATCAGAAAAGCGTAGTGGGCCGGTTCGCCGTCAGGCAGGCAAAGATCGAGTCGGATGCCGAAGTGTGTGGGATGACCGGAGGACTTGCGACGCACTTCGGACAGGCCGCCGTGTTCGTTGAGCGCCTGGTCCAGGGGCGCGGCGAGTGCGTCTCGGACCAGATGCAACGCGTCGAGGAAGTTGCTCTTGCCGGAGCCGTTGGCGCCGACCAGATAGGTCAGGGGCCGAAGCGTGACGTCACAGCGTCCGATGCTCTTGTAGTTGCGCAGTACGACGCGAGTGACGAAGGGAGTGCTGGTCATGGGCTAGCCTGAGGGCCGGCACGGAGTGGCGGCAGCGACCTGAAGGATATCCGACGCGGCGGCGCATCATCATGCACCGCCGCCCCGATTCAAGTTGTGGCGCAGCATGCTTGGGGTCACCGCAGATGCGGCAGGGGAATCACGGGTCCGGCACGAACCCGGCGAAGGCGCGGGGTTCGTCGTGGTGCCAGCGCGGGCGGCGGATGACGCCGCGTTCGACCAGGTGCTCGAAGGTGTCGTACTGCACCTGGACGACTTCGTCGGGTCGCGAGGAACGGCGCTCGAACTGGGTGCTGTTGACCTCGGACCACTCGCGGCGGCCATGCGCGGTGCCGAGTTCGGAGGCGAACTCTTCGCTGCGTCCGCGCTTGGCGTCGGCCATCGGCTGGTCACGTGATGCGCCCAGGCCAGCTTCGGCGGAGGGTGCCGGTGCCGCGCGTTGCGCCATGGCATCGGCTTCATTGGCGGCGCCCGGCGCCATCGACTTGCGGCGCCATTCGTCGTCGCGATAGACCGGCGGCGGTGCGTACATCGGCATGCGCTCGCGGAACACGGCGATGCCGATCACGCCGACGTTCTGCGGTCGCCCGGTGCGCGCTGCATAACTCGCTTCCGGCGCACTGAACACGAACTGCGCCACCTCGGACATCGACTTGCGCCAGCCGTTGATCTCGGCACGCTCGTAGGGACCGAGCACGTAACCGCCCTGGTACGGATTGGCAGTTTCTCCGGTGACCGCGTTGACGCCGTCGACCGAGAGCACCGCCATCACGCGTTCGCCGATGCGATTTTGCATCAGCACCGCGTAGCGATGCCCGGGTTCGCCGGCGACATAGGCCTGGCCGCGGCGGTGGTGCACATCCAGTACTGCGCCGGTATCACGGTCGACCACTTGCAGGTCGACCAGACTGTGGACATGCGCCGTGGCCGTGGTGGACAGGACCAGGGAACCGAGCAGTGCAGCAAACAGCGATTTCATGACAGCCTCCGTCGTGGTGTGAGCCATGCAACGGGTGGGTGTCGAAAACGGGGTTCGGAGTTCTACTCGAAGCTGTTCGCGAACAGCGGCGATTCAGCCGAAGTCGCGGCGACCGCCCAGGAGAAGCCGTCGCTGGTGCGGTGCTCCCAGCCCCACTTGCGCCACGGGCTGACACGGAACGCCGCCAGCCCGGACGCCGGTCCGGCCGGGCGGATCCAGTAGTTCACGCCCAGGTCGTAGGTGTCGTAGAGCGACTCGATCGTGCCTGCAAGCAGCGCATCACGCGGGCCGAGCAGGGCGCCGAAGTAGTCTGCCCAGGCCAGTGCGGCGCTGACTTCGAGCGCGTGTTCCTCGTCGTGCAGCGGGTCCTCCACGGCGAAGTCGGTGCCGTCGTGCTCGATCACGTAGCGCGGTGCCAGCGTGTTGCCGAAGTTGCCGTCTTCGGTGCGCAGCGCAGTGCGCAGGAAGGTTCCGGAGCGGCGGATCATGTGGCCGGTGTTGGCGTCTTCGGCGGTGCTGTAGGCGCGACGCAGGGCGTCGGTCAGTAGTGCGGTCATCCAGGTCGAGGCGCCGTAGGCTGCGCCGTCCCAATCACCATGCTGGTCCCCGGTGTGATACCAGCCGCCGTCCACGCGCACCGCGGGAATGCCCGCGGGCACGCCGTTCTGGTGGTCGGCGAGCGCAGCGACGATGGCTGTCACGCTGTCGCGGCGCGCAGTGTTGCCGGTGATCTCGTAGTCGATCGCGTGCGCCATCAGCTTGAACGCGGCCGAGCGTTCGGTCCAGAAGTTCAAGGCGCTGCTCCATGCGTGGGCGCTGGCATTGTGGGCGTTTGCGGTGCTGGTGATCGTCGGGAGAAAGGTCTCGTCGCCGGTGGCCCAGAAGGCGTAGGCGAGCGACTCGTTGAAGGCGTACTTGTTGTCGTCGGGCTTGAGCGTGAACAGGCCGCTGGCGTTGACGCGGGCGCGATAGAAGTCCGCGTGGCGCACGGCTTCGCGCAGCGGCTTCAGGAAGCCGCTGCGGAAGTGCAGGGTGAACATGGTCGCGGAGCGGTCGTACAGCCATGGTTCGTAATCGGTCTTGTACGGACACAGCGAGGTGACCAGCGGGTCGTCCTGGTTGATCACGGTGTAGAAGTTGTTCTTCAGCGCGCGGTCGGCCTCGGTGTAGCCGGGCCAGGTTTCGATCGCGTCCATCGCGGCGGGGTCGTCGCGGGTCGCGGGCATGTCGGCTGGAACTGGCACGCTGCGACTGGGGCGGAGCAAGCCCCGGCTCAGCCAGGTGGCGGGCAGCGTGGCGTAGATATTGGGTTCGAAGACGTTGTCGCCGCTGATGAAGCTGCCGCTGGTGACCTGATGCCAAGTCGTCGCCCGCAGGGCACGACTGGGACGGTGCAATGTGCGCGGCGTGGCGCCCCACTCGACCACGATGCGCTTGGCCAGTGCCGGGTTGGCGAACGCGACTTCGACCTGCACCAGCGCCGCCCGCACCGATAGGCCATCGATGCCGGCGTTGCTGCGGTGCCGCCACGGCGTCAGCTGCACCACGTAGGCCGGAATCTCGACGCCGCCATCGAGCACGCGCAGCGTCGCTAGCCCGGCCGCAGTGATCGAGCCGCGCGGAAACGGAACGCCGAAACTGGCGACCGTCGGCGTATTGGCGACGACGACTTCGGTCGCGTGCAGGTCCACCTCGATTGAGCCGACCGGTACTGCCGGCGCCATGAACGGATCGACCGCGACCGCAGAGCCGGTCAGTACCAACAACCACCCACCCAGCCATTTCCAGACGTGCATTGCGCCTTTCCCCCGAATTCTTGGTCACGGACTGTAACGGCTAGCGTTCATTCGACCCTGTGACCGACAGCGCGTTGCTTGCCACTCATGGTTCATGCGCATACGCTGTGCGCATCCCTCCCGCCGAGCAGAAAACGCCATGAGCGCCGTGATCAAGAAGGCGACCAATCTCAGCATTCGTGCCGACCTGCTCGCGGAGGCCAAGGCGCTGCGCGTCAACCTGTCGGCGGAGTTCGAGAAGAGCCTGGTCGAAGTGGTGCGGCGCAAGCGCGAGGAGCAATGGCTGCTGGAGAACCGCGAGGCGATTGCGGCCTGCAACCGCTTCGTCGCCGAGCACGGCGTCTTTGGCGAAGAGTTCCGGCAGTGGTAGTTCGTCGTTTCGAAGTCTTCGAGAACCCGAGTCGGCGCGAATCCAGGGCATTTCCCTACGTGCTCGTCGTGCAGTCCGAGTTGCTCGACGAGATGGCCACCCGCGTCGTCTTGCCGCTGACACCGGTGCGGTTGCTCCACGGCAAGCCGGTTGCGCGTCTGCATCCGCGCGTGGAGATCGACGGCGAGAGCTTCGTCGTTTTCACCCACCTGCTCGGCACCCTGCCAACACAGCACCTCAAGAAGCGCATCGCCAACCTGGGCGACCAGCAGCACGCCTTCGTGGCCGCGCTCGATCATCTCTTCAGCGGAATCTGATCCATGTCCAGACGTCGTGTCCTCACCGGCATCAAGCCCACCGGTTCCCCGCATCTCGGCAACTACGTCGGTGCGATCAAGCCGGCGATCGCGGCCAGCCGCGATGCGCAGGTCGATTCGTATTTCTTCCTCGCCGACTACCACGCGCTGATCTCCACCCAGGACCCGTTGCGCGTGCAGCGCTCGACGCTGGAGATCGCCGCGACCTGGCTCGCGCTCGGGCTCGATCCCGAGCGGGTGACGTTCTATCGCCAGTCCGACATCCCCGAGATCCCGGAGCTGACCTGGCTGCTGACCTGCGTCACCGGCAAGGGCCTGCTCAATCGTGCACATGCCTACAAGGCGGCGGTCGATGCCAATGCGGACGAAGGCGTGGACGCCGACGCCGGCATCAGCGCCGGGCTGTACATGTATCCGGTGCTGATGGCCGCCGACATCCTGATGTTCAACGCGCACGCGGTGCCGGTCGGTCGCGACCAGGTGCAGCACATCGAGATCGCGCGCGATCTCGGTCAGCGATTCAACCACGTCTACGGCGGCGAGTACTTCACCCTGCCGGAAGCGCAGGTCGATGCGGACACGGCGACGCTCGCGGGACTCGACGGGCGCAAGATGTCGAAGAGCTACGACAACACCATTCCGCTCTGGGACGAACCCGCCACGATGCGCAGACTGGTGATGAGCATCGTCACCAATTCGCAGGCGCCGGGCGAAGCGAAGAACCCGGATGAGTCGCATCTGTTCTCGATCTACCAGGCATTCGCGTCGCCTGCGGAAACCGCGGCGATGCGCGCGGCATTTGCGGACGGCATCGGCTGGGGCGACGCGAAGCAGCAGCTGTTCGAGCGCATCGACCAGGACATCGCGCCGGCACGCGAGCGCTATCGCCACTTCATGGCCCATCCGCAGGAAGTGGAATCCCTGCTGCTGCGCGGCGCCGAGCGCGCGCGCGCGCAGTCGCAGCCGTTCATCGCCCGCCTGCGCGAGGCGGTCGGTCTGCGCTCGCTGGCGCAGTCGGGTGTGGTCTCGACGCCATCGCAAGAGCCCGCACAGGGATTGCAGCCAGAGTTGAAGCAGTATCGCGACGGTGATGACCAGTTCTACTTCAAGCTCGCCGAGAAGTCGGCAGGCGTGCTCGCGCAGAGCATCGGATTTGCCAATGGCCGCGACGCCGGTGCGGCGATCGCGCGCATCAAGCGTGGCGAGGCAGCGATCGCGAATGGCGAACTGGTGCTGGATGCGGCCGCCGTCGCCTATGTGCCGGATGAGGTCGATCCCGCTGAGGCCGTGGCGGCGCTCGCGGCGCTGGTCGCGCAGGAGGCTGCAGCGCGGTCGAAGAAATCGGCGGCGTCGTGAACCTGCTGGCGCTGATCCTGTTCCTGCCCTGGTTCGCGATCCTCGGCGGCGTGTTCTGGTGGTTGCCGCGCGAACGCCCACGCAGGTCCTGGCGCAGCCGCTTCGACGCGCTCGCGCTGGTGCTGGCATTGGCCGCTTCGATCCTCGGCATGCGTGCGGGTCTGTCCACCGATGCCAGTGGCCACCACGTGATCTGGAAACAGGTGCTGGCCTGCCTCTATGCCTACGGTGCCTTCGTTGCGGTGCTGGTTGTGGCCGCCGTGGCGCGAACGCGGCGGCGCTAGACTGTCGCGATCCGGAGACCGCGATGACCGAACGTCCGCAGCTCACCCATCTGCTCGATGCCCTGCGCGGCGGTGACCGTGGCGCGCAGAGCCAGCTGTTCGCACTGGTCTACGACGAGCTGAAGCGCATCGCGCGCGGGCATCTGCGACGCGGCCGCCAGGGACTGACGGTGAACCCGAGCACGCTGGTGCACGAAGCCTTCCTGAAGTTCCACAACGCCGGTTCCGGCAACCTGCAGAACTCGGCGCACTTCTACAACGTGATGGCACAGGCGATGCGCCAGGTGCTGCTGGATCTGGCGCGCCATCATGCCGCCGAGCGTCATGGCGGCGCGCTGGTGCGCACCGAACTTGGCGACGAGATCCCCGACGAGCTGTCGCTCGACACCCTGCTCGAAGTGGATGACGCCCTGACCAAACTCGCGGCCTGCGACGCCGATCTCGCGCAACTGGTGGAGTGGCACTTCTTCGGCGGCCTGCAGTTCACCGAGATCGCCGCGCTGCGCGGCCAGAACGAGCGCACCGTACGCCGCCACTGGGACATGGCGCGTGCGTTCCTGCTCAAGGCGATGCACGGCGCCGACGCGGGCGCCTGAGCCGTGCAGCCCGCGCGCTGGCAACGCCTGAAGCCCTGGCTGGAGCTGCTGCTGGACGCGGAGGTCGGCTCGCGCGCAGCCATTCTCGACGCGCTGCCGGGAACCGATCGGGAACTGCGTGCTGATCTGGAAGCGCTGCTGCGCGAGCACGATGCCGGCGCCAGCCTGGATCAGGGCGCGGTCGCGATCGCAGCGCCGCTGCTCGATGCCGGACCCGCCACGGCCGAGATCGAGGGCGAGCGTGTCGGCCAGCAGATCGGCCCGTATCGCCTGAAGCGCCTGCTTGGCAGCGGCGGCATGGGCGCGGTGTACCTGGCCGAACGCGAGCAGGACGGCTTCACCCAGCGCGTGGCGTTGAAGGTGATCCGCAACGTCATCGGTGGCAGTTCGGCACGCAAGCGCTTTGATCGCGAGCGCCAGATCCTGGCCGAACTCAAGCATCCGAACATCGCGCAGTTGCTCGACGGCGGCAGCACCGCGGAGGGCGCGCCGTACTACACGATGGAGTACGTCGAAGGCGTACCGATCAGCGACTTCTGCCGCGGTCGCGGCGAAGACCTGCGCCTGCCGCTGCGACTGATGCTCAAGGTCGCCGCGGCGCTGGCGTATGCGCACCAGCGTCTGGTCATCCACCGCGACATCAAGCCGTCGAACATCCTGGTGACCGCAGAGCGGCACGTGAAGCTGCTCGACTTCGGCATTGCCAAGCCGGTGTCGGTCACTGCCGGCGCATCGCTCACGCGCGGCACGCTCGGGCCGATGACGCCGGAGTACGCAGCACCGGAACAGTTTCGCGGCGGCGCCATCACCGTCGCCACCGACATCTACCAGTTCGGCGTGCTGCTCTATCGCCTGCTCAGCGGACGCCTGCCCTACGACGCCGACCCGCACGACAGCCTTGGCTGGGCGCGAGCGGTCACCGAGCAGGAGCCGATGGCGCTGGTGCGTGCGCTGTCGGTGACGCAGCGGCGCGGGCGCAGCGATCCCGGTGCGCCCGCGCTGCGACGTGCCGGTGACCCGCATCGGCTGCGGCGCTTCCTCAGCGGCGACCTCGACGCAGTGGTGCGCAAGGCGCTGGCGAAGCGACCGGAAGATCGCTACCGCTCGATGGACGCGCTGATCGCCGATCTCGAAGCCTTCCTGCGCGGCGATCCGGTTGCGGCGCGACGCACCGGCGCCGTCGACCAGTTGCGGCGCTTCGTCACGCGCCACGTCGTCGCGGTGGCCACCGGCGGACTGTTCGGCGTGGCGCTGATCGGCGCTACGGTGTTCGCGCTGGGCGAAGCCCGCCACGCGCGCGACGAGGCGGCGCGCGCGAACGCGGCGGTCGGATTCGTCGAAGAGATGTTCGGGCAGCTCGATCCGAGCCGCGGCGGCGCGCGTGAACTGCGCGCCCAGGCCATGCTCGAGTTCGCTGCCGCGCGCATCGACCGCGACAGCGAGGGACAGCCGCTGCTGCTGGTTCGCCTCGATTTGCTGGTCGGCAATGCCTTCGCCACGTTGGGCGATCTGCTGCAGGCCGGGCGTCGTTTCGAGCATGCACGCACCTTATTGCGGCGGGAACCTGGCGCCGATCCGTTACTGGTCGCCCAAGTGCTGGAACGATCGGCCTGGACCACCTACCGCGGCGGCCAGGTTGATGCGGCACTGGCCTTGCTCGATGAAGCCGAACGCCTGCTGGCAGAGGTCGACGCGAGCGGTGCCGACGTCGCCATCGCCATCGCCGCGGATCGCGCGATCTTCGAGCGGGACCGCGGCCGCTACGCGCAGTCGTTGCCCCACGCCGAGCGCGCACTGGAGCTGGCGCGACGCTTTGATCCACCCGGCGGCAGTGAACGCGCCGCACGCGCGCAGTTGCGGCTGGCCACCGCATACAAGGACGTCGGTCGCTTCGAGGAGGCGATGGAGCAGTGCCGCAGCGCGCGCCGCTGGCTGGCGGCGAATCTGGGCGAGCAGGATCTGCTCACCGTCAGCGCCGACGAGTCGCTTGGCTGGATCCTCACCTCCACCGACCGTCTCGGCGAGGCCGAGACGCTGCTCGAAGCGGCCGGCACGCGGCTGCGCGAAGCGCTCGGTCCGGACAGCACGCGCTACGGGACCAACCTGTTCAATCGCGGCTTGCTGTATCGGCGCCTGGGTCAGATCGAGCGCGCGCACGCGGCCTTGGTGGAGGTGACCGAAATCTATGCGCGCAGCTCCGGCGGCGAATCGCTGGGCCTTGGCTGGGCGCTGTGGAATCTCGGCAACCTGTCGCTGCAACTCGGCCGAGTGGATGAGGCCATCGGGGAACTGGAGCGCGCCGATGCGCTCTGGCAACAGGCGATGACCGGGACCTCGCCGGTGCAGGCGCAATTGTGGGCCGATCTCGCCGGCGCCCGCATCCGTGGCGGGCGATCGCGCGAAGCGCTGCAGGCGCTGCCGGCGGCAGTGCAGCGGGTGCGCGCGGCCGACCTCGGCGACGACGAAGTGCTGGTCCGCCTACTGGCACTGCAAGCCGCTGCCGCCAGCGTCGAAGGCGACACCGCAGCCGCCGCCGAAGCGCGTGCGCAGGCGTTGCGTGAAGCCGGCCGCATCGCCACGAGCGCCCGTGCGCGCCGCGAGTTGAGCGCGCGGGTCGAGGCGTGGAGCGCGCTGCGCGCGGATGCATCAGTGATGGTGAGCGACTGAAACGATGCAATGTCCGGTCGCCCGACCGGACTTCGTACAGAACGGAGACACCCACCCGAGGACTCCGCCATGACATCCAGAATCACCCTGCTCGCGCTCGCGCTGACCGCCCAGTTTCCGGTGCAAGCCGCGACGTTCTGCGTTGCCAATAGCGCCGAACTGGCCGCGGCACTCGATGCTGCCGACAGCAACGGCGCCAACGACGACGTTCGCGTGCGTAGCGGCAGTTTTACGGCACCCGTCGGCGGTTTCCGCTACGAGGCCGACCCCAGCGACGCCGACAATAGCCTGGTGTTGTCGGGAGGATGGAACGGGGCAGGGTGCGTTGCTCGAACGCTCGGCGCCGGCGCCACCTTGCTCACTGGCATCGATCAGCGCGACGTGCTGCACGTGATGAACCTGAATTCGTCGAACGCTGCCCACACGATCGCGATCGACCACCTCACCATTGCCCATGGCGGAAATTCTGATGGTGGCGCCGGCGCCACTCCGGCCAGTCTCCAGTTCCAACAGGTATCGGTGCAGGCCGTTGGGCGCATTGAGCACTGTGTGTTCCGCGACAACAGCAGTTCGATCAGCGCCGCAGGTCCGAGCATCCAAAGTTCCGGCACCCTGACGTTTCGCAACAACCTGATTGCCGGCAACAGCACGCTGAACGGCAACGCAGCCGGTGCGATCAGCATGGGTAATGGCCATGCGTATGTGCAGAACAACACGGTCGTCGCCAATTCCATGATTGGCCTCGCTTACACCAGTGGCTGGAAAATGGAGCTGTACGGCAACGCCATCGTCGATCTGAGCAACAACATCGTCTGGGGCAATAGCGGCGGGGCGTCAGTGGGCGGCAGCACCGTGGACCTCTACCCGTCCAGCTACAGCGCAAGCGCGGTGCTGACCATGCACCAGAACAACATCGGCCACGTGCCGGCGGCGTGGCTTCCGGCCGGGCATGTCGGCACCGTATCGGTTGATCCGCAATTCGTTGCAGCCGGCGACTGGCGTCTCACCGCCGGATCGCCGCTGATCGATGCCGGCACCGGCTCGGTCGGGGCTGCCGGTGGTCTCGGCAGCAGCGATCTCGACGGCGCAGCGCGGGTCAACGGTGCTGCAGTGGATCTCGGTGCGTTCGAGAACCGCGAATTCCTGTTCGGCAACGGGTTTGACTGAACCGCTTGCCCGGGGCCGTGACATGCGATGAACTCGCGCCATGGCCCGTGAACCGAAATTGCCGCAGTCGGAAGCCGAGCAGCGCCGCGAGCTCGGCGGCTACAGCGAGGCCGAGTTCGATCGCGAGTTCGTGCGCTCGCAGCGCTCGGACCTCGTCAGCGTGGCGGTTCGCGTGGTGTTGCTGGTCATCGTCTACGGGCTGCTGGCGCGCGCGATCCACCGCTTCGACCCGCCGCCGTGGCTGCTGGTGCTGCCGTTCGCGAGCGAGTTCCTCGCGATCTTCGTGGTCGGTTGGTTCCTCTCGCGCTTCGTGATTTCGTGCAAGAGCTTTCGCAAGAGTGCCGGCGGCACGGTGCTGTTGCTGTTCTGGATGCTGCTGATCGTCGGCGCCATGGCCCTCGCGGTCGTGTTCAATCCCGGCGGCGCCGATCGCGTCGACACGCCGCAGCAGGCGTTCGCCGAAGCCTGGCAATGGATCGTGCGCACCGACCTGCACTGGGCACTGGCCGCGATGTTCGCGGCCCTGCTCGGCTCGACCTTCCAGGAGGTCGTGCGCTGGAAGCAGGAACGCGGCGTGTTCGTGTGGGCCGCGATCATGACTGCCGGCTTCCGCTTCGGCATCGCTTTCCTGGTCGCCTTCCTCGCCACCTTCGTGCTGATCTTCGCCGGCGAGTTGCTGCTGCCGGCGGTGGGCCGGCTGTTCGATGGAGGCGGCAGTGCGCTGACCTGGATCGTCTACGGCTTCATCGTGCTGGTCGAAGTGCTGACCCTGGTCGTCGCGGTGCTGATGCACCGCGACGCGCTGAAGCCGAAGTCGGCCAAGGCTGCTGCGGCCAAGCCCCGGCGCGGCGTCTTGCCCTGAGTTCCCGGCCGCGGTTCAGGCCACGATTCCCGACACGGCTGCGTCGCTGAGCACGACGCGGTCGCGGCCTTCGCGCTTGGCCTGGTAGAGCGCGGCGTCGGCGAGCTGGATCAGTCGCTCCGGCGTTTCACTGGCGAGCGGCACGCCGGCGTGCAGGCCGATGCTCACGGTCAGACCGGCTTGCTCGCCAGCGAACAGGATCGGGCTGCGCTGGACCAGACCACGGAAGGCTTCGAGCTGTGCCATTGCCTCGTCCGCAGTGGTACCAACGATCACCACGATGAACTCCTCGCCGCCGTAGCGCGCGACCAGATCGCTCTCGCGACGAAAGCTCTGCGCCAGCAGCCGCGCCACGTGTTGCAGCGAGGCATCGCCAAAGGGGTGGCCGAAGCTGTCGTTGATGTGCTTGAAGTGGTCGACGTCGACCATCGCAACCGTCAGGCCCAGCTGATTGCGGCTGCACAGGCGCAAGCGCAATGGCAGTTCGTGATCGAGGTGGATGCGGTTGTGCAGCCCGGTCAGGGCGTCGCGGCGATTGGCTTCGGCGAGCCTGGCATTGGCATCGCGCAGGCGCCGGTTCAGTCGCCGCAGCGTGATCGCCCAGAGCAGGATCAGACCGGCGACCAGAGCAGCGATGATCAGCGTGCGCCAGAACAGCCGGTAGTCGAAGCCCTGCTCGAAGCGCACCGCCAGCCAGCGGTTCATGATCGCCTGGGTATCGCGCGGGCCGATCGACTGCACCAGCTTGTCGAACACCTGCGCGAGCATCGGTTCGTCCTTGCGCGTCGCGATGCCCAACTGTGCCTGCTCGCCGGTCCAACCGGCGATCTTCAGGTCCAGCACCTTATTCTGCTGCAGCAGGTGGCCCATGCTGGCCATGTTGCCGAGCACGCCGAACAACTCGCCGGACTGCACGCGTCCGAAGCCGTTGGCGTAGCTGTCGATCTCGACCAGGCGGATGCCGGGATACTTGGCGCGGAACAGCTCTTGCGCCGCGAAACCCTTGAGGATGCCGAGCGGGCGATCGGCGACCTGAACGATGCTGGCGATGTGCTGCACGTCGGCGCGCGTCACCACCACGATCGGCAGTTCCAGGTAGGGACGGGTAAAGCCCAGATAGACCTCGCGTTCGGGCGTGGCATTGGCGAGCGACAGCAGATCGCAGTCGCCGCGCTGCACGCGCTCCAGGCTTTGCGTCCAGTCGGCGGTCGCCACCAGTTCCAGCGTCAGTTGCCCACGGCTTGCCATCAATGCAAGAAAGTCGGCCGCCATGCCGACATGTCGACCCTGCGCGTCGATCTGTTCCAGCGGCGGCCAGTCGGGGTCGACACAGAAGCGGATCGTGCCCTTGGCCTGCAGGTAGGTGCGCTCCTCGTCGGTCCAGTCGATGCCGGTCGCAGCCAGCAACGGTCCGGCCAGCAGGCACAAACCAAGCACGAAGGATCGAACCGCAAGCGGGCACATGCGGCGAGTGTGCAAGAGCCGTTTCGCGCTGCAAAGCAGGCCGAGGTGAACAAACGCGCCGCGTCCCGGCGCGCGGACGTCAGTTCGCGCGCGCCAGGTCGTCGAGCATCACCTTCAGGAATCGCGCCGCCTCGCCGCCGGTGCAGGCGCGGTGGTCGAAGGTGAGGGAGAGTGGCAGCACCTTGTGGGTTTCGATGCCGCCCATGACCGGCACCAGTTGGTGGCGGCCCTTGCCGGCGGCGACGATGGCGACGCAGGGCGGCACGATCACCGGGGTGGCGTAGCGGCCGGCGTACATGCCGAAGTTGGACAGGGAGATGGTGTAACCCTTCAGCTCATCGGCGGCGATCGAGCGGTCCTCGACCTGCGCGCGCAGGCGGTTCACGCCTTCGCGGATCATGCGGGCATCGAGCATGTCGGCATTGCGCAGCACCGGCACCAGCAGGCCCTCGGGCGTGTCGACGGCAATGCCGACATCGACGCGAGAATGCAGGGTGCGCGTGCTGTTCGCCATGTCGAACCAGGCATTGAGCGCCGGTTCGGCCTTGCAGGCGGCGACGATGGCGCGGATCAATCGCGCGGTGATGTCGTTGCCGGGCGTCCACGCGTGCAGGTCGGCATCGTCGCAGAGCGTGGTCGGTACCACCTGGGCATGCGCCTCGGCCATGATCCGCGCCATGTTGCGACGCACGCCGCGGATCGGTTCCGGCTGGCCGGAGGCCTGCACGTTCGGTGGCGTGGTGCGCACGGGTTTGCCGGCGAGGGAGCGCGGGTCGGATGCGAAAGCACCCTCACCCCCAGCCCCTCTCCCGGGGGGAGAGGGGAGCAAGGCAGGAACGGGTGCAACGACCGCAGTCGCTGTGGCTGGGTGTGCGGGGCTGAGACTGGCCGGATTCGCGGCCGCAGTCTTGACGTCCTGCATCGAGATCACGCCGTCCGGGCCGCTCGCGCGCACGCGAGCCAGGTCGATGCCGAGCTTCTTCGCCAGCGCGCGCACCGCCGGCATCGCCTTGATGCCGCCGATCGCGATCACCGTTTCGTGCTTGACCTCGTCGCTGGCCTGCATCGCCCCAACCACAGTGCCGGCATCGGCTCTGCTCCCCTCTCCCCCCGGGAGAGGGGTTGGGGGTGAGGGAATCGAGGTTGGGGGTGAGGGGCTCTTCGCCTTCGGTGCATGATGATGCCCGGTGTCCTCGGCCTCGGCACGCTGCGGCAGGCTGGGGTCGACCTCGAAGGTCGCGAGCGGCGCGCCGGTGTCGATCACGTCGCCGGCCTGGCCATGCAGCTTCGTGACAACGCCCGAGAACGGCGACGGTACTTCGACCACCGCCTTCGCTGTCTCCATCGACACCATCGGCTGGTCGAGCAGTACCTTGTCGCCCTCTTTCACCAGCCATTCAACGATCTCGGCATCGGGCAGGCCTTCGCCGAGGTCGGGCAGATGGAAATCCTTGGTCGTGCTCATGGGTGCTCTCCGGCTCAACGGTAGGCCAGCGTCTTTCTCGCCGCCGCAAGGATGCGGTCGACGCTCGGAAGGTATTTCATTTCGAGGCGGAACAGCGGCATCGGCGTGTCGTATCCGGTGACGCGTTCGACCGGTGCGACCAGGTCGAACATCGCCTTCTCGGCGAGTTGCGCGGCGATCTCGGCGCCGATGCCGCCGCTGCGTGCAGCCTCGTGCACGATCACGCAACGACCGGTTTTCTTCACCGATTCGTGGATGGTGTCGAAGTCGAGCGGCTTCACCGTGGCGACGTCGATCACTTCGGCAGCGATGCCCTCCTGCGCCAGCGCATCGGCGGCCTCCAGTGTTTCCTTGACGTGTGCGCCCCAGGTCACCAGGGTGAGATCGCTGCCATCGCGCAGCACGAAGCAGACATCGAGCGGCAGCGCCTCGCCGTCGTCCGGCACGTCTTCCTTGTACTGGCGATAGATGCGCTTGGGCTCGAAGAAGATCACCGGGTCCGGGTCGCGGATCGCCGCGAGCAGCAGCCCGTAGGCGCGCGCCGGGCTCGAGGGGATGACCACGCGCAGCCCGGGGATATGCGCGAACAGCGCTTCCGGCGCTTCGGAATGGTGTTCCGGTGCGCGGATGCCGCCGCCCCAGGGTGCGCGCAGCACCATCGGGCAGTGCAGGCGGCCGCGGGTGCGATTGCGCATGCGCGCGGCATGGCAGACGATGTGGTCGAACATCGGATAGATGAAACCGTCGAACTGCGCCTCGGCCACCGGCTTCATGCCCTGGAAGGCCATGCCGACCGCAAGCCCGGCGATCGAGGTTTCATCGAGCGGTGTGTCGATGATGCGCTCGGAACCGAAGCGCGCGTGCAGTCCGGCGGTGGCGCGGAACACGCCGCCGTTGACACCGACGTCCTCGCCGAGCACGACCACGCTCGGGTCGTGCTTCAGTTCGTAGGCCAGCGCCTGCGTCACCGCTTCGATCAGGGTGATCTCAGCCATGCGCGCGGCCCTCCCAGGCGAGCGCTTGCGCGCGCTGCGCGGCGATGTCGTGTGGCGCTTCGGCGTAGAGGAAGTCGAAGATCGCCTCGATCGGCTGCGACTTCGTTTCCAGATAGGCATTCACTTCGACATCGACCTCGCGCCCGCATTGTTCCTTCCACGCCTGTTCGCGCGCCTCGTCCCAGGCACCGAGCGATTCCAGATACTTGCGCAGACGCTTCAGCGGTTCGCGGGCCCAGGCTTCCTTGACCTCATCCTCGCCGCGGTAGCGACGCGCGTCGTCAGCGGTGGTGTGGTCGGACAGGCGATAAGTGACCGCCTCGATCACGCTGCCGCCGCCACCGCGGCGCGCGCGCTCGATCGCTTCCTGCATCACCGCGAGCATGGCGATGACGTCGTTGCCATCGACCTGCAGTGACTGCAGTCCGCCGGCGAGGCCTTTCTGCGCCAGCGTCTCGGCGCCGGTCTGGGCGCTGCGCGGCACCGAGATCGCCCACTGGTTGTTCACGATCACGCCAACGTAGGGCAGGGTGAAGGCACCGGCGGAATTGATCGCGGCATAGAAGTCGGTCTTGGACGAGCCGCCGTCGCCGACCACGCTGACCGCGACCCGCGGCTCGTGGCGCAGCTTGAACGCGAGCGCGGCCCCGGCCGCATGCAGGCATTGCGTCGCGATCGGCACGCACCACGGCAGATCATGCTTCGGTCCGGTGAAGTCGTTGCCGCGCTCGTCGCCGCCCCAGTACAGCAGCACGTGGCGCGGCTTCACGCCGCGCACGAATTGGGCGCCGTATTCGCGATACATCGGGCAGAACACGTCCTCGGGTCTCATCGCCACGCCGATCGCGATATGCGCTGCCTCGTGGCCGAGGCAGGAGGCATAGGTGCCGAGCTTGCCGGTGCGCTGCAAGGCCACCGCCTTGGTGTCGAAGACGCGGGTGAAGCTCATGCGCTGGTACAGGTCCACGAGCAGCGCCGGGTCCTTGGCGAATTCCGGCAGCGCGTCGACGACGCGGCCGTCCGGATCGAGGATCTGGCGATAGCCGATGGTGAAACTGGCCACAGTGTCCATTCATGCCCTCCCGAGGCAGGCCGGCTTGATAGCAAGCCACGCGGTTGCAGCGCAAGCCGCATCGCCGCTTGCGCCGGCGGCGCGCATCGGCTACTTCGGAGCAGTCCGCCGGAACCCTTGCATGTTCGATCTGATCGCGATCATCGCCGCCATCGTGTTCATCGTACTCGTGCTGCAGCTGCGCGCGATGCTGGCGATGCCATTCCTGGCCCAGGACGCGCGCCTGGTGACTGGTGATTGGTCGGCCCTGTTCGGCGCCGAGGATGTGATCGCCAAGGTTGCGGCGGAACTGGCGACGCTCGGCTTCTCCGCTCCGCAGTGGCTGTCGATCACGCCGCAGCCGATCGAAGCCGCCAACGTGCGCGCGCTGGCGTGCTGCCGACGCGCGGACGATGGCATGTGCGTGTTCCTGGTGCCGATGTTCCTGGCCGAAACGCCGAACCGCTGCATCTGTTACCTGGCCACGCGTCTGGCCGACGGCCGCACCGTGGTCAGCCAGCCGAGCGATCCGTTCTTCGCGATCACCGCCACCGACGCCGAACCGGCGCAGCTGATCGCTCCCGCAGCATGGCCGCAACTGGTCGAGGCGCACGCGGCTTTCGTCGCCCGGCACGGCGTCGCGGCGAGCGACGCGTGCAGCGATGGCGTGCTGGTCGATCTCGCCGGCCGCTGGATGAACCAGCGCCGCGAGCGCCTGCTGCAGCGTGGCGATCTGGCGCTGGCCGGCGACGGCATCGCGCGACCGCGCCTTGGGTTCGCGCTGCGCGCGCTGCGCGCGTTCTGGTCGCGGCCGAAGTGGCCGGCCAATGTCGAACCGATCCCGAGCGCGCGTCTGGCGTTGATCGCGCAGGCCTCGACGCGCATCCGCGAACGCGCGCCGACCGCGGCCATGCAGTGGCTACTGTTCGTCGCCAGCAACGCGCTGTTCATGCTGATTGGCACGGTGGTGTTCGGTGTGCAGTTCGCGTTGATCCTGCTGGTGGTGATTGCGATTCACGAGGCCGGGCACTACTTCGCGATGCGCGCCTTTGGCTATCGCAACGTGCAGATGCTGGCGCTGCCGCTGGTCGGCGGCGTGACTGTCGGGCACGAGGCGCACCCGCGCGCGATGCATCGGGCGTGGATGGCGCTGATGGGTCCGCTGCCCGGCATTCTGATCGGCTGGGTGCTGATGGCGGTGGCGCTGGCCGCGCGCGACGACGGCTGGTTGCTGCAGGCGGCGGGCGTGTTCCTCGCGATCAACTATCTCAACGTGGTGCCGGTGCCGCCGCTGGATGGCGGTCACATCGTGCAGGCGATGCTGCCGGCGCGCTGGTATGGCCTGCGCGTCGCCTTTCTGGTGAGCGCGTGTGTCGCCGGTGCTGCTTTGTCGATGGCGTTCGGGCTGATGGTCCTGGCCCTGATCGTGCTGCTGCAACTCGGGCAGGCGCAGGGACTGCTGCTCAATCGGCGCGCCATCCGCCACTTGCTCGCGCACGGCGGCATGCCGGTGGATGCGCTGCGCGCACGCAAGTTGCGCCTGGCGCTGGATGCGCTGGAAGCGGTAGCCGGACCGACCGCGCAGGCGAGCGCACGCATCGCGCACGCCGAAGACATCGTGCGCAGTCTCGACGTGGTGCCGATGTCGTGGCCGTCGCGCTTGCTGACCGCAGGCGTCTACGCATTGCTGCTGCTGGTGCCGGGGCTGTTGCTGGTCGCCGCGCTATGGTTCGGCGACGGTCTGGCGCCGCTGCTGGCCGAAGCCGCTGCACGGTGAGCGAGGCTGCGCCAACGGGTGTTCGAATGGTGCAGTGCAACACCAAGAAGATTTGACGCATCCCGGATGCGCCGCTACACCTGCGCGACTTTTTTGCCCGACGGATTTCGGGTTTCCCTGCACGGCGTCCGTCGTGTCGTTTCAGTTCGAGGAGAGATTTGATGAGCGGAGCAGCACTTCCGGGTCAACCGGCCCCACCGCAGTTCGACCAGATCATGGGGCATCCGAAACCGTTGTGGATGCTGTTCATGTCGGAGTTCTGGGAGCGCTTCGCGTTCTACGGCATCCGCTGGGCGCTGGTGCTGTACATCGTCTCTCAGTTCTACGGCGGCGATGCCTCCGGGCAGCAGCCGGCCGGTTTGGTCTACGGTTCCTACCTCGCGTTGGTCTATGCCGGGGCGATCTTCGGTGGGCTAGTGGCCGACAAGTTCATCGGTTATCAGCGTTCGATCCTGATCGGAGCGGTGTTCATGGCCGCTGGCCTGTTCATGATCTCGCTGCCCAACCAGGACGTCTTCAAGCTTGGGCTCGCGACCATCATCGTCGGCAACGGCATGTTCAAGCCGATCATCTCGACCATGGTCGGCAAGCTGTACGCGCAGGACGACCAGCGCCGCGATTCCGGTTTCACCATCTTCTACATGGGCATCAACCTCGGCGCGATGATCGCGCCGCTGCTGACGCAATACCTCGCGCGCAAGATTTTCGGCAGCGACACCCTGCCGGCCTACAAGGTCGTGTTCATCGCCGCCGGCATCGGCATGCTGATCTCGCTGGTGTGGTTCTGGGCCGGACGCGGTCAGCTCAAGGGCATTGGCGAGCCGCCGGCGGGTGGCGAGAGCTTCTCGCGCGTGGTCACGGTCGTGGTCGGTGCGTTGGTGGTGATCCCGGTCGTCTACTTCCTGCTGGCGATGGGCGCCGAAAACCTGCAGATGGTGTTGACGGCGATGTTCATCGGCCTTGCCGCGATGCTGTTCATCGAGGGCCTGAAGAACGGCGCGGTGGCGCGCGACAAGGTGATCGCGATGCTGATTATTTTTGCCTTCAACATCCTGTTCTGGATGTTCTTCGAGCAGGCCGGCAGTTCCTTCACCTTCCTCGCTGACCAGATCGTCAATCGCGACATTTTCAGCGGTTGGCTGCAGGAGATCGTCTATCGCATGAGCGGTGAGCAGGTGTTCCCGACGGCGTGGTTCCAGAGCGTGAACTCGGTGGCGATCATCGTGCTCGCCCCGGTGATCGCGTGGATCTGGGTCAAGCTGGGTTCGTGGAATCCGTCGATCCCGCGCAAGTTCGGCCTCGGACTGCTGTTCAACGGCCTGGCCTTCCTGTTGCTGATGCTGGCGCTGTCCTCGATGGTCGATCCGCAATCCCTGAAGATCCCGTTCTGGACCCTGTTCGCGGTCTATTGGATCCAGTCGATCGGCGAGTTGTGCCTGTCGCCGATCGGTCTGTCGATGGTGACCAAGCTGGCGCCGGTTCGTCTGGTTGGTTTCGGTATGGGCGGCTGGTTCCTCTCCACCGGCATCGGCAACAACCTGTCCGGCATCTTCGCCGGTCACGTCAGCGGCGAAGGCGGCATGACCACGGCGTCAGCGCTCAGCGGCTACACCTTCGGCTTCTGGGCGCTGGTGGGCTCTGGCGTGGTGCTGTTCCTGCTTGCGCCGTTGATCCAGAAGTTGATGCACGGCGTGAAGTGACGCGCTGCAGGCAATGACCGACAACGACGGCGGCTGCGGCCGCCGTTGTTGTTTCAGGGCCGTGGACGCGAGGCCGCCGCGCGGGCGAGGGCGTCGTGGCCTTCGCCGACCAGCTTGCCGAGGATGCGTTCCAGCCACAGTCGCTCCTCGGCGCTGAGCACGGCGAGCAACTCGCGTTCGTAGCGCAGCGCCATCGGTGCCACCTCGGCGTACACCTTGCGACCCTTGGCCGTGAGCGCCAGCACCGAGCGCCGGCGGTCGTCGGCGTGCAGGTCGCGTTTCAGGCGTCCGGCCTTGAGCAGCGAATTGACCGCGCGGCTGACCGCAACCTTGTCCATCGCCGTGCGCTCGGCCACTTCCACTGCGGACAGCCCCGCATAACGTCCCAGCACCGCCAGCACCCGCCACTCGGTCACCGCCAACCCGAAGCGCTCGGCGTACTCGCGCGCGATCGCCTGGCTGATGGTGTTGGCCAGCACCGACAGCTGGTAGGGCAGAAAGCGTTCCAGTTCCAGCGGGGAATTCGGCATCGGCGTGGTCGCAATCGGCGTGCCCGCGGGTGGCGGCGCACTTGCAGATAGTTTCACATGAAACTAAAGTGTCCGCCACCCGCAGCCGCCCCCTGCCACCTGACCGGAGCAACGCCATGAGCGCACAGCCGCAGTCGTCCGCCGACCGCATCACCTTCGACAATCCGATGGGCATCGATGGCTTCGAATTCGTCGAATTCGCGGCTCCCGCCGGTCAGGGCGCCGCCCTGCACGATTACATCCGCAAGCTCGGTTTCGTCGCCGTGGCGAAACACCGGACACGCGCGATCACGACCTATCGCCAGGGCGACTGCACCTTCCTGGTCAACGAGGATCCGGATTCGTTCGCTGCGCGCTTTGCCGCCGAGCATGGCCCGAGCGCCTGCGGATTCGCGATCCGCGTCAACAAGCTCGCCGAATGGGTGCGCGTGCAGGCGCTGAAGAACGGCGCCGAAGCCTTCGATCCTGCGGACGAATTGACCAAGGCGGTGGCGGCACCGGTGATCAAGGGCATCGGCGGCTGCATGCTCTACATCGTCGATCGCTACGACGCCGTCGGCACCATCCACGACCCCGACTACGAGTGGCTGCCGGGCGCCGAGCGCATGCCCGCCGGCTTCGGTCTCACCTTCATCGACCACCTGACGCACAACCTCTACGCCGGAAACATGGAGAAGTGGGCCGAGTACTACCAGCGCCTGTTCAACTTCCGCGAGATCCGCTACTTCGACATCAAGGGCGCCAAGACCGGCTTGCTGTCGAAGGCGATGACCGCACCGGACGGCATGGTGCGCATTCCGCTGAACGAGTCGCAGGACCCGAAGTCGCAGATCAACGAGTACCTGAACCAGTACCACGGCGAAGGCATCCAGCACATCGCCTGCTTCACCGACGACATCTACGTCACGGTCGAACGCATGAAGGCCGCCGGCGTCGAGTTCCTGGATACCCCGGACACCTACTTCGACGTGGTCGATCTGCGCGTGCCCAACCACGGCGAGGACCTGCCGCGCCTGCGCCACAACAAGATCCTGATCGACGCCGACCCTGAGACCAAGCAGCGCAAGCTGCTGCAGATCTTTACCCAGAACGCGGTCGGGCCGATCTTCTTCGAAATCATTCAGCGCAAGGGCAACGAAGGCTTCGGTGAGGGCAATTTCCAGGCCCTGTTCGAGTCGATCGAACGCGACCAGATGCGGCGCGGGGTGTTGTGATGCTCGAACCCTCTCCCCTCGGGAGAGGGCAGGGTGAGGGAAGTCGGAGCGCGCGCTTCGTGCCTCCCTCACCCCCGACCCCTCTCCCGGTGGGAGAGGGGAGACCAGCGAACCGGAGAATCCATGACCACACTCACCTACCAATCCGGCTTCGGCAACGAATTCGCCAGTGAAGCGATTCCCGGCACGCTGCCGGTCGGGCGCAATTCGCCGCAGCGCGTCGCGCATGGGCTGTACGCCGAGCAGATCTCGGGCACAGCGTTCACCATGCCGCGGCACCTGAATCGGCGCACCTGGACCTACCGCATCCGCCCGGGCGCGATCCACGGCCGCTTCGAACCGTTGTCCGAATCGACCTGGCACAACCGCTTCGACGAAGTCGCCGCTGACCCGAACCCGCTGCGCTGGTCCGCGCTTGCGCTGCCGACGTCGCGCACCGACTTCGTCGAGGGCGTGTTCACCATGGCCGGCAACGGTTCGCCGGCGGCGATGGCCGGCATCGGCATCCACGTCTATGCCGCCAATGCCTCGATGGACGGACGCTACTTCAGCAACGCCGATGCCGAGATGCTGCTTCTGCCGCAGCAGGGGCGGCTGCGCCTCACGACCGAGCTCGGGATCATTGAGGCCGGGCCGCTGGAACTCGTGGTGATCCCGCGCGGGATTCGCTTTCGCGTGGAACTGCTCGACGCCCAGGCGCGCGGCTACCTGGCCGAAAACTTCGGCATGCCGTTGCGCCTGCCCGAGCTCGGTCCGATCGGCTCGAACGGCATGGCCAATCCGCGCGATTTCCTGGCGCCGGTGGCGGCGTTCGAGGACCGCGAGGGTGAGTTCGAGTTGGTGCACAAGTTCCAGGGCCGGCTGTGGCATGCGCCGATCGGCCACTCGCCCTGTGACGTGGTCGGCTGGCACGGTAACTTCACGCCGTACAAGTACGACCTGCGCCACTACAACACCATCGGCTCGATCAGCTTCGATCATCCGGACCCGTCGATCTTCACCGTGCTGACCAGTGCCAGCGCCATTCCGGGCACCGCGAACCTCGACTTCGTGATCTTCCCGCCGCGCATCCTGGCGATGGCCGACACCTTCCGCCCGCCCTGGTACCACCGCAATCTCGCCAGCGAGTTCATGGGCCTGATTGAAGGCGTGTACGACGCCAAGGCCGACGGCTTCGAGCCAGGCGGCGCCTCGTTGCACACCTGCATGACCGCGCACGGTCCCGACGCCGCGACCTTCGGCAAGGCCAGCAGTGCCGACCTGTCGCGGCCCGACTACATCGAGCACACCATGGCCTTCATGTTCGAGACCGGTTTGGTCATCCAGCCCACCGCGCAGGCGCTTGTCGCCGCCAACCGCGACCGCGACTACGCCCAGTGCTGGCAGGGCCTGAAGAAGCACTTCGTTCGTCCTGGCGCCTGATTCATTGACGCGGTGATGCAACCGCATCACGATTCAGCGATGAGAACAACGATCGACATTCCATTCCAGGACCACGCCCTGTTCAAGGCGCTGGCGCAGCAGCGCGGCGAAACCCTGGGGGCGACTCTGGTGTCGCTGGCCCGGCAGGCGCTGCAGCCGTCAGGCGTTGGCGAATCGCGCGCCGAATACCGCATCGACATCGACCCGGCTACCGGGCTGCCGATCCTGCAGGGCGGCAAGCGCATCGTTACCCATGAGGAAGTGAAGAAATTCCTCGAGGACAGCGAGTGATCCTGTTGCTCGATGCGTCGGTACTGATCCCGCTGCTCGACGCGCAGCACCTGTCGCACGCGGCCGCGCACGCGGACATTCGCCGCCGGCCAGCGACAGCGCTGCTGGCGACTTGTGCGATCACGCAACTGGCATTGCTGCGCTACCTGATGCGGTTCCGTGACGACCTCGGCATCGACCGTTCGCTGTCGCTGCTGCAGCAGGTGACTGCCAGCGCGCGGCACCGCTTCCTGGCACAGGATTGCGAGCCCGCGCATGGGCGCTGGTTTGGTGTCATCGGCCACGCCCAGGTCACCGATGCCTACCTCGCCGACTTGGCGCGTGCCCACCACGCAAAATTGCTGACGGCGGATCGGGGACTCGCGGCCCTGCACCACGACGTCGCCGAATTGATCTGAAGGAGATCGAACCCGTGAAACTCGCATCCCTCAAGCAAGGCGGTCGTGACGGCACATTGATCGTGGTGAGCCGCGATTTGACCCGCGCGGTCGTGGCCGCAGGCATCGCACCTACCCTGCAGCAGGCGCTGGAAGACTGGAGTACCACGGCGCCGCGTCTGCGGGCCTTGTCCCACGAACTGAATGCGGGGCGTGCCGGGCACACATTCGCTCTCGACATGGATGCGCTGGCGGCGCCGCTGCCGCGGGCCTACGAGTTTGTCGACGGCAGCGCCTATCTGCCGCACGTGGTCCGCGTGCGCAAGGCGCGTGGTGCGGAGGTTCCGACCAGCTTCTACACCGATCCGCTGATGTACCAGGCAACAGGCGCCGGCTTCCTCGGCCCGCGCGACGAAGTGGTAGTGCCGAGCGAGAGTTACGGCATCGATCTCGAAGCCGAAGTCGTGGTCGTCACCGACGACGTGCCGATGGCGGTGACGCCGCAGGCGGCGGCGGACCACATCCGGCTGGTCGGCTTGATCAACGATGTCAGCCTGCGCAACCTGATTCCCGATGAGTTGGCGAAGGGCTTCGGGTTTCTGCAGTCGAAGCCGCGCTCGGGCCTGAGCCCGGTCTTCGCGACTCCGGACGAACTCGGTGACGCCTGGATCGACAGCAAGGTGCATCTGGCGCTGACCACGCACATCAACGGGATCTGGTTCGGTGCCCCCGAGGCTGGAGTCGACATGCAATTCAATTTCGCGCAGCTGATTGCGCATGCCGCCAAGACGCGGCCGCTTTCGGCCGGAACCATCGTCGGTTCGGGCACGGTGGCGAACGAGGACGTTGGTCTTGGTGCGTCCTGCTTTGCCGAACAGCGTACCGTCGAGGCCCTGCGCGACGGCAAGCCGAGCACGCCATTCATGAAGTATGGTGACATCGTGCGTATCGAGATGTTCGACCGCAGCGGGCACAGCGTTTTCGGGGCGATCGAGCAGCGCATGGCACCGCTGATCCGCTGATTCTGGCCGCAGTTGTTGCCGTACCGGGCCTGAGCTAGATTCAGGGCCGGGCCGAGGGAGGATGGCAGGCGTGGACAGCACGATCCGGCTTTATAGCTACTGGCGATCCAGTGCCTCGTATCGGGTGCGCATCGCGCTGAACCTCAAGCAACTCAAGCATGAGGTAGTGCCGGTGAATCTGGTGCGCGAGGGCGGCGAGCACCACAGCGCCGAATTCCACCAACTCAATCCGCAGGAACGTGTGCCGGTGTTGATCGACGGCGGGCGTGTCATTCGCCAGTCGCTCGCGATCATCGAGTACCTGGAGGAGGTCTATGACGGCAACCACCTGTTGCCGGGCACTGCGCGCGAGCGCGCGCGGGCTCGTGGCTTGGCCCACCTGATTGCGACGGACATCTCGCCGATGGGCAATCTTGGGGTGCTGCAGTATCTGGAGTCGGAAGACGGCATGCCGCAGATCGAGCGCGAGCGATGGGTCCGCACCTGGATCACGCGCGGTTTCGCCGCACTTGAGGAACTGCTCGCCGACAATCCATCCACCGGCGATTTCTGCGAGGGCGACGTACCCTCGATCGCGGACTGCTGCCTGGTGCCGCAGGTCTACAACGCGCGCCGCTACGAGGTCGACCTGGCGCCGTTCCCGACCATTCGCCGCATCGACGCGCGCTGCCTGACGCTGCCCGCGTTCGACGCCGCGCGCCCCGAGAGGCAGCCGGACGCGCCGGCGCCCTGAGCGGGATCAATAGGCGTTCGGATCGTAAGGGTCGTGCTCGGCGCCGCCGCCGCCCTCGGCGAGGCGGATCTTGAGCGCGAGGCCATCGCGCGAGTCCGCCTTGTTCAGCGCCTCTTCCAGTTCGACCTTGCCGTCCTTGTACAGCCGGAACAGGGCCTGGTCGAAGGTCTGCATGCCTTCCTCGAGCGAGCGGTCCATCGCTTCCTTGATCTCGTGCACCTGCTGCCGGCGCATCATGTCGCGGATCACCGGCGTGTTGATCAGGATCTCCACCGCGGGCAGGCGCTTGCCGTCCTTGCCGAGCACCAGTCGCTGCGAAACCACGGCCTTCAGGTTCAGCGACAGGTTCATCAGCACGTTCTTGTGCGAAGCCTCGGGGAAGAAGTTCAGGATGCGCTCGATGGTCTGGTCGGCGTTGTTGGAATGCAGTGTCGCCAGGCAGAGGTGGCCGGTCTCGGAGAACGCGATCGCGGCCTCCATCGTTTCCTCGTCGCGAATTTCGCCGATCAAGATCACGTCCGGCGCCTCGCGCATCGCGTTCTTCAGCGCTTCGTGGTAGCTGCGTGTATCTAGGCCAACCTCGCGCTGATTGACGATCGACTTCTTGTGCCGATGCAGGAATTCGATCGGATCCTCGATCGTGAGGATGTGCCCGCTGCTGTTGCTGTTGCGATGGTCGATCATCGCTGCGAGCGAGGTCGACTTGCCCGAGCCGGTGGCGCCGACCACCAGGATCAGTCCGCGCGGCTCCATGATCAGGTCGCTGAGCACCTTCGGCAGCTTGAGCATGTCGAAGGTCGGGATCTCGCTCTTGATCGCGCGGATGACCATGCCGACTTCGCCGCGCTGCTTGAATACGTTGACGCGGAAGCGACCGGCTTCCTTGACCGCGATCGCGATGTTGAGCTCGAGATCGCGCTCGAACGCCGGCACCTGGCCTTCGTCCATCAGCGAATAGGCGATCTTCTTGACCATGCCCCCGGGCAGGCCGGTGTTGCCGAGCGGATACAGCTTGCCCTCGACCTTGATGTTCACCGGGGCGCCGGTGGTCAGGAACATGTCCGACGCACCCTTCTCCGCCATCAGTTTCAGGAAGTAGCCGATATCCATGCGCGCCTCACCCGTTCGTCTTGTTGCCGTTGCGTCTTGTCGTTGCAAACGCCGCTGGGGCTTTCCACAATACCCGGCAATCAGCATGCATGCGACTTATGACATTTCCCCGATTGAAAATCCATCTTCCCGGTCTCCTTCTGCTGGCGCTGGCGGGGTGCGTATCGGTCCCTGATCCCACCGCCGACATCGAGCGTTCGGCGCTGCTGGTGCAGGGCGCACTGGCGGCGCAGGCCGAGGTATATGCGCCGGTGGAGCTGCGTTCTGCAAAGGAGCGCATGGCGCAGGCGCGCAGCGCACTGGCTGGCGGCGACCGCCGGCGCGCAGCACGATGGGCGGCGCAGGGTGAGGCCGAGGCCGAATTGGCGATGGCGCGTGCGCGCCTCGCACGCTTGCGCGCAGCGACCGCGGCGCAATCGGCGGAGAATGCAAAATTGCGTGCCGAACTGCTTGGGGAGTCGCCATGAGCCGTTTGCGCGCCCTCTCCCTGGTCTTCCTGCTCGGCGGCGCCCTTCCGGTCGATGCGGCCAGGCGTGACCTTGAATACGAACGCATCGAGCAGCAACTGCGTGCCTTCGAGGCCGATCCCGAGATCGGCAGTCTGGCTCCGGCCGAAAGCTCGCGCGTGCGCGAGACGCTGGCGCAGATGAAATTGGCGGGCATGCGTGGTGAAGAGCGCGAGCATCTGTCCTACCTGGCGGAACGGCGCCTCGATGGTGCGATCGCCGCCGCCAACGCTGTGCATGAGGAAAGGCTCCTGACCCAGCTGCAGCGTGAACGCGATCAGATCCTGCTCGAGGCCAGTCGCCGCGATGCCGAGATGTCGCGACTCGAAGCCGAGAAGCTGCGTCTGCAATCGTTGGCGCGTGCCGAGGAAGCCGAGCGCGCGCGCAGCGACGCCGATGCTGCACGTGCCGAAAGCGTCGAGAGCGCGGCGCTCGCCGATGCCGCCCGCGCCGAAGCGGATCAGGCGCGACGCGTGGCGCAGGCACAGTCAGCCGAGGCCGAACTGGCCAAGCGCGAGGCCGAACTGGCAGTGGCCGCCGCTGACAGCCTGCGTATGCAGATGCAGTCGCTGACCGCGCGCGAGGAGGCACGCGGCAGCGTGATGACCCTGGGCGAGGCGGTGTTCGCTGCCGGGCGTTCGCAGTTGCTGCCCGAGGCCATCGAGAATCTCGACACCGTCGTGGACTTCGTCAATCGCGACGTCACGCGCAGCGTGCGCATCGAAGGACATACCGACGCCAGCGGCAGCGACAATGCCAATCAGGTGCTGTCGCAGCAGCGTGCGGATGCGGTGCTGGCGGCGCTCGCGGCACGCGGAGTCGATGCCGCGCGCATGACCGCGATCGGTCGCGGGGAGACGGTCCCGGTGGCTTCCAACGAGAGCGCCGAGGGCAAGGCCCGAAATCGCCGCGTCGAGATCATCTTGCTCGGTCGATAACGTTTTCTTAACTCGCAACCGGCTGTTTTTTCGGGCGTCGAAAACGGGCAGAAATCCGGCTTGCCGGGCTTCCGGGAACGGAGTAGGTTCGAGCCACATGCCGCACCGTATCGATGTCCGGCATGGCAGGAAGGTCCGACGATGCAAGCCTGTTGCAGTCTCGAGGAAGCCGCCGCCGACCACCACCGGGTGCGTCGGCATCAGGTTGATGCCGCGCGCCGCAATCCGGACCCGTGCCCCCCACGCGCACCCACGTCGACGGCTTCGTGCAGGCGTCGACGCGCCGTGGCGCCTTTGCATGCAGAGGAGGTCAGCTGATGTTCGAATCACAACAGCGTGAAGTCGAGGCGATGATGAGCCAGAGCCCGGAGTTCCGGAGTCTGTTCCTCAAGCATCGCGAACTCGACAAGCAGGTCCGTGACGCCGAGTTGGGCGTGCTGCCCATCGACGACGTGACCCTGGTTCGGTTGAAGAAAGAGAAGTTGTGGGCCAAGGACAAGCTCACCAACATCTGGGAGCACAGGGCCTGAGGCGTCGCCGCACACGGAGTGCGGCAGGAATCGTGCAGGGCAGGACCCTGCGGTGGGAGCAGCCGGAACGGATTGCGCAGGCAGACGGTGCTCCTCGGCGGCGGCCGGTGGCGAATGCCCCGGCCGTTCGCTTTTGTGGCTCGGCGGCTATCATCCTGCGCTCCTTCGCAGCGGAAGCCGGTCATGCCCCAAGTCAACAGCGTGCTCGAACTGATCGGCAAGACGCCGATGGTCAAGGTGCAGAAGCTCGACACCGGCCGCTGCGATCTGTACCTGAAACTCGAGAGCGCGAACCCCGGCGGTTCGATCAAGGACCGCATCGGGCTGTCGATGATCGAGGCAGCCGAGCACGCCGGACACATCCGGCCGGGCGCCACGCTGGTCGAGGTACCGCCGGCAATACCGGTATCGGCCTCGCTTTGGTCGCGCAGCAGAAGGGCTACAAGTTGATTCTCGTGGTGCCGGACAAGATGAGCCGCGAGAAGATCTTCAATCTCAAGGCGATGGGTGCGGAAGTGGTGCTGACCCGTTCCGACGTTGCCAAGGGCCATCCCGCCTACTACCAGGACCTGGCTGCGCAGATCGCCAGGGACACGCCCGGCGCGTATTTCATCAACCAGTTCGGCAATCCGAACAACCCGAAGGCGCACGAGGAGGTGACCGGCCCCGAGATTTACGCCGACATGGATCGCGACTTGGACGCGATCATCTTTGGTGTCGGCTCCTCGGGCACGATGACCGGGCTATCGCGCTACTTCGCACGCGAGGCGCCGAACGTCGAACTGGTCATCGCCGATCCGGTCGGCTCGATCCTGGAGGAGTACATCAACCGCGGCACGCTCAGCGAGAAGTCCGCGAGTTGGATGGTCGAAGGCATCGGCGAGGACTTCCTGCCGCCGATCAGCGATTTCTCACGGGTCAGGAAGGCCTACGCGATCAGCGACAAGGAGAGTTTTATCGCCGGGCGCGAGCTGCTCGCCAGGGAGGGAATTCTCGGCGGCTCGTCGAGCGGCACCATCCTCGCTGCAGCATTGAAGTATTGCCGTGAACAGAAGACGAAGAAGCGCGTCGTCGCCTTCGTCTGCGACACCGGCAACAAGTACCTGTCGAAGATGTACAACGACTACTGGATGCTCGACAACGGTTTCCTCGAACGCCAGGTGCACAACGATCTGCGCGACCTGATCAACCGCCCTTATTCGCAGCGCGACACCGTTGTGATTGGCCCGAATGACCTGCTCACCGTCGCCTACCAGCGCATGAAGCTGTACGACGTCTCGCAGCTACCGGTGATGGACGGCGAACAGCTGGTCGGCATCGTCGACGAGAGCGACGTGCTGATGCATGTCTACGGTGACGAAGCAAAGTTCCGTGACCCGGTCTCCACGGCCATGGTCAGCAAGCTCGAGAAGATCGAAGTCAAGTCTCCGATTGAGGCACTGCTCCCGGTCTTCGACAAGGGTCACGTCGCCATCGTCACCGACTCCGAAAAGTTCCTCGGCCTGATCACCCGCATCGATCTGTTGAATTATCTGCGACGACGGGTGCAGTAATCGCCCTTGCGCATGATGGCCTTCACTCCGCGTGCACAATGCGGATCGGCGCGGTCGGAGGTCGTGTGTGTCGCTACCCGGCTCGTTCAGGCGCGAGCCGCAGAATGGCGGCCGGGTGCGGGACTGCCCGCGGCGGGCGTGGCCGGAGGCCTGCGGCTGGACGTCACGGGTTCATGCTTGGAGTCTTCGCGTTATAAAGTTACACTTGTCGCCGTCAAGGGCTGAACGTGTGAACTCATGAGTGCCGACTCCGTCGCGAACCAGTTGCCCGAACGATCGCGGCGTTGGCACCAGCGGCTGGATTGGTTGGGTGCCGGCGCTTCGTTTGTCTGCGCGCTGCACTGTGCCGCGTTGCCGGTGGTGCTCGCATTGGCACCGCTCGCGGGTGCGCACTGGTTGGCTTCGCATCGCTTCGATCAGTGGGCGGTGTCGGTCGCGTTGTTGTTTGGCGCCGCAGTGATCGGCGCGGCTTACTGCACCCATCGCTGGCGACAGGTGCTGGCGATGTACCTGGGTTCGGCGCTGCTGATGTTGGCCGCCGCGTTCTTCGTCCACGAGCCGGCATGGCTGCATGCCGCCATGCTCGTCGCTGGGGGGCTGCTGCTGGCGCTGACGCATTTGTCCAACCGTCGCAGCGCCCGGCGCCACGGTTGCACACGCAACCTGTGGGCCGAGCTACTCGGTCTGGATTGAGCGCAGCGCTGGATTCGCGCGCGATTTGCTAGGCTCGCCGTTTGCTTCGGCGAGGACTCGTACCGATGAACCCGGATTCACCCCCCGCTCCCGCCTTCGAGATCAATTTTTCGCGTGGTTTCGAGGGCTGGCTGCGCGATGCCGGGGTGAGTATCGGTTGCACCACCTATCAGGCCGGCAAGGTGTTCCTGTTCGGTTCCAGCGCCAACGGAGTGGCGATCGCCGAGCGCACCTTTGCCCGTTGCATGGGGCTGGCCGCCGGCAGCGACCGTTTCTATCTGGCCAGCCTGTACCAACTGTGGCGGTTCAACAACATGCTTGGGCCGGGCGAGAATTACCAGGGCTACGACCGTCTGTTCGTGCCCCAGGTCGGCTGGACCACTGGCGATGTTGATGTGCACGACATCGGCATCGATCGCGATGGCCAGCCGGTATTCGTCAACACCCTGTTCAGTTGCCTGGCGCGGCCGTCGCAGCAGGCGAGCTTCGAGGTGATCTGGAAGCCGCCGTTCATCAGCAAGCTGGCGGCCGAGGATCGCTGTCATCTGAACGGTCTGGCGATGGTCGAGGGCGCGCCGGTGTACGTGACCCTGATCAGTCAGGCCGACGCCGCCGAGGGCTGGCGCGAACATCGTGCCAACGGTGGTCTGGTCATGGACATTCGCAGCAACGAAATCATTTGCAGCGGGCTATCGATGCCGCACTCGCCGCGCTGGTACCGTGGCAAGCTGTGGCTGCTCAATTCCGGCAATGGCGAACTCGGCACGGTCGATCTGGCCAGCGGTCGATTCGAGCCGGTGTGTGTGGTGCCGGGCTACGCGCGCGGCCTGGCTTTCGTCGGCGACTACGCTCTGGTCGGGCTGTCGCGGGCGCGCAATCGCTCGTTCAGCGGGCTCGGACTCGACCGGCAACTGGCCGATCGCAGGGTCACGGCACGCTGCGGCATCGCCGTGATCGATCTTTCCACCGGCGACCAGGTGCACAGCGTGGGTTTCGAGGGCATGGTCGAAGAGCTCTACGACGTGGCGGTGATCCCTGCGGCGCGGCGGCCGATGCTGCTCGGCTTCAAGTCCGACGAAATCAGGCGGATGATTCGGCCGGCCTGAACTCAGCTGCCCTCAAAGCCATTGGCAAAAATCGACTCGCTTCGGTGACCGAACAGCACATAGCTGCTGCCGGAATTGCTGCCATTCGGGTCGGCAAAGTGAGCCCCGACAATCAGGTCATCAACCCCATCCCCATTGATATCCCCGGCTGAGCTGACCGAGATGCCGGAATGGTCATCTGCCGCTACGCCATCGAGACGAAAGCCGTTCGCGCCGTTCAGGGCGGAGAGCGCGAACGTCGCGGCAAACGGCGAGGTCTTGCCAAACAGCACATAGCTGCTGCCGGAGTAGCTGCCATTCGGGTCGGCGAACGGCGCGCCGATGACCAGGTCGTCTAGGCCATCGTCATTGAGATCGCCGGCCGCGCTGACAGAGAGGCCGGATACGTCGCTCACCGCTGCGCCATCGAGTCGAAATCCATCCGTGCCGTTTAGGGCAGACAGCGCCAGCGTCGCCGCGAACGGCGTGTTCTTGCCGAAGACCACATAGCTGCTGCCCGATTGGCTGCCATTCGGGTCGGCACCAAACGCTCCGATGATCAGATCGTCAAGACCATCGCCATTAATATCTCCGGCTGCCCTGACCGCGTAGCCAGAGATGTCAGCCGCCGCCGCGCCATCGAGGCGAAAGCCATCCGTGCCGTTCAGGGCAGACAGCGCCAGCGTCGCCGCGAACGGCGTGTTCTTGCCGAACACCACATAGGTGCTGCCGGATAGGCTGCCATTCGGGTCGGCTTGAAACGCACCGACGATCAGATCGTCCTCGCCATCGCCATTGATGTCCCCAGCCGCGCTGACCGAGCGGCCAGAACGGTCATCCGCGGCCACGCCATCGAGACGAAAGCCGTTTGTGCCGTTCAGGGCAGAAAGCGTCAGCGTCGCCGCAAACTCAGTGGACTTGCCGAACACCACATAGCTGCTGCCGGAATTAGTGCCGTTCGGGTCGGCGAGAGGCGCCCCGATGGTCAGATCGTCCCGGCCATCGCCATTGATATCCCCGGCCGCGCTGACCCAGCGGCCGGAACTGTTACCCGATGCCGCGCCATCGAGACGAAAGCCGTCGGTGCCGTTCAGTGAAGACAGCGCCAGCGTCGCAGCAAACGGCGCGTTCTTGCCGAACACCACATAGCTGCTGCCGGAATTAGTGCCGTTCGGGTCGGCGAGATGCGCCCCGACGATCAAATCGCCCAGGCCATCGCCGTTGATATCCCCGGCCCCGCTGACCGAGTAGCCGGATAGGTCACCCGCCGAAGCGCCATCGAGACGAAAGCCGTTCGCACCGTTCAGGCTGCCCAGGTTGATGACAGCCGGAAACGCCTGCGCCTGCGCGTGGCTGACCAGGGCGCCGGACAGGATCAGCGCGGTGATGCTGAGCGCCAGCGGGCAACGCCGTGGCAAGGTCGGCAGGCGCTGGCTAGCGGGAACGCCGCGGAGTGTGGTCATGACGAAAGTCTCCAAGCTCTGAGTGAATGGGTGTTCCCGGCAATGCGCGCTTGCACCCAGTTGCCCTCAACGCCATTGCCAAAGATCATGATATTGCGAACGCACGTACATGGCTGCCACAAGCAATCCCGAATGATGTCGCGGCGGTGCTTACGCCAGACCACGCAAGCGCAGGTACGCTTGCCGCGGCGCGATTACTGGCAGGCCCTGCACCGCGCCCAGTCCCAGCAACGCCTTGTCGCCGGTGACGAACAGATCGGCGTGCGCGGCCAGTGCGGCAGCGATAACCGGTGCGTCGTCCGCATCCGGAAAGTCCGGCGGCGGCAGCCAGGTTCCGTTCGCGATTTCGCGCGCGCTCGTCATTGTCGCGCGCGGCATCGAGGGCGGGTTCAGTGGCTTGGAGCTTGTCGCGCAGGGTGCGCAGCACTTCGTCGCGAACCGGCGCGCACAGCATCAGTTCGAAGCCTGCATGTCCATGGTGCTGCAATGCATGGCGCAGCAGATCAGCGCATAGTCCTCGTGCCACGAGACCGCTCAGCCAGACGTTGCTGTCAAACACGACCTTCAAGAGAAATCCCGAAAGACGTCCTCGTCGCTCAGGTAGCCAGCTTTTTCCGCCAGCGGCAGCAGCAGGCTGCGTGCGCGTTCCAACTCGGCCAGCGCCGTCTGGCGGCGCAGCATCTCACGCACCAGATCGCTCTTGCTGCGCCTGGTGACACGCGCCAACTCGGCCAACTGTGCGTCGAGCGCATCGTCGAGGCGAATGGTGAGGGTGGACATGAACGCTCCGCGCTTGCCTGTACGACAATGTAGCACGCGGGCTAGCACGCCTCGATCGGCCGTTCATTTGTGGCGGATTCACTGCTAGCCTTCGCGGCCAAACTCGAATCAGGAGCAGAAACAAGATGGGCAAGGGCGATCGCAAGACCAAGAAGGGCAAGATCTTCGTGAAGAGCTACGGCAACGTGCGTCCGCACTCGGAAGCGGCCAAGTCTGCGGCGCCCGCCGCGGCGGTGGTGAAGAAGGCAGCCACGCCTGCCGCCAAGCCGGCTGCGAAGAAGGCGGCACCGGCGAAGAAGAAGCCCAGCGCAGCCAGCTGATCGCACTGCGATTCGCGTCCCAGGAGCCCCCGCCATGCCGGGGGCTCTTGCATTCTGGGCTCAGAACAGCCGCGCGCCGGCTGCGTAGAGCGCGGTCGGTCCGGGGCCGCCGATCCAGTAGCAGAGTTCGGCCGGCGATCCGGCATCCCACACCGCCAGGTCGGCATCCTGGCCCGGAACGACGCGACCCTTGCGGCCATCGAGCCCGAGCGCTTTCGCGGCGTTGACGGTGGTGCCGCGCAGGGCTTCCTCCGGGGTCAGCCGGAACAAGGTGCACGCCATGTTCATCGCTGTGCGCAGCGACAGCAGCGGCGAGGTGCCGGGATTGAGGTCGGTCGCAACGGCCATCGCCACCCGGTGCCGGCGCAGCGCGTCGATCGGCGGCAGTCGCGTCTCGCGCAGGCAGTAAAACGCGGCCGGCAGCAGCATCGCCACCGTGCCGGCGACCGCCATGCGCGCTACCGCGGCTTCGCTGGTGTATTCGATGTGGTCGGCCGAGAGCGCGCCGAACTCCGCGGCGATCGCGGCACCGTCGAGATCGCTGAGTTGGTCGGCGTGCAGCTTCACCGGGATTCCGAGCGCGCGCGCCGCGCCGAACAGCCGACGGATCTCCGCGGGCGTGAAGGCGATGCCTTCGCAGAAGCCATCGACCGCATCGACCAGTCCTTCTGCGTGCAACTGCGGCAGCCACTCGCGGCAAACGGTATCGACGAATGCGTCACGCCGATCGGCGGATTCGGGCGGCAGCGCGTGCAACGCCAGGTAGGTGCAGTGCACGTCGATGCCGAGCGCCTCGCCGATGCGACGCGCGACGCGCAGCTGCTTGTGCTCGCTGGCGAGGTCGAGCCCGTAGCCAGACTTGATCTCGATGGTGCCGACGCCGTCGCGCAGCAGTGCACGTGCACGCGGCAGCGACGCGGCGAACAGTTCGTCCTCGCTGGCAGCGCGCGTGGCGCGCACGCTGCCGAGGATGCCGCCGCCGGCCTGGGCGATCTGCGGATAGCTGGCGCCGTGCAGGCGCTGCTCGAATTCGGCCGCGCGATGGCCGGCGAATACCAGGTGGGTGTGGGCATCGATCAGCGCCGGTGTGACCAGCGCGCCGCCGAGCAATTCCACACGATCGGCCATCATGTCCGGCGTCAGCGGCAGGTCGACGCGTCGTCCGGCGTAGACGATCTGGTGGCCGGCGATTCCAATCGCGGCGTCCTCGATCAGGCCGTAACCGTCTTCTCCCGCCAGCGTCGCCACGCGGGCGTCGAGCAGCAGCCGGTCCCAGCGCTGGTGGCCAGTTTTCATTCGCATCCCAGATTCGGTTCGGGGCGCCAGTGTAGCCGCTAGCATTGGCGCATCCGCTTCGTGAACGTCCCCATGCCCGCACCGAATTCTCTGCACCTCCCCGGCCTCGTCAATGCGCACTCGCATGCTTTTCAGCGCGCGATGGCCGGTCTGGCAGAACATCAGAGTGATCCCGCCGACAGTTTCTGGACCTGGCGTGAGCAGATGTATCGCCACGCCGGACTGATCGAACCCGAAGACCTGCAAGCGATCGCCGCGCAGCTCTACGTCGAGATGCTGAAGTCCGGCTACACCGCGGTATGCGAGTTCCACTATCTGCACCATCAGCGCGACGGCCGGCCCTATGCCGATGCCGCGGCGATGTCGCGGGCCTTGATCGCTGCTGCGGCGGAAACCGGCATCGACCTGTGCCTGCTGCCGGTGTTGTACCAGCAGGGCGGCTTCGATGGACGTGCCCTCGGCGCGCGCCAGCTGCGCTTCGGGCATCCGGTCGATGCCTTCCTGCGCCTGGTCGCGGACTTGCGGTGCGAGGAGTCGGACGCACTGCAGGTCGGCATCGCGTTGCACTCGCTGCGCGCGGTGCCGCCT
This sequence comes from Lysobacterales bacterium, assembly GCA_016703225.1. Lineage (NCBI taxonomy): Bacteria > Pseudomonadati > Pseudomonadota > Gammaproteobacteria > Lysobacterales > Lysobacterales bacterium. Next base: position 188,484 of record JADJCM010000002.1, read on the forward strand.
GACGCGATGCGCGAAGTGCTGGCCGCAGAGGCTTCGGCGCAGCGTCCGATCCACATCCACATCGCCGAGCAGTTGGCCGAAGTCGAGGAATGCCTGGCGCTGCGCGGCACGCGGCCGGTGTCGTGGCTATACGACCACGCCGAAGTCGACGCGCGCTGGACGCTGGTGCACGCGACCCATCTGAGCGCACCCGAAGTGGAGCGCATCGCGCAGTCGGGAGCGACCGTGTGCCTGTGCCCGAGCACCGAGGCCAACCTCGGCGACGGACTGTTTCCGTTGCCGGAATACCTCGCCGCGCAGGGCAGCTTCAGCATCGGCTCGGACAGCCATATCTCGGTGTCTCCGGTCGAGGAACTGCGCTGGCTCGAATACGGGCAACGCCTGTCGGCGCGCCGGCGCAATGTCGCGGTGAGCCCCACGCAGAAGTCGGTGGGCAAGCTCCTGCATGGACAGGTGCTCGCCGGTGGCGCGCGCTCGGTCGGTGCGAAGCTCGCCGCCAATGGTGCCAGCATCGTGCTGGACGGCGCCCATCCGCTGCTGGGCGCGCGCAGCGGCGATCAGTTGCTCGACAGCTGGATCTTCTCCGGCAACGTGCCGTTGGTGCGCGAGGTGCAGGTGCGGGGTCGCACACTCGTGCGCGATGGCCGCCACATCGACGAGTCGCACATTGCCGCACGTTACATCGACACCGTTCAGAGACTCGCGCGCAAATGAAACGGCGGCGCGTCGTGACGCGCTTCCAGATCGAGCAGGAAGCGCTTGATCGCGATGCCGCCGCCGAAGCCGGTCATCGAGCCGTTGGCGCCGATCACCCGATGGCAGGGCACGATGATCGGCAGTGGATTGCGGCCGTTGGCGAGGCCGACCGCGCGCACCGCTTTGGCGTTGTCGATCGAGCAGGCGATGTCGCGGTAGCTGCGGGTCTCGCCGTAGGGGATCGTGCGCAAGGCCGACCACACCGAATGCTGGAACGGGGTGCCGGTGGCCGCCAGCGGCAGATCGAAGTCGCGCAGTTCGCCGGCGAAGTAGGCGGTGAGCTGGCGTCGCAATTCGACGAAGGGCGTGGCGTCGCGCTGCCAGCCGCTGCGCTCGGGTTCGTGGCGGTTGTGCGCGAACAGCAGCCAGCGCAGGCCCTCGTCGTCGGCGGCTGCGGTGAGCGCGCCGATCGGGCTGTCGAAGGTGTCGAAACGGGTCGTGTTCATGCGGATTCGCTCGCTGCGGTCCAGAGGTGGAGGACGACGTAACTTCGCCAGGGTCGCCAGGCTTCGGCGCGCGTGCGCTCCTGGCTCGGCGTGGGATTTCCGAGCGCGCGCTTCACGATCAGGTCACCGAGCGGGTACGCGTCCGGGTGGCCGAGCGCGCGCATTGCGATGTAGTGCGCTGTCCACATCCCGATGCCGGGAATCTGCACCAGTCCTTCGACGAACGCATCCAGCGACTGCCCGGCGCGGAAATGCACGCGGCCCGAGGCCACCGCGCGCGCCAGCGACTGGATCGTGGCCGCGCGCGAGCGCGTCAGCCCGATGCCGGTCAGGTCGCGTTGGCTGAGTGCCGCCGGCGCTGGAAATCGGACGTCGCTCGCGATCATGCGTGTCAGCATGGTGCGCGTGGCCGCGACGCTGATGCGTTGCCCGACCACCGCACGCACCGCGGTTTCCCATGGATCAAAGGCGGTCGGCACGCGCAGGCCGGGACGCGCGCGCAGCAGCGGCGCCAGCAGCGGGTCGCTGGACAGTGTGGTCGCGACGGCCTGCGGGTCGGCGTCGAGGTCGAACATGCGCCGCATGCGTTGTGCGACCTTCGGGATCGACTGCGTCGGCAGCGCGAACAGTTCGAGCACCAGCGCGTCGTGCGTGGGATCGTGCGTGACGCGCAGCCGCGCGCCGTCCGCGAATTCTGCCAGGGCGCGTTGGTAGTCGTGCTCGTCGACCTGTTCGATGCCGGGCAGGGCGCGCTGGCGCAAGAACGCGAGGATCCGTTGCCAGTCATACGGCGGGCGATAGGCCAGACGCAGCCGATGAACGTCGGTCGGCGAAGACGCCGCCGCGTCGTTGCGCCGCAGTTGCGTCGGTTTCATCCCGGTCGCGACCGCGAACGCCTGGTGGAAGCGGCGCAGACTCGCAAATCCCGCGGCGTACGCGACGTCGGTCACCGCCATGCGCGTCTCGGTCAGCAGCTGCTTGGCGACGTGGATGCGGTGGGTCGCGGCTGCTGCCTGCGGGGTGATGCCGTAGCGCGCGAGGAAGCCGCGCCGCAACTGCCGCTCGCTGGTGTCGAACTCCGCGGCCAATGCGGTTGCCGGTTGCCCGTCGAGTGCGCCTTCGTGGATGCGCGCGAGCACGCGGTCCGGCAACTGGTCGCGGGCGCGGCCGCCGCGATCTTCCGGAGAAAGCTCGGGCCGACAGCGCAGGCAGGGACGAAAGCCGGCAGCTGCAGCGGCGGCTGCGGTTCCGAAGTACACGACATTGCCCGGCTTCGGTGCAGGTGCCGGGCACACCGGCCGACAGTAGATGCCGGTGGTCTTCACCGCGGTGTAGAACAGCCCATCGAAACGCGCGTCGCGGGCGAGGCGCGCGCGCTCGTAGCGTTGAAACTCGGCTTTGTTCGATGCAGGCATGGCGCCACCGTAGCAGCGCGCCCGGCGTGGATCAGCAGGATTCGGACATGGTTGTTGCAGCCCAATCTTCGCGCTGCGCAGATCAGGCCGGGTTTGCTGGCGCGCGGTCCCGTCGCCGGTTCTGCCACTTCACCGTGAGGATGGTCATGGCCAGGGCGAGGGTGATCACGTTCGCCCAGATCATCGGCCGCGAGTGGATCAGCACGCCATAGGCGAGCCACAGCGCGATGCCGATGTTGAACACGACATACATCGCCAGCGAGATGCTGCGGGTGTCGCGCGTGCGCACGGTCATCCAGGCTTGCGGCACGAAGGCGCCGGTGGTGAGCAGGGCAGCGAAGAAGCCGATCGATTCGGGGTTCAAGTTCTGCTCCAGGCAGGGGGCGCGATTGTAGGGGGCGCGATTGCAGGGCGCGATGCGATAATGGGCGACGCCCCTGCAAGGACCGATCATGACCACCTTCACCCGCCGCGACGATTCGCGCGTGATCCGCGCACCGCGCGGCAACACGCTCAGCTGCAAGAGCTGGCTGACCGAAGCTGCCTATCGCATGCTGCAGAACAATCTCGATCCCGAGGTCGCCGAGAATCCCGCCGAACTCGTCGTCTACGGCGGCATCGGCCGCGCCGCGCGCAACTGGGAGAGTTACGACGCGATCCTGAAGACGCTGCGCGAACTCAACGACGACGAGACCCTGTTGATCCAGAGTGGTAAGCCGGTCGGCGTGTTCCCGACCCATGCCGATGCGCCACGTGTCCTGCTCGCGAATTCGAACCTGGTGCCGGCGTGGTCGAACTGGGAACACTTCCACGAACTCGATCGCAAGGGGCTGATGATGTACGGCCAGATGACGGCCGGCTCGTGGATCTACATCGGCTCGCAGGGCATCGTGCAGGGTACTTACGAGACCTTCGTCGAGATGGGCCGCCAGCACTACGGCGGTTCGCTGCGCGGCAAGTGGATACTGACCGCCGGCCTCGGTGGCATGGGCGGTGCGCAGCCGCTGGCGGCGTCTCTGGCTGGTGCGTGCTCGCTGAACATCGAATGCCAGCAGAGCCGCATCGACTTCCGCCTGAAGACGCGTTACGTCGACGAGCAGGCGCGCGACCTCGACGACGCGCTCGCACGCATCGCGAAGTACACGGCCGCGGGCGAGGCGAAGTCGATCGCGCTGCTTGGCAATGCCGCGGAAGTGCTGCCGGAGATGGTGCGCCGTGGCGTGCGTCCGGACGCGGTCACCGATCAGACCAGTGCGCACGATCCGGTCAACGGCTACCTGCCGATCGGCTGGAGTTGCGAACGCTGGTTCGAGCAGCGCGTCGCCGATCCGAACGGCACGCGCGATGCGGCCAACCGCTCGATGCGCGTGCATGTCGAAGCCATGCTGGCATTCCAGAAGATGGGCGTGCCGACCTTCGACTACGGCAACAACATCCGCCAGATGGCCAAGGACGAAGGCTGCACCAACGCCTTCGACTTCCCGGGCTTCGTGCCGGCCTATGTGCGCCCGCTGTTCTGCCGCGGTGTTGGTCCGTTCCGCTGGGTCGCGCTCTCCGGCGATCCGGAAGACATCTACAAGACCGATGCCTTGGTCAAGGAACTGATCCCGAATGATCCGCACCTGCATCGCTGGCTCGACATGGCGCGCGAGCGCATCAGCTTCCAGGGCCTGCCGGCGCGCATCTGCTGGGTCGGGCTTGGGCTGCGCCACAAGCTCGGGCTCGCCTTCAACGAGATGGTGCGCAAGGGTGAAGTGAAGGCGCCGATCGTGATCGGCCGCGACCATCTCGATTCCGGCTCGGTGTCGTCACCGAACCGCGAGACCGAAGCGATGCGCGATGGCTCGGACGCGGTCTCCGACTGGCCATTGCTGAACGCGATGTTGAACGTCGCTGGCGGCGCCACCTGGGTCTCGCTGCACCACGGCGGCGGCGTCGGCATGGGCTACTCGCAACACTCAGGCGTCGTCATCGTCTGCGACGGCAGCGAGGCCGCCGACAAGCGCCTCGCCCGCGTCCTCTGGAACGACCCCGGCACCGGCGTCATGCGCCACGCAGACGCCGGCTACGAGATCGCCCAACAATGCGCCAAGGAACAGGGCCTGAAGCTGCCGATGCTGTGAGCTCCCTTTCGGATTGTCTCGACGAACGGCCGACATGACGGAGTCCGGGTCGCTGCGGTCGCCGAATGGCCGCTGGGCCATGCGGACCTCTGTATGGGAAGCGCGGATGTCGCTGTGGATCGAGTCCCCGTCTCTGGTCGATGCCGCCAGTGGCGCGACGATCTTCGCGTTTCGCGATGTGCATTGGTCGCTCGACAGCGCCACCTGGATCGGCGACGACATCGTTCAGTGGCAGCTGCGCAAGTACCCCGGCAATCATCTGCCGGTCGATCTCGCGGTGCAGATCGACTGCGCTCGGCGTATCGCGATGTGCGACGGGCGCGAATTCCCGCTCACGACCGCGGAGGCAGCGTTGGACGCGAGACTGCGGTGGATCACGTCGTCGGAGTAGGCCAAGGAATCCGTTCGCAATCAGGCTGCGAGTTTCAAGACCGGTCGCAGTCCGGCGCGTGCAGCAAAACGAACCAGCAGGTCGAGGCTGAACCGGTCGATCTTGCCGCGCTTGATGTCGGAGATGCGCGCCTGCGTGGTGCCGAGCGTTCGGGCGGCTGCTGTCTGCGTCGCCGCTGCGGCCAACCATGCCTGTAGGCCGCGCAGCAGATCGGCGCGCATCGTCAGTTCTGCGGCTTCATCAGCATCGAACAGATCAAAGAATACGCCACGTGGATCGCCGGGGGTGATTGCTTTGGTGCCGGCAGGTTGGGTTGAGCGCTTCATGGATGGTCACCCCGTACTTGCTTCAGGCGTTGCCTCGCGATGCGCAGATCGAGCAGGCTCGTTTTTTGTGTCTTCTTCTGAAACGCGTGCAAGACGTGCACCACGCTTCCGATGTTCGTCACGTAGATCACGCGAAACGCTCCGTCTGAGCTTCGAACGCGAATCTCCCGAACGCCGGCACCGATGTCGGGCATCGGTTTCCAATCGTCAGGGTCGTTGCCCGCCTCGACCTTGCTCAGCTGGAAACCAGCCTCCCGTCTGGCTTCCGGTGGGAAGGCTCGAAGTTCCTCCCTGCTGCTGCCAGCCCAAACGACGCGCTTCATGAGTGGTATTAGGCGCGCATTTTACGCCTCATGCAATATTTGGCATGAATCACTCGGTGCATGAGTTGCGTGCCCTGGAACCGCTCGAAACATCGCGTCGCAACGCGCGAACGCGCAGGGCCCGAAGCTGGCGACGACGGGATGCGTTTGTCACCGCCGTTTCGCAGGCGAATTGCGGCGAGCAGCAACGCGCTTCGGCCGACCCGCAGCTGCATGCGGGCCGGCCGGTTCGTGGCGACCTATTGCGCCGGTTTCGCGCTTTCGCCGATGTGGCGGTCGAAGAACGCGAGCAGCTTGGTGTAGAGCTCGATCCGGTTCTCGGTGACGTAGAAGCCGTGGCCCTCGCTGCGCTTGACCAGCCACTCCGGCGGGTTGCCGGCCTTGGTCAACGCTTCGCGCAGACGGTCGGCGTGCTTCTGCGGCACGCGGAAGTCTTCGCCGCCGTGAACCAGCATCACCGGCATGGTGATCTTCGCCACGTGGTGCAGGGGCGATGCCTCAGCCAGACCTTCCTTGCCGATCACGCGCTCCAGGTACTTGCGGCCAAAGATCGTCTCCGGGATGTCGCCGTCCTTGTACATCAGCGCCAGGTCGTAGACGCCGACGTAGCCGACGGTGCAGCGATACAGCTCGGGATAGCGCGCCGGGTTCATCAGCGCCGCGTAGCCACCGTAGCTGGCGCCATAGATGCATATGCGGTTCTTGTCGGCATAGCCCTCCGAGATGGTCCAGCGCACCGCATCGGCCAGATCGTCCTGCATCAGTCCGGCCCATTCGCGATAGCCGGATTCCTGGAAATGTGTGCCATAGCCGCCGGAACCACGGAAGTTGACCTTGAGCACGGCGTAGCCGCGGCTGGCGAACAACTGGGCTTCCTCGTCGAATTCCCAGTAGTCACGAATGCCATGCGGGCCGCCGTGCGGATTGACGATCAGCGGCAGTTGCTTTGCGGTCTTGCCTTCGGGCAGGAACAGATAGCCGTGCAGGGTGGTGCCGTCGCGCGCCTTGATCGCCACCGGGCGCGACTCGCTCATCTGTTTCGGGTCCAGCCATTGGCGCGATGAGGCCAGATAGCGGGCCTTCATGGTCTCGGTGTCGATCAGGTAGAACTCGCCGGGGTTGCGGTCGCCGGACACCGCGAGCAAGGCCAGCTTGCCGTCGCGGGTAAAGCTGGTGGGGACCACGTAATTGTCGGGAAACGCAGCGTTCACCGCCTTCAACAGCTTGGCTTCGGGAAGTTCGGGATTGAGCAAAGTCGCCTGCGGACGGTCGGGAACGCTGATCCACGCGTAGGGATTGCGGTCCGCCGCGTCCATCAGGACGCCTTCGGGGTCGGAGGCGCCGGCCGGCGCGATCTCCTCCTGGGTGTTGTCGTCGATGTTCCAGCGCACCAGCGAGTCCGCGCCCTTGGCGTGTTCGCGCTTTGCCAGTACGTGCTTGCCGTCGGCCTCGAAGGCGAGCGGACGGAGCGAATAGCCGAGCTCGCGCTCGTCGTGCAGGACCTCCCACTCGCCGCCTTTCGCTGCACGCACATGGATGACTTGCGTCATGTCGGCGCGTTCGGCGACGTTGAGGCGGACGCGACCGTCGTTGTCGGTCAGGAACGACGACCGCGGCATCGGCGCGCGAGTTACTGAATTGGTGCGCCCGGTGCGAACGTCCATGGTGCGCACTTCCGGCAGTGCGGTGTCGGCATCGCGCCAGGGATACACGCCGATCAGCACCTCGTTCTTCTCGTCAGGCAGTTGGTGCAGCACCGAGGCCCCGGCCCATTCCTGCTTGACCAGGTTGCCCTTGCTCAACCCGTCACGTTGCGCGCGATAGCCAAACAGCATCTTCGACTGCGAACCATCGGCGTTGATGGCGTAGATCTCGCCGGTGGGTGCGGGGCGATCCAATAGTCCGAGCTTCTTCGAGGGCATGACCAGGATGCGCTGGTCATTGGCCCAGACGAAGTTCGACGCGTGTTCGTCCTCGCGCAACTGCAAGGTCGCGGTCACCTTGAGGGTTTCGCGATCGAGCACGGCGAGGATGGTGCGGTCGTCGCCCATCGGCACCGTCGCGGCCAGGTGCTTGCCGTCGGGGGAGATGCCCATCTGGTAGAACAGCGGCCGCTTGAGCAAAGTCTCGAGCGCGGGCGGCTCGGCGGCGAAGGCGGCAGACATCATCAGGCAGGCCGCGGCGAGCGCGGCGGCTGGGCGTTTCCAGAACATGGGAATTTCCTCGCGGAGGGTGGGGCCGGCGGCGCCTTTGCAGCGTCGTTTACATTCCGTAATTATCGCGGGTGAGAGCCGCTATCGGCAAGCATCGAGTCGAACATCGAATTGAACTGACGCCATCGCTGCGCGAGGTCGTTGCCCGCGAACCGCCCTCGCGGCGCCCGCTCGGGGTGACTTCAGGGACAGGTTTTGCGGCTGGACCCCGATAGCATCGGTCTCGCGTTCACGATGTTTCTCAAAAGGAGAGAGTGATGAAACGGATCGGCAGCGGTTGGGTGTTGGCCTTGGCGGCGTTCATGGTGACGGCGGCGGAGGTGACGGCAGGAACGGCGGGTGCCGCAAAGCTTGGGCCCGGCGTGGCGCAGCAGGTATCTCTGCCGCCGACGCGGGTGACCGACCAACCGGATGCGTTGCTGCTGGCGCTCAAGGAAAACGACTTCGCGGCCCTGCTCGAAGCCATGGAGAACGACAAGGACATCGCCCAGATCGCGAAACAATGGGACGAGTCCGCGGCCGAGCGCGGCGCAGCGGCGGCGAAGGCGGCCACGACCGAAGACGCCACGGCCGAGCCGGCAGCCATCGATGCTGCGGAAGACGAGGCGGAGATGGTCTGGCGCAAGCTGCAATCTGCCGAAGGCGTGGAGCAGTTGATCGCGGAGTGGCAGCCGCAGATCGCCGAATCGGCGTCGAAGCGGGCGATGGAATTCAACCTCGGTTTCGGCGCGATGCTGACCGGGATCGCCAGCGACCAGAACATGGGCGTCGATGAAGTGCAGCAAATGACGCGCCTGATGTATGCGGTGCAGGACTGGATCGGGCGGGTCGACTTTGCCGACGGCGGCCGCTTGCGCAGCGCGCTCAATGCGGTGTCGAGACTGGTACGGCAAACCGGGGCGAAGCGTTTTGAGGACGTGCAGCTGCTGTCCTTCGAGGACGCGGTGGTGCATGGCGATGCGCTGCTGCGCACGGTGAAGCAGGTGCTGGCCGCGTATGACGTCGATGCCGACCAGATCCTCGGCAGCGTGCGTTTCAGCGAACGCGACGCGCAGGCCGACCGCGCCACGCTGCACATCGAGGGGCGCGTGTTCGGTGTCGATCTGGTGCACGACTCGCGCATGCGCTACTGGAACAACGCTTGGATCAACGCCGACGCCGCCGATTCCATGGAGCGTTGGGAAGCGGACCGCAAGACCGATGCCGAGATGGCGCTGGAAGCCGAGCAGGCAGCGGCGCCCGCAGCGGACACCGGCTCCTGCTCCGGCGACGGTCGCGAGGCAGCCGCCGCGGTGGAAGCCGCCGAGGCAGCCAAGGTCGCCGAGGCTGCTGCGAAAGCGGCAGAGTGACCGGATGCGTAGCTCGATCCGGTTCCTCGGCGGGTTGCTGGCGGTTGCGGCCGCCCTGCTGCCGATAGGTGATGCGGCGTCGCTGACGCCGCTTCCTTCCGTGCCGGAACAGGTGCGCAATGCTGTCGCCGGCATGTATCGCTGGGCGCTGGCGCATCCCGGCGGCGGGATTGCGACCAAGGCGGAACGACGCGATCTGGAGATGTTCCTGGCGCCGGAGCTGATCGCGCAGCTCGATCGCGCCGAATCTGCTGCCGGGACATACGCGGCGAAGACGGCTCCGGATGAAAAGCCGCGCATGCTCGAAGGCGATCTCTGGGTCGATGCGGTCGAGGGTGCGCACGAGGTTGCGCTGGCCGAGCCCACGATCGACGGTGATCGTGCCCGCATCGAGGTGACCGTGATCCACATCGACGAGCGCTATTCCAAGGCGCACCGCAATCGCGTGATCGTGTGGACTGACACCGTCGAATTGCAGCGGGTGGGCTTCCGCTGGTTCGTCTCCGATGTGCGCTATCGCGGCGACCCGGCACGACGGTTGAGCACTTTGCTGCGCGAGTTTGTCGAGGCGGAGTGAAATCGGGCGTTTCTGCACTTGACGTGCGAAGCGCAGCGGACGACAACGGCGCTCCCCAACAACGGAGCGCGCCATGATTGCCTACACCCTGGTCGGAACCAATGATCTGCCGCGCGCCGTCGCGTTCTTCGAAGCCCTGTTCGCCGAGTTCAACGCCAAGCACGTCTGGGAAGGCGAAACCGGTGTCGCCTGGTCGAGCGGCGAGCACAGCCCCGGCATCGGCGTGATCAAGCCGTTCAACGGCCAGCCGGCCACGATCGGCAATGGCACGATGGTCGCGCTGCACGCCAGCAGCAAGGAACAGGTAAATCGCCTGCACGCCAATGCACTTGAACTCGGCGGCAGCGACGAAGGTGCGCCCGGCCAGCGCAGCGAGGGCTTCTATGCCGCCTACTTCCGCGACCTTGACGGCAACAAGTTCGCAGCCGTGCACTTTGGTTGATTCAGGTCAAGCAGGCGTCATGCACGCGGCGTAGGGTTCGGCTGGCCGCGTCTGCGTCGGGGCGCGCCCAGCCGGAGGTCGTCATGCACGCGCGCATCTGCCTGCTTTCCCTTTGCTGCCTTGCAGCGGGTTCCTTGGCGGCAGCAGACCGCCCCGGAACCGGAGTCGATTCCGTCGACTCCGGCACGCTGCCACCGGTCAGCGTGCCGACTGGTCGCCCGCAATGGGAGACCCGATCCGATCTCGATGCCGCGCAACGCAGTGCGGCGCGGCGCCTGCCCGACGCGCTGCAGGAGTTGGCCGCCGCTGCGCTCGATGGGGACGCCCTTGCTGCCGATCCGGCCCGATTCCGCCTGGTCGATGGCAGCACCTACGGCGAACTGTTCCAGGTGCAGCGCGACAAGGTCGTGGTCGACCTGACTGTGGTTTCGGACGTCGGGCGGGCCATGAACGCGCTCGCCGGGCTGGCCGGTGTCGAGATTCTCGTCGCGGCGGACGCCCCGGCCTTCCACGTGGTTTCGGCATTGGTGCCGCCGGAGCGGCTCATCGACTTGGCGATGCTGCCCGGCATCGCCGCCGTGCATGCTGCTGGCGGGATGACCGGAAAGGTGACGCTACCTCCGGGCGTGCTTCCGGTCGCGAAAGCTCAGGGCGTCGTCGGCAACCAGGCCGAGCAGGCGCTGGAAGTGGAGGCGGTGCGCCGTGTGTTCCCTGTCGCCGACGGTGGTGGACTGCGCATCGGCACGCTGTCGGACTCCGCCAACCGCATCGGCGGCGGCGTCGCGACATCGCAGGGTTCGGGCGACTTGCCTGCGGGTGGTCGCGTGAGTGTGGTGGCGGACATGGTCGGCGGCAGTCCCACCGACGAAGGCCGCGCGATGATGGAACTGATCCACGACATCGCGCCCGGCACGACCCAACTCGCGTTCGCCACCGCTACCGGTGGCCAGGCCAACTTCGCCGCCAACATCGCGACGCTCGGGGCGACGATGGACATCATCAATGACGACTACGTCTACTTCGCCGAGCCCTATTACCAGGACGGCGTGGTCGCACAGGCGGTGAACACCTTCGTGAGCAATGGCGGCTTGTATTTCGCGTTGAACCACAACTACGCCAATCTGAGCTACGAGGGAGTGTTCGTCGACGGGGAGCCCAACAATTGGCACAACTTCTCCGGCGGCGATGAAGTCCAGCAGATCACCATGCCGAGCGGAACCGCGGCCAACCCGGTGTCGGTCAGCGTGGTGCTGCAGTGGTCGCAGCCGGTGGGCGGCGCGACCACCGATTTGAGTCTGGAGGTGTGGAACGCGGCGGTCAGCGGGCTGGTCACCAACTCGACCGTGAACAATATCGGCGGCGACCCGATCGAGAGCGTCACCATCACCAACAACACCGGCGCGCCACTGGTCCTGAACATGGCAGTCAAGCGCATCGGCGGGGCCGCGGCCGCCGGCCTCACCTTCAAGTACCAGTTCTTTGCCAACGGCGCCTGGCAGGTGACGATGGACGAGTACAACGGCGGTGGTGGCACCTTGACGCCGCACGCCGGAACGCCGAACTCGATCGCCATTGGCGCGGCGCCCTTCAGCAACCGCGACGTGGCCGAGATGTACAGCGGGCGCGGCCCGTTTCGGCGCTTCTTCGACACGCTCGGCAACCCGGTGGGGCCGTTCACCTATGAGAAGCCCGACTTCCTGTCGATCGATCGCGTCAACAATTCGTTCTTTGGCAGCGACACCGGCGACGACGCGGACGCATTCCCCAACTTTTCCGGCACCTCCGCAGCGACGCCGAATGCCGCCGCGGTGGGTTCGCTGATGCTGGAGATGGCCGGAGGCGCGGGCTCGCTGACGCGCTACGACATGCACCGCGCGATGCGCATGTCCGCGATCGAACTCGGTGCTGCCGGACACGATACGACCTTCGGCTGGGGACGTATCCACGCGCTCGGGGCGACGGTGCTGGCGATGGGGCCGGGCAGCGAGGAATACACGCTGTACCCGGATCAGCACGGCGATGTCGATTTCCCGCAAAACCTGTTCGGCATCACCGACGTCGACCGCATCGAGTTCAGCCTCAAGACCTCCGGCAACACCACCGTGCGCGTGGTCGAGAGCCACGGCACCATGGACCCCATGGCGGCGGTCTTCCTGCAAGTCCTGGATGACCCGCTCGCGCTCGCCTACGACGGTGGTGTCGGCGATGACGCGCAGTTGGTCTTTGCTGCGCTCGGCGGTATCCCGAACACCGCAGCGGTGCTGTCCGAGGCCGATTTCAGCGGCGGTGCCGCCGACTACACGCTGCAGATCGACGGCCCCGAGCAGGCGCTGAACAACCGCACCGGCTTCATGAACGGCAATGGTGACGATCTGAACTACCCCGGCAATCTCGGGCTGATCGGCTCGATCGAGTACGTGAGCTACACCGCTCCGTTCGCCGGGCTGATGTACGCGACCCTGAGCAATCCGCAGTTCGCCGGTCTGTTGCGATTGCACGATGCCAGCGGTGCGGTGCTGAACTCGGTGTCGGTGCCGGCGACCGGTTCGCGCAACACCTACGCGACTGGCATCGTCGCCGGCCAGCAATACGTGGTCATGGTCGCGCCGACCGGCTACGCCGACAACGGCGACTTCAACCTGACTGTCAATTTCCAGCCGGACGCACTGTTCAAGAACAGCTTCGAGTAACAGCGCTTCCAGGGCTCGCCACCGCGTCGAAATCCCATCGTGCGACGTAGGAGCGACCCCGGTCGCGACCGGCGACGCGATGCACCCGATGTTCACGATCGGCGTTGGTCGCGATGCAACGTGTTCTCGACCACCGCATGTGACCGCGTCATCGGTCGCGACCGGGGTCGCTCCTACGTCGCAACCTTGGCAGCCAGTGCTATTGCCCGCGGAACACCGGCTTGCGGCGTTCGAGGAAGGCGCCGGTGCCTTCCTTCATGTCGGCGGTGGCGGCGCAGATGGCGAAGGCTTGCGACTCGTAGTCGAGGCCGGCTTCGATGTGGGTTTCGCCGCCGATCAGCACCGCGTCGAGCACGCCACGCAGCGCTTGCGGCGCCGATGCGGCGAGTTGTTCCGCAAGCTTCTGCACTTCGGCGTCGAGCTGGTCGGCTGCGACCACGCGCGTCAGCGCGCCGAGTTCGTAGGCGCGTTGGGCGCCGATGTGGTGGCCGAGCAGGCACAGTTCCAGCGTTGCGGAGCGGCCGGCGAGGCGCAGCAGGCGTTGCGTGCCGCCGAAGCCGGGGATGATGCCGAGGTTGATCTCGGGCTGGCCGATCTTCGCCGCGTCCGAAGCGATGCGCAGGTGGCAAGACATCGCCAGTTCCATGCCGCCGCCGAGGGCGAAGCCCTGGATCTTGGCGATCACCGGTTTGCCGAAGCGCTCGATGCGCAGCATCAATTCCTGGCCATAGCGCGAGAACTCCAGCGCCTCGACCGGCGACAGCTTCGCTAGCTCGGAGATGTCGGCACCGGCGACGAAGGCCTTGGGGCCGCTGCCGGCGAGCACAATTACGCGCACGCGCGGGTCGGTCGCGGCCTGGTCGAAGGCGCTGCGCAGTTCGCTCACGGTTTCGCGATTCAGCGCGTTGAGCTTGTCCGGCCGGTTGACGGTAATGCTGCGGATGCCGCCGGCGGTTTCGATCAGCAGATTGGCGTAGGGCATGGTCTGGTTCCGGAAAGGGCGCGCAGTGTACGGCGGCGCCGGGAACTTTTGGCGGCGATCCGGTTCAACCACGGTTCCGCACCGGCGTGGCACGGTGCCGCCCGAGCCGCTAGAATGCGCGGCTTTCGGCCCAACCGGTCTGCGGTTCGGCACATCGATTACAACCCGGAGAATCACGAATGAGCATCCGCTTTGGCGCCGCATTGTTGGCGGCTCTTGCGATCGGCCCGCTGGCCGCGCAGGACACCACCAGCGACAAGGGCAAGTTGAGCTATGCGATCGGTTTCGAGATCGGTTCCGATTTCGTCAACAAAAAGATGGACGTGGACGTCGCCACCGTCATCCGCGGCATCCAGGACGGTGTCGCCAAGCGGCAGCCAACGGTACCACCGGAGCAGATGCGCGCCGCGCTCGAGAAGATGCGCGAGAAGCTGATGGCCGAAGCCAAGGCGCAGTATGAAAAGCTCGCTGCGGAGAACAAGGCCAAGTCCGACAAGTTCATGGCCGAGAACAAGGTCAAGAAGGGCATCATCACCTTGCCCTCGCTGATCCAGTACCGCGTCATCGAGGAAGGCAACGGCAAGCGTCCGCTCAAGAACAGCGAAGTCACCGTGCACTACCGCGGTTCGCTGACCAGCGGGCTGGAGTTCGATAGCTCGTTTGCGCGCGGCGTGCCGGCCAAGTTCAAGGCCGATGCCGTGCTCAAGGGCTGGCAGGAGATCCTGCCGATGATGAAGGTCGGCGACCACTGGCAGATCTTCCTGCCGCCGGAGCAGGCCTACGGCATGCGCGGCCAGGGCCCGATCGGCCCGAATGAAGCGCTGGTGTTCGAGATCAAGCTGGTCGACGTCAAGTAAGGCGCCAGCAAGGTGGATTCGCGGGGCCGGTTGCAAGGTGCATCCGGCCCCGCGCGTTTCTGTGAGCCACAAACTTCGATGTACCCGAATGCCGGTGTCCGACTGCGACCCTTTGCCACGACCCGGAGCGCTG
Source organism: Lysobacterales bacterium (assembly GCA_016703225.1). Lineage (NCBI taxonomy): Bacteria > Pseudomonadati > Pseudomonadota > Gammaproteobacteria > Lysobacterales > Lysobacterales bacterium. Next base: position 203,507 of record JADJCM010000002.1, read on the forward strand.
CGTGACTGAGCCCTTCGCGCCCGCTGCGCTGCGCGCTGCGCTGCATGCGCTCGATCAGCCGCCGCTTGGTGACGGCTGGAACCGCGCGCAGCTGGCCGACGTCTTGCCCATGGGCACGCGCTTCGCTGCGGCTGCGGTGCTGGTCGGCATTGTCGATCGCGAGGTCCCGACCATCCTGCTGACGCGGCGCACCGAGACCCTGGCGACGCACGCCGGCCAGGTGAGTTTTCCCGGCGGACGCATCGATCCCGGGGATCGCGACGCGATTGCCGCGGCCTTGCGTGAGGCGGACGAAGAGATCGGGCTCGCGGCCCGCCACGTCGAACCACTGGGCTACCTCGACCCATTCGAGACGATCTCGGCATTTCGCGTGCTGCCGGTGGTCGCGCTGGTACGTCCGGGGTTCGACCTGCGCCTGAATCCGGGCGAGGTGGACGAGGCGTTCGAGGCACCGCTGTCGCTGTTCCTCGACCGCAGCGCACAGCGGGTGCAGTACATCGACTATCGCGGGCTGCGCCGCGAGATTCACGAATTCGAGTTCGGCGGCCGCCGCATCTGGGGCGCGACCGCTTCCATGCTGATCAACCTGCGCGAGCGACTGGAGCAATGCCGATGAACGATGTGCTGATGTCCGTCGAGGAACTGCGTGCGCGCCTGCACGATTCCTTGCTGCGGGTTGCCGATGCGCGCTTTGATCTCGCCGACCCCGATGCCGGTGCCGCGGCCTACGCCAGTGCCCACGTGCCCGGCGCGATCTACGCGCACCTCGACCGCGACCTCTCGGATCACGCCCGACGCGGACTCGGTCGTCATCCACTTCCGGACGCGGACACGTTCGCCCGCTGGCTGGCATCGGTCGGTTACGCACCGGACCAGTGCTGGGTGGTGTACGACGCCGACAGTGGCGCCTTCGCGGCGCGGCTGTGGTGGATGCTGCGCGCGATCGGGCATCGCGAGTTGCGCGTGCTCGATGGCGGATTCGCGGCCTGGCGTGCGGCAGGGGCGCCGCTGACCGCGGAGAACCCTTCGCGGCCCGCGACGTCGGTCGATGCCGCGTTTACCAGCGACGCGATGGTGGACATCGCTGCGGTCGAGTCGCTGCGATGCGATGCTGCCTGGCGCCTGGTCGATGCGCGCGCCGCACCGCGTTTTCGCGGCGAGGTGGAGCCGCTCGACCCGGTCGCCGGCCATGTTCCCGGCGCGATCAACCGGCCGTTCGCCGAGAACCTCGGCGCCGACGGTCGCTTCAAATCGCCCGAAATCTTGCGTGCCGAGTGGCTGCGCGTGCTCGGCGCGGTGGACCCCGGGCGGGTCGTGCACATGTGCGGCTCCGGCGTCACCGCCTGCCACAACCTGCTGGCGATGGAACACGCCGGGCTGTCCGGTTCGCGCCTGTTCCCGCCGTCGTGGAGCGGTTGGGTCAGTGACCGCAGCCGCGCGGTCGCGGCCGGCGACGTGTAACCGTTCCGCCACGCCACGGTCGCGCCAGCGTCGCGCGCATCGCACGGCGTCGTCATGGCGATGTCGCAGGATGGGAGCCTCTCCTACAGGGAACTTCCATGCTCCGGTTGCGCTTCTTGCTCGCGGTACTCGCGATCACGTGTTCCTCTCTGGTCCAAGCCGATTCGCCGGTGTCCGGCGTGGACGCCTGGCTGCGTCTGCATGGTTCCAACACCGTGGGGCAGCGGCTGGCACCGGAGTTGGCGGTGGCCTTTGCCGAAGCCGAAGGCTGGCGGGTCGAGTCGCGGCGCGCCGAGCGGCTCGACGAGCTGCGCATCGGCATCGTGCGCGGGCGCGAGCGGGGCGTGATCGAAATCGCCGCACATGGCACCGGCACCGGCTTGCAGGCACTGCTCGACGGGCGCGCCGATCTGTGGATGGCATCGCGCGCGGTGACCGCGGAGGAGTTGCAGCGCGCCTCGGCGTGGGGGCGGCTCGACCATCCGCGCCAGGAGCACGTGATCGCGCTCGATGGCGTCGCGGTGATCGTGCATCCGCGCAGCACGCTGCGCACGCTCGCGATCAGCGACGTGCGGCGCCTGTTCAGCGGCGAGGCGCGCGACTGGGCAGCGCTCGGCCGCGCGCCCGGCAAGGTCGCCGTGCATGCGCGCGACGACCGCTCCGGCACGTTCGACACCTTCCGCTCGCTGGTGCTGGACGGCGCGCCGCTGGTGGCGACGGCGCAGCGCTACGAATCCTCGGATGAACTGGTCGCCGCGGTCGCCGCAGATCCCGATGCGATCGGTTTCGTCGGTCTCGATTCGGTCGCGGGTACGCGTGCACTGGCGATCTCCGACACCGGTACGCGCGCGCTTGAGCCGCGGCGGCTGGAAGTAGCGACCGAGGACTACGCGCTCTCGCGCCGGCTCTATCTCTACGCTCCGGAACTGCAGTCCGAGCGCGTGCGCGCCTTCATCGAGTTTGCCCAGGGCGAGGTCGGCCAGCGCATCGCCGAACGCGTCGGCTTCGTCGGCCAGCAGCTCACCGCAGTGCGCGAAACGCCGCGTGCGGACATGCCGTCGGAGTACCTGGCGCTGACCGAGGGCGCGCAACGGGTGTCCGTGAATTTCCGCTTCGACACCGGGCTCACCTATCTCGATGGCAAGGCCTTGCGTGACCTGCAGCGGCTGGCCGAGTTCCTCGACAGCGAGGCGATGCGCGGTGTCGAGGTCGCGCTGATCGGATTCTCGGACGCCAAGGAAGCCAGCCCGATCGACGCCATCATGCTGTCGAACGATCGCGCCGACTACATCGCGCAGATGTTGAATCGCGCCGGCGTGCCGGTGCGGCGCATCCGCGGCATGGCCGACGCTTCCCCGGTCGCGAGCAACCGCAGCGAGATCGGGCGCGGCAAGAACCGACGCGTCGAAGTTTGGGTGCGGGCGCGCGCGGCCGCGGCGATCGATGCTGCACGATCGACCCGTTGAGCGCGCCCACGCGGCGGTGGCAGGGGTCTTTCGGATGACGGTGCGCCGCATCAGCTCGAGCGTGGTTTTTCGGCGGTGCGTACGGAAACCGCGCTCGATATCGACGAGGTGTTGCTGCGTACTTCACTCGGTGGCCGCGGCCGGCGCGTTGTCGGTGCATTGGATGCTCTGGTCGACGGCGGCGATGGTCGCGAGTGCGGTTTCCGACCAGTCGCCGTTTGCCGGGCGCATGTCGCCGAGCACGAGGAAGCGCGAGCCGGTGCTCGATGGCGGGAGGTCGAAGCCTTCGTAGATCTGCGGGTCACCCAGGAAGGTGAATCGATAGACCACGCCGGTGATTTCCCGGCCGCACCAGCGCACGCTGCGGCCCGGAAGCGGACCTTCGGAGGGGGCGCGCTCCGATGCCATCGCGCCGGCCAGTGTTGCCAGGTAGTCCGCCACCTCCATCGCGTATTCCGGCGAGTGCAGTTCGAGTTCAAAGTCGCCGCGTTCTACGGTCCAGCTCGGGTAGGCGTCGCGGTCGACGGTTGCGCGCAGCACTGCCGGGTACCGGAAGCGGACGCCGGCTTGCGCGAACTCGGTCAATTCGGCGAGTGCGGATTGCGAAGGTGCGCCGCGCAGTTCGTCCACCATCGCGTCGACGAAAACGCCCGCCAGCGAACGTTCACGCGCCTCGGCCGGCGCGGGTGCTGGAGGATCACTTCCGCCGCATCCGGCCAGGGCCATCAGCAGGCACGCACAGGCGCCGCGATGGGGTCTTGAGGCGTGTTGGCCGGCTCGCCGCGTCATTTCCCGCGCAACCTCTGCACACCCGCGACCACGGCGAGCACGAGCGCCCCGGCGAGGATGCCGACGACCAGATCGAACAGCATCGACAGCAGCCAGCCCAGCGTCTGCGCGTGCAGGCTTTCGCCGAAGTGATGCAGTGCGGGAACGCCTTCGACCAGGATGTGGCCACCGACCAGGAACATCGCGGCGGTGCCGGCGAAGGACAGGAACTTCATCAGCTTGGGCGCGCCCCAGAGCAGGAACCGGCCGATGCCGCGCTTGAGCTTCGCGAACGCGGCGGCGCGCGCGTCACGCGAGAGATAGAGGCCAAGGTCGTCGAGCTTGACGATGCCGCCAACCAGCCCGTAGACGCCGATGGTCATGATGATCGCGACGCCGACCAGCACGCCGACCTGCACCGAGAACGCCTTGGCGGCAACCGCGCCGAGTGAGATCACGATGATCTCGGCGGACAGAATGAAGTCGGTGCGCACCGCGCCTTTGATCTTGTCCTTCTCCCACTGGACCATGTCGACCTGCTCGTCGCTCACGGCCTGGACCAGCTCGGCATGGTGCTGGTCGTCTTCCTTCTTGCTGTGCAGGAACTTGTGGAACAGCTTCTCGACGCCTTCGAAGCACAGGAATGCGCCGCCGATCATCAGCAGCGGCTTGATCGCCCAGGCCGCCAGCGCGCTGATGATCAATGCCGCCGGCACCAGGATCATCTTGTTCACCGCCGAACCTTTCGCGACCGCCCACACCACCGGTAATTCGCGGTCGGCGTTCACGCCCGCAACCTGCTGCGCATTCAGCGCCAGGTCGTCACCCAGCACGCCCGCGGTCTTCTTCGCCGCCACCTTGGTCATCACCGCAACGTCGTCGAGCAGGGTCGCGATGTCGTCGAGCAGGGCAAAGAAACTGGAGCTGGGCATGATGCAGGACCGAAAGCGAACGGATGGCGGATTCTGCCGGCAGCGCGCCTGAAGCCCAAGCTCCGGTTTTCCGCCGCAGCCGCCGCGCAGGGCGCTTCCGATCGAGCCGCGTCATGTGGATCAGTGGGTTGCGGGCGCAACCGTCAGCGCGGAGCGCGGTCAAGCTGCTCAGCCCAAATCCCCGAAGCGGGTTTGCAGGGCGGCGATTGCGGCGAGGCCGGCGGTTTCGGTGCGGAGGATGCGCGGGCCGAGGGTGATGCGCTGGAAGCGGGCCTGTTCGAGCACGGCCAGGTCGCGGTCGGAGAAGCCGCCTTCGGCGAGCAGGCGCGCGGCGCGCTCCAGCGGCAGCGGCGATTCGATCTTGGGCGCTTCGCAGTTGCGCTGCCGCTGGATCTGCCGCGATCCCTGTTGATTGGCAGCTTCGCGCACGTCCGCATCGGCTCTCAAGGCCCTGGCGACGTTGCCGTGTCGGCGTCGGTGCGGCGCATGCGCAACAACTGATTCGAGATTTCCTGGGCCGCTTCGTAGATCTGCGGGCTGTAGGTCCGCTGCCAGACGGTTTGCAACGAGATCCCGGGCCGACAGAGCCCGGGCTCTGCGCAGCCGACCCATGCGCGCAGCGAATCCGCGCCGCACTGTCCGGACAACTGGCAGGACGCCATCTGCGCAGCGAGGGACTGTGCGGTACGCAGGGATTGCCGCGCCTGGCTGCCAGAGAACAGGGATTCCCCGAGGTCGATGCGGGCGCCGCGATTGAGCAGGAAATCCATGGTCATTTCCAACGCTTCGCCGGAGCGCGTCCTGCTCAACAGGTCTCCCGCGATCGTCATCGCTGCGGGCAGATCGGTTTGGGCCAGCTCATTCAGCCCCGATGCACGGTAGACATCATCGGTGTGGGGAAGCGCATCAGCGTCGCGTTCGATCACCTCCCTCGGTTCGACGATGGCACCATCACAGAACCGTTCGAGGAAAGCGAGTTGGGCCTGCTTCGAGGGGTCATTGCGGAACTCATCCGGGTTCTTGGCCAGTCGCTTCCTATCCAGCTGCAAGGCGATGCCGCAGGTGAATCGCGCCACTCGGCGCTGCGAAAGCCCCTCCGATGTTTGCTGCCAGTAGGGATCGCCGACCTTGGTGAGCAATTCGGCGTAGCTACTGACTTGGCCGGGGTGGCGCGTGCCCGTGCCCGTGTCCAGAGCATCAACGCCCGAGTACGATGGCGGCGATGGGTTCGCTGGAACCGCAGGCTCATGCTCCGGTGCAGTAGCGTTGCCGGCAACGGATGTCGCCATTGAACCGTTCCCTGCCTCGGACTTCTCCTCGGTCATCTGTGCCGGACCGGCCCACCAATGGGCGAGCCCTCCGAGGAGGAGGGCCGCCACTGCGAATGCCAGCAGAACGCGCATACGACTACTCACAGCTTGAAAAGGGATCAGGCTCGAACTGATCCGCCCCGAAAATTCCGTTTCGGAGCCAGGTCCAGGATCCGTTGGAAAGCACCAACTCGACCTCGCCCAAATGCGGGATCATCCCATTCTCCTCCAGTGCAAACTGCACAACATCCTGGAGAATTCCGGGGTCAGTGCTGCAGCTGTATATGTGACTGGCGTCTACCTCGGAGCCGTCCTCCTTCACATAGACGCCGCTGTGCACTTCGTACCCAGGACGCTCAGGAAGGCCGCCACCGCCTCCGCCACCGTAGTAGTAGGGGTCGGGATCGGGATTGTGGTTTCCGCCACCGCCCCCGGATCCACCGCCCCCTTCGTAGTACCAGCAATACAGGTAGTTTTGGCTGCCGCCACCGCCGGAGACCGAGCCGGACTGGCAGTGCCAGCCCGATCCGGTGTCGATCATGGCGTTGGTCTGCACTGGAAGTGCGAGACAGAGCAGGAAAACAAGCGAAGAGACGGTTCGAAGCAGCATGGACGAATCCCTGTGATTGGGTGGGCAGGCGCGACTCCTGATCGCGCGGCGCGCACCGTAGCCAGAGGGGGGGGGGGGGCTGTCAACAGTTTGTTGCATTGATCAACATCGGTTCAAACGCCTCACGAAGTATCCCTTAGGTTGTAGCGCGGGGGAGATTCCGGCTAGCCCAAATCCCCGAAGCGCGTTTGCAAGGCGGCGATGGCGGCGAGGCCGGCGGTTTCGGTGCGTAGGATGCGCGGGCCGAGGGTGATGCGCTGGAAGCGGGCCTGTTCGAGTACGGCCAGGTCGCGGTCGGAGAAGCCGCCTTCGGGGCCGATGGCGATGGCGACGCTGTCGCGGCACTCGATGCGCGACAGCGTCTCGCCGCCGTCCGGGTGCAGCACCAGGCGGGTGTCGTCGCCGTCGGCGAACAGGCGCGCTAGCGGCAGCGGATTGTTCTCGGGCGCATCACGCTGACGCTGGAGCTGCCGCGACTCCTATCGACTGGCGGCTTCGCGCAAGTCGAATCGGTTCTCAGGGGCCGGGCGACAATGTCGTCTCGGCGTCGGTGCGGCGCATGCGCAAGAGTTGGTTCGAAATCTCCTGGGCGGCTTCGTAGATCTGCGGGCTGTAGGTTCGCTGCCAGACGGTTTGCAACGAGATCCCGGGCCGACAGAGCCCAGCATGTTCGCAGCCGACCCATGCGCGCAAGGAATCCGCGCCACATTGTCCGGTCAGTTGGCAGGATGCCATTTGCGCGGCGAGGGACTGGGCAGTACGCAGAGATTGCCGCGCCTGGTTTCCGGAGAACAGGGATTCGCCGAGGTCGATGCGGGCACCGCGATTGAGCAGGAAATCCATGGTCATTTCCAGTGCTTCGCCGGAGCGCGTCTTGCTCAACAGGTCACCCGCGATCGTCATCGCTGCGGGCAAGTCGGTTTCTGCCAATTCGATCAGCCCCGACGCACGGTAGACATCGTCGGTGTGTGGAAGCGCATCGGCGTCGCGTTCAATTACATCCCGCGACTCCGCGATCACGCCGTCACAGAACCGTCCGAGGAAGGCGAGTTGGGCCTGCTTCGAGGGGTCATTGCGGAACTCATCCGGGTTCTTGGCCAGTCTCCTCCGGTCCAGCATCAAGGCGATAGCGCAGGTGGAGTAGGCCTTGCGACGAAGCGAAATTCCCTCCGATGTTTGCCGCCAGTAGGGATCGCCGACCTTGGCGAGCAATTCGGCGTAGCTGCCGACATGGCTGGGGTGGCGTGTGCCCGCTTCGGTGCGCACGCCCGGACCCGGCGCATCATTGCCCGAGTGCGATCGTGGCGATGCGTTCGCCGGAACTTCGATCTCAGGCTTCGGCGGGGCGGAGTTGCCGGCACCGGGAGCCAAGCTTGAGCCATTGCCGGCCGCGGACGACTCCGCGGTCACCTGCGCCGGATTGGCCCACCAATGGGCGAGCCCTCCGAGAAGGAGGGCCGTCACTGCGAATGCCAGCAGAAGGCGCGCCCGACTACTCACAGTTTGAATCGACCACTGCATCGAACTGATCTGCGCCCCCGATGTTGTTTCGGAACCAGGTCCAGGAGCCGTTGGAGAGCACCAGCTCGACCTCGCCGTAGCGCGGGATCATCCCGTTCTCTTCCAGTGCAGACTGCACGACATCCTGGAGAATTCCGTACGGAGTGCTGCAGCTGTACATGTGACTGGCATCGACCACGGAGCCGTCCTCCTTCACGTAGACGCCATTGTGCACTTCGTACCCAGGACGCGCAGGAAGGCCAGTAACGCCACCGCCGCCGCCATAGTAGTAGGGGTCGGGATCGGGGTTGTAGCTCCCTCCGCCTCCGCCTCCGCCGCCGCCATCGTAGTACCAGCAGTACAGGTAGGTTTGACTGCTGCCGCCGCCAGAGGTCGATCCGGACTGGCAGTGCCAGCCCGATCCGCTGTCAATCATGGCGTTGGTCCGCACAGGAAGTGCGAGACAGAGCAGGAAAACAAGCGAAGAGACGGTTCGAAGCAGCATGGACGAATCCCTGTGATTGGGTGGGCAGGCGCGACTCCTGATCGCGCGGCGCGCACCGTAGCCAGAGGGGGGGGGGCTGTCAACAGTTTGTTGCATTGATCAACATCGGTTTCCGATGCTCTGAGGGTTCTCCCGACCGTGGTGCTGGGGAGGTTTCGACTACCCCAAATCCCCGAAGCGCGTTTGCAAGGCGGCGATTGCGGCGAGGCCGGCGGTTTCGGTGCGCAGGATGCGCGGGCCGAGGGTGATGCGCTGGAAGCGGGCCTGTTCGAGTACGGCCAGGTCGCGGTCGGAGAATCCGCCTTCGGGGCCGATGGCGATGGCGACGGTATCGCGGCACTCGATGCGCGACAGCGTCTCGCCGCCGTCCGGGTGCAGCACCAGGCGGGTGTCGTCGCCGTCGGCGAACAGGCGCGCGGCGCGCTCCAGCGGCAGCGGCGATTCGATCTGCGGCAGTTGCGCGCGGCCGCATTGTTCGCAGGCGGACTCGATCACGCGCTGCCAGTGCAGGATGCGCTTGTCGGCGCGATCTTCGTCGAGACGCACCTCGGTGCGGTCGCTGCTGACCGGCACGATCTTGACCACGCCGAGCTCGGTCGCCTTCTGCAGGATCAGGTCCATTTTTTCTCCGCGCGCGATCGCCTGCACCAGCGTCACCGCCAGCGGCGATTCGGTGCTCACCACATCGACCCGGTTCAGCAGCACGCGCGCCTCGCGCTTGCCGAGGCTGATCTGCCCGGCGTAGTCGTGGCCATCGCCATTGAACAGGGTCACCGCGTCGCCTTCGCGCAGACGCAGCACGCGCACCGCGTGGTTGGCCGCGGCTTCGGAGAGGATCGCGGCCTGGCCGGATTGCAGGGGTTGGTCGACGAACAGACGGATGCGGCGCATGGGAACCTCAGGAAACGGCGCGCTCGATGCCTTCGCGCGCGACCTCGATCATGAACTCGATCTCGTCGGGCGTGATGCAGTAAGGCGGCATGAAATACACGGCGGACCCGAGCGGACGCAGCAACACGCCGCGTTCGAGGCCATGACGATACACGCGCAGGCCGCGGCGCTCGCTCCAGTCGAAGGCGCGGCCATCGCCGTCGACCAGATCGAAGGCGGCGATCATGCCGGTCTGGCGCAGATGGCGGACATGCGCGTGATGGCGCAGCGGCGCGAGGGTCGTGGCGAGATGCAGGGCCAGCGCGTGATTGCGCTCCAGCACCGGCTCGTCGCGGAAGATGTTCAGCACCTCGAGCGCGACGCGGCAGCCGAGCGCGTTGCCGGTGTAGCTGTGCGAATGCAGGAACGCGCGCAGCTTGGCGTACTCGTCGTAGAAGCTCTGGTAGACCGCCTCGGTAGCGAGCACCGCCGACAAGGGCAGGTAACCGCCGCTCAGGCCCTTGGACAGGCACATCAAGTCAGGCGCGATGCCGGCCTGCTCACACGCGAACAGGGTGCCGGTGCGGCCGAAGCCGACTGCGATCTCGTCCGCAATCAACAGCACGCCGTGGCGGTCGCAGGCGGCGCGCGCACGCCGCAGGTACTCAGGGTCATGCATGCGCATGCCGGCGGCACACTGCACCAATGGTTCGAGGATCAGCGCGCAGATCGAATCGCCGTGCTCGGCAAGCAGCGCGTCGAGCGCGTCGGCGGCGCGCACCGCGACATCGAGCGCGGTCTCGCCCGGTTGCGCAAACGTGGTGTCCGGTGACGGCGCGGTCAGCGGTGTCAGCAGCAGCGGCGCATAGGTTTCGCGATACAGCGGGATGTCGGTGACCGAGAGCGCGCCGAGCGTTTCGCCGTGATAGCCGCGGGCGAGCGCGACGAACTGCGTGCGCTGCGCATCGCCACGGTTGCGGCAATGGTGGAACGCGAGCTTGAGCGCGATCTCGACCGCGCTCGAACCGTTGTCGGCGTACTGCACGCGCGTCAGCCCCTCGGGTGCGACCGCGATCAGTCGCTCGGCCAGCTCGACCGCGGGTGCATGCGTGAAGCCAGCCAGGATCACGTGTTCGAGCCGGCCGACCTGCTCGCGCAGCGCTGCGTCGAGGCGCGGGTGCGCGTGCCCGAACAGGTTCACCCACCAGCTCGAGATCGCATCCAGGTAGCGCTTGCCGTCGTGGTCGGTGAGCCACGCGCCGCGGGCGCTTTGGATCGGAACCATCGGCAGCGTTTCGTGGTCGTGCATCTGCGTGCACGGGTGCCAGACCACGGCCAGGTCGCGGCGGGCGAGTTCGGCATTGTTCGGGCTCAACGTGGAATACCGGTGATGGAGGAGTGCTGGGTTATGATCATGGCCGATTCCGATGACGGCAAGGTGTTTCCGATGCAGGTTCGTGGTGCGCGTGGCTTCACATTGATCGAGGTGCTGGTGGTGGTGGTGATCCTCGCGATCCTCGCGGCGATCGTGGTGCCGCGCGTGATCGGCCGCACCGACGACGCCATGATCGCCAAGGCCAAGGCCGACGTGCAGGGCCTGTCGACGGCGCTGAATCTGTACAAGCTCGACAACTTCACCTACCCAAGTACCGACCAGGGCCTCGATGCCCTGGTGCTGAAACCGGGCGGCAGTCCGGAAGCGGCGAACTGGCGCAGTGGTGGTTACATCGAGCGCCTGCCCAAGGACCCGTGGAATCGCGACTACCAGTACGTCGCCCCGGGCAGCCACGGCGACTTCGATGTCTATTCGCTCGGCAAGGACGGCCAGAGCGGCGGCGAAGGCATCGCCGCCGACATCGGCAACTGGACCGAGTGATTGCGATGCGCGTCGCGACGCGCGGTTTCACCCTGATCGAGGTGCTGGTCACGGTCGTGATCCTGGCCGTGCTCGCCTCGGTGCTGGTGCTATCGGTCGGTGCTGGTGACGAGGAACAGCGCCTGCAGCGCGAGTCGGAACGGCTGCAGGCGCGCATCGTCTATGCCTGTGAACGCGCCGAACTGACCGGGCGCGAACTCGGCTTGCACCTGCGTCGCGGCGGCTATGCCTTCAGCACGCCCTACGGTGAGCAATGGCGCTTCATCGAGGACGACAAGGCGCTGCAACGCGCCTCGCTGCCGAAGGCGATCACGCTCGCTGCCGGTGACGAGGAACTGGCGACGTCGTTCATCGAGAAGCCGCAGTTCCTGTGCTTCGCCTCGGGCGAGGCGACGCCGATGCAGATCGAATTCGCCGCCGGCGCCGGCGCCACGCGCTGGCGCATCGACATCGCGCTGGACGGACGCACGCGTCTGCAACGACGCGCGCCGGACGACCGCGACTGGCGCGACGCCGGGCGCCAGCCATGAAGCGCGGCCGCGGCTTCAGCCTGGTCGAAGTGCTGGTCGCGCTCGCCGTCGTCGCGATCGCGCTGGTCGCCTTGCTCGCCGCGGCCGGGCGCATGGCGCGCGACGCCGATCATCTGCGCGAGCTGACCCTGGCCGACTGGGTCGCCGCCAACGTGCTGGTCGAAACCCGCCTGCGCGAGCCGTTTCCGAACCTCGGTCGCAGCGAAGGACGCATGCGCATGGGCACGCGCGAATTCCTCTGGCAGCGCGTGGTGCAGAACACGCCGGAGCCGGCCTTGCGACGCATCGACGTGCACGTGTTCGCGCACGACGCCGGCAACGACGACGCGCCGATCCACAGTCTGGTCGGCTTTGCGGGGCGGCCATGACAGCCGCGCGTGCCCGCGGTTTCACCCTGGTCGAGGTGCTGGTCGCGGTGTTCATTTTTGCGCTGCTGATGATCGCCGCGTATGGCAGTGTCGATGCGCTGCTGCGCACGCGTGACGGCCTGGCGCAGCAGAACGGGCGCCTGCGCGAGCTGCAGTTCGCGGTCGGCATGATCGAACGCGACCTGCGTGCGACGATCTCGCGCCCGGTGCGCGCCGGCTATGGCGAACGCGAACCGGCCCTGATCGGCAGCCGCGACGCGATCGCGTTCACTCGCGCCGGTGCCGCCAATCCGCTGCAGCTGGAACGCGCACGCATCGAACGTGTCGGGTATGCCTGGCGTGACGGGATGCTGAGCCGCATCGGCTTCGCCGTGCTCGATCGCGCGCCAGCCACGCCGCCACTGAGCCGCGATCTGCTCGGCAAGGTGCAGCGCATCGGCTTTCGCTATTTCGATGGCCAGCAGTGGCGTGATCAATGGCCGCCGCCGAACGCGCAGCCGCGGCCGCTGCACGCGCTGCCACGTGCGGTCGAGTTTATGTTCGATGCGGCCGATGTCGGCGTCATCACGCGTCTGGTCGATCTGCCCGAAGTCGACGAACCGGCGCCGGGCAGTCGCCAAGGCCCGCCAGCGGGGTTGCCACCATGAAATCGCAGCGCGGGGTGGCCTTGATCGTGGCGGTGCTGCTGGTCGCGCTCGCCACGCTGATTGTCGCCAGCCTGATCGACACCACCGATCTGGCGCTCGCGCGCACCCGCAATTCGGTGCGCGAGCAGCAGGCGCACGCCTATGCCCGCGGCCTGGAGACCTGGGCGCTGGACTGGCTGCGGCGCGACCAGAATGAGGAACCGGGGATCGATTCGAATGGCGATATCTGGGCGCGACCCTTGCCGCCGCTGGATGTCCAGGGCGGGCGCATCGGCGGCCGCCTGCGTGATCTGAACGGCTGCTTCAATCTCAATCATCTGATCGTCAACGGTGTCGAGGACGCGCTCGCGCGGCGCCGCTTCGAGCGCTTGCTGCGCGCTCTGAAGCTGCCGCCGGAAATCGCCGATGCGGTGGTCGACTACGCCGACGCCGACAACGAGTCCGGCCCGCGCGGCGCCGAGGACATGGCCTATCTGCTGGTGAGTCCGCCGCGCCGCGCCGCCAATCAACCGTTTGCGCATGTCTCCGAGCTGCGCCTGGTGCGCGGTGTCGACGAGGCTGCCTTCCGCACGCTCGAAGCCCACGTCTGCGCCAATCCGGAGACCAGCCCGATCAACGTCAACACCGCCACGCCGCCGGTGCTGATGAGTCTGGTCGAGAACCTCGACGAGGCGCGGGCGCGCAAGCTCAACGACGAAGGCCATGCGCGCATGAGCAGCATCGAAGCCTTCGACGCCAAGCTGACGCAGCTCGGGCTGGTGCGCGACGGCGGTCCCACCGGGCCCGGCGTCGGCGTCGCCAGCACCCAGTTCCGCGCCGAAGCCGTGATCGAACTCGACGGCATCCCGTTTCGCTACTACAGCCGCATCGAGCGCAACGAACTCGGCCACCACGTCCGCGCCCGCAGCCGCGGCGTGGACTGAGCCAAGCCGCCGCAGCAAGCGGCGGCGGAACCTCAGCCGACCCAGTGGCGGAGCCGCGTGCGCCGCACCAGCAGTTCGTAACTGGTCAGGCACACGGCCAGCGTCAGCCCGACCGAGAGCAGCAGGCCCGCCGGCCACGCGAGCTCAAGTTCCAGCATGCGGTATTGCAGCGCGAACAGCAGCGGCAGGTGCAGCAGGTAAGTCCAGTACGCGCTGCGCGCGAGATAGCCGAGCCAGGCGCGTGGACGCGCCAGCCAGCGCAGTCCGGCCAGCAGGCACACCAGGGTGCCCCAGGTCGCGATGAGCGCCTGCAGCAGCGCCGTTGATGCGGGCGCGTGTCGCGACCAGTCGCCGGCGTCGAAGTTGCTCAACTGCCAGAGGAAGATCGCGTACGCGAGCCCGCACGCGAACAGTGCCGGCCACAGCCATCGATGCAGGGGTTTCAGCCAGTCAATGCGTCCATGCAGCGCTGTGCCGAGGGCGAAGAACGGGCCATACAACGCCAGCGCCCAGAACTGCGGGAACAGGCTCTCCGGTGCCGGATGCGGTGTCGTGGTCAGCAGAAAGCCGGGTGCGACGAGCAGCGGAATCAGCAGCGCGAAACGCTGCGGTGGCATGCGCATCGCGCGGGCCAGCCCGCTGCCCCAGCCGAGCGTGCGGCCGACCCAGGCCAGCAGCGTGAACAGCAGCAGGTAGTAGAGGAACCACAGGTGGCCGGTGCTCGGGGGCAACGCCGGCGGATTCGGCATCGCCAGCCATTCCCGCACCATCGACAGGAACGGCGACGGATGCGCGACCTCGGCAACGGCCCACCGCGTGCTCGCCGACGTGGCGAGATGGACCAGCGGCCAAGCCACCAGCAGGGGCACCAGGATGCGCCGAACGCGATTTCGCAGCAGGCCACCCATGCCCCGACGCGCGATCAGTCCGGCGGTGAAGAAGCCGGCGACCGCGAAGAACAGTGGCATGCGCACGAGATGCAGGCACCAGGCGAACGCATCGATCCACGCTGATTGCGTGCGATCGGCCGTTGGCCAGAAGCCGTGCAGCAACGGACTGTAGGCGAGCGCGGCGTGGAACAGCACGCCGCTGAGCATCGCCAGCGCGCGCAAGTGGTCGAACGCGTGGATGCGCGCGTCCGTCGGCGCGGCCGTCGCGGCGCCGGGATCGAGGTGGCTCATCGGTGTGCTCAGTAGAAGGCGGGTTTGCGACCGTTCGACCAGGTCGCGAAGGCGAGGCAGGCGAGGCCGGTCAGTACCTGGGCGGCGAGGATGGCGAGGACCGGCGCATGCCAGACCACGGCGTTGCCGCGCACGACCGTCTGCACGCTCTCCATCTGCCCGATGACCATGAGGAAGGGATTGATCAGCACCATGCTGCCGATCATCACGAACACGTTCCAGCCTTCCGATTCCACCTGCATCGCCACCGTCAGCGCAATGCAGTAGGCGACGAGCACGTGGCCGAAGATCAGCGCGGCGAGCACGACCAGCCCATCCGGCAGCGGTGTGCTGAAGACGATGATGGCGGTGAACAGGGCCATGACCAGGAAGGGCACCGCGAACGTCAGCAGGTTGCCGGCGAGCTTGGCGACGGTGAAGTCGAGCGGAGACACCGGCAGGCTCATGACGAAGGCCAGTGTCTGTTCCTTGCGTTCGACCAGCAGCGAGGTCGAGATCGCGAAGCAGGCGATGGCCACCAGGAGGATGATCAGCAACAGCGAGCCGATGTAGAACGCCCACGGCTTGGCCATGCCGAGGAAGCCGAGCGAGACGATGCCGGCCAGCAGATACGCGGCCAGTTGCTTCTGGAACAGTTGCCAGTCCTTGATCATCAGCAGCCGGATGATCGGCCAGTTGAGTTGACGCGTCATCGCAGTCCTCCTGCACGCACGGTGGTCACGAAAATGTCTTCCAGCCCCATCGAGTCGACGCGCTGAACGCTCAGTCCGACCTGCGACAGCCGCTCCGGAAAATCGTCCCGCCAGCCGCGGAATTTCAATTCGACCTGGCTGCCGGCGGCCCGTCGCTGCACCAGTTCCGGCCACGGGTTGATCGCGTCCGGCACCTCGCCGACGCAGAGCACACGGCGCCATTCGTCGATAAAGCGTTCCTTGTCGGCGCTGGCCAGCAGGCGGCCCTGGTGCAGGAAGCTGATGCTGTCGGACAACTGCTCGACGTCGTTGGTGTTGTGCGACGAGAACAGCACGCTGCGATGTTCGTCGCGCAGCACCTCGGCCAGCGCTTCCAGCACTTCGGCGCGCGCGACCGGATCGAGTCCGGTCGTGGGTTCGTCGAGCAGCAGCAGTTTGGGTCGGCGCGCAAGGCACAGCAGCAGCAAGGCCTTGACGCGCTGGCCATGCGAAAAGCCGCCAATTGGCTGGTCGGCGCGCAGGTCGAAGCGGCGCATCAGCGAGGCTGCGTAGGCCGAATCCCATTCGGGATAGATGCCGCGCACCAGTTCGATGTGCCAGGCCAGCGTCTGGCCGCGATACAGGCGCATGTCCTCGGCCGCGAAACCGATGCAGCGCTTGACCGCGACCTGTGCTTCCGGCAAGCGATGTCCGAGCACTTCGATGGTGCCGGAAGACGGCGCGGCCAGGCCGGTGAGCAGTCGCAGCAGGGTGCTCTTGCCGGCGCCGTTGACGCCGACAAGGCCCATGATCTGGCCCTCGGGCAGGGTCAGCGACAGGTCGTTGAGGCTGAATTGCGGGTAGTGCTTGCTGACGCCCTGGAGCACGAAGGCGGCGGTCATTGGTCGGTTCCTTTGCGGGTAGCGGTGAGGGGGGTGTTGGCGGTGCTGTCGAGCACGCGGGCGAGGCGCTGATGCAACGCGTCGCGCCCCAGGCCGAGGCGCGCCGCGGTGGCTGCGGCTTCGGTCAGTTGCAGGTCCAGGTGATGGTCGAGCAGCCCGCGCGCCTGGTCCTTCTGCTCGGACACCACCGAGCCCTTGCCATGGCGCGTACTGATCACGCCGGCGCGTTCGAGGTCTTCATAAGCGCGCTTGACGGTGATGACGCTGACGCCGCTGGTTGCGGCGAGCTCGCGGATCGACGGTAACGACTGGCCCGGCGTCCAGTCGCCGGCCATCACCCGTGCGGTGATCTGGTCGACGATCTGCTGGTACATCGGCCTCGGGTCGCTGGCGGAGAGCAGGAGCATCGTGGGTTCACTGTGCATCTGTAATAGACACAGTATGCACAGTGCCTCGACGTCCTGCAAGCCCCAACTGGCCGACCGGCAGCGTGGATGGCGGCGACTGGCACCGAAGGGACGGCGGTGCCGAGCAAGCAATCGGTTCGCCGAAGCGATGCGGGCGCTGGCTAGAATAGGCCGATGATGAACGAAGACGGTGCCCGAGCGCATGCGTGATGGATTGCTGATTCGCTGGCGTGGAGCTGGCGAGGCGCTGGAATGGCTGCGGATCGAGGGCGGGCGCGTTGGCTTCGTGCAGCGCGAGCAGGCGCCACCGGCGGCGGTGCTGACCAAGGCCGCGCGCATCGCAGTGCTGGTCCCGGCCGAGGACGTGTTCAGCATCGGCCTCGACTTGCCGGCACGCAAAGCCGATGCGGCACGCAAGGCGGCGGCGTTCGCGGCCGAGGAACAGGTGGCGGCGCCGATCGAGTCGGTGCAGGTCGCGCTCGGCGAGAGTGTCCACGATGGCCGCTGGCCGTGCGCGGTGATGGCGCGGCCGAAATTGGCGGCGCTCACCGCCGATCTGGCACGCCGCGGCATCGTTGCCGATGCGATCCATGCCGATGCCGCCTGTCTCGCGATCGGACGCGCGCTGCGCGGGCCGGACGGGCGCGTGCTGGTACGGCTCGATCGCGAACGCGCGCTGGCCTGCGACGACGTGCTGTGGCTGCGTGTCGTGTGCGGCGGCGAGTTGGCGACGTCCGAGTCGGTCGACGAACTGTTGCCGGAACTGGCACGCGGCCTGGCTGCGGCGGCGCCGGTGAACCTGTTGCAGGGCGAGTTTGCCGGCAGCCATCGTGGCGCCGGCGCAGTGCGCTGGTGGAAGTTCGCGGCCGGACTGACGCTGGCGGCGATCGGCGCGCAGACGCTGTGGATGCAGCTCGATGCCTGGCGCCTGCAGTCGCGACTGGACGCGCTGAATGTGGCCATGGTCGCCGTCTATCGCGAACGCTTCCCTGACGCGCAGCGCGTGCCCAATCCGCGGCAGATGATCGACAGCGCGCTGAAGCAGGCCGGCGCGGGCAGCAACGCCGGCGACTCGGGCATGGCCGTGCTCGCGCAGGCGGCACCCGTGCTGGCGGCGCAGACCCAGGTCGTGCTCGAGGGCGCCGAGTACCGCAACGGTCGCCTGGAGCTGCGTCTGGTCGCAGCCGATATCGGCACGCTCGACGCCTTGCGCGAAGGATTGGCCAGTTCAATGTCGATGAGCGCGACCCTGGACAACGCCAGCGCGCGCGAAGGCCGCGTCGAAGGCCGCCTCAGCATCGGAGCGAAGCCATGAGCGCTTGGTGGTCGGCGCTGGCCGAGCGTGACCGGCGCTTCCTCTCGATTGGCGCCGCGATCGTCGCGCTGCTGCTGTTCTGGGCGCTGTGGTTCGACCCGCTGCGCGTGGCACGCGCCAGCCTCGCCGACAGCGTGCAGCAGGGCGAGGCCGATCTGGTCTACATGCAGGCGGCGGCGCAACGGCTGGCGACACTGCAATCAGGCGGCAGCGCCTCGGTGTTCGACCGCGGCGGCCGTTCGCTGCTCGCGCTCGCCGATGCCAGCGCGCGCGAAGCCCAGCTCGCGAATGCGCTGAAACGCATCGAGCCGGTGTCGAGCGGCCGCGTCGCGGTGTCGCTCGAAGCCGCCTCCTTCGATGCCATGGCCGGCTGGCTGGAACAACTGCAGCAACGCTACGGCGTGCGCGCCGAGGAATTCTCGATCAACCGCGCCGCCGGCATCGGCCAGGTCGACGCGCGCGTGGTGCTGGTCGATCCGGCGGAGTAGCCAAATGCCGCTTAGCCCTGATCGCCTCCTTCCTTGCCGGCAGCATCGACCTGCACGACTTTGCACCAGAATCCACCACGGGAGGGCCGCGCCATGCGCCTGTTGCATTACCTTGAGATCGAGAACTTCAAGCGGTTCGGAGATCTCCAGCGCATCGAGCTTGACCATCCGGCAGTCTTGATCGGTCCCAATAACTGCGGCAAGACCAGTGCCATTCAGGCGCTTGCCCTGTGGTCGCAGGCGGTGCGCAACTGGTACGACGTGCGCAAGGAATCGTCAGCCAGGGAGCGCACGGCAACCGCGCTGAATCGGTTGGCGATCGTCTCTGTCCCGGTGCAACGAACGAGGTTCTTCTGGCACAACACGCGCGTGCAGAACGTCCCATTGACGATCACCGTGGGCGTTGAGTTCGGCGGCAGGGTCGTGCCTCTGGCCATGAAGTTCACCCATCGGGGCGATGAGCTGGTCTATTGCTCTCCGGACAAGAACAGTGCGCCCAATCTGGAGTTGATTCGGCATGCTGCGGCGGTATCCGTCGCGCTCCTGTACCCGATGTCAGGGCTGGAAACCGAAGAGAAGATCCTCAAGCCAGGCGCCGTGGATGTGTTGCTCGGGCAAGGCCAGACGGCTCAGGTGTTGCGCAATCTTTGTTTGATGGTGTTCAACCAGTCTGCACAGGATTGGCAACGCATCGCGGATCTCATGCGACGACTCTTTGGCGTAGAAATCACGGCGCCAACCGAGACGAGTCGCGGCAGCATCGAGTTGCTGTATCGGCAGCCAGGCGTCAAGGAAGCGCTGGATGTCTCGTCGTCGGGACGCGGCTTTCAGCAGATGCTGCTGATTTTCGCCTACCTCTATTCGCACAAGCGCAGCGTGCTGCTGGTGGATGAGCCTGATGCACACCTCGAAATCCTGCGCCAGAAGCAGGTCTATGTGCTGCTGCGCGACATCGCTAGCGAGAACGGTTCGCAAGTGGTGATGGTGACGCACTCCGAGGTGATCCTGGATGAGGCATTGGACAACAACCTGACGCTGTTGCTGGATGGGCGCGCGGACGACTTGGCGCGGAAGCAGGACATCCGCAACAGCCTCAAGCACTTTGGTGCCGAACACTACGTCAAGGCTCGTGAGCGCGGCTACGTGCTGTATGTGGAAGGCGGTACCGACGTGGACATGCTCCGTGCCTTGGCCGAGCGGCTGGATCACCCGATTGCTCGGCGTTGGGACGAGCGCATCAACTCGTTCTACGTGCAGAACAACTATCCGGACCAAAGCCTCGATGCCGAACTGGAGCGAGTGGAAGGGGGCTTCGGAGTGACACCGCAACAACACTTCAACGGCTTGCGCGGCCTGCTGCCCCGGTTGCGCGGGCTGGCCATCCTGGACAACGACGGGCGCAATCGGCAGAGCGCGCTCGGCGACCCGCTCACGATTGCCTACTGGAAGCGCTACGAGGCCGAGAACTACATCGTCACGCCAGCATTGCTGCGCGCATACGCAGCCAGCCAATACCCTCCGAGTGATCTGTTTGCCCAGCAGATGCAAACCGCCATTGATGAAGTGCTCGATGCATTGGTGCTGGAGCTGATCTTTGACAGCGCGCAGGCCGACTTCGCGGAATGGAAGAAGGCCAGTCCGGAACTGTCCCGCGTGCTGTGGGAGGCCAAGACGGAGCGACGTAAGCTCAGCGCGTTCGCCGAGGAGTTCTTCCGTCGACTGGCCCTGCGCGTGGGCGGCGGCCTATTGCTGCGCAAGGGCGAGTTGCATCGCCTGGTAGCGTTGGTGGCGCCGCAAACGATTGCGGCGGAAGTGCGCGAGAAACTGGACCTGCTGGCGGAGGTCTTTCCCAAGACGACCGACCCGGAGGGTGTCGACGATGTACCTGCGCAGGCATGATGGGCGCTGCCAGCGGGTCCTTGCGGCTCTGGGCAAGCCGGCACGGGCTTCGGCGCATGGTGAAGCGCAGTTGCCACTACTGTTGCTGCAACCGGGCGGTTGATCCACTCTTTCCCTGTCCTGCGACGGCAAGCTTCGTCGCAGCGCATCTGGCGACAAGGCGAATTCGAGGAAAAAGATGAAAAGACTGCTGGGCTGGTTGCTGGCCTTGATCGTGCTGGGTGTGCTTTTTGTGGTGATCGTGGCGGCGACGCTGCCGGCGGCGACTGCGTATCGGTATGCCGAGCCGAGCCTGCAACCGCTGCGATTGCAGGGCATCGAGGGCAGTCTGTGGAGTGGGCGCGCGACCCAGGTCAGTGCCTACGCGCTGCCACTCGGCGAGTTGCGCTGGACGCTCGATCCGTGGGCAGCGGTCGGGCTGCGCGCGCGCGGCGAGATGGCTTTGTCCGGTCGCGATCTGACCGCATCGACGCGGATCGACGCCACCCGCGACCGCATGCTGCTGCAGGATGTCGCGGCGCGCATGCCGGCGAACATCCTGGCGCCGGCACTGGATATCCCGTCGCTGGTGCTGCTCGGCGAGATCGATCTCAAGCTCGCCGCACTCGAGCTGCGTGCCGGTCAGCTGCAGGCCGCGAGCGGCGTGCTGACCTGGCGCCAGGCTGGGGTTAGTGGTGCCGCCGAGGCGCGCTTCTCCGATCTGGTCGTGACCTTTTCCTCGCCGCGCGACGGCCTGATCGAGGGCGTGGTCAGCGACGACGGTGGCACTCTCGATGCGAGCGGCAGCGTGACGATCGAACGCGAACGCTTCCGCGCCGAAGTTCGGCTCGCGGTGCGCGGCGAAGATCCGCACTTGGCAGAGGCGCTGCGTTACGTCGGCGAGCGCACGGCCGATGGCTCGTCGTTGTTGCGGGTCGAAGGCACTTTGCGGAAGCTGTTCTGATGACAGTGCTCTCGCCCGCATTTCTGGATGCCGCGCTCGAGGTCGCCATCGAGGCCGCCGCTGCTGCCGAATCCGTGGTCGCGCGCCACTATCGCGCGCGCTTCGAGGTCGAGATCAAGGCCGATGCATCACCGGTCACGATCGCGGATCGCGAGGCCGAACAGGCGATCCTCGCGGTGCTGCGCGCTGCCTATCCGGACCATGCCGTATACGGCGAGGAATACGGCCGCAGCGGCGAGGGCGAGTTCCTCTGGCTGGTCGATCCGATCGACGGCACCAAGGCCTTCGTGCGCGGTTACCCGGTGTTCTCGACGCAAATCGCGCTGATGCATCGCGGCGATCTGGTGCTCGGCGTGTCCAGCGCCGGGCAGTTCGGCGAGCGCGCCTGCGCGCGGCTTGGCGGCGGCGCGTTCGTCAATGGCGAGCGCGTTCAGGTGGGGCCAGCCGCGTGTCTGGCTGACGGACAGCTTTCGCTCGGCAATCTCAAGACGCTCGCCGCCGACGCGCGGCGCTGGGCGGCGCTTGCGGGTCTGGTGCGCGGCGCCAATCGCACCCGCGGCTACGGCGACTTCCTGCACTACCACTACCTCGCGCGCGGCGCAGTGGACGCGGTGATCGAGTCCGACGTCAACATCCTCGACATCGCCGCGCTGGCGGTGATCGTGCGCGAGGCCGGCGCCGTGTTCACCGAACTCGACGGCGGTCCGCTCACGCTCGACACGCGCACGGTGCTGGCGGCGGTGCCGGCGCTGCATGACGAATTGCGGTTGCGGCTGGCCTGAAGCTGGGGCTCGGCCGCACTGCCGCTAGAATGCGCGGATGAAGAAACTTCCGATCATCCACGCCCGCCGCCTGCTCGGCGAGGGCAGTCGCTTTCCGGTCGAGCAGCTCGACCTGGAGTTCAGCAACGGCGAGAAGCGCACCTACGAGCGCATGCCCGGCTCCGGGCGCGGCGCCGTGATCATCGTGCCGATGCGCGACCCCGAGACCGTGCTGCTGATCCGCGAATACGTGTGCGGGCTGCACGCCTACGAACTCGGCCTGCCGAAGGGCCGACTCGAACGCGGCGAAGAGGTGCTCGAAGGCGCCAACCGTGAGCTCAAGGAAGAAGTCGGCGTCGGTGCGCGTCGGCTCAGCATCCTGCGCACGCTGTCGCTGGCGCCAACCTACATGGCGCATGTCACCCACGTCGTGCTGGCCGAGGACCTGTACGACGAGAAGCTCGAGGGCGACGAGCCCGAGGAGCTGGAGGTGGTGCCGTGGCGGCTCGACCAGTTGCACGAGCTGGTGCAGCGCGAGGACGTGACCGAGGGCCGCTCGATCGCGGCGCTGTTCATGGCCCGCGAGGTGCTGGCCCGACGCGGTCGCGGCGCATGAGCGCGTTCGACGCGGCGGCGACGCTGACGGCGGTGCGCGCGCTGGCGAAGCAGGCGGCAGACGCGATCATGCTCGTCTACGAAGGTGCGTTCGATGTCGCGCACAAGGACGACCGCTCGCCGCTGACCGCGGCCGATCTCGCCGCGCACCGCATCCTCGTCGATGGCCTGCGCGCGTTGACCCCGGAGATTCCGGTGCTATCCGAAGAATGCGCCGGTGCCGAGGTCAGCCTGCGACGCACCTGGTCGCGCTACTGGTGCGTTGATCCGCTCGATGGCACGCGCGAGTTCGTCAAGCGCAACGGCGAGTTCTGCATCTGCGTGGCGCTGATCGAGGACGGTGCGCCGGTGCTGGGCGTGGTGCACGCCCCGGTCAGCGGCCGCTGTCACTACGCCGCGCAGGGGCTCGGTGCCTTCGTGGTCGAGGCCGATGGCGCAACCCGCGCCATCCGCGTTGTCGCACCGAGTGCGGTCTGGCGCGTCGCCGGCAGTCGTTCCCATGGCGATGCGCGCACCGCCGGCGTTCTCGCCAAGCTCGGCGCCAACGAACATCGGCCGATGGGCTCGGCGCTCAAGTTCGGACTGATCGCGGAAGGCGAAGCGGACTTGTACCTGCGCTTTGGACCGACCAGTGAATGGGACACCGCCGCCGGGCAGTGCATCGTCGAACAGGCCGGCGGCGCCGTGCTCGACCTGCACGGCGCGCCGCTGCGCTACAACCAGCGCGACAGCGTGCTCAACCCCGATTTTGTAGCCTTCGGTGCACTCACCGCGCCGGTGCGCGCACAGTTGTTCGAGGCGCTGGCATGAACGCGCATCCGATCGAACGCCTGCGCGCGATCATGGCGCGATTGCGCGATCCCGACGGCGGTTGTCCGTGGGATGTGCAGCAGAACTTTGCTTCGATCGCGCCGTATACGATCGAGGAGGCCTACGAAGTCGCCGATGCCATCGACCGTGGCGACCGCGATGATTTGCGCGAGGAGCTGGGGGATCTGCTGCTGCAGGTCGTCTTCCACGCCAGGATGGCTGAAGAGGAAGGCAGCTTTGCATTCAACGACGTCGTCGCCGGCATCTGCGAAAAGATGGTGCGCCGTCATCCGCACGTGTTCGCCGACGCGGTGGTCGCCGACGCCGCGGCGCAGACGCGTGCCTGGGAGGCGCACAAGCGCAGCGAGCAGGCCGGTCGCGAGGATCAGAGCGTGCTGGCCGGGGTCGCCGCCGGTCTGCCCGAGTGGATGCGCGCGCTCAAGTTGCAGAAGCGCGCGGCTGCAGTGGGCTTCGAGTGGCCGGACGTGCAACCGGTGCTGGACAAGCTGCACGAGGAAGTCGAGGAAGTGCGCGCCGAGTTCATCCAGGGCGCCGATCCGGCGCGGCTGCTCGACGAGATCGGCGATGTGCTGTTCGTGGCGATCAACGCCGCGCGCCACGCCGGCGTCGATCCATCGAGCGCGCTGCGCCACGCCAATGCCAAGTTCGAGCGTCGCTTCCGCTTCATGGAGAGTGCGGCAGCCGCACGCGGCACCGTCCTCGCAGAGCTCGATCTGGCGACTCAGGAACAACTGTGGAGCGATGCCAAGCGGCAGGAACGTGAGCGCTGAATCGGAGGTGAAAGCGCGATGAACGTTGCTCGCTGGAACAAAAATCCAACAAGTCGAGCACTACACTGCGCAGCAAATCGAGTCCCCGCCACGGCGGGCGATGTGCACAGGGTCCGCAGAGGCCCGCT
The DNA here is from genome assembly GCA_016703225.1 of Lysobacterales bacterium. Lineage (NCBI taxonomy): Bacteria > Pseudomonadati > Pseudomonadota > Gammaproteobacteria > Lysobacterales > Lysobacterales bacterium. Next base: position 228,184 of record JADJCM010000002.1, read on the forward strand.
GCAATCCAGGATACGGAGTGAGAGATGATCAAACGGATGATGTTTTGGGCGGCGATGGCCGCGATGGTGGGTGGAGCGGTGGCAGTTGCGCCCGCGACAGATGCTCCCTTCCCCCCGCGCGGTGCGAATCGGCCGACGGCGATGAAGTCGATGCCGATGCCGGCGTCTCTGGGCAAGGCGTTGCTTGCCGACATTACCGAGAGTTTCCATGCCACGGCCTCCGATCCTGCCGAACAGGATCATTTCGGCTACAGCGTCGCGATCGATGGTGACACGGCGGTCGTCGGTGCATATCAAAAGGACGGCACCAGCCTGATGGACGTCGGTGCGGCCTATGTCTATGTGCGCAGTGGAGGGACTTGGTCGCAACAGCAGAAGCTGGTCGCCGAGACTCCGGTCGCGGGCGCCTCGTTCGGTCGCTCGGTAGCGGTTTCAGGCGGCACTGTGGCGGTTGGTGCACCGCAGGACGACAGTCCCGGTCAGCTGGCCTCCGGTGCGGTCTACGTCTATACCCGTAGCGGATCGGTATGGACCCGGGAGGCTAAACTCGCCGGTGCGCAGGTCATTACGGGAGATGATTTCGGTTGGTCGGTCGCGCTGGAAGGCGACACGCTGGTGGCCGGTGCGAAGAACGACGATGTCGGTTCGGTGAACAGCGGCGGTGCACTCTATGTGTTCACGCGAACGGCCGGTGTCTGGAGTGCGCAGGGTTCGCGGTTGTCTGCTTCCGATGCGCAGGACGGGGATCTGTTGGGCTCGAGTCTGGCGCTCTTCGCGGATACGGTGGTCGCGGGCGCCGAAGGCGTGGATACGGTGGCTGATACGGATATCGATTCAGGCGCAGTCTACGTGTTCACCCGTAGCGCCGGAGTGTGGACGCAGCACCCCCGCCTTCGGGCAGCGTCGCCGGCGCAGGGAAATCTGTTCGGACACTCGGTCGCAATCGACAGCGGTACCTTGCTGGTGGGTGAGCCGAATCGCTCGAGTGGTCTTGGCGCCGCCCACGTCTTTGTCGGCAGCGGCGGCAGTTGGAACGTGCAGGAAGTTCTGACTGCGGCCGATGGTGTCGCGGGCGACTTCTTCGGACATTCCGTAGCAGTGCGCGGTGATCTGGCACTGGTCGGTGCCTACGCGGGAGAGGGCAACTCCGGTCCGAGCAATAGTGGTGCTGTCTATGCGTTTCGCCGCAGCGGCGGGGTCTGGACCCAGCCTGACAAGTATCTCGCCAGCGATGCAAGCAGTGGCGATCGTCTCGGTTTTGGCGTGGCGTTGAGTCCGGGAGCAGCGATCAGTGGCGCACCCAACGATTTGAGCGGCGGCTTTATCGAAGCGGGCTCCGCCTACGTGTACCAGTTGGGCACACCGACCACCACGGTGCAGATCCTGACGCCGATCCCCACGGTGTTTGGCGGCAACCTGGGACTCAATGCCCAGGTCAGCGGCGGCACGCCGACGGGCAACGTCGAGTTTCGCAATGGCGCCAACGTCCTCGCCACCGTGCCGCTGAACGGCTCGGGCGTGGCGGCGACCTCGATCATGCCGAACGCTGGCTCCTATAGCGTCGTCGCCTATTACCTCGGCGACGGCACGCATCTCTCCAGCAACTCGACCGCGACCGCATTCACGGTGGCGAAGGCGCCGACAACACTCGATCTGACCAGCAGCGGATCGCCGAGCAGCTATGGCCAGAACGTCACCTTCACTGCGACCGTCGCCACCACCGCGCCGGGTGCCAGCCCGGTCACCGGCAGCGTCGAGTTCCGCGATGGTGCCGCGCTGCTCGCGACGGTGGCGCTGTCCGGTGGCGTCGCCAGCTACGCGACGACGGCTTTGCTGCACAACACGGGCAGCGCGCATCCAATCACCGCGACGTTTATCGAGAGCACCAACTACTTCGGCAGCACCGACGACGCGATCAACCATGTGGTCAACAAGGTGACACCGACGCTGAGCCTGGTGTCGAACCCGAATCCGTCGCTGTTCGGGCAGAGCGTCACCATGACGGGCACGCTGTCCGGCGGGCTGGCGCCGACGGGCACGGTCACCTTCTTCGACGGCATCAGTCTGCTTGGCTCGAACCCGGTCAGCGGCGGCGCGGCGACACGTACGACCAGCAGTCTGGCGCTCGGCGTGCATCCGCTGCAGGCGACCTACGCCGGCGACGACAACCATGAAGCGGTGAACACCGCGGCGCCGAGCAACCACACCGTCCTCCCCGCCGCCGACGTCTCGGTGACCAAGACGAACGGCACGAATTTCGTGCAGTCCGGGCAGAGCACGACCTACAGCATCGTCGTGAGCAATCCTGGCGGCGGTGCCGATGTCGATGGGCTGCTGGTGAACGACGTGCTCAATTCCGCCTACTTCGATGTCGGTGTCGCGACCTGGTCGTGTGCGCCGGCCGGCATCTGCTCGCCCGAGAGTGGCAGCGGTGACATCGTCAACCTGCCGCTCGACTTGCCCGCGGGCAGCACCGTCACCATCACCGTGATCGTGCCGGTGCTGGTCACCGCCGAGACCGGCGTCGCCAACACGGTGACGCTGACCCTGCCTGGTACCGTCGGCGACCCGGACCTCGCCAACAACAGCGCCACCGACAGCGACGGCTCGGGTTTGTTCAAGGACAGTTTCGAGGACTGACGTCGTCGTGTTTCTGCTGCACCCGGGGCCCGCGCATGCGGGCCCCTTGCGTTGGCGCGCTCAGCGAAGCTGCGCGAGCTTCTGGTCGATGCGTGCACGCAGTTCGGCAATCGCCTGCTCGGGATGTGCGACGCGCTCGGCGTGTTGCAGGCGGCGTTCAGCGAACGCGCGCAGTTTCGGGTGCTCGGTGCGCTTGAGCAGGTCTTGGTACATCGCGACCACGGCGGCTTCGTCGCCCTGCTTGCGATAGAGCATTTCGAGACGGCGCAGATCGAGCGCGACCGCCAGTTGCGGATGCGTGCGGGCAGCGCGGGCGAGTCGTTCGCGCGCCATCGGGCCGCGCTGCATGCGTCCCTCTTCGGCGGCGGGCGATGCCTGCGGGTGCGCGACGACGGGGGTGCAGGTGGCGGCAGCGACGCTTAACGAGGCGGCCAGCAACAGGGATTTGGTCAGCAGGTTCATGGCGATGCTCCAGTGGATGCGCACCGGTCGTGCGTGCTCCAAACAACGCCGCTCGGGCGCGCGCGTTGACGATGACCTTCGGCCGGGTCGCGAGGGCCCATCGATCTGCATCTGCCGCTACAGTGGTGCCGACCGGCGCGGCGCCGGCATTCCAATTTGATCAGGAGACACGCATGGTCTGGGTAGTGTTGGTCGCGGTTGCGGCCTTGTTGCAGTTCACCGTGTTCGGGGCCCTGGTCGGCCGTGCACGCGGTCGCTACGGCGTGCAGGCGCCGGCCACCACCGGACACGAAATGTTTGAGCGCTATTACCGCGTCCACTACAACACCATGGAGCAGTTGCTGCTGTTCCTGCCCGGGCTGTTCCTGTCGGCGGGTTTCGGCTTCGGTCCGGACTGGCTCAGCGCCGCCGTCGGCGCGGTATACCTGATCGGGCGCCAGCTCTATCTCGCGAGCTACGTGCGCGAGCCGAAGTCGCGCGAGATCGGCTTCGCGCTCAGCATTCTGCCGAGCGCGCTGTTGCTTGGAAATGCCGGGCTGGGCGCGGCGGCTTCGCTGTTCTGAGCTTCAGCGCGCAAACACGAAGGCGGCGCCGGCGGCGATCAGGGTGAAGCCGACGGCATGGTTCCAGCGCAGCGGCTCGCCGAGGAACCACACGGCGAAGCCGGCGAACACGGTGAGCGAGATCACTTCCTGGATGGTCTTCAGTTCGGCGGCGGAATACACCGCGTGGCCGTAGCGATTGGCCGGCACCTGCAACACGTACTCGAAAAACGCGATGCCCCAGCTCGCGAGAATGACGATCCACAGCGGGTGCGCCTTGTATTTCAGGTGGCCGTACCAGGCCAGGGTCATGAACACGTTGGACGCCAGCAGCAGCACGATCGGCGTCAGGTGCGCGGGCATGGGCTGCGGCCTCAGCCGTTCTCGCCTTCGAGGAAGCGTGCTTCGTACATCAAGGCCTGGATGCGTTGCTCCTGGCCGTCGAGGAACATCACGCCAAGGTGGTCGGAGGCATTGCGCACGATGCGTGCGCCCACTCCGATCACGGTGTCCTGGTCGAGCATGAAATAGACGCGCAACTGGTCTGGCACTTGCGCCGGCCAGCGCTTGGGCTTGCCGAGGCGGGCGCCGCCGGCGGACAGGTCCCAGACTTCGCTGAGGTAGCCCTCGTCGGCGCTGATCAGCATCGCCGCGGTGAAGACGTCCTTGCGGGGGTGGCGGCGTTTTTCGGAGAGGTCCATGGCGCGACCATATCGGGGTGGCGGGGCGCGCGGCAAGCCTGCCTCGAGCGTCGTCTTCACGTGGACACGACAGTCGTTGCGGTGCAATCTTCACAATGGTGAAGGAGTGTGGTCATGTCCGTGCAAGAAGATTCCCTGGGTCTGGTCCTGCTGGTCGAGGACAATCGCGGCATCGCCGAAATGGTCGGCGAATTCCTGGAGCGTCGCGGCTACAGCGTCGACTACGCCAGCGACGGCATCACCGGGCTGCGCCTGGCGATCGCCGAGCCCTACGACGTGATCGTGCTCGACCTGATGCTGCCCGGCATGGACGGGCTCGATCTGTGCCGCAAGCTGCGCAACGAGGCCAAGAAGTCGACGCCGGTGCTGATGCTGACGGCGCGCGACACGCTCGACGACAAACTGGTTGGGCTGGATGCCGGAGCCGACGATTACCTGGTCAAGCCGTTCGAGATCCGCGAGCTGGAGGCGCGTATCCGCGCACTGATCCGGCGCGACCGCCGCCAGGTCTCGACCGAAGTGCTGCGCGTCTCCGACCTGGTGCTCGATACCGCCACCCTGCGCGCGACGCGCGACGGCAAGGACTTGCTGCTGTCGCCGATCGGCTTGAAGCTGCTGACCATCCTGATGCGCGAATCGCCGCGCGTGGTTTCGCGCCGCGACATCGAACGCGAGGTCTGGGGCGATCTGCTGCCGGATTCCGACACGCTGCGCAGCCACCTGTACAACCTGCGCAAGGTGATCGACAAGCCGTTCGCGAAGCAGTTGCTGCACACCATCCACAGCGCCGGTTATCGTCTGGCCGACCTCGATGCCGAACTCGTCGCCGCCCAGGCCGGCTGAGGCGATAGCGCCCGCCGGCGGCCTGCGTGGCCGCCTCTGGGTCGCGTTCGTGCTGCAGACGGTGGCGATTGCGCTGGCCACGCTGGTCGGCGTCTATGCCGCCATGCTGGTGCTGCGCGACGTGCTGATCCACCGCGCGCTGGTCGAGGAAGCCCAGCACTTCTGGGGTCGTCTCGATCGCGATGCGCAGGCGGCGTTGCCGGACACCTACAACCTGCAGGGATACCTGCGACGTGGCGCCGAGCCAGCGTCTGCGATTCCCTCCTACCTGCGCGAACTCGGACCGGGCTACCACAGCATCCATGCCGATGCATTGGACGAGTTGGTGCTGGTCAGCGAGCGCAATGGCCACCGCCTCTGGCTGGTGTTCGACCAGCACCAGGTTGATCGGCTCGCCCTCTGGTTCGGTCTGGCGCCTCTGGCGCTGGTGCTGGGTACGGTCTATCTGGTGTCGTGGATCACCTATCGCGCTTCGCGACGCGCGGTCTCGCCCTTGATCCGGCTCGCCGAGGTGGTGCGCGAACACGATCCGAAGGCGCCGGAGTGGCAGGAAATCAACGCACTGGTGGCGACCGGTGATGCCAACGATGAAGTGGTGATCCTGGCCGACGCGATCCGCTCTTTCGCCGAGCACAAGGCCGAGTTCGTGGCGCGCGAGCGCAACTTCACCCGCGATGCCAGCCACGAACTGCGTACGCCGCTGACGGTGATCAAGGTCGCCGCCGACGTGCTCGAAGAGGAGCCGATGGCCGACTTCGCCGCGCGCTCGGTGGCGCGCATCAAGCGCGCGGCGCGCGACATGGAGGCGTTGATCCAGGCCTTTCTGATTCTTGCGCGCGAGGGCGACAAGGGGCTGCAGAACGAGTGCTTCCGCGTCAACGACATCGTTGCCGAAGAAGTCGAACGCGCCCAGGACCTGGTCGCCGGGAAGTCCGTCGTCGTGCGCATGGTCGAGGAGGCGCAGCTCGAGCTGATCGCGCCGCCCCGCGTGTTCTCGGTGCTGATCTCGAACCTGATGCGCAACGCCTGCCAGTACACCGAGCGCGGCGAAGTCGTGGTCACCATCGGCCCGGGCTTCGTGCGCGTCGACGACAGCGGCCGCGGCATGGCGCCCGAGGACGTGGCGCACGCCTTTGAGCCGTACTACCGCGGCAAGGGTGCGGGCAAGGGCGGCCACGGCGTCGGGCTGACCATCGTGCGTCGTCTCAGTGACCGCTTCGGCTGGCCGCTGCGGCTCGAATCCACGCTCGGCATCGGCACCAAGGCGACGATCGAGTTACCTCTGGCCCAGCCCTTCGTGTCCGCTGCCGACTAAGATCGATGGCGCGCAATCCGCGCCTGACTGGCGAGGGCCGATGATCGACCAGGATGTAACGCCCATGCCGGCCACCGGGTTCGGAATGCTGCCCTTGCACCCGCGCATGCGCGCAGTGTGGACGCTGGCCTATGGCAGTCTGTATGCGCTGCTGCTGACCTTGCCGCTGGTGCCAGTCGCGGTTGCATTCGATTGGTTGCCGCTGCCACTGGCCTTTCTGCTTCCAGTGGTGCTCGGCTTCCTGCTCGGTGCTGGCTACGCCCGACGCTACGCCGCGCGGTACTCGGCGACGCACCTCGCCGATGGCGTGCTGATCCGCCGCGGCGTGTGGTGGCGCGGCGAGTTGTTCGTGCCGCGTGCGCGCATCCAGCACACCGAGATCCAGCAAGGGCCGCTGGATCGGCGCTGGGGCATGGCCAGCGTCAGCATCCACACCGCTGGAACGCATCTGGAGAGCCTCAAGCTGCCGGGTCTGCCGCGGCCAGTGGCGGAGGCCTTGCGCGACGCGCTGCTCGACCGCGAGGCGCATGCCGATGGCGCCTGAGGCGCGCGGCGGCGAGCGTCGCCTGCATCCGTTCTCGTGGCTGTTCGTGCTGATCACGCAGCTGCGCGAAGTGGCTTTCCCGCTGGTGCTGCTGCTGCTGTTCGGCCGCGGGCAGTGGTGGGAGTTCCTGGCCATCGTCGGCGCCGTGCTGCTGGCGCTGTACTCGCTGGTCTACAGCTTCGGTTTTCGCTACCGCATCGGCGCCGACGAACTGGTGGTACGCGAAGGCATTTTCGATCGCACCGAGCGCCACATCCCGTTCGCGCGCATCCAGAACATCGCGCGCCGCAGCAATGTGCTGCATCGTGCGTTCGGCGTCACCGAGCTGCGCCTGGAATCCGGCGGTGGGCTGCGCCCGGAGGCGGTGATGAAAGTGCTGCGCCTGGCCGACGCCGACGCGCTGGTGCTGTTGCTGCGTGCGCAGCGTCCGCCGCTCGAGTCGCAGTCATCCGCTGCCGACGGCGCTGTCGTGGCAGCGGCAGGAGAGGAGCTGCTGACGCTGCCGGTCGGCGAGTTGCTGCGCCTCGGGCTGATCTCGAACCGCGGCATGGTCGTCGTCGCCGGCGCGTTCGCGGCGTTCTGGCAGTTCGACCCGGGTGGCGGCAAGCACCTGTTCCGGCCGGCATTCAATCTGGCCGAAGTAGCTGCGGGCGAAGTGGCGGCGCTGCATGCCGGACCGCTGGCGATGGCGCTCGCGGCTTCCTTGCTGCTGGCGCTGCTGTTTGCGCTGCTGCGGGTGCTGTCGATCGCGCTGGCATTGCTCGTGCATTACGGTTTCCGGCTCGAGCGCGAGGGTGATCGCCTCGGTGCCGGTGGCGGTCTGCTCACGCACGCACACGGCAGCGCGCGCATCGACCGACTGCAGATGCTGCACGTCGAGGAGTCGTTGCTGCACCGATGGTTCGGGCGCATGAACCTGAAGACCGACGTCGCCGGCGGTGTGCGCGAATACAACGACCAGAGCGGCAAGCTGCACTGGCTGGCACCGATCGCCACACCGCAGCAGGTCGATGCGCTGCTGGCGCGCATCGTCGCCGCACCGGCGCTGGCCGACTTGCCCTGGCGTCCGCTGCACGTGCGCGCTTGGCGCCGGCGCGCGCGCTGGCCGCTGCTGTTCTCGATGCTCGCCGCATGCGGGCTCGGCTTCTGGTTCGGCGCGCCCGGCCTGCTCGCCCTGCTCGGAGTGCCGTGGGCAGCCACGGCCGCACGCGGCTGGGCCGGTTTCACCCGTTACGCGATGGACGAACGCTTCCTCGCCTACCGCAGCGGCTGGTGGTCGCGCCATTACGCATTGATCGAGCTCGACAAGCTGCAGGTCGTCGAGCTGGTGCAGAGCCCCTTCGACCGCCGCGCCGGCATGGCTGGCGTCCGCATCGACAGCATGGCCGCCAACCCCCTCGGCCACGGCATCCACATCCCCTACCTCCCCCTCGCCGAAGCCCGCGCCCTGTTCGCGGTACTGGCGCGCAGGGCGGCGCGGTCCTGAGGCGAGGGCGGCGACCAGCACCTGCGCGAACCGGCCCAGCACATTCCGCCCGAGCGCCTGCTGATCGAAACCGACGCGTCCCACCCGCTGTCACGCGACCCGCGCCGCAAACCCGCTCACCATCTCAACCAATCCGCCCACCTGCCGCAAATTGCCGCAGCCATCGCCGCACAACCCGGAACGCAATCACTGCCCGCCACGATCCAGCGGACTCGCGCCCGCGCCCACCCTTGTTCAACACATGGGTATAGACGGCAGCGGACAAGCGCCAAGGTTCGAGTAAGTGCGCCGGCGAAACCGGTGAAGCGTAAAGGGTGAAAGTCCCTGACATCAAAGGAGTAGCGATCCATGAATGTCCCCGAGTCATGCGTTGGTCATCGCGAGGTGAGCGGCGAAGCGTTGACAGGGGTGTCGGTAGGCCAGCCATTGAGCCGCGAAATAACCCTGATCCCGAGTGCCGACGCTTTTTATTCGGCGGAAGGCAACAGTCGTGGGTGCGCTAACGCGAGCACCCACGCGCTCGGCGTGGTCGCTAGAACCTGGCATGTCGATACGCGCTTCATTTGGGAACCGGGAGGTCTCCAGTCTGGCCGTGCGCGAGGTCTGCGTACGGCCCGCATCGGGAAGGTGAGGAGCCGAAGCCGATGATGCACGGACCGGAGAAGTCAGACCTTGGCGTAGTAGCGATGAAGTCGGCGAACAAGCTCGGGACGAGTGCGGAGTCGATGGAGCGAAGGCTGGGGGCCAAGGGGAACGCGCGGGAGCGATCCACGTGCCGGACGCAGAGCCGGGAAAGCGTGCAGCGGTCACTCCAACGCGTGCGGCAAAGAGCAAGGCAGGAAAGGCAGGAGCGATTCACATCCTTGCTGCATCAAGTCACGCCCAAGCTGCTGGATGCGGCGTTCTCGACGCTGAAGAAGAATGCGGCGCCGGGAATTGATGGCGTGACGTGGCGGGACTACGAGGCCAATCGAGCATCGAATCTGCGCAGCCTGCATGAACGCTTGCATCGCGGCACGTATCGACCGAAGGCTTCGCGACGGCAGTACATCCCGAAAGCGGATGGACGGCTGCGCCCATTGGGCATCGCGGCGCTGGAAGACAAGATCGTGCAGTCGGCGCTGGTGAGCGTGTTGAACGCTGTGTATGAGGAAGACTTCCTCGGCTTCTCGTATGGATTCCGCCCCGGTCGTGGCCAACACGATGCGCTGGATGCGCTCGCGGTCGGAGTGGATCGTGCGAAGGTGAACTGGGTGGTGGATGCCGATATCGAGCGGTTCTTCGATACGGTGGACCACGACTGGCTGTTGCGGTTCGTGGCGCATCGGATCGGTGACCCTCGGGTCATGAAGCTGATCCGGCAATGGCTGCGCGCCGGTGTCATGGAAGATGGATCGGTCAGAGAGACGTTGGAAGGCACGCCGCAAGGTGCGGTGATCTCGCCACTGTTGGCGAACATCTATCTGCACTATGCGTTTGACGTGTGGGCCAGACAGTGGCGGCAACGCCACGCGCAGGGCCGCATGATCGTGGTGCGCTATGCCGATGACATCGTGCTCGGTTTCGAGTACCGCGACGATGCCGAAGCGTTCCGTCGGGCGATGAGCGACCGGTTGGCTACGTTCAAGCTCACGCTGCATCCGGAGAAGACCCGCATGCTCGAGTTTGGTCGTTTCGCCAAATCGGCTCGCGCACGGCGGGGCGAGAGCAAACCGGAGACGTTCACGTTCCTCGGCTTCACGCACATTTGTGCAGAGGATCGGCACGGGCGCTTCCAGTTGCAACGACATTCGCGTCGGGATCGCCTGCGGGCGACGCTGGCGCGGATCAAGTTGCTGCTCAAACGGCGCATGCACTGGGCGATCCCTGAGCAAGGGCGCTGGCTGGCGCAGGTCGTGCGCGGCTGGTTCGGCTACCACGCGGTGCCCACCAACTTCCGGGCGCTGGACGCGTTCCGGCACCACGTCGTCGTTCTTTGGCGACGCACTTTGAATCGACGCAGTCAGAAGGCCAACACTACCTGGAGTCGCATGACTCAGATCGCCGCCGACTACCTGCCTGCTGCACGCATCAGCCATCCGTGGCCGAGCGTGCGCTTTGCCGCCAATCACCCAAGGTGGGAGCCCGGTGCGTCAATCACGCCCGCCGGGATCTGTGCGGGGGGCGTGCCGTGAGGCGCGTCTCTACCGCGATGATTTGTCCTATCACCCACGTCGCAAATCCGGGATAGGCTACGGGTATCGGCGTCAATCTGAAGCTGACTTGCCTCACAGGAGCCTCAATGGCCACTTGCTTTGTAATCCAGCCATTCGACTCCGGCAAGTTCGACAAGCGTTTTCAAGACATCTACAAGCCTGCGATCGAAGCTGCAGGGCTAGAGGCGTATCGCGTCGATCATGATCCAGGCGTGCTTGTGCCAATCGAATCGATTGAGAAGGGAATCCGCATCGCCACTATCTGCTTGGCGGACATCACCGCTGACAACCCAAATGTCTGGTACGAACTTGGCTATGCTTTCGCCGCACAGCGGCCGGTCGTAATGGTCTGCTCGGAGGAGCGGCCCGGAAAGAAGTATCCCTTTGATATCCAGCACAGAAGCATCATTCCGTACTTGGCAGACTCCCCGAGCGACTTCGACAAGCTGCGCGATAGCCTCACTGCGAAGATTGCTGCAATAGTCAAGCAGGACGCTGTGCTCGACAAGATTGCGGAAACGGACCCAGTCTCACCAGTTCATGGCCTTTCGCAGCCGGAGATTCTCGTGCTTGCAGTGATAGCAGGCGATGCTTATCTGCCGGACCACGCAACTGGAGTTAGCAATGTGAAGCGGAGCGCTGAACGCGCGGGTATCACCAACATGGGCTTCAACCTTGCCGTCCGTCGCCTCTTGCAGAAGAACCTCATTCTAGAGCAGGAAATATGGAACGAGCAGGATGGGGAGAGCTATCCCGGATTGGCGGTGGCCGAAACAGGGTGGGAATGGATAGACGCAAACGATGCGCAATTCGTGCTGAGCCGCCCAGAGAAAAAGAAAGACGATCTGCCGTTCTAGAGTGAGGCATGACCCTTCCTTCAAACGGACGTGCCTACGGCACGCCGCCTGAGTCAAACGTTAGGCGGCAATGCGAGCTGTTCGAGTCCCCTGAGAGGAGTTCTGCGCATGACGTACACACTGAAGCAGCTACGAGACGACGGCCCGCAGTTCGCTATGGCGATGTTGTTGCGATGTATTGAAGCAGGTGAGCCGTTTATCACTTATGGTGCGATCGCAGCTGAACTTGAGCGCCAGCTCGGGCTTGAGAAGATCTTTTCTACTCATATTGGGCATGTGGCTGGCTCTTTGATGGATAAGATTTTAGAGCTAGATCCGCGAGCCCCACTCATCAATGTACTGATTAGCCGGCCTGACGGGGTTCCGGGTAAAGGCGCGGGAGGATACCTTGCCGAGCGCTACAAGAAGATCGCACTGCGCAAGTGGGATAGCATTCCTCGATCACGAAAGCTGAGCATCGTTGGCGCGGAGCGCGAGAAGATATTTCAGTATACGAAGTGGGCGAGTTTGAATCGCAAGCTCTTTGGTGGTGCAGCTCTGAGCAAACTGAGAGAGCCTGAAGGAAACGAACATGATTTCAATTTCCCTTGTTACGGCGGCTTGGCCGAGAGCGAGGAGCACAAAGCTCTAAAGAATTGGGTGGCGAGCAATCCACATCGCATTGGGCTAGGAAGTCAATTCGGAAAGGGCGAGATTGAGGATCGCTTGCAATCGGGGGACGAAGTTGATGTTGTATTTGCTTCCGGCACCACGTTTAGGATGGTAGAGGTCAAGTCCTCACGGTCTAATGATGAGGATTTTCGTCGCGGTGTTTATCAGTGCGTGAAGTATCGCGAGGTAAAGCGTGCTGAGCACGCGCCTTATGAGGTGGATGTTCACGCAATTCTAGTAACCGAGCGAGAATTAACCACAGAGCTTAAGCAGAGAGCTAGCCTTCTCGGCGTCGCCCTAAAAGTCGTCAAGTTTCGGCGTGCTGCTTAACTAAGTGTTCAAGCCGGCTGCCGAGGAAGTTGCTCGTATCATCCACACGCCGTCGCGCGGCGGCGGCTTAACACGGCGTTAGGCACTACCGACATATGGCACGGACCCCTTCAATCGCCAAGAACGCGCTCCGTAGGATGCTGTGGGGCATTGTTGATCCGGAGCCTACTTGGAACGAGATTAGTGAACTCCGCGGTTATTTTGGCGAAGTGTGCTTCTATTGTGACAAGTCACTTCCATCGCTAAAGGACGATTTTACGTTGGACCATGTTGTGCCCTCGTCCCAAGGTGGTACTAACGGCATATCCAATCGTGTGCCCGCGTGCCGAAGATGCAACTCGACTGAACGCAGAGACAAGCCATTTGAAGACTTCTTGCATGAGAAATGCGTAGATGAGAAAACGTTTGGGCAAAAGCTTTTCCTCGCACTTGAGTGGTGTGCAAGTTCCTTCCAGCCTCACCATCAATTGCCACCTGAATTGGCTACACTTGTCGCAAATGAGGTTGCAAAGCTACACTCCGCGATAGATACCTCCGTCCAAACGATTCGCGCTGAATCAGCGCGCCTTGGATGGCCGAAGTATTCGGCAAAGGACATTCAAACGTTGGCTGGTATTGAAACACCAGGCGGCATGCGATCGACAGGCAATCGCCGCCGCAGGTAGTGCCTAACTATGTTCAAACCAAATCATCTCGGCCCTCGGCCGGTTAGCATGGCGTTAGGCCTTTGAACCGAGGATTCGGCTGAAGTCATTATCGAGAGCCGAGAGAGAGAGGGTCGAATAGAATAAAGCAAAAAGACGTTCGGGACTGAACTTCAAACCAAACAGGGGAAAAATATGGCTGTGTTCAAATTTCCAACACCGGCTTCATGCAAATTGAAAGACCGTGCAGCACTTTGCACCGCGTCACGAATTCTCGCACTATATAATCAGGCAACAGGCGAATCGGCTCAAAGAATCGGCAAAACGGTTAAGCGCTGGTTCGCTGCTGAGGCGCCGAAGCATGGTTGGGCCGGAGGTCACTTTCTCCCTGAGGTTCAGTCCGGACATGGCGCAGGCTGCGTACTTTTCGTTCCGCCCACTCAGGTAAATCTGACGGTTAAAGTGACGAGAACAACCCTTGTGCTGGAAGCAGAATCAGGGGAAGAGTAACCTGCGTTGCCAATTCGTTTCAAGCGCAAAGGCCTAACTAAATGTTCAAGCCGACCGCCGTCCCATCAGTTCGCACTTGCGATCGCTGTCGCGCGGCAGCGGCTTAACACGGCGTTAGGTTTCAATTCACCACTTAAGGAGGGATCGTTATGAAAGCAAGGACTATTATCTGGTTGCTGGCATTGTGTCTCTTTCAGCCCTGTGGAGCATGGAGTCAAAGCCTCAAGGATGCTGAGCTAGCCTCGAAGGCTGGGAACTGGAAGGTCCTGAGGTCTCAAGATCCCATGAATGATCAAATAATTTGTACCGGTATATTCGAAGATAACTATTCAGTGCAACTATCCGCTGAGGCGCTGTATCTGACAATTCCCGGTGGAGTGCAGTCCCTTACGCTCCGTTTTGATGAAAACCCACCGAGGCAACTGAGGTTGGCTACTGATATGGAGAAGAGAATTCGTTCAGTAATCTTGAAGGGTAACGAGTTCTCTGAATTCACTTCTAGCAAGCGGCTCCGTTACCAGGTCTCCACGTTGGTTCGTGGGATCGAGTCAGGAGACATGAATTTGGAAGGCTTGGGATCCGCTCTTGAAAGCATCAAGGCAGGGTGCCCAAAGATGTCGTTGACTAGCCCGGACCCAATTATTAACAAGACTAAATCTTCAGAATGTTCGCACGCACTTGTTGAAGGAATGCGGAAAAGTGGAGTATCTGAAGCGCAGGTGAAGGAGATCTGTAATTGATCCATTGAAACCTAACTATGCGTTCAAGCCGACCGCGGATCGGGCCCTTCGCTCAAACCAGCTTCCGCGCCGCGGCGGCTTAATGCGGCGTTAGGGCTCACCAAACATGCCGACACGTTTCTATCAAGAATCACTGATTGAGATGGACCGCGCGTTAGATGCGCTTTCCGCATTAGTTCGGCCACCGCGCGCCGTACCGTTCAAGGATTCGTTCGTTTATCGATATGTGGAGCAGCTACCTGAGCAAGCGATTGTTCAGAAGCTCGCGCGCCTGCCTTCTGGTCTTCGGGCCGCCCACTTGCTTCTTGACGCTGGGTTATTTCAAGAACAGGCAGCCCTGCAACGACTCATAGATGAGATCGGAGAGGACATTACTTTTCTATCCATCCCTCGCATGTACGGCGGGGAAACATCGTTACATACAGAGTATTTGCAGGCATTCTTCGCGGAAGAATTCGACCCTGCAACAGGACTGCCTACCGCCCAGGATAGGCCAATGGTCAGGCGCAAGAAGATCCGTGCATATATTGCACAATCCCCAATTGGAACACCCAATCCAAGCGGCCACATTGGGGCAACAAGAACTCTAAGCAAGGCGTACTCTGGTTATGTCCATGCGGCTTCACCGCAGATTATGGACATGTATGGCGGTGACCCACCACGATTTCATACAAGAGGGATGTCCGGCACGCCACGAGAAGCGGAGCACCGCCAAGACATTGCCAACTACTTCTATCGCAGCGTTTCAGCATTTGCCATAGCTGCACGCGCACTGGGGCATCAGCCGCTATTTGACCATCTGTTCGCGCACTGCTGCGAATACGAGGCAGTGATGGGGATCCGAGAGTGAGCCCTAACAATTCATTCAACCGGATGCCGCTTCGCGGCACGAGTTAGTTCAGGCGTTAGGTGACACCCAGCCCCACGATATGCTTGCCGCATGAAAGTCAGTGAAGTGCTGCTGCTCCTGCAAGCGGATGGCTGGTTCCTTGCAGCAACTCGCGGGAGCCATCGCCAGTACAAGCACCCGTCCAAGGCCGGCCGGGTCACTATTCCTGGCAAGCCGAGCGATGATTTGGCACCTGGGACGCTCAGTAGCGTCCTCAAGCAAGCTGGCCTCAAGAGGTAATTGTCATGCGCTACGCGATCGTTATTGAGCAGGCTGCAGCTAACTACTCGGCCTATGTCCCTGACCTTCCCGGCTGCATCGCCACTGGCAGCACCATCGAGGAAGTCGAGCATCAGATCCGTGAGGCGATCGGCTTCCATCTGGCGGGGCTTCGCGAGGATGGGATGCCAGTCCCGCCTCCAGTCAGCCACGTTGAGTACGTGGACATCGTCCGAGCCTGAGGTGCAACAGCTCAAGGACGCTCTGTTGGGCGCTGCGCCTTGCGAGTCTGGTCGCCAAGGGGGAGCGCGCGCCGAAAGTGACGGCTAACGTTGGCATTGCCGGGACCGCTGCATTGTTCGATGATCGGGTTGCCCTTTCCGGCGGCGCGACCGGGTTGGGCGCAACCAATTCGCGTCGGATTCGCACGAGGGTGGGGGAATTCGCTATGGATGAGTCAGGTGGTGGAATCATTGCTTCGATCATGATGCTGGTATGGCTCGCGGTGATCGTCGCGATCCTCGCGGGCTTCTGGAAGGTGTTCGTGAAGGCGGGGCAACCTGGATGGGCTTGCCTGGTTCCGATCTACAACATCGTGGTCATGCTGCAGATCGTCGGACGTCCGATCTGGTGGCTGGTGCTGCTGCTCATCCCGATCGTCAGTCTCGTGGTCATGATCATCGTGTCAATCGACATGGCCAAGAGCTTCGGCAAGGGCACCGGCTTCGGTGTCGGGCTGGCGCTGCTGGGTCCGATCTTCTATCCGATGCTGGGCTTCGGTGACGCCAAGTACCAGGGGCCTGCGGCTGCTACCGCGAGTTGATCAGAACCAGAGGCCCGGCCGGACCATTCGGCCGGGTCTTGCTGCACTTGGGGCGTGCAATGCGCTCCATGGATCAGGGCGACGCGATCCGCGCCAGCCGGCGATAGAGCGGCGCGAGTTGCGCGTACATGCGGCGGTAGACGTCGCGGTGCAGGGCGGCGTAGACGCGGGCATTTTCCGGGTTCGGGGTGAAGCGGCGGCCGCAGTGGCTCATGGCGGCGACGGCGGCAGCGAAGTCGCGGTGCAGGCCGAGGCCGACGCTGATCGCCATCGCGGCGCCCAGACCCGAGGTTTCGTGCGTGTGCGCGCGTTGCGCCGGCAGGTCGAACAGGTCGGCGGTGAGTTGCATCGCGGCATCGGATTGCGCGCCGCCGCCGGAGACGCGCAGTTCGGTCACCGCGCAGCCGCCGCGTTGTTCGATGCGTTCGCGTCCGTCGCGCAGTGCGTGGCCGAGGCCTTCGAGGATGGCGCGATACAGGTGCGCGCGCGTGTGCACGTCACTGAAGCCGATGATCGCGCCGCGCGCCTCGGGCCCGGGATGGCGCACGCCGGGCGACCAGTACGGTTGCAGCATCAGCCCGTCGCAGCCCGGCGGCACCTGCGCGATCAGCGCATCGAACAGCGACTCGGTGGCGACGCCCAGGCCTTCGGCGAGCACCTGCTCCGGATGTCCGAACTGTTCCTTGAACCAGCGCACCAGCCAATAGCCTCGGAAAATCTGCACCTCGCAGTTGTACTGGCCCGGCAGCAGCGCCGGGTAGGGCGGCACGAACGGCGTCGCCTCCAGGTAGCGTGGCGTGGTGATGCTGAAGGTCGCGGTGGTGCCATACGACAGCGCGCCCTGGTGCGGGGCGACGGCGCCGCTGCCCACGATCTCGCAGGCCTTGTCGGCGGCTGCGGCGAACACCGGCAGCCCGGCGGGAATGCCGGTCGAAGCCGATGCTTCGGGCGTGATCTGGCCGAGTTCCGCGCCGACAGGGAACAGCTGCGGCAGCTGCGCGCGCGCGCACTGCAATGCGCCCCACTTCCAGTCGAGTGCGCCGGCCCAGCGCTGGCGCTTGAAATCGAACGGCAGGTAGGCAACCTGGTTCGCCACCGAGTCGACCACGCGCCCGCACAGGCGCAGGTGCAGCAGCCCCGAGACCAGCAGCCAGTGCGCGGTCGAACGCGCCACTTCCGGATGCTGCTCGGCGATCCAGTTGACCTGCGCGCGGGCGGCGAAGTCGCGCACCGTGGCGCCGAGCCCGAGCGCCGCGAACGCGGCGCGCCACGGCCACGCCGGGCGCGGCGGATGCGCGGCGCGGCGGCGATCCAGCCAGGTGATCGCCGGAGACAACACGCGACCATCGGCAGCGACCGGCATCAGCGTGCCGCGTTGGGTGGTGACGGCGACGCCGGCGACGCGGTCGCGCGCCGTAGCAGGCAGATCCCACAGCTTGCGGCAGGTCGCCGCGGTCGCAAGCCACAGCGCTTCGCCGTCGTGTTCGTGCCATTCCGGTTGCGGCGAGCGGTAGCCATCGAGCGCGGTCTGCGCCTTCGCCACCAAGTTGCCGGCACCGTCGAACAGCATCGCGCGCACGCTCTGCGTGCCGCAGTCGAGCGCGAGCAGCAGCGGCGTGCTCATGCGCTCGGTAGTGCGTGCTGCGCCGACCACAGGGCGCGATAGCGCGCGTGTTCGGTGTCCCAGCGCGAAGCGTCCCAGCCAAGTTCGCTGCAGAGCAGATCGCGCAGCTCCGGCAGCAGCGCCTCACCGGCGCCGGCTTCGTTCAGGCCGATGCGCGTGCGTCGCAGCAGCAGGTCATCGAGATGCAGCACCTGCTCGTGGCGGCACACATGGCGCAGCTCGGCAAGACAGACGAGACCGCTCCCAAGGCGCGCGCGCGCCACGGGTTCCTGCTGCGCCAGGTCCACCACGCCATCGCCGTAGCGGCCACGCCAGCGTCGACGTTGCCAGTCGGGCAGCGCGGCGTTTGCAGCCGCATCGGTCGGCATGGCGAATACGGCGGCATTCGCCCGCGCGCGGGCGCAGCATCGGCAGCTGCGCGCGCAGTTGTTCCAGCACCTGCAGCGCGGTGGAGCGGAAGGTGGTGAGCTTGCCGCCGCTGACCGTGGTCAGCCCGTGTTCGCTGACGATCAGGTGTTCGCGGTTTTCCTGCGACGGCGGCAGGTCGCGATTCGACGACACCACCGGGCGCACGCCGGACCAGCTGCACAGCGCCTCGTCGGCGCGCAGCCCAAGCGACGGGAACTGGCGGTGCAGGGCGCGCATCAGGTAGGCGACTTCGGCATGGCTGATCGACGGCGCACGTTCCAGCGGTACCTGGTGGTCGAGGTCGGTGGTGCCGACCAGGGTCGCGCCTTCCCACGGCATCGCATACACCGGACGCGCGTCGTCGGGATGAAACAGCGCCACCGCCTGCGCTACCGGCAAGCGCCAGGCCGGGAACAGCAGGTGGCTGCCGCGCAACGGCCGCAATCTCGGCGCCAACCCGAGCCCACCGCGCAAGGCATCGGCGCCGCAGCCGGTGGCGTTGATCACGCAGCGCGCGCTCACCTCGAACGCAGCCTCGCCTTCGGCTTCGACGCGCACGCCGCGCACCGGTTGGGTATCGCCGTCGCGCAGCAGCGCGGTGACGCGGGCGTAGTTCAGACACAGCGCGCCGGCGCATTCGGCTTCGAGCAGCACGCGCAGGGTCAGGCGCGCGTCGTCGGTGGTCGCATCCAGGTAACGCCAACCGCCGCGCAGCCCGGCACTGGCGAGAACGGGCGCGTGACGCAGCATCTCGGCGGCGTCGAGCCAGGCGCGAGTGCGCTGGCCGGCAAAGGCGTCGTAGATCGCCAACCCGATGCCGACCACGTGCCGGCTGCCCGGCGTATCGACATGGAACGGCAACAGGAACGGCAGCGGCTCGACCAGTCCCGGCGCCGCGCGCAGCAACGCATTGCGTTCGCGCACCGACTCGCGCGTCAGCCCGAGCCGGCCCTGCTTCAGATAGCGCAGGCCGCCGTGCACCAGCTTGGACGAGCGCGACGAAGTGCCGCTGGCGAAATCGCTGGCCTCGACCAGTGCGACGCGCGCACCGGCGTGCGCCGCTTCGAGCGCGATGCCGGCACCGGCGATGCCGCCGCCGATCACCAGCACGTCGAGCGCGTCGCCGCTGCGCAGGCGCTCGATGCGCTCGGCGCGCGACATCGGCTTCATGCGCGTTCTTCGAGCAGGTTGCCGCTGGCGAATACGCCGTGCGGATCGAAGTGGTCGACCATTGCGCGCAGCGCGGCGATGCCGGCTTCACCCTTCTCGGCGGCGAGATAGGGCGCATGGTCCTTGCCGACGCCGTGCTGGTGGCTGATGGTGCCGCCGTGCGCAACGATCGCCATGCTCACGGCTTGTTTCAGCGCCTGCCAGCGGCGCCAACTCGAATCGAAATCAGGCCCGACGCGGAACACGAAGGTGCTGTACACGCTGCTGCCCTGCGCATACAGGTGCGACAGGTGGGTGTAGGCATGCGCGCGCTCGCCAAACGTCGCCAGCGCGTCGCGCCCGGCCTGTTCGATGGCGTGCAGCATCGGCGTCACCTTGGGCCAGTCGCAGGCGGTTTCCATGGTGTCCACCGCGTAGCCGTGCTGCCACAGCGCGTTGCGCAGGTAGACGCTGCGAAAGCGGTTCGCCTCCCAGCGCCGGCCAAGCGCACCGCCAGTGGCGACTCCGCCGTGGCGGCGCCAGATCGCTGCCGCCTCGCGCTGCATCGCGCGCACCTGTGCGCCAGAGCCGGTACATCCAACCAGCATCAGCACCTTGCCCGCAGCGACGCCGCGCAGACGCAGGTAGCGCTCCAGCCACGCCACCTGGCGACCGTGTCCGGCCAGGGTCAGCGTGGTGCGCGTCTCCAGCGCGTTGGCCAGGCGCAGCATCGACAGTCCGAGGCGTGCCTGCGCCAGTTCGCGCGCGCAGGCGGCACCGCGGTCCCAGTCGGGCAGGAACACGGCGATGAAGCGTTCGCACTCGGGCAGGCGGCTGATGCGCACCGTGGCTTCGCTGAGCACGCCGATGCGACCTTCGGAGCCGAGCACCCACTCGCGCAGATCCGGGCCTGCGGCCGAGGCCGGAAAGGTCGGCAGCTCCAGCGTCGCACTGGGCGTGTCCAGGCGGCCACCGGCGAACAGCGCCTCGATGCGGCCGTAGCGCGATGACTGCTGGCCCGAGGAGCGCGTCACCACCCAGCCGCCGAGCGACGCGAACTCGAAACTCTGCGGGTAGTGGCCAAGCATCCAGCCCTGCGCGCGCAACTGCGCTTCCAGATCGGGGCCGAGCACGCCGGCCTCGAAGCGCGCAAGGCGCGCATCGGCGTCGATCCACAGCAGGCGGCGCAGGCGCCGCAGCGACAGCGCCAGCACCGGGCGCTCGCCCGCGGGTGGCGTCAGATGGCCGACGACGCTGGTCGCGCCGCCGACCGGAATCACCCGCAAGCGGTGCGCGCTCGCCCAGTCCAGCAGCGCGCGCAGCTCCGCGACCGAATCCGGCTCGGCGACGCCATCGCACACGGTGCCGATGACACCGAAACGCAGCCGCAGCCAGTCTCCGCAACTCTGCCCGAAACTCGCGCGCAGGCGCGCCTCCGCCGCGGTGTCGATCGCATCATGCGCCGGCAGCCGCGATACCTGCGCCGCCACCGCCGCACAAGCCGCATCGAGACCCGCATCGCGCGGCGCCGTCCCCGGCCCGATCGCCGCAGCCAGGAATTCCAGCACCGG
The DNA here is from genome assembly GCA_016703225.1 of Lysobacterales bacterium. NCBI lineage: Bacteria > Pseudomonadati > Pseudomonadota > Gammaproteobacteria > Lysobacterales > Lysobacterales bacterium. The sequence continues at coordinate 249,327 of JADJCM010000002.1, forward strand.
CGTAACCAGGCTCAGTTCGACGCTGTCATCGCCCCATCCGTTCCATCGCCGCATCGTTGCTTCTCCGCTGGTGCGGCAGACGGCGCCGCACCGTCACGCCAAGTCAGAACCCGCGATCACCGGAGAGGATGCCACCGAGTCCGCCGAGGACCGAGCCTTCCTCCTTCGAGCCGCCGCGCTGGTAGGCGGCGGCGAACATGCGGCCGGCCATGCGCGAGAACGGCAGTGACTGCATCCAGACGTGGCCGGGGCCGGTCATCTGCGCGAGGAACACGCCTTCGCCGCCGAACAGCATCGACTTCACGCCGCCGACCGGGATCACGTCGAACTGCACGTTGCTGGTCATCGCGACCACGCAGCCGGTGTCCACCTCCAGGCGTTCGCCGGCAGCGAGCTCGCGTTCGACGATGGTGCCGCCGGCATGCACGAACACCAGGCCATCGCCTTCGAGTTTCTGCATGATGAAGCCCTCGCCGCCGAACAGCGCGGTCATCACCTTCTTCTGGAAGAAGATGCCGATCGACACGCCGCGCGCCGCGGCCAGGAACGAGTCCTTCTGGCAAATGATCTTGCCGCCGTAGTTCGACAGCGTGAACGGGATGATCGTGCCCGGATACGGTGCCGCGAACGCGACCTTGGCTTTGCCGGAATTGCCGCTGTGCGTGAACACGGTGGTGAACAGCGACTCGCCGGTGATGATGCGCTTGCCCGCGCCGAGCAGCTTGTCCATGAAGCCGCCAGCGGCCGACTGCTGCGAGCCGTCACCGAACACCGTGTCCATGCGCACCACTGGCTGCTTGTACATCAGCGAACCGGCCTCGGCGACCGCGCTCTCGCCGGGGTCGAGTTCGACTTCGACGAACTGCATGTCGGAGCCGAAGATTTTGTAGTCGATCTCGTCCGCACGTGTGCCCAGGTTCGTCGCTGGCGGTGGCGGCGCGACCATCGCATGCGAGGCGGACGCCGCAAGTTCGTTGCACTTGCCGATCGGCATCCACTCGGCGAAACCCTGGCGCCAGCAATGCCCGTTCGGGTTCGTGCTCGCCTGCGCAACCGCGGCGGCGTGGTCGAGCGGACCCATCTGTTGTCCGTTGTAGCTCAGGAACCATTGGTGCATATGCTTGCCTCTCTGCGCTTGGTTGCAATCTGTCTGTAGGAGCGCCGCGTGCGGCGCGATCGGTGACGCGGGATGCCCGATGGAATCGCGAAATCAACACCGCCCGTACCGATCTTCCAGCCGCACGATGTCGTCCTCGCCGAAGTAATCACCGCATTGCACTTCGATCAAGTGGATGTCGTCGGGGGTCGGGTTTTCGAGGCGGTGCAGGGTGTCCATCGGGATGTACACGGACTCGTTCCGGTGCAGCAGCTTCTCCTCGTCGCCGACGCGCACCTTGGCGGTGCCGCGCACCACGGTCCAGTGCTCGCTGCGACGGTAATGCTTCTGCAGCGACAGCACCTGGCCCGGCTTCACGGTCAGGCGCTTGACCTTGCAGTCGGGGGCGTCCTCGAGCACGGTGTAGCTGCCCCAGGGGCGATGCACTGTGGTGTGCAGTTCGGTGGTGCTGTGCTGGCTGCGCTTGAGCACGTCGACCACGTGCTTGACCGACTGCGACTGCTCGCGATGCGCGACCAGCAGCGCGTCCTCGGTGTCGATGATCATCAGGTCGGACACGCCGACTGCGGCGATGATGCGCTTTCCGCCCTGCACGTAGTTGCGTGCGGCCCCGACGAACACCGCTTCACCGAGCCGACGGTTGCCGACTTCGTCGCATTCGACCAGATCGCTCAGCGCATTCCACGAGCCGATGTCGCTCCAGTCGAAGCTGGCCGGCACCACGGCGCGCTGGCTCGCGCGCTCCATCACCGCGTAGTCGATCGAGATCTCCGGAATGCGCGCGAAGGCGTCGGCATCGAACACCAGACTGTCCTCGTCCTGACTTGCAACGATGCAGGCACGGGTGGCCGCGAGCACGTCCGGACAGGTGCTGGCGGCGGTCTCGATCAGGCTGCCGACGCGGAAGCAGAACATGCCCGAGTTCCAGTAGAAGCCGCCGGAGTCGAGATAACGCGTGGCTGTTGCATGATCGGGCTTCTCGACGAAGCGCTTGACCTCGAAGCCATCGCTGCCGATCGCGGCGCCGCGTTCGATGTAGCCATAGCCGGTCTCGGCGCGCGTCGGCACGATGCCGAAGGTGGCGAGATGACCGGCGGCGGCCAGGTGTGCAGCGCGACCCACGGCTTCCTTGAAGGCATCGACATCGCGGATCAGATGATCCGAGGCGAGCACCAGCATCAAGGCGTCATCGCCATGCCGGGCCTGGATCTTCAGCGCCGCTGCGATCACCGCCGGTGCGGTATTGCGCGCGCTCGGTTCGAGCAGGTAGCGCGCACGCGCCGGGTCGAACTCCGGGTGCTTGGCGTAGGCATCGCGGGTGATGAAGGCATAGTCGCGCCCGGTCACCGTGTATACCGGCGCCTCCGGCGAAGCCACCGCCTGCGCCCGCGCCAGCGTCTTGCCGATCAGGGTGTCGCCATCGGGCAGGGTCATGAACGGCTTCGGATACAGGCGCCGCGACACCGGCCACAAACGCGTACCGGCACCGCCGGAGAGAATCACGGGAATCAGCATGAGGTCCTGCTTGGATCGGTTCCGAACGAGTCGGGGAGATGCGTGCGCTGAATCTTAGTGCCAGTGCCGCGTTCACCCAAGCCTGGTCGGCGTCGGCCAGGCGTGTCCGGTCTGCCGCGAAAGCTGCGTATGCTGGAACGAGAACCGCGAATGCAGAGGAGATTGGCAGAGATGAGTGCGATGACGAATGAAACCACCTGGGCCAGGATCGGAGGGGCGTCGGGCACGCTTGCGATTCTCGGCTACCTTGCGGCGGCCTTCGTGCCGATGCCGGACGTACTCACGCTGACGACCGCCTTTGCATTCGGGCCCTTGCTCGCGGTGGGCGCCGTCGGTCTGCATCGGGGCATTGCGCGCTGGCGCGGGAGCGCGCTGACGCAGATCGCCGCCGGCTTCGCCGTGGCGGGCGGAGCGACGGTGCTGATCATGCTCTCGGTCCAGCAGGCGATCTTCGTCACGCTGGCCGATTTGCGTGGTTCCGCTGGCTCCGAGCCTGCGGTGGGCATGCAGGGCGTCGAAGCGCTCGGCCATGCCGTTCACCATGGCATCGATGTGGCCTGGGATGTGCTGATCAGCACGGCGGTGGCGCTGTTCTCGGCGGCCATGTGCCGGCGCGGCGGCTGGAGTCGGGTCATGGGGCTGACAGGCCTGGCGCTGGGCCTGCTGCTGCTCGGCTTCAATCTCTGGTTCTTCCCCGAGCCGCCGGTGTCGGTGGAGAGCATCGACTGGGGTCCCTTCGTCGCCTTGTGGTTGCTGGCGGTGTTCGTGGCGCTGGGTTCACGCCGGACTTGGCTGACCGGCGACTGACCCTCCCGCCGGCACCACCAGGTTCAAGCGCCGCTCGGCGATGCGCAGTTGCACGCGGCGGCCGGAGACGAAGTCGATGCGGTCGGACTCGATGCCGTCGGCGAAGATCACGCCGCCTTCGCTCATTTCCGAGGCGATGCTGAGGGGCGTATTCGCATCGACCACGCCGACATCGAGCGAGGCGGCGGTGGCGACCGAGGGCCAGGGCTCGCGCACGAACCAAGCGAGGCGGGCTTCGGTGACGGCGGGCATCGCCAGTTCGAGCGCGCGCTGCTTGACGATCGAGCGCGCCCAGCCGGTGGCACCGGTGCCGGTGGCGATGATCACGCCGGACGAGGAGTGGCGTTCCTCAATCTCGCCGGCACGCAGCCGATATCGCGCCGACTGATGGCTGATGTGGCCGATGAAGATCTCGTTCAACGCGAGCAGGCGCTGGCCGTCGTCGCAGACCGCTTCGGCGAGCACGCGTGCCTCGATCTGCCAGCGCGCATCGCCATCGATCGCCGCCGTGGTCAGGTCTTCGACGTCTTCGGGCGCATGTCGGCACAAGACGCCGTCATAACGCGCCGGATCGGGGTTCACGCCGATCGTGTGCTGACCGTCGAGGTACTTGGCGACGTTTGCGACCAGGCCGTCCTGGCCGACGATCATGACCAGGTCGTCGGGGGCGAACAGGAAGCGGTCGAGGTCGGCGCGGTCAATGCGGGTATACGGCCGGTCCTGAGGGATGCCCTGCAGCGCGCGACCGAGGCCATGTTCGAGGCGCTCGTGCGTGGCCTCGTACCAGTCGATGCGTTCGCCGGTCGAAGCGAGCACGAACTTGGCCTGGGCATAGGTGCCATAGCGCGCGATCAGTTGCTCGAGCGGCGTCGGCCGGGTGATGACGACGACGCGCGCAAGTCGGCGTGCGACCTCGCTCATTTCGCGTCAGGCGGATTGCCGAGCCACTCGCGGAAATGCTGAGCGAGCAGGTCCGGCGTGATGTTCAGATGGCCGATCGACTTGATGTGTTCGGCGAAACGCGCCATCACGATGCCGGAAGCGGCATGGCTCGGCGTGTTGCGCCAGATCTCGTGCTGCTTTTCGGTCTCGTCGAGGCGTGCTGCGGCGAGCACACGCTGCGCGTCGGCGGCCGCCGCGGCGGCCACGGTCTGGCGCTTGGCCTCGGCTTCGGCGATCGCCTGCAGGCGCTCGATTTCGGTGCGCGTCTTCTCGGCGTCGGCAGCGGCGCTCTGGCGCACCTGGTTCAGCGCATTGTCGCCGCGCTGCTTGATCAACAGTTCCTGCTTGCGCTCGAGTTCGAGCTCGGTCGCGAGTTCGTTTTCCTTGATCGCGCGTTCTTTCTCGACCGCCTGGGCGCGACGCTGAAAGATTGCCTCGTCGGCCTTGGCCTGGATCGATTCGCGCGCCGGCGTCTGCAGCGCCTTCTCGACATCAGCCATCGGCGCGAGCTGGTCGATCACCACGTTCACCAGGGCCAAGCCCATCGCGCCAATCTCGGTGTCTTCGCGGAACGCCTTCATCAAGGCTTCGCGAATCGCATCCGAGCCGCGGTTCAGGGCCTGCTCAAGCGTCGCCGAGGCGAGATAACTGCGTGCCGGCGGCAGTGCGCGCTGCGACCACAGGGTCGCGATCGCATCCAGCGGGCGCTGCACCCAGGTGCCGGTGTCGGCACCGATCGAGAAGTTCACGCGCGACACGGCGACGGCGGGATTGGCGACGCGATAGACGACGGTGCATTGCACCTTCAGCGCCTGGAAATCGCTCGAGCGCTCGTTCAATACGAAGGTGGTCGCACAGTCCTCGACCGGCACTTCGGCGAGTGCGGCCGACAGCGGCAGGAACCAGTACGCCAGCCCCGCGCCGGAGCGCGCAAGCTGGCCATTCTTGAAGTGCAGCACGAACTGGTTGGGTTCGGCGCGCAGGTGTCGCAGCGGTCCGTACTTGCTGATCGTGGCCATGCACTCGTCTCCGGGGAATGGCGCCGATACTAGACGCTCCGTCGCAACTAGGCGACCTGCCGGCCGCGATAGAAGCGGCGCTGGGCGAGGGCGAGCAGGCCTTGGTCTTCGCGGGTGTCGCCGTGGGCGTGGACTTCGGCGTAAGCGGCGAGTTCATACTGTTCGCGCACGCGGCGAGCTTTCTCGGCGTTGACGTTCTGCGCGCCGGCATAACGCCCGGTCAGGCGGCCGTCGCGGACTTCCAGGGGCGACGCGATCAAGTCGAGGCCATGCGTCGCGCACCAGTGTTTCAGGTACACGTCATAGGCGCCGGACACGACCACGACGGTATCGCCGCGCGCCTTGTGCTCGGCGATGCACTGCATCATCTCCGGTCGCAACACACCTGGCAGCACGTCGCGGGCGAACGCGATCGCCTTGGCCTCGTACGTCGCTTCCGCCATGCCGCGGAATCCCACCCACGCGATCGCCGAACGAATCGCGGTGCCACTGATCCATCCCAGGCGATAGGCAATCACCATCGGCATCAACAACGCCTTGCCGATCCGCAACCGCCACCTCGGCACCGCATAGTGCACAAAGTCCGGCAACATCTCCCGCGTCGTGATCGTGCCGTCGAAGTCGAACAGGGCGAGGACTCGTCTGCGCTCCGGGGCATTCATGCGCTGACTTCGCCCATCACCCGCGCCAGGCTTTCGGACCAGTCGGGCAGGGTGAGGCCGAAGGTGGATTGCAGTTTGTGGGTGTCGAGGACTGAGTAGGCGGGGCGTTGGGCTTTGGTCGGGAATTCGGCGGTGGTGATGGCGGCGACATCTGGTTTGCGTTCGATCAGGCCGGCGGTGTGGGCGTGGTCGATGATGCGGCTGGCGAAGCCGTGCCAGGTGGTGTGGCCGGAGGCGGTCAGGTGGTAGGTGCCGAAGCGGGGATCGGTTGCCGCTGCGTCGCGCAGCGTGTGCAGGATCAGCGCCGTGGTCTCGGCGATCAGACGCGCCGAGGTTGGCGTGCCGGTCTGGTCGGCGACAATGGTCAAACGATCGCGTTCGCGCGCCAGGCGCAGCATGGTGCGCAGGAAATTCGTGCCGCGCGCCCCGTAGACCCAGGCCGTGCGCAAGATCAGGTGCGCCGCGCCGGATTCGCGCAATGCGATCTCGCCGGCGAGTTTGCTGCGCCCATAGGCGCCGAGCGGGGCGGTCGCATCATCCTCGCGCCACGGCCGCGTCGACTGGCCGTTGAACACGTAGTCGGTCGAGAAGTGCACGACGCGTGCATCGATCTGCGTCGCCGCGGCGCCAATCACGGCGAGTGCGCTGCCGTTGATGCGCTGCGCCAGTGCGGACTCGTCTTCGGCGCGATCGACCGCGGTGTAGGCCGCGGCATTGACGATCCAGCGCGGCTGCGTGGACGCGATCAACGCGCGCAGCGCGTCATCGTCGTCGAGGTCGCAACGCGTGCAGTGGACCACACCCGGTAGCACGCCCTTGCGCGTGGTCGCGACGATCGGCGCCAGCGGTGCCAAGGTGCGGTGCAGTTCGAAACCGACCTGGCCATCGGCGCCGAGCAGCAGGATGCTCACGACACGTAGACCGGCAGGCGCTCGATCGGGATGTCGGCGAGGAAGGGCGCTCTTGCGTCCTTGTCCGACAGCGACGGTTGCGCGATCGGCCAGTCGATCGCCAGCGCAGCGTCGTTCCAGCGCAGGTTCGCATCGGCCGCGCGCTCGTAGGGGGCGGTCACGAGATAGTGGAACAGGGCGCTCTCGCTGGTCACGACGAAGCCATGCGCGAAGCCTTCCGGCACCCACAGCTGGCGCTTGTTCTCGGCCGAGAGCACCGCCGCCGTCCATTGGCCGAAGCTCGGCGAGCCGCGGCGGATGTCGACGGCGACGTCGTACACCTCGCCCTCGAGCACGCTCACCAGCTTGCCCTGCGGACTCGGCCACTGGTAGTGCAGGCCGCGCAACACGCCATTGGCGGAGCGCGACATGTTGGTCTGAACGATGCGCAGGTCGATGCCGTGTTCGGCATAACGCGCCTGGTTCCAGCCCTCGAAGAAGAAACCACGGGCATCGCCGAACACATCGGGTTCGATCAGCTTGACGCTGGAAAGGGTGGTGTCGATCACCCTCATCGCATGCCCTCGCCACGGGCGATGCGTGCGAGGTAGTCGCCGTAACCGGATTTCGCCAGCGGCGCGGCGATACGCAGCAGTTGCTCGGCGTCGATCCAGCCGTTCTGGAACGCGATCTCTTCGGGGCAGCAGACGCGCAGGCCCTGGCGCGAGACGATGGTCTCGATGAAGTTGCCGGCCTCGATCAGCGATTCGTGCGTGCCGGTGTCGAGCCAGGCATAACCGCGGCCGAGTTTCTCGCAGCGCAGCTTGCCTTCGGCGAGGTAGACCTTGTTGAGGTCGGTGATCTCGAGTTCGCCGCGTGGCGACGGCTTCAGCGCTGCCGCGTAGTCGCTGGCCTGGCCGTCGTAGAAGTACAGGCCGGTGACCGCGTAATGCGACTTCGGCGCCATCGGCTTCTCTTCGAGACTGAGGACACGACCGGCGTCATCGAACTCGGCGACGCCGTAACGCTCCGGGTCGCGCACGTAGTAGCCGAACACGGTGGCACCTTCGGTTTGTGCGGCGGCGCGGCGCAGGACGTCGGTCAGGCCATGGCCGTAGAAGATGTTGTCGCCGAGCACCAGGCACGACGGTTTGCCGCCGACGAATTCGCGGCCGATCAGATACGCCTGCGCCAGTCCGTCCGGACTCGGCTGCACCGCGTACTGGATGTTCATGCCCCACGCGGAACCGTCACCGAGCAGACGCTGGAACAGGGCCTGTTCGTGCGGCGTGTTGATCACCAGCACGTCGCGGATGCCGGCCAGCATCAGCACGCTCAGCGGGTAGTAGATCATCGGCTTGTCGTAGACCGGCAGCAGCTGCTTGCTGACCGCAATCGTCAGCGGATGCAGACGCGTGCCGGCACCGCCGGCGAGGATGATGCCTTTCATGATGTCGATGGTCCGGTAATGCCCGAATCCGGATGTTGTCCGGATTGAGGACGATGAAACTTCCCAATATCTCATGTGCATGTGCCTGCACGGCGGCGGCGAGACGCGCGGCAACCTCGTGCTTCCTCAGACCAGGCATCCTCAGCAGGATGACGCCTGCGGTGGTCAATTGATCGCGGAAAACCAGTGTCCCGAAGTCGGTATCGTCGGAAACGATCACGCGTTGCTCCTGGTGTGCGCGAGCCATGACGTCCACGTCGGGTGCGCCCTGCATTGCCGACGTTGCCCAGATCACGTCATGACCGAGTTGCTCCAGAACGCGAACGATGCTGCGCCCGAGATTCTCATCGACCAGAAAGTTCATGCAGCAACGGGGGGGTAGGGGTAGTCCCGTTCACGGCGAACTGCCTTGACCGCGTATTCGATCGCAGCACGAACTTGATCGCGCGTGATGTTCGGGTGCTCGTCGAGCAGGTCCTCGATGGAGTCTCCCGAGGAAAGGCGTTCGAGAATGTGCTCCACCGAAATCCGAGTGCCACGAATCGTCGGTTTTCCAGAGAGGATCTTCGGGTCGCAAACGATCACTGCTTCGGACATGGCATTCACCTCGACGACAATTCTATGTCAGGCGCCGCCGAGGCGTTCGCCGCGGTAGCTGCCATCCAGCACGCGATCGCACCAGGCCTGGTTGGCGAGGTACCAGTCGATGGTGCGGGCGATGCCGGACTCGAAGGTCTCGGTCGGGGTCCAGCCGAGTTCGTTGCGGATCTTGCCGGCGTCGATCGCGTAGCGGCGGTCGTGGCCGGGGCGGTCCTTCACGTAGGTGATCAGGTCGCTGCGCGCGCTGCCGTTCGCGCGCGGGCGGCGTTCGTCGATCAGCTTGATGATCGTGTTCACGACATCGATGTTCATGCGCTCGGCATTGCCGCCGACGTTGTAGACCTCGCCGACGCGGCCGCGCTCGAGCACGGCGCGGATGGCGCGGCAGTGATCGAGCACGTACAGCCAGTCGCGCACGTTGCGGCCGTCGCCGTACACCGGCAGCGGCTGGTCGGTCAGCGCCTTCTGGATCATCAGCGGGATGAGTTTTTCCGGGAACTGGTACGGACCATAGTTGTTCGAGCAGTTCGTAGTCAGCGTCGGCAGGCCATAGGTGTGGTGCCAGGCGCGCACCAGATGGTCGCTCGCGGCCTTGCTCGCCGAATACGGCGAGTTCGGCGCATACGGCGTGTCCTCGCGGAAGGCGCCGGTGTCGCCGAGCGAACCGTAGACCTCGTCGGTCGAGACATGCAGGAAGCGGAAGGCGGCTTGCTCCGCCGCGGGCAGTCCGCGCCAGTAGCCGAGTGTCGCCTGCAGCAGGTTCATGGTGCCTACGACATTGGTCTGGATGAAGGTGCCCGGCCCGTCGATCGAGCGGTCGACATGGCTCTCGGCGGCGAAGTTCACCACCGCGCTCGGCTGGTACTGCTTGAGCAGCGACGCGACCAGTTCGCGGTCGCCGATGTCGCCCTGCACGAACTGGTGGTGCGGGCTGCGCGCGAGCGGCGCCAGCGTGTCGAGGTTGCCGGCGTAGGTCAGCGCATCGAGATTGATGATGCGGTGGCCACCGCCAGCGGCCAGATCCAGCACGAAATTGCCGCCGATGAAGCCGGCACCGCCGGTGACAAGCCAGGTTTGCATCTGGGGACTTCCTCGAAAGGGCGGGAATTGTAGCCGCGGACACGACGAGGGAGCCCGCAGGCTCCCTCGCGTGATCGCCATGGACCGCGGTCGCGGCCCCGGGTTCCGTCTAGAACGGGATCTCGTCCTCATCGAACGGGGCGTTGCCCGGCTGCGGAGCCGGGGCGCGATTGCCGCCGCCGCGTTCGCCACCGCCGCGGTCCGCACCGCCGCCGTAGTTGCCGCCGGCGCGCGGGGCGCTGCTGCGTTCCGAGCGTTCGCGCGGCGCGCCGCCGCCTTCGCCGGCGCCCGGGTTGCCGCCGAGCATCTGCATTTCGTTGGCGATGATGTCGGTGGTGTAGCGCTCGACGCCATCCTTGTCGGTGTACTTGTCGGTACGCAGCGAGCCCTCGACGTAGACCTGGCGGCCCTTCTTCAGGTATTCGCCAGCGATTTCGGCGAGACGGCCGAAGAACTTGATGCGGTGCCACTCGGTACGCTCCTGGGCTTCGCCGGTGGTCTTGTCCTTCCACGACTCGGAGGTGGCGATGCGGATCGTGGTGATCGCGCCGCCGCCCTGGGTGTAGCGGGTTTCGGGGTCGGCGCCGAGGTTGCCGACCAGGATGACTTTGTTGACGCCGCGGGACATGGAAACTCCTGTTGGGATGGGCTGGGAAGCGCTGGCGGGACCTCCGGGGACGGGCATCTTCGCGCAAGCGCGGGACCGGTGAAAGCGCAAATCGCCGGCACTGACCTGCGAAATGTCGGAAATGCGCGGGCGCACCCTATAATTCGCCGGTCTCAGATCCTGCGAGCGTTCCGTGTCCGCAACCGCCCCCCTCGTGCCCGACGCCGCACCTGCCTGCTTCGAGGATGTGCGCGCGCACGTGGCGCAGGGGATGGACGAGGTCGACCGCCTGATCCGGCGCCGGCTCGGTTCCGAGGTGCTGCTGGTCAACCAGGTCGCCGAGCACATCGTTTCCGGGGGCGGCAAGCGCCTGCGCCCGATGCTGGTGCTGCTCGCGGCCGAGGCCGCCGGCTATGGCGGCAGCCAGCACCACCAGGCCGCGGCGGTGATCGAGTTCATCCACACCGCGACCCTGCTGCACGACGACGTTGTCGACGAGTCCGGTCTGCGCCGCGGTCGTCGCACCGCCAACGCGGTGTTCGGTAATGCCGCCAGCGTTCTGGTCGGCGACTACCTGTATTCGCGCGCATTCCAGTTGATGGTCGAGCTCGAACGCATGCCGATCATGCGGGTGATGGCCGACACCACCAACCAGATCGCCGAGGGCGAGGTGCTGCAGCTGATGCACATCGGCAACCCGGACACCGACGAGGCCGCGTACCTGCGCGTGATCGAGCGCAAGACCGCGGTGTTGTTCGCGGCGGCGTGCCGGGTCGGCGCCCAGCTCGCGGATGCGCCGCGCGCGGTCGAGGACGCGCTCGCGAACTACGGCATGGCGCTCGGCATGGCGTTCCAGATCGCCGACGACGTGCTCGACTACGTCTCCGATGCCGACACCCTCGGCAAGAACGTCGGCGACGACCTCGCCGAGGGCAAGCCGACGCTGCCGTTGATCCACGCGCTGCACCATGCCGCGCCCGCAGATGTGGCCACGCTCCGGCGTGTGATCGAGAACGGCGGACTGGATTCGCTGGACGGCGTGATCGCCGCGATCCGCGACAGCGGCGCGATCGACTACAGTCGGGCGCGGGCCGTGCGCTATGCCACCGAGGCGAACGCGGCGCTGCAGGCGCTGGCTTGCGGTCCGGCGCGCTCGGCGCTGCAGGTGCTGGCGCGCTATTCGGTGGATCGCAACCACTGACGCGAGCGCGACAGTCGGTCGCGCGAAGGGTCGCTACGGACGGGGAGGTGGGCCGATGCAGCAGCAGGATCCGGGACAGGCAGCGCGGGCCACCGCGGGGGCGAGCATCCTGGTCGTGGACGACGACGCCGGCATGCGCTCGGCGCTGACGCGCCTGTTCGTTGCCGCAGGCGGCAAAGTGAGCGCATTCGCGTCTGGCCCGGAGCTGCTGGCGAGCGACCTGCTCGGCACGGCCGCGTGCATCGTGCTCGACCTGAAGATGCCGGGCATGGACGGGTTGCGCGTGCAGGCCGAGCTGGTGGCGCGACAGTGCACCGTGCCGACGCTGTTCCTGACCGGTGCCGCCGACGTGCCGACCGCGGTGCGTGCGATGCAGGCCGGGGCCTTCGACTTCATCGAGAAACCATTCGACAACGAGCACCTGCTGGCGCGCGTGCATGCGGCGATCGAGCACACCCGGCGCCAGACGCAACCGCAAGCGGGCGACGACCAGCAGCGCGCGGCGTTCCTGAGCCGCCTGGCCGCGCTGACGCCGCGCGAACGCCAGGTGCTGGACCAGGTGGTGACCGGCCAGACCAGCAAGCAGATCGCACGCGTGCTGGGCGCAAGCCACCGCACCATCGAGATCCACCGCGCCCACATCATGGAGAAGCTCGACCTGCACACGCTCGCCGATCTGGTGCGCATGCACCTGCGTTGCGCGGTGCCGGAGTGAGGCCGCGCGCTAGGTAGTCGCGCGTATGGAAGGGCCGCCGGGGCGGATGTAGTCTGGCTCCGTGGTTGCGGGCTTGCGCGTGGCTGTGCCGGCGCCCCGGGTCGCAACGACGGGCGCCGCGGTGCGGCAGACGGGAGAGCGACATGCAGCTGATGCATCGGATCGACGAACGAACCCCCGAACCGGATGCCGTGCGCGATACCGGCGCCAGCGCGGAGAGCTTCGCCGCCGCCCCGGACCCGGCGCGCGCGCCGAGTCCAGAATTGCTGGTCGCGGCGCTGCAGTGCTTCCCGGACGGCGTCTGGATCACCGATTGCGAGGGTGCGGTCGTGTACCGCAATGACGTCGCCGTGGACCTGGAGACGCGGCAGTGGTCGCGTGACGGACGCGAGGGCGCGATGCGCGAGGTGGTCTTCGATGCGACCTTGCTCGCGCGCCTGCACGAGTGGGGCACCTACTCCGTCGAATTCGAGTTGTCCAAGGCCGCGGTCGAGATCGCCGCCGTGCACCGGGTCGAGCTGCGCCTGCAGATCCTGGAGGCGGCGGACGGCCGTCGCCTGGGCATTTCCGTGCATGCGCGCGACACCAGCCGGGAATGGTCGCGCGAACAGGTGCTGCATGATCGCCACATCGAGCTGGAAAGCGCCTACACCCAGCTGAAACAGGCGCAGATGCAGCTGCTGCAGTCGGAGAAGATGGCTTCGATCGGCCAGCTCGCCGCCGGCGTGGCGCACGAGATCAACAATCCGATCGGCTACGTCCACTCCAATCTCGGCACGCTGCAGGGCTACGTCGAGAGCCTGCTCACGCTGCTCGACGCCTACGAACAGGGCGGCGCCGCGACCGCGAACGACGCGCTCGGCGAGCGCATCGCCGAGCTGCGCCGCAAGGTCGACTTCAACTACCTGCGCACCGATCTGCCACAGCTGGTCGAGGAGACCCGCGAGGGGATCGGTCGCGTGCGCAAGATCGTCGGCGACCTGCGCGACTTCTCGCATGCCGGGCAGATCGAGAACGAGGACTGGGTGCTGGCCGACGTGCATCGCGGCATCGAAAGCACGCTCAACATCGTCTGGAACGACCTCAAGTACAAAGTCGAACTCACCCGCGACTTCGGCGACCTGCCGCTGATCGAGTGCATGCCGGCGCAGCTCAACCAGGTGTTCATGAACCTGCTGGTCAACGCCGGGCATTCGATCACCGACCAGGGCCACATCACCATCCGCACGCGCGCGCTCGGCGACGAGGTGGAGATCGCGATCCGCGACGACGGCCACGGCATCCCGCCGGAGAACCTCAAGCGCATCTTCGATCCGTTCTTCACCACCAAGCCGGTCGGCACCGGCACCGGGCTCGGGCTGTCGCTTTCCTACGGCATCATCCAGAAGCACCAGGGTCGCATCAACGTCGAGAGCACGGTCGGTGTCGGCACCACCTTCCAGATCTTCCTGCCGGTGAAGCGCGCGCCATGAACGGCAACGGACCGCGTCCGCGGAGGGCGCGGGTTTTCCCAACACGAGGAGTCTTGCGATGACCAAGATCATGCTGGTGGACGACGAGCCGAACATCCTGAACAGCCTGCGGCGGGTCATCCACGCCATGCCCTGGAGCGCGGTCGGCGACAGCGTCGCGGTCGAAACCTTCAACTCGCCGCCGGCAGCGCTGGCGCGAGCACGCGAGCATGCCTTCGACCTGGTCATCTCCGACTACCGCATGCCGGAGATGGATGGCGTCAGCTTCCTGGAGCAGCTGGTGCAGATCCAGCCCGACATCGCGCGCATCATCCTGAGCGGCTACGCCGATCTGCAGGCGGTGGTCGCGGCGATCAACAAGGTGCAGATCTTCCGTTTCGTCAGCAAGCCGTGGAACGACTTCGAGCTGAACTCGGCGATCACCCAGGCGCTCGACCATCGCCGGCTGCTGCAGGAGAACCAGCGTCTGGCCGACCAGCTGCGGGTGCAGGAGGGCAAGCTGTCGCGGCACGAGATGGAACTGCGCCGGCTGGAGTCGATGTATCCGGGACTGACCCAGATCAAGCGTGCGCCCGACGGTTCGATCGACTTGGGGCTCGACCTCGACGAATCCGAACTCTGAGCCGCGCGCAGCGCGGGCAGCGCATGGGTCGGGAATTGCCTACTCCGCTGCCGCGGCGCGCTCCGGGTTCGGCAGCTCGACCAACGACAGCCAATGCTCGCCGAGGCTGCGCACCAGGCGCATGAATCCGGCGTGGCTGGCCGGCTTGCTGGCGAAGGCATTGGCGCCCTCGGCGTAGCAGCGGCGGATTTCGTCCTCGGAGCGCGAGGTGCTGACCACGACGATCGGCAAGTGGCGCAGGGCCGCGTCGGCGCGGATCTCGCGCAACGCCTCGCGCCCGCTCTTGCGCGGCATGTTGAGGTCGAGCAGGATCAATCCAGGGGTCGGGAACGCATCCGCATCGGCGTATTCGCGCTGGTTGCGCAGGTAATCCAGCAGTTCTTCGCTGTTCTCGACGAAGGCCACCGGGTTTTGCAGCCCGGATTCGGAAAAGGCCTCGGCGAACAGCATGCGGTCATCGGCGTCGTCGTCGGCGACCAGGACCGGTAGTTCGCGCTTGGATTGGGTGTTCATCGGGGGGATCTTCGCCGGCAGACAGGGGGCATGCGGTCGGCGCCCAACGACCCCCCGGCCCGGCGCCGAACCGTGCGCGCATGATAGCGCCGGCGCGGCGTCGGGAAACCTCGAGTTGCGCCCCGCTCGCGCTCACCCGCCGGCACCATGACGTTCCTCCTGCTGTTCGGCGCGGCGGAAGGCATCGAGCACGTTGGCGCGCAGGTCCTCGTCCTCCCAGGGTTTGGTCAGGTACTTGTACACCTCGCCACGGTTGATCGCGGCGGTGACCGAAGACAGGTCGGTGAAGCCGCTCAGCACCATGCGCACGGTCTTCGGATACATCGCCTTGACGCGGCTCAGGAACTCGGTGCCGCTCATCGCCGGCATGCGCTGGTCGGAAATGACCACCTGCACCTCGTGGTTGGCAAGCAGCTCGAATGCGTCCTCGGCGCGGGCCGCTTCCAGGATGCGGTAGCCATCGCGGCGCAGCAGGCGCACCAGGGCGCGGCGGATGTTGTCCTCGTCGTCGAGCAGCAGCAGCGTGCGTTCGCTGCCGGCCGCCTCGGGTTCGGGGATGGCCAGGTGCGAGCGCTGCAGCAGCGCCACCACCGCCGCCGGCTCCAGCGCCGGCGCGAACAGGTGCCCCTGCAACTGGTCGCAGTGGCAGCGCTTGAGGTAGTTGCTCTGCGCCTCGCTCTCCACGCCCTCGGCGGTGACGCGCAGGCCGAGGTGGTGGGCCATCGCGATCATCGCGCGCACCAGCGTCGAGTCGGTGCTTTCGCGGGCGATGCGCGCGATGAAGCCCTGGTCGATCTTGAGCCGGTCGAGCGGCATGCGCTGCAGGTACTTGAGGCTGGAGTAGCCGACGCCGAAGTCGTCCAGCGCCAGCTTCACGCCGATCTTGCGCAGCGCGTGCAGTGCCGGCAGCGACTGGTCGATGTCGGCCATCAGCAGCGATTCGGTCAACTCCAGTTCCAGCGCGCCGGGATCGATCTCCTCCTCGCGCACGACGCGCGCCACCTCGGCGACGAATCCCGGGCGCAGCAGCTGCACCGGCGAGATGTTCACGCTCATGGTCAGCTGCGGGAATCCCTGCTGGTTCCACTGCCGCAGTTGCCTGCAGGCGACGCGCAACAGGTGCAGGCCGAGCGGCAGGATCAGGCCGTTGGCTTCGGCGATCTGGATGAAGCGTTGCGGCGGCAGCAGCCCGAGGTCGGGGTGTTGCCAGCGCGCCAGCGCCTCGACCGCGACCACCTGCCCGTCCTGCGCATTCACCTGCGGCTGGTAGTGCAGCACGAACTCGCCGCGCTCGACGCCGGCGCGCATGCGGCGTCCGAGCAGGATGCGGTCGTCGAGGATGGCCTTGAGCGACTGCTCGAACACCGACGCAGTGTTGCGCCCGCGTTGCTTGGCGTTGTGCATCGCGAACTCGGCCTGGCGGGTGAGCTCGGGGACGGTGTCGGCGGGAACGCGGTGTTCGGCGGCGCCGACCGATGCGGTGAGGTGCAGCAGGCCGACCCCGGTGACCGGCAGCGGTACGCACATGCGGTCGCAGATGTGCTGCGCCAGCCCGGCGAGGTCATGGGTGGCGTCGCTGCGCGATAGCCCGATCACGAACTTGTCGCCGGCATAGCGCGTGACCAGCGCGTCCATGCCGGTGGACGTCTGCAGTCGCCGCGCGACCGCGCACAACGCGGCGTCGCCGGCACCGAAGTCGATCGAGTCGTTGATGGCGTGGAAGGCGTCGATATCGACGAACAGGATCGCGAAGTGGTCGCCGCGCACGCAAGCTTCGTCGAGCCGTTGCTGCAGGCGCGCGATCGCCGCGGCGTAGTGCGGCAGGCCGGTGAGGGCGTCGTTGGACAGCAGGCGGTTGCGCTCTTCCTGCAGCCGCACCTGTTCGGTGACGTCCGAGAGCACGCCGACGAAGTGGCTGAGCTGCTGCCGGTCGTCGAACACCGGCGCGACGTTGAGCCGGTTCAGGAATGGCGAGCCGTCGCGGCGGTAGTTGCGCACCACCACCTCGCAGCGCTGCCCTGCGGCGAGCGCGGCGGCGAGTTCGCGCAGCTGCGGCTGCTCACGGTCGGTGCCCTGCAGGAAGCGGCAGTTGCGACCGAGCACTTCCGCGGAGCCGTAGCCAGTGATGCGCTCGAATGCCGGGTTGACGTAGACCAGCGGCTGCTCGGTGGCGAGCGCGTCGACCAGCACGATGCCGTCGGTGGAGGCTTCGATCGCGCGCTGCAGGAGCATCATCTGCTTCTGGCTGCGCAGGCGTTCGCTGATGTCGAGGGCGAGCACCAGGCGGCGCACCTCGCCGTCGATCACCAGGTCGCGGCGGATCACTTCGGCGTCGAGCTCGCTGCCGTCCTTGCGGCGATGGGTCCACACCCCGGCGTTGACCTGGTCGGCACTGGCGCCGTGCTTGGCGTAGTGTTCGAGGAAGCGCGCGTGTTCCGAGGGCGGGCGCAGGTCGAGCAGCGACAGCGCCAGGAACTCCTCGCGGCTGTAGCCGTACTGGCGCAGCGCGGCGCTGTTGACGTCGAGCACGCGCGTGCTCTGCGGCTCGATCACCCACATCGGCACCGGGCTCAGGTCGAACAGCAGCCGGTATTCCTGCTCGCGGCGCGCGGCCAGCCGGTACAGGCGGTGGCGCTCGAGCGCGTAGCGGATGCTGCGCGCCAGCGACTGCGGCGTCAGCGCGTTCTTGGTCAGGTAGTCGACGGCGCCGGCATCGAGGCAGTGCTGGTCGACCACGCCGCTGCCATGTCCGGTGAGCACGATGCAGGGCGGGCGTTGCGCGTCGCCGGCGCTTTCGCGCAGCAGGTCGAGTCCGCTGGCGCCGCCGAGCTGGTAGTCGAGCAGCACGATGTCGTGTTCATGGCGCGCCAGCAGCGGCAGCGCGGCGGCCTTGGTGGCGACATCGTCGATCTGGAAGCGTGTGCCCGGGTCCGCCTGCGCCAGCATTTCGCGCACCAGCAGCACATCGTCCGGCTCGTCGTCGATCAGCAGCAGCTTCACTGTGATCTGGGGGTCGCTCATGGCGTCCTCGACTCGGTGTGCGCAGCGGGGAAGATACATCCTGTGCGGAAGCCGTGGCCACGTCGTGGTCGGGGTGGTCGGGTGGTCGACCCGGGGCGCCCTCCCTGGCGCCCCGCGATCGTGCGTTGCGGTGCGCGGTCCCGATTACGGAGCGCGGACCTGGAGGGTGGGGTCGCCGAGCATCAGCGCGCCGACGGTGACGTCCGGCAGCGTGGTCGCGCTGGTCGCGAGTTCGGCCTTGGCGGCGAGCAGGGCTTCGCCGATCGACAGCGTGGCCAGGCGCGGCAGCAGGGTGCGGGCGAGTTCGGTGTTGCTCTGGGTGTAGCCGAGCGCGCTCTGGCCGATCATGACCGCGACGCCACCGGGGTTCGCGAGCAGGGCATGCGCCAGCGACTCGCTGCGCGGATCGACGAAGTAGGTGCTCCAGCAGGCGAACTGCACCAGTGCGGTCGGCGGCACGTCGGCGATGGCGCTGATGTCGCTCGCGGCGAGCAGGCGGTCGCTGCCCCATGCGCCCGGGAAACCGTGGCCGTAGTAGCTGGTCAGGGACTGGCCGGAGGCGAGTGCGGCGGCGAGGTCGCTGCGTGCGCTGGCGACCATGGTCGTGGCGTAGGTATCGAGGTCGACGCGCTGCACGCTCCAGCTGGCGCCGAGGTCGGACTGCATCTGCTGCGAGGCGGCCAGGAACGACAGGCCCGGCTGGGCGCGGTCGGTCGCGAACACGGCGTGGCCGCGGTTGGCCTGGGTGGCGTAGTCGATCGCCTTGGCGACCATCACTTGCAGTTCGGACACGGTGCGCGCCGGCATGCGGCTGATCACCACGTCCTGGTCGCCGTCGAGTCCGACGTCACCGTACAGGCTGTCGACCGGAGCGAAACGCACGATCGGCGTGGTCTGTGCGTACTGGGTCGGCACGAAGCTGACGGCGCCAAGACCGAGGCGGTCCTTGTAGTCGAAGTTGTCGTCACCGACGAACAGCACGTAGCGCGTGCCGAGGCGGTTGTGGGCGTACTCGATGCTGGCCTGGATCGCCACCGGGTCGGGCTGGCCGTTGCTGTGGAAGGCATACAGCGCTTCGACGTCGATCACGCGGGTGCTGATGCCGGCGGCGCGGCGCGCTTCCACCAGCGGCTGGATCGCGTCGACGAAGCTCGGGTGCGCGATCACCAGCAATTGTGCGGCGGCGCCCGGGGTCGGGTCGATCACCGCGCCTGCCGGCGCGATCGCGACCACCGCCTGCGGCTGGCCTGGCCGCAGCACGATGACGCGGTCGCCGCGTCGCGCCGAGAATGCGAAACGGTAACTGTTGTCGGCATCGCCGATGCCGCCGACGCGCGCCAGCGCGCCGCCGCGGTTGCGCAGGATCAACACATCGCCGTCGGCATTGGCGACACGGAATGCGGCGTGATTGTCGGTGGTTGCGACGTCGAACGTGAACGCGCCCGCGGACAGATCCAGACTGCGCTCGTACTGCATCGCGAAGGAGTCGAGATAGACGACATCAGTGCTGTAGCCGGTGTCGGCCAGAACTTCCACGCTCAGCTCGTTGCCGCCGGCTCGCAACTGCGAGTCTTGCAGCGACACATTGATCACGTGCGCGAACAGGCCATCGAAGCGTTCGCGTGCCACTTCCGAACCGTTCAGCAGGATGCGCACGCTGTGATCAGGTGGCAGCGCGGCGTAGTCGAGCCCGCCCCACAGCGACACCACCAGGTTCGATTCGCTCTTGCCGAACGCCGGCGCGAGGTCGAAGGACTCGGTCGCCGCGACGCCGTTCGAGTCGGAACGCACGATGCGCTTGGCGGCCCACGGGTCCTTGCCCGGGGCGGAGAAGGTGTACTCGCGCTCGGGCGCGAACTCGGTGGATACCAAGACGCTTTCCGTCGGCGTGGTCGTGGCATCGGAGCCGACGTCCTTGAAGCGCAGTGCCGAGCGGCGGTCGATCAGTAGACGGTAGTGTGCGGTCTCGGTGTACAAGCTGTTGCGCACCGCTTCGCCGTAGAACTCGATGCTCGAACCCTTGCCGAACGTCGTCGGGTCGGTCACGAACAACGGCACCTTGACGCCGGCTCGGGTCAGGGCGACCTGGTCGGCCGCCACGGCGTCGATGCCGATGCCTGCGGCCACCAGATCGTCGAAGCTGATCCGATACCAACCGTCCTGCGCGATCGCAATATCGGCGATGGCGGACGTGGCCGCCACTGGGCCCTTGGCCATCGTCGCCAAGCGCTGCGCGGCGCGGAACTGGGCCTGTTCGCGGCGCACCGACTGCCAGTCGATGGCCTTGCCCGGAACCGGCAGGTCGGCATGGACGAGGTCCGGGTCGATCGGCGTGGAGGTTGCCGCGTGCAGCAGCGTCGGGGAGGACAGCAGGCTCGCCAGAGCCAGTGGGGTAAGGATGTTTGCCAGACGCATGTCACGCACTCCTGATTCGGGGTTGCGTCCTCACGGTGGTCTGGTCGTGTTGGCCGGGCCGCTGCTTGACGCTTGCGGCCAGACTAGAAATTGCGTCCTCGCGGCACTATCCGTGCGACTACCTATGATCCCTCGCGTGCATCGGGACGAAGGCCGGAGACGCAGACAGCACGCGGCTTTGCACGTCGCGGCGGCGCGACTAGGTAGGACTACCTAGCTACCCGGGAAGCGCCCTCAGGGGTGCACCGCAAACGCCTCGGCGAAGAACGCGCGCATCATGGCGAAGGCGCGTTTGGCGGCGCGTTCGTTGTAGATGCAGCCCGGGGGGGAGTTGGCGTCGGCTTCGGCGAAGCAGTGCACGGCGCCGCCGAGGTTGACGAATTGCCAGTCGATTCCGGCGCCGGCCATTTCGGCGGTGAATGCGTTGATCTGTTCCGCGGGGACGTAGCGGTCATCGGCGCCGTTGATCGCCAGCACACGCGCTTTCACTTCGCCGCTGCGGGCCGGCAGGTCGGTACCGAGATTGCCGTGGAAGCTGACCACCCCGGCGAGGTCGGCGCCGCTGCGCGCGAGTTCGAGCGCGGTCGCGCCGCCGAAGCAGAAGCCGATCGCGCCGAGTTTCGCGGCATCGAGCGGAACATCGCTGGCGGATGCGAGTTGATCGAGCGCGGCATTCACGCGCGCGCGCAGGGCGGCACGATCGGCGTACATCGCGCTCGCGGCCTTGCCGGCTTCATCCGCATTCGTCGGGCGCGTATCGACACCGTAGACATCGGCGACCAGCACCACGTACTCGCTGCCGGCAATGGCCTCGGCCTTGGCGATCTGGGCATCATTCACGCCCATCCAGTTCGGCACCATCACCAGACCTGGGCGCTTGGCGCCGGCATCGTCGTAGACCAGCACGCTCTCGACGCTCGTGGCATCGACGCTGTAGCGAAGCTTGCGCACCTGCATCTCCGCGGATGCGGCGATCGGCAGCAGGGCGAGCGCGGACAGGACGAATGCGTGCAGTTTCATGGCGGACCTCCGGAATCTGGCCGGCAATCTAGCAGCGAAGCCGCGATCGATGGCGCGCGCGTCATCACGCCGCGCATGCGCGCGGGTGCGCCACACTGGGCGTTATCCTGCACCGTCCCGAACCCGGAGTTGACCATGCGTCCAGCCATCGCCCTGACCCTGCTCGCCGCAATGACCGTCGCCCCGTTGCAGGCGCAGGCGCCGGTGCGCGAGGCCGACGAGGTGATCCGCTACCGTCAGTCGCTGTACGCCACCATCGGCTGGAACTTCGGGCCGATCGCGGCGATGCTGAAGGGCGAGCGCGCCTGGAGCGCTGCCGAATTGAAGCGGCGCTCGATCGCCGTCGCTTTCGCGGCGGTGCAGCTCGACGAGGCCTTTGCGCCGGGCAGCGACGCGGTCGAGAAGACCGACGCCCTGCCCGAGATTTGGACCGAACCGCAAGCCTTTGCAGACGCGCTGCGCGAGTTTCAGACGGCGTCGAACCAGTTGCGCATCGCGTCCGCGGGCGCAGCCGAGGAGCCGATACGCACCGCCTTCGAGCGCACGCGCAAGGCCTGCAAGGGCTGTCACGAGCGCTTCCGCGCCGACTGATTCAGGCGATGCCGAGGCCGCCGATGGTGGCGATCGAGGTCGGATCGAATCCGGCCAGTTCGGCAAAGCGGCGGCCGCGTTCGCTGTAGTCGCGGAACTGGCCGAAGCTCGGCGCACCCGGCGACAGCAGCACGACGCCCGAGCCTTCGAGGGCGCCACGAGCAAGCGCGAACGCGGCATCGAACTCCGGTTCTGATCGGACCCCGGCTGAGAGACCGTGTGCCGCCAGCGTCGTGGCGATGCGCGCTCCGCTCGCTCCAGTGGCGACGATGGCGCGTGGTGGTCGGGCGGCGACCGCGCGGGCAAAGGCAGTCCAGTCGAGACCGCGCTCGTGGCCGCCGAGAATCAGCGCGATGTCCTGCCCGGCGAAGTGCGACAACGCGGCCAGCGCCGCCTGCGGCGTGGTGGCGATGCTGTCGTTGATGAAGGTGATGCGATCGCGCACGCCGAGCGTCTGCAGGCGGTGCGGCAGCGGCACGAAGCTGCGCGCGTGGGTCGCCAGCATCGCTGCATCGAAGCCCGCAGCCTCGATCGCGGCGAGAGCGCCGCACAGGTTCAGCGCGTTGTGCCGGCCTGGCAGTGGCAGCTCGGCGATGGCGACCACGCGTTGCTCGTCGCGCAGCACGTGGCTCGCATCGAGATGCCAGCCGGACGCACCGCCGAACCAGCGCACGTCGCCGGCGACATCGCGGCCGGACAGGGTCGCGTCTTCGGCATTCAGCACCGCGATGGTGCGGCTGCGATCGCCCAGAATGCGCAGCTTGTCGGCGACGTAACGTTCGCCCGAGCCATGCCAGTCCAGATGCTCCTCGATCAGGTTGGTGATCAGCGCGACGCGCGCGCTGCCGGCGAAGTCGTGGCACTGGAAGCTCGATAGTTCGATGACGTGTGCCGTCAGTGTTTCGTCCTCCGGCAGGTCGAGCAGCGGCAGGCCGATATTGCCGGCGAGCGCGGTGCGATGACCGCCCGCGCGCAGCAGATGCGCGATCAGGGCCGTGGTCGTGCTCTTGCCCTTGGTGCCGGTCACCGCGATCGTGTTGGCCTGCGGATGTTCGGCGAACCAGATGGCGCTGCCGGAAGTGAACTGCACCCCCGCCGCAGCCGCTTCCGGCAGTGGTGACCGGTACGGCGAGACACCGGGCGACTTGATCACGATCTCGAATGCGCGCAGCGACTCGACGGTCGCCGGCGTGCTGTCGATCGTGAGGCGCGCATCGCCCAGGCTCGCCGCACTGGCCGCTTCATCCGCGCTGCAGAACAGATGCAGCGCCTGCTCCGGAAAGCGCGCACGAAATGCGCGACGCGCGGCGCGGCCCTCGGCACCGAAGCCGAGCACCGCCACGCGACGGTCGGCAAGCTCAGCCCAGCGCATCGAACACGCGGGCGAGGCGCGCCGGCAGATGGTGCGGGCCGTCGGCATTCATCAGCGGCGCCAGCTCGAGTGCCGTGCGATCGAGCATCGGCAGGATCTCGGCACGGAAGCGCGCGACCAGCGCGTCCTCGCGCCACTCGGCGCGTTCGCCGAGTGCGGCCATCGCCGCGCGCGACTCGCGCCCTTCCCCGACACACTCGAACGGCTTGTGCGCACCGACTTCGAGCAGGGCGTCGAAGTCGGCGGCGAGCGTGGCGTCGTCGAGCAGGTTGCGCCCGAAGATCGCGACCAATCGTGTTTTCGGCAGGAACGGCGACAACGCCAGGAACACGAAATGGCATTTCGGGCACTGTCCGCACCAGCGCTCGGCCGGCTTGTCGCCGAGGATGCGGAAGTTGCGGTTACAACTCGAGAACGCGTCGTGGTACTGGGTCAGCGGTGCGAACAAGCGCGTCACCGCGAGTTCGGACAGAGGCCGCAGCACCGAGAAGTAGTCGAGGTCGGCAGCGACGCGCGTGCTCACGTAGTTGCGGAACGCGCGCTCGAAGTCGATCGACTTGCTCCACTGGTGGTTCACCGCAAAGCCGTCGTGGACCAGGTTCGCGCTCGAGGCCGAGCGTTCGTTCGAGAACGCGATCGCGTCGAAGCCATGCAGGATCGCGGCGCAGACCAGGATCGCCGAGTTGATCGCGGTGACCGGGATATGCCCGTTCCAGGCGCCGTTGCGATTCATCTCGAACAGCAGCGGCGAAATCTGCCGCTCGATGTTCAGTCGCGGCAAGCCGCTGCGCTCGACGCAGGCGGCGATCAGCGGCGAGCGGCCGACCCAGGCCGCCGTCATCGGCTCGTGCGCGGCGCGCAGCAGTTCGACCGTGACCAGCGAATCCTTGCCGCCGCCGATCGGCACCAGGGTGCGCCGCGGCAGGCCGACGCGCGCGGCAACGTCCGGGACGTGGGCGTCGTGCGGAAAATCGATGCGACCGCGCAGGTCGAGGCGGTTGCGATGCGCGAATTCGCCGAGGCCGTGCAGGTAGATCTCGTCGAGCAAGGCCGCAAGTGCGGCGTCGAGCGGCGCGCCATCGACGGCGATCTGCGGCGGCACCGCGGCCTTGTAGTAGCTGATGCCGGCGATCAGATGCAGCAGGCGCAACGATGCTGCGAGTGCCGCTTCGCGGCCGGCAGGAATGGCCAATGCAGCGTCCGCGAAGCGGATGGTCTCGGTCAGTTCGGGGCCGTCGTCGAAGCGGTACACCAGCGCGGCGGAGGCGCTGGCCGCATCGTAGTCGGCGCGCACGAAATGAAAGGTCTGGGCATCACGCGGGTGTTCAATACTCACAGCATCACCTCGTCGGCGGCGGCACGACGGTTGTAGTTCGAGGCCATCACCGCACCATAGGCGCCGGCCTGGGCAATCAGGAACACATTGTCGACCGCGGTGGCCGGCAGCGCGCGTTCGCCGCCGAGCACGTCGCCGCTCTCGCAGATCGGACCGACGATGTCGGCGCGCAGTGTGTCCGGCGCATCGAGGTGCGACAGGTTCACGATCGGATGGTGGGCGTCGTACAGCGCCGGGCGCAGCAGGTTGTGCATGCCGGCATCCAGGCCGACGAAGTTGCGTCCATATTTCTGCTTGACCGCGTTCACGCGCGCCAGCAATACGCCGGCTTCGGCAACGAGGTAGCGACCAGGCTCCATCCATAACTCGTATTGCGGATGCGAGTGCTTGATCGTGACCAGCAGTTCGGCGACGCGGGCCAGGTCGAGCGCGCTGTCATCGGGGTGCGCAGCGATGCCGAAGCCGCCGCCGATGTTCAGCGCACGCACGCTCGCCACCTGCTCGGCGAGGCTGATCATGTCCTGGTAGACACGACCGAAATGCGCCGCATCGAGAATGCCCGAGCCCAGATGGGCGTGCAGTACGCCAATGCGCAGGCCATGTTCCTGCGCCTGGCGCACGGCTTCACCGAGCTGGTCGACGCCGATGCCGAACTTGGACTTGGCGCCGCCGGTGCGCACCTTGTCGTGGTGGCCGTGGCCGCTGCCGAGATCGATGCGCAGCGACACTTCGCGACCGCGCAGCAAGTCGCCGAGTTCGGCGAAGCTGCCGAGATGTTCGATCGTCAGCAGCGCCGGCGTGGCGGCGACGCGGCGATAGTCCTCGTGCCGCGCCAGGTTCGGTGTGAACAACAGGCGCGCGTCCGGACAGGTGGCGCGCGCATGCTCGATCTCGCCCGGCGACACACATTCCAGGTCAAAGCCGGCGTCCGCGATCGTGCGCAGCACGGCCGGATGCGCATTCGCCTTGGTCGCATAGAACCAGCGGTCGACGGCGGTGATCGCGCGCAACTGTGCGGCGCGCTCGCGGATGGTGTCGCGATGGTAGACGTAACGCGGCGTGCGTTCCGCGGCCAGGCGCAGCAGCGCTTCGCGCTCGCGGCGCCACCATTCCGCGGGCGACGTGGCCGCAGTGCGATACAGCGACGCCCAGCTCGGTCCGAACACGCGGCTGTCGTCGGCCCGCAACGCGCCACCCTTGACCAGCGCCTCGTGGATGCGCGGCACCAGGCCATCGGCACGTGCCTCGTCGACGACGAAGGTGAGATTGAGGTCATTCGAACTTTGCGAGATCAGGTGGATCGGCATCGCGCCGAACACGTTCCACACCGGTCCCAGTTTGCCGAGCAGGGAGCGGATGCCGCGCCCGACCAGCGAGATCGCCGTGCACGGTCCGATCACCTTGACGCGGCAGATCGCCGCGAGGTCGGCGCACAGGGCCTCGAGCACGTTCGAATTGACCAGGTTCTCGGTCGGGTCGAGCGAAATCGTCACGTTGGTTTCCGACGAGCCGATCATGTCGACCGACAGGCCGTGCCGCTTGAACTGCGCGAACACGTCGGCGAGGAAGCCGACCTGCTGCCACATGCCGACCGTTTCCATCGATACCAGCATGATGCCGCGACGTGAACTGATCGCCTTCACCGAGAGTACGTCGCGGGCGACGTCGTCGCTGATCACGGTGCCGTCCAGCTCCGGCCGCTGCGTGTCCTTGATCCACATCGGCACCGAGGACTCACGCACCGGGCCAATGCAGCGTGGATGCAGCACCTTGCCGCCGGTGGTCGCGATTTCCTGCGCCTCGGCGTAGTCGATCCGCGAGAGCAGGCGCGCATTCGGCACCTGGCGCGGGTCGGCTGAGAACATGCCGGCCACGTCCGTCCAGATCTCGACGCGCTCGGCGCCGAGCAGGGCACCCAGATACGCCGCCGACGTATCCGAACCGCCGCGACCGAGGATGCAGGTCGCACCCTCGGCATCGCTGGCCATGAAGCCGGGTGCGACGAAACAGTCGGCCGTCTGCGCCAGTTCGGCGACGCGAGCCGGTTCGCTGCGTGTCGCGCAGGACACCGACAGCCAGCGCGACCACTCGCTCTGGTTCGGGCGTGGTTCGACTTTTAGCCACTGTCGTGAATCCAGCCAGCCGCAGCGCAGACCGGTCGAGGCGAGAAACGCGGCGCCGAGCGAGCTCGAGATCAACTCCCCCATCGACAGCAGTTCGGCTTGCCAGCGGAACTCGCCGCGCCGAGTGGGCGCCTGTTGCGCGAGCGTCGCCAGCCGATCGAGCCACTGCAGCGTCGTCGCCGGCGCGTCGATGCCGAGTTCCTCGATCAACTGCAGATGCCGCTCACGGATCGCCGCCGTTTCCGAAGCCAGCGCCTCGGCATCGAGCTCGCGGTCGATGAGTGCCTGCAGTTGGTTGGTCAACCCCGAAACCGCCGAGACCACGATCACCGGCCGCAGCCCCGCGCGCACCCGTTTCGCCGCCAGTTCCGCAATCGTGCGCCAGCGCGCCGCCGTGGCGACGCTGGTACCACCGAACTTGAGAACTGCCCAGCGGGCGCAGGGGCTGGAAGGCGAGACGAAATCCATGGATGTGGCAGGCTCCGAAGCTGTGGAAATTTCACGACATGCTAGTGGCGTCCGCACCACAATCGCGGCCAGATCCCTGACCGGAAAGGGCAATTTGCTGCGGCGCAGCAGTTGACGCGGTCATATTTACAGATTTTTAACGCCCATGGTACGGTCCGGCCCACGTTGCAACAGCAGCGGCGTGGTGGCGTGAGCGCAGCCCGCTTTCGACACCAAGGGCTAACCCTATTTCTGGAGGTTTCCAAGTGATTCAACGCAATCAATTCAAGCGTTCGGCGCTCGCGCTCGCGATCGGTTTGACGATGGCCGGCGCCATTCAGGCGCAGACCAACACGGCTGGTGCGGTCAGTGGCCAGGCCAAGGCCGGAGATACCATCACCGTCACGAGTTCCACAACCGGCCTTACGCGCACAGTTACGGTGGGCAGTGATGGAGTCTATCGCATGGCGCAGCTGCCGACTGGCAGCTACAAGCTCACGCGCAACGGCAGCGAAGCGCGGGACATTCGGATCAGCGTCGGTACCACGACGAACATCGACTTCTCCGAGGCGACTTCGCTGGAAACTGTCACAGTGACGGGTGGTGCCATCAACCCGATCGACATCTCGTCGGTCGAGTCTACGGTCGTGTTGACGGAAGCTCAGATCGACACCTTGCCTGTCGCTCGTGATACGACATCCATGGCACTGCTGGCTCCAGGAACTACACTGGGCGACAGCCGCTTGGGCGACGATCAGAAGCAGAACGGCAAGTTGGCTTCTTTCGGCGGATCGTCGGTCGCCGAGAACGTCTACTACATCAACGGTTTCAATGTCACCAACTTGATCAATGGCGTGGCGTTCAGCGAACTGCCGTTCGAAGCCATCTCCGAGACTCAGGTCAAGAACGGTGGCTACGGGGCGGAGTTCGGCCGATCGCTGGGTGGCGTAGTCAACGTCATCGGCAAGCGTGGTTCGAACGAGTGGCATTTTGGCGGAAACGCGATCTACTCGCCGGACAGCATGCGCAGCAGTTCCATCCGCTTCGTTCCGGCGAATCCCGATGAAGCAGACGGACAGTGGGCTGCCGTCAATACCGATAGCTACAGCGACTCGATGATCTACAACGCGTACGCGAGCGGCCCGATCGTCGACGACAGGCTGTTCTTCTATGTGTTGGGCCAAGCGACAGATACCAACCAAAGGTCGTTCAGCAACGTGACACAGTCGGAGACGACCTCCGACGCGCCGATGTTCTACGGCAACGTGAACTGGTACATCACCGACAACCATATCCTGGAGGTCACGGCCTTCCGCGATCGCGAAGAACAGGAGGTGGGAACGTGGAATTCGGTAACTCCCTATGGCCGCGAACGGGCAAGTGCCCTGCTGCCGGATGCGTACCAGTATGGCGGTGACAACTACATCGCCAAATGGACGGGCTATTTCGGCGACAACCTCACATTCAGCGCACTCTATGGCATCGGCAAGTACGACCACACGTCGCAGGTTGGTTCGGCGTCTTGCAACTACGTGTCGGATCGCCGCGCCGCGGTCACTGTCCGGCACGGTTGCTGGACGACGTCAGCCATCGACAATCCGGATGCGAACGAGGAGCGTGACGCATACCGAATCGACGGTGAGTGGCGGGTGAGCGACCACACTCTCCGTTTTGGTCTTGACAACGAACAGTACGACTTCCTGGGTGGCAGGCGCTACACGGGTGACGGCGGCGTACGTCTCATTCGCAGACTGGCACCTGGAGCCACGATCGCCAACTCTGGTTACACCAATACGACCGGCGCTCCGTTGGACTACGTTTCGATTCGCACGTTCCGCAACGGGGGCGTGTTTACGCTGGAAAATTCAGCATGGTATGTCGAGGACACTTGGCAGATCACGGACAACTTCCTGGCCTACGGCGGTATCCGCAACGAGTCGTTCACGAACAAGAACGATCAGGGAATGGATTTCATCAAGATCGACAATACTTGGGCGCCGCGGCTCGGTTTCTCGTGGGACGTGCGTGGCGATGC
This sequence comes from Lysobacterales bacterium, assembly GCA_016703225.1. Taxonomy (NCBI): domain Bacteria; kingdom Pseudomonadati; phylum Pseudomonadota; class Gammaproteobacteria; order Lysobacterales; species Lysobacterales bacterium. The sequence goes on from JADJCM010000002.1 coordinate 278,899, forward strand.
GTCGCTGAAACTCTTCGGTAACGCAGGGCGCTACTACATTCCGGTCATGGGCAACACCAACCTGCGCCTTTCCGGCACCGAGTACGACGTGACTCAGTGGTTTGCATTCGATGGAACCTTCAGCAACGACATCTACGAGAACCCGGGCCTGGGCGCGCAATTGGGTAACACCTTTGTGGCTTCGGATGGCCTGCCGAAGGATCCGCGCACCGTTGTGGATCCAGACATCAAGCCCATGTTTCAGGACGAATACATCCTTGGCTTCCAGATGCAGCTCAGCGACAACTGGGTGGGCGGCGTTCGTACGGTATACCGCGATCTCAGCACGGTCATGGATGACTACTGCTCGTACTCGCAGCCATACGAGTGGGCCTTGGCAAATGGGTACTCCGAGGCAGAGGCCGATGTCATCGGCACCACGGTCACCCACTGCTTCCTGATGAACGTCGGCGAGGATCTGCACGCCAACGTGGACCTCGGGGGCGCCGACCTCACGTTGGTTACTATCCCTGCCGACGCACTGGGTCTTCCGAAGGCGAAGCGTACCTACAAGGCCGCGGAATTCTTCTTCGAACGCGTGTTCGACGGCAAGTGGACCGTTCAGGGCTCCTACACTTGGTCGAAGAGTTGGGGTAACACCGAAGGCTACGTCAAGTCCGATATCGGGCAGGATGATGCGGGTATTTCCGCGGGGTACGACTATCCGTCTTTGGCCGACGGCGGCTTGGGTTATCTGCCTAATGATCGGCGTCACGCCGTCAAGGTATTTGGCTCATACCAAGTCAATGACGAATGGCGCCTGGGCGCCAATGTCTTGATCCAGAGTGGTCGTCCGCTGAACTGCCTCGGCGCGGTTCCGCAAAACGAGGATGGCACCTGGGGTGACGGACATTGGCTGGAAGAGGGCTATGCGGGCTACGCGATGTACTGCAACGGTGAGCTCGTTCCGCGCGGTACCGCTGGTCGTCTGCAGTGGCAGCACAACTTCGGCCTGAACGTGACTTATCAGCCAGAATGGCTGGAAGGCCTGCGTCTGTCGGCTGACGTGTTCAACCTCACCAATGATCGTGAAGTGACCGCGGTGAATGAGCAGTGCGAGTTCGAGTTCGGCGCCACCGATCCGGGTTGCTACCGGCCGCTGTCGCTGGTTCCGGCGCGCTCCGTGCGGTTCACGGTCGAATTCGACTACTGATCGACGTTGTTGCCTGATGCAGTACTCTTGGCGGCCCCACTCGTGGGGCCGCCTTTTTTCTGTCCCCTGTGATTGACTCGTACCGAAACGCCCATTCCGATGCCCTGCGTGCGGCCGCGACACTCCCTCGGAGCGTCGATGAGGCTCGGGCGGTGATGAACCGTCTGCGTGCGTTCAATCTTGCCGAACAGATGTTCGCCTACGTCGATCGACTGGGCCCGATCGAACGCTTGCCCATTCCCGTGTTGTTGACCGCGGCGAGAAACGTCAGCGCACTGGGAGATCAGGCACGTGCGCTGAAGTATCTGGACGAGGCGAAACGGGCAGACCCCGACTTCCCGCCGACGCTCCTGTCGAGGGGGCAGGTATTGATGTTTCTGGGACGGTTCGAGGAGTGCACGCGTGAGATCCGACTTTGCATGCGTCGGGCGCCGGAACTCGGGCAGGGCTGGTGGCTGCTATCGAAGAACCTGCAGGTAGCGGACGCCGGAGAGGTCGTTCGCGGGGTACGGCGGCAGCTGCAAACGCGTTCCCATGGGCCGGTGGACCAGGCCATGTTGGGCTTTGCCCTCCACTTGGCGCTGGATCACCTGGGTCAATTCGGGGATTCGTGGGAGGCCCTCGCGCGCGCATGCGTTGCGAAACGGAACACGTTGAACTACGTGGCTGAACAGAGTCGCCGGCTCGTGAACCGGCTCATCCAGAGCTGCTCACGTCCGGCGGAGGTAGTCAGAAGTCCACGCGGGGGCGGTACCGATCTTCATCGTGGGCATGCATCGTTCCGGGACCAGCCTGCTCGAATCCCTGCTGTCGGCACATCCTCAGGTCAAGGCGCTCGGTGAACTCTACGACTTCAGTCACGCACTGTGCTTCGCTGCGGATCATCGGTGCCAGGGCGTCGTCGACGAGACCATCGTCGATTGTGCGCAGACCATCGACCTTGGCGTCGTGGGGCGGCGTTACCTGGAGAGCGGCGCATGGCGCAGAGGCGCGGCGCGCCATTTCACGGACAAGTTGCCTTCAAACTTCCTCCACATTGGGTTCATCTGTCAGGCCTTGCCAGATGCAAAGATCTTGCACCTGGTGCGCGATCCCATGGAAACCTGCTTCTCCAATCTGCGCGAACTGTTTTCAGATGCCTGTGCCTACTCCTATGACCAGATCGAATTGGCTGACTACTATGCGGACTACCATCGCCTGATGGTGCATTGGCGCCAACGGTACCCCGGGCGCATCCACGATGTGTCGTACGCGGAGCTGACCCAAGATCCCGAGCGCACCCTACGCGAGGCAATGGCCTATTTGGGAATCGCATTCGAAGCGGGCATGCCCCGTTCCTTAGGACAGTCGGCGGTTGCGACTGCCAGCGCGGTCCAGGTGCGGAAGCAGGTCAGTCGACCCAGCATCGCCAAGTGGCGGGCCTACGAGGCCGAGATCCAGCCGCTGGCGCAGCGCTTGCGAGCGCTGGGCATGCTCCGCTGAGATCCTTTTGGGGTCGAGGTGGCTCACGGCACTGCCACCACCCGCACCTCGACGCGGATGCTGTCGCCGGGGTGATGGTCGGTGCGGGTGTGGTAGATGCGGCCGCGGTAGTCGTAGCGTACGTCGTATCCGACCACGCGTTCCTGGCGTTGGTATTCGGTGCGGGTTTCGCAGCGTTGCTCTTGATCGCGGACGTAGCGGCCGCCGACGTCGCGGTAGCGCGGGCGGTGCGCTTCGTCGTGGGCGATGGCTCCGCCGATGACGGCACCGGCGATGGTCGCGGCGCGGCGGCCGTCGCCATGGCCGACGGTGTTTCCGAGTGCGCCGCCGATCAGCGCGCCGAGCAAGGTGGCGCCGCTGCGGTCGCGGTGGCGGCGCGACTCGTAGCGATAGCGCGGCTCGTAGCGTTCGACCGGTTCGTTCCAGCAGACTTCGCGCGAGACCGGTTCGTCGACGTAGTCGATGATCGCGTCGACCGCGACGACGCGGGCCATCTCGTATTCCGGCAGGTCGTCATTCCAGGCGAACGCGCCGCCCGAGCACAGGACTGCGGCGAGCATAGGGAGCGACTGGGCGAAGATACGCATGAGGGTTCTCCTTGGGTGACAGCGTGCGTGGCCGGGATGCTGTGGTCGGCGGGCTGAATTCGCTCTGAATCCACGCGGGTTGGGGGCGACGGTGCCTGCCGGACATTCAGCTTCGCATTCCGGGCTTGACCGGCCGCAGTCCGAGGAAGACGATCCAAGCCTGACCCTGCGTTCGATCACCGACTGGTGGCCCCGATAGTCAGCGCTGTCGTGGTTGCCGGACCTCAACCCCCGGGAGGACTGCGCCATGCCTGGCTATACCAGCGAACAGATCCGCAACATCGCACTCGTCGGTCATTCCGACGCCGGCAAAACCACCTTGTTCGAAGCCCTGCTGCATGCCGGCGGCGCAATCCAGACGGCAGGCTCGGTCGAGCGCGGCACCACGGTGTCGGACCACGATCCGATGGAGCGCGAGCGCCAGCATTCGATCCAGACCTCGCTGGCCTCGATCGACCACGGCGGCATCCACGTCAATCTCGTCGATACCCCAGGCTATCCGGACTTCCGCGGCCAGACGCTGGCAGTGCTCGGTGCGGTCGAGACCTGCGCCGTGGTCGTCAATGCCGTGGCCGGCATCGAGTACAGCACCATGCGCATGATGGAGCACGCCAAGGCGCGGCGCCTGTGCCGGCTGATCGTGATCAACAAGATCGACCATGCCGATGCCGACCTGGAGTTGCTGGTTGAGCAGTTGCGCGAAGCTTTTGGCAACGAGTGCCTGCCGATCAACCTGCCCGCGAAGGGTCGTGCCGAAGTGGTCGACTGCTTCTTCAAGCCCGATGGCGCATCCGACTTCTCTTCGGTTGCGGCCGCGCACCAGCGCATCATCGACCAGGTCGTCGAGATCAACGAGACGGTGATGGGGCATTACCTGGAGGAGGGCGAGTCGGGATTGTCCGGTCAGGAACTGCACGATGCTTTCGAGCAGTGCCTGCGCGAGGGGCATCTGGTGCCGATCTGCTTTGTTTCCGCACGCAGTGGCGCTGGCGTACGCGAATTGCTCGACCTGTTCGAGAAGCTGATGCCGCATCCGGGCGAGGCCAATCCGCCGTTGTTCGTGCGCGGCAGCGGCGCCGATGCCGAACCGTTCCGCTCCGAGCCCGATGCCGGCAAACACGTCATCGCCGACGTCTTCAAGATCGTCAACGACCCCTTCGTCGGCAAGCTCGGCGTGTTCCGCGTCTACCAGGGCACGGTGCGCCGCGACACCCAGTTGTTCGTCGACGACGGCAAGAAGCCGTTCAAGGTCGGGCACCTGTTCAAGCTGCGCGGCAAGGAGCATGTCGAGATCGACGATGCCATTCCGGGCGACATCGCCGCCGTGGCCAAGGTCGACGAGATGCACTTCGATGCGGTGCTGCACGATTCGCACGACGAAGACCAGATCCACCTGAAGCCGCTGGATTTCCCGCAGCCGATGTTCGGGCTGGCGATCGAACCTGCGACCAAGGGCCAGGAGCAGAAGCTGGCGACGGCGCTGCACAAGTTGTCCGAGGAGGACCCGTGCTTCCGCATCGAGCACAACAAGGAACTGAACGAAACGGTGATCCGCGGCCTCGGCGAGTTGCACTTGCGGGTGATGCTCGAGCGCATGAAGGACCGCTATCAGGTCGAGGTGAAATCGCGCCCGCCGCGCATCGCCTATCGCGAGACCATCAGCGCCAAGGCCGATGGCCATCATCGCCACAAGAAGCAGACCGGCGGCGCCGGGCAGTTCGGCGAAGTGTTCCTGCGCATCGAGCCGCTGTCGCGCGGCGAGGGTTTCGATTTCGTCGACGACACCGTCGGCGGCTCCATTCCCGGCCAGTACCTGCCGGCGATCGAGAAGGGCGTGCGCCAGGTGCTGGAACACGGCGCGGTTGCCGGCTACCTGCTGCAGGACGTGCGCGTGATCGTCTACGACGGCAAGCATCATCCGGTCGATTCCAAGGAAGTCGCGTTCGTGTCGGCCGGCAAGAAGGCGTTTCTGGATGCGATCAGCAAGGCGCGGCCGATGGTGCTGGAGCCGATCGTCAATCTCGACGTCGAAGTGCCCGACCATTGCATGGGTGACGTCACCGGCGGGCTCGCGACCAAACGTGCGCGCATCAACGGCACCGACGCCGGTCGCGGTGGCGAGATCATCATCAAGGCGCAGGTGCCGCTGGCCGAGGTCACCGAGTACTCGAACGAACTGAAGGCGGTCAGCGGCGGTCGCGGCCGCTATGCGATCGAGTTCAGTCACTACGAAGCGGTTCCGGGCAACATCCAGAAGCAGCTGATGGAAGCTTACAAGCCGCGCGTCGAGGAAGACTGACTTGATCTCGCCGACAGAGGAGAACGCCCCGCTGCTGGACCCGCGCCTGCAATTCCCGGTCCACACGCTGCCAAACGAGCGCGTGGTCTGGAGCGGCAGCGCCGACGCACGCGCGTATCGCGCCGCGTTGTTGCGCGCGGTGTGGGCAATCGCCGCGTTCGCGTTGCTGGCGCTGTTCGTCGTCCACAATGGAATCGATGTCGATGCGCCCTGCGCCCGGTCGGACGAAATCGCCAGCAAGGCAGCGAGCGATCGCGATTGCAGCGCGAGCGTGCGCACCGAGCGGGCGGAAAGGTTGCGCGCGTTTCAACGCGGCGCCACCAGACTCGCGCTGGGGGCCATCGCCGCGGCGCTCCTGCTGCAGTGGATCGCCAACGCGCTGCGGCGCCGCCATCTGGCAACACGGCGGCATGCTCGCGAACGCGATCGAGCTGTGGGGCCTGCCGGTCCAGGACCCGGCCCTGTCGCAACTGCTGAACGTTTGGCTGCCGCGTTCGCGACGCTAGTTGTCGGTGTCCCGCCCCAGTGCGTCGGCGAGCGGTTGCAATTGCTGTGCGTAGCGGCGCCAGCCGCCAATGTTGCGACTGTGAATCGGCTCGCGTACCTGTACGCTACTCGCGGTCGACACGATTTTATTGCTGACTTCCACATGCACCAGATCGGATGAGTAGGGTAGTTCGAGATATTGCATTACTCGCTGCGTCTGGAGTTCTGGTTCGGTGACCAGATCTTCGTAGCGGAGGTCGAGGATTCGCCCGGGTGCGATCTCCTGCCAGTGCTCCATAAGGCGCGCATAGTTGCGATGGTGCGCGGCCAGTTCGTGCAGGTCGTAGCTGTAGGCATAGGCATTTGCCGCAAACAATTCCTTGAGGTTTGAGAAGCAAGCGTCGAGCGGATCACGCCGCAGGTGGATTATGCGGGCGTGTGGCAGAGCCCTGAGGATCGCGCCGATCATCACGAAGTTACCGGGGTTCTTGTCAGTGAAGAAGGGAGCACCCGGCGCGCGCCATTTCACGTGCTCCAGATACCGGCGGCCGAACAGATGGAAGTCGACTGTTCCAATTTCGGCCAGCGAACGCGCATCAAAATAGCCTGGGCAGTAGTAGTCGGTCACCCACTTGTACTGCATGCGCAAGTCGTTGAGCTCGCCACACAACGCGATCGCATCACTGTTGCCCAATATGCGCTCGAGCAGGGTCGTGCCCGTGCGCGGCATTCCGACGATGAAGATTGGCGTGCTCTCTTCCGGAAGCGTCACCTGGGGAGGAGGCAGGCTTGGGAATGCATTCATGACTAGGTCGAAAAGCTTGGTCTCGGTAGCGACATCGTGTCTTATGGTGCGTCGCTTGGAGCGAAATCCGTGTTCGAGCGAATTCCACGCTGCAACATCGTCTCCCAGCATTTCCAGCTCGCGGTACTGCGCGTACTCCAGGTAGCAGCGGTCTGCGTCGGTCGGCACGCCTCCGGTGATTAGGGCTTGGATCCGATTCGCGCGTCGCGCAGCCCCTGCTACGCGACCGAGAAAGGCGAGCGCCCAGTGCGAATGGCAGTATTCCGACTTCAGTGCAATGCTTCGCTCGAAGGCTCGTTCGGCGTCATCCATGCGGCCCATGAATTTCATGGCGTTGCCACGGAAATAGGCTGTTAGGAAGGTCTCGCCTCCCCGCGACTCCACCTCTTCAAGGAACTGTAGCGCTACCCCGTGCTGTTCCAGCAACGTCAATTGCTGTGCTAAGTCGAAGAGGACCGACGATTCTTGGATGCTGGCGGTATCCATATCGTTGATGGTCTTCAATGCGGCGCCAGTTTCCCCTAGGCTGATCAAGCGGAGAGCAATCGCTGCGATCAATGTTGCCGGTTGTCGCGTGGCATGTTCGCTGGCGCGCAGGAGATCACGTACCGCTAGCCGCAGTTGCCCCCCGGAGAAGGCGATGGTGGAGAGAAGCAGATGTGCCGGAGCAAACGTTGGCGCTTGCTGCAGTGCCTGTCTCGCGAACTTCACCGATTCGGACAGGTTTCCGATCGCGAAGGCATCCTCGGCCATCTGGTATGCGTGCAGGACTTCGTGACGCGCGGTCGAGTGCGTGGCTGCGACCGCGGTTGCGCCCAAGTCCACGTGACGCCCTCCCTCTGGACTACTGAGCGCCGCCAAAACTCTGGCTGGTGGCGCCGGCGGCGAAGCGCTTGGGCACCTTGTCGGCGTCGAGCAGGCGTTCGATGCGCGCGAACAGCTCGGGGCGCGAGAACGGCTTTTTCATGAAGTCGTCGGCACCGATGCGCTGGGCGTAGAACTGCTCGGTGGCCTGCTCGTTGCCGCTCATCATGATCACCGGAATGTCTTTGGTGCCCGGCTCGCGGCGCAGCGTGCGCAACGCGGTGAAACCGTTCATGCCCGGCAACACGATGTCGAGGAAGACCAAGTCCGGGTGTTCCTGACGGGCGATCTGGATGCCCGCCTCCGCGGTCTCGGCTTCGAGCACGATGTACTGGTTCTGTTCGAGGTAGCGACGCAGCACCGCCAGCACCGTGGTCGAGTCATCGATGACCAGCACGCGCGTGCCTTCGCGGGCGCCACCGCGGCCGCCCTCGCGACGCTCCGGCGCCAGCACGGTCTTGCCGGTGGCGGTGACCACAGTCCGGTGCGCTGCGGGCTTGCTGCCCCCGAACAAGCGCTTGAAGAACCCAGAAAAACCCATTGAATGCCCCCGGATACACCTTCTATCGACCGTATTCGCGGCGAGCCCGTCATGCGGACACGCACAGTGTCGCAGAGGCGCCGCCCGGACTGAAGCCCCGGGCGGCACTTTCGAGATCAGGTATGTGCCAGTTTGCGCAGCAGTGGCGTCGCCAGCAGCATCAGGCCGCCGGCGATCACGCCGATCCACATCAGGTCGCCGAACACATCAGCGTACACGAGCAGGGCCTTCGCCTTGTCGAAACTGCCGTCGGCGTTGGGTTCGATCGAGGCCCAGGTGCCGAAGCGTCCGGCGATCATCTCGCCGAAGGCCGAGGCCAGGAACCACGCGCCCATCATCATGCCGACCACGCGCGGCACCGACAGCGTGGTAACCGCCGAGAGTCCGATCGGCGACAGCACCATCTCGCCGAGCACCAGGATCGCGTAGGCGGCGATCATCCACCACAGGCTGACCAGGCCGTCGCTGCCGGCGTTGCGCGCGGTGATCATCAGCAGGCCGGTGCCGAGCCCGCAGAAGATGAGTCCCCAGCCGAACTTGGCCGGCAGGCTGGGGTTGAGTCCGAGTTTGTCCAGGCGCGGCCACAACCAGGCAAAGATCGGGCTGAACAGGATCACGAAGATCGCCCCGAAAGACGTGGTCTGCCCGGCGGTCCACTCGACGCCGAAAGTGGTGCGATCCATGGCGCGCTCGGCGAACGCGACCCAGGTGCCGTAGCTCTGCTCGTAGATGCCCCAGAACAGCGCGCTGATCGCGATCAGCACCATCAGCACGATCATCTTGCCGCGCTCAGTGGCGTCGATGCCGCTGAACAGGAACTTGAGGAACCACACGAACAAGCCAAGGCCCATGACCACCGCGACCACTTCGGTCAGCGTCACCTCGTGACCGCCGGCGAGCGCGGTCAATGCGCTGAGCTCGATCTTGGTTTGCAGGATCTTCCAGACCGCGACGGTGGTGATCAGGCCGGCGAGGTAGATGAAGAACTCGCGCGGCATACCGAATACCGGTTCGCGCAGGTTGGCCGGGTGCGGCGGCTCGGCCTGGCCCATCAGATGCTTCTGCCCCCAGATGAACTGCACCAGGCCGCCGGCCATCATCACGCCGCTGAGCGCGAATCCGTAGCCCCAGCCGTAGTTCTCGCCGATGTAGGCGACGATCAGCGAGGACAGCGCGGCGCCGACGTTGATGCCCATGTAGAAGATGGTGAAGCCGGAATCGCGGCGCGGATCGTTGTCGGCGTAGAGTCGCCCGACGATGGTCGAGATGTTGGGCTTGAGGAAGCCGACGCCGACCGCGATCAGCGCCAGCGACAGGTACATGATCTGGATCGCGAGCGTGTCGCGGGTCGCGGCGCCGACCGACCCGGTCGCCGGATCGCCGGTCCAGGCCATGCCGAGTTGGCCGAGGACCAGCAGCGCCCCGCCGAACAGCACCGCCTTGCGCATCCCGAGCCAGCGGTCGGCGATCATGCCGCCGAGCAGCGGCAGCGCATAGGCGAGGCCAGCGTAGGTGCCGAGCAGCACGTAGCCGTCGCTGTCGTTGAACAGGTGGTACTTGGTCAGGTACAGGAACAGCAGCGCCTTCATGCCGTAGAACGCGAAACGCTCCCACATCTCGGTCATGAAACAGACGTACAGGCCTTTCGGATGACCGAGCAATTCGTTCGACGCGACAGCATTCATGGGCGATTCCGGGACCAGGGACGCCGGAGTATGCCGGCCACACCGCCAGCACGGCCAGTCCCGCGGTGCTTGGACAGCCCGGCGCGGGCGACTACGATGCCGGTCCCGTTCGTGAGGAGTCCTGCCATGCGTGTGCTTGCCCTGGGCGCGTTCGCGCTCGTTGCCGCCGGATCGGTGTTTGCCGAACCGCGTGGATTCAAGGTCGATGACCTGGTCAATCTCGACCGCGTCGCCGATCCGCGTCTGTCGCCGGATGGCCGCCAGGTTGCGTTCCAGTTGCGCGAGACCGACTACGCCGCGAACAAGGGCGTGCAGAGTCTGTGGCTGGTGCCGGCGGATGGCTCCGCCGCGCCCCGGCGGCTCACCGCGAAGGGCGTGACCTCGGTCGGCCCGCGCTGGGCGCAGGACAGCAAATCGATCTACTTCCTCTCGCCGCGCTCGGGCTCGATGCAAGTCTGGAACCTGTCGCTCGCCGGTGGTGAGGCGAGCCAGGTCAGCGACTATCCGCTCGATGTCGGCACGTTCCAGCTGTCGCCGAGCGGCAAGCAACTGGCGATCACGTTCGAGGTGTTCAACGACTGCGACACGCTCGAGTGCAGCAAGAAGCGCCTCGACGACATGGCCGCGACCAAGGCCAGTGGCAAGGTGTTCGACAAGCTGTTCATGCGCCACTGGGATACCTGGTCGGACGGTCGTCGCAGCCAGCTGTTCGTTGCCGACCTCGGCGCCGACGGCCGCGCCGAAGCCGCACCGGCCTGGGTCAGCAAGGGCATCGACGGTGATGTGCCGTCCAAACCGTTCGGCGATGAGACCGAATACACCTTTGCACCGGATGGACAAAGCCTGGTGTTCGCCGCGCGCATCGCCGGCAAGACCGAGGCCTGGAGCACCAACTTCGACCTGTATTCAACGCCGGCCAGCGGCGCGATGGCGCCGGTCAACCTCACGGCCGCGAATCAAGCGTGGGACAGCTACCCGCTGTTCTCGCGCGACGGCAAGACGCTGTACTACCTCGCCATGAGCCGCCCGACCTTCGAGGCCGACCGCTTCCAGATCAAGGCGCGCGACCTCGCCACCGGCGTCACCCGCGACCTCGCGGCCGACTGGGATCGCTCCGCCGGCCCGCTGCAACTCTCGGCCGACGGCAAGACGCTCTACACCAGCAGCGATTCCGACGGCGAACACCCGGTGTTCGCGATCGATGCGAAGTCGGGCAAGGTCCGCGACCTGACCGGTGCCGGCAACATCGCCGCGTTCTCGATCGGGCCGAACGGCTACGTGTTCGCGCGCGACACGCTGACTTCGCCGGTACACCTGTTCGCGCGCAACGCCAAGAACGCGAGCGAGAAACAGCTGACGAACTTCAACACCGACAAGCTCGCCGGCATCACCATGGGCGCACCCGAGTTCTTCGAGTTCAAGGGCTTCAACGACGAACGTGTCGAGGGCTACGTGGTCAAGCCGTGGAATTTCGAAGCGGGCAAGAAGTACCCGATCGCCTTCCTCGTGCATGGCGGACCGCAGGGCGCCTTCGGCAACGATTGGCACTACCGCTGGAATCCGCAGACCTACGCTGGCGCCGGCTTCGCGGTGATCGCGATCAACTTCCATGGCTCCACCGGCTACGGCCAGAAGTTCACCGACTCGATCTCCGGCGACTGGGGCGGCAAGCCGCTCGAAGACCTCAAGAAAGGCATGGCCGCCGCGGTGGCGAAGTACGACTGGCTCGACGGCGGCAAAGCCTGCGCGCTCGGCGGTTCCTACGGCGGCTACATGATGAACTGGATCGCCGGCAACTGGACCGACGGCTTCGACTGCCTGGTCAGCCACGCCGGCATTTTCGACAACCGCTTCATGGGCTACAGCACCGAAGAGCTCTGGTTCGACGAGTGGGAGATGCAGGGCACGCCCTACGAGCAGCCGGCCAACTACGAGCGCCACAATCCGGTCAACCACGTCAGGACTGGAAGATCCCGACCATGGTCGTGCACGGCGCGCTCGACTACCGCGTCCCGGTCGAGGAAGGCATCGCCCTGTTCACCGCGTTGCAGCGCCGCGGCATCGAATCGAAGTTCCTGTTCTTCCCGGACGAGAACCACTGGGTACTGAAGCCGCACAACTCGGTGCAGTGGCACAACGAGGTCAATGCCTGGTTGAAGGCGCATCTTCAGTAAGCGCCCGCATCCGCGTCCAACACCCGGCGGGGCCAAGCGGCCCCGTCGCGGTCCCGCCCGCCCGCCAGTCAAGACCCTGGCGCAAAAACTCAAAGCGTTCGACCCGAAGCTGCACGGTGGCGAAATGCTGGCGGCGGCACCGGTCGGCAAGGAGTTTCGATGAGGGGTGCAGCGGTTCAGTGGTCCGCGCGGAACTCAAATGGATTGAGCACGTCGACGTCGAGTGCTGCGAAGTCGACCGAATTCCTCGTGACGACGATGAGGCCATGCGCCTTCGCTGTTGCCGCGATCAAGGCATCCTCATACAGCGTTTCAGACTTGCGGTGCATGAGTCGCGCCCAGCGACGGAAGGCCGCACCATCCACGGGTAGGATGCTGTAGCTATTGGCGACGAGATCCAGCCAGGCTTCGATTTCGTTCGCTTTGACTGCATCTTGTTCTCGGGTGATTTCGATGCCGGCCTGGATTTCGCCGAGTGTCACCGCGGATAGGTGGAGATGGGCGTCGTCGACGGACTGGAGCCACGCCAAGACTGCGCCGTGCGGACGCGGCTTGCGCAGTTCGGAAACGACATTGGTGTCCAGCAAGTACATACGGTTTCAGCGCAGGTCGGCAACCTGCCGACGCTGCGCCGCGCCGCGCTCCGGAACGAGCGCTTCCGTGCGCGCCAATTCCGTCAACAACAAGTCCTTGAGCGAAGGGCGTCCCGCGCTCTGCAGGCGACGCCATGCATCGATCGGAACGAGCACCGCGGCTTCCGCGCCACGACGGGTCACGACCTGAGGCCCCGTTTCGATGCAAGCGTCCAGCAACTCGCTGAAGCGGGCCTCTGCATCCTGGACTGGCCAAGTGTGCATGGCGATCTCCTGAGCTGACTGGTGCGAAGACCAGTCTATGGGGCGAAGCCTTCCCCTTCAACCCGCTCCCGCGCGCCGCGCCCGCACAGCCTTCGCCAGATCGTCGAGCAGGGCTTCGGTGTGCGCCCAGCCGATGCAGGCGTCGGTGATCGAGACGCCGTAGGCTGGTGCACGGCCGGGCAACAGGTCCTGGCGGCCTTCGTGGAGGTGGCTTTCGATCATCACGCCGCTGATGCGCCGGTCGCCGTGCGCGAGCTGGTCGGCCACGTCGGCGCCGACGGCGAGTTGGCGGGCGTACTGCTTGCTCGAATTGGCGTGCGAGCAGTCGATCATCACCCGCTCCGGCAGCCCCGATGCGGCCAGTTCCGCGCAGGCGGCGGCGACGTGCGCGGCATCGTAGTTCGGTTGCTTGCCGCCACGCAGGATCAGATGGCAGTCGCGGTTGCCGGCAGTGGCGACGATGGCCGAGTGGCCGCCCTTGGTCACCGACAGGAAGTGATGCGGCGCCGCCGCGGCCTTGATCGCATCGACTGCGATGCGCAGATTGCCATCGGTGCCGTTCTTGAACCCGACCGGGCAGGACAACCCGGACGCGAGTTGTCGGTGCGACTGGCTCTCGGTGGTGCGCGCGCCGATCGCGCCCCAGGCCACCAGGTCAGCCGTGTATTGCGGCGAGATCAGGTCCAGGAACTCGGTCGCAGCCGGCAGCTCCAGCTCATTGATCGCGAGTAGCAGGCGCCGCGCCAGGCGCAGGCCGGTGTTGATGTCGTGGCTGTCGTCGAGGTGCGGGTCGTTGATCAGCCCCTTCCAGCCGACGGTCGTGCGCGGTTTTTCGAAGTAGACGCGCATCACCAGTTCCAACTCGTCGCCGAGCCGCGCACGCAGGCGCGCCAGTCGCTCGGCATAGTCGAGCGCGGCATCGGCGTCGTGGATCGAGCAGGGACCGACCACCGCCAGCAGGCGGTCATCGCGACCCTCGAGGATGCGATGGATGGCATCGCGCGCGTCGGCAGTCGTGGTGGCCGCGCGTGCGTTGCACGGGAACTCGCGGATCAGGTGCGCCGGCGGCGCCAGCTCGCGGATCGCGCGGATGCGCAGGTCATCGGTGGCGGGGACGGAGTGCGGCTGGACCAGTTTCAGGGACATCGACATGGCATGGCTCCTCGGGGATGGGGCTTCCCGGCGGCCGCAAAAAAACCGCCAGGATCGCTGGCGGTTTTCGAAGGTTCGGTCGTTTGCTGTTACGCGCGCACCGGTCTGCCTTCCACCGCCCGAGGGCTTGGAAAGTAGTACCAATAAAAGCTGGCGCTTGCGGTATGCATGGGGTCGAACCTATCAGCGCTTTCCTGGCGCTGCAAGCTGCAGAGCGACGCCGGCTCCGAGGGGTGGCTGCGATGAACCGGCGCACGGCGTAACATTCGACTGGTCGCAACCAAGTCGTGCGGCGTGGTGTGCGCGTCGAGCGCGCGTTTCGTTGGGTTCAACCGGAGTGAGGTATATGTCGAAGTCCCCGATTTGGCGAGCGGTGCTGTTCGCCGGGGTGTTGCTGTCCGGCAGGACGACTGCGGAGCCGCATCGAGTCGCGTTGCCCGTGGGTGCCCAGAAGGCAATCTTCGAGCTGCCGGAAGGCTGGGAACAGAGTGATCATCGGGTTGTGGAGGGAGCGATCACGGCGAAGTTCAGCGCTCCCAAGAGCCAACTGACGTTGCTGGTCACCGCCCTGTTTTTTCCTGCTCCGCCGGAAGTCGACGTGCAGAGCGTGGTGCGTGAAATGAACAAGGACAACGCCGCTGAGTCGATCGAGCAGCAATGTGCACCGAAGTTGCTCAAGCGTGTCGAAGGCGCGGGTGCGTTCTGCGAGTTCACCGACGCCGACTTGGACCAGGTCACGAGTGTGCCCGCCGGGCAGTACAAGTACGTGTCTGCGGGACTGGTGCTGAGCAAGGGTCTGGCCATCAACTTCACCATCCTGACCAACGATGTCGGGCAGAGGGCCTACGCCGAGGCGCTTGGGGTGATGGAGCATGTAGTGGTTGCGGGACCGGTGATGTAGTCCCGGCCGGCGCCGTGCCGCTCGTTGCGAAGTCCTACAACCACTTCGCCCGTTTCAGGATGACGTAGACGACGGCGATGACGGCGATGGTGGCGGCGGTGAAGGCGTAGTAGCTGGTCGCGCCGGCGAGTTCGGGCATGTGCTTGAAGTTCATGCCGTACCAGCTGGCCATCAGGGTCGGGACGCCGAGCAGGCCGGCCCAGCCGGCGAGGCGCTTGACGACTTCGCCCTGGCCGACGGTGACCATGGCGAGCGAGACCGACATCGCCGCGGTCAGCATTTCGCTCATGGTGTCGCAGGCTTCCTTGACGCGCACGGCGTGGTCGAACACGTCGCGGAAGTACAGGCGCACGTCGTCGCGGATGATGGTCGGGTGGAAGCGCATCAGCTGGTTGAGCATGTCCTGCAGCGGCGCGACCGCCAGGCGCAGGGTGACCAGTTCCTTCTTCAGTTCGTACAGGCGCTCGATGGTCTCGCGCTTGTAGGTGGACTCGAAGATGTCGCTCTCGACTTCGGCCAGTTCGTCCTGGAACGAGCGCACGATCGGGAAAAAGTTGTCGACGATGAAGTCCATCACCGCGTACAGGCCATAGCTTGGTCCGATCGCCAGCAGTTCCGGCTCCTTCTCGCAGCGTGCGCGCGCCGGCGAGTAGCTGAGCGACGCGCCGTGGCGCACCGTCAGCAGATAACGCGGGCCGAGGAAGATGTGGGTCTCGCCGAACTCGATCTTGCCGCCGACGAATTGCGCCGTGTGCAGCACGATGAACAACGAATCGCCGTAGACCTCGATTTTCGGGCGCTGGTGGGCGTGGTGCGCGTCCTCGATGGCGAGGTCGTGCAAACCGAACTCCTCCTGCAACTTCTCCAGCAGCGGCTCGTCCGGTTCATGCAAGCCGACCCAGACGAAGGTATCGGGTCGCTGCAGCACGTCGCTGATCTGGTCAAGCGTGATGTCCGGCAGACGGTGGCCGTCGGCGGCATAGGCGACGCTGTTGATCACCATCGGCGGCTTGCTGGGAGTCTTCTCGACCGACAGGTTCATGCGCGTGCTCCGGTGACGCGCGATCATGCCCACGACCTGCCGCGTCTGGCAACGTCAGCGCGCGGGCGCGAACCAGAATCGCCAGGCGAACAGGAGATGCAACGGCAGGATCAGCGCGAACCAGTGCGCATTGGCCTGCTGCGTGCCGGGCAGCGTGGTCCAGGCGAGGCCGGCGAGTGCGACCACCAGCACCAGGGCGCTGATGGCGCGCGCCGCTTGCGATCCGGCCTGGCCCTGGCGTGAGCGCCACAGCGGCCATGCCAGCAACAGGCACAACGGATCGAACAGCACCAGATTCAGGTTGGCGTAGGCGATGGCGTGGTCGGTCGCGGCCCACAGAAAGGCAAGCAGCAGCCCGCCCAGTCCGAGTGCCAATGCGGTGGCGGCGGCCGTGCCCGCCGCGATCAAGCGCAGCGCCGTGCGTCGTGCCTGATGAAGCGCCAGGTGCAGCAGCAGCGCGCCAATGAACCCGGCCAGCGCGAACGCGACGAACCAGCGCTCGCGCTCGGGCAAGCGGTCGTTGAGGCGTCCGTCGTAGGCCGTCCACTCGCGCGCGACCAGCGGTTGCAGATTGCCGTCGGCATCGCGCACGCGCACCTCGCGCAACAAGTCCCGCAGGCGCAGCGGCAGGAACATCTCGTCCCAGAAGCTGAGCTTGCGATCTGCCGCTGGACCGAGGCCGAGGTCGATGCCGAGCGCCATCCAGGGCTCGGGCACCGCAAAAGTCGCGGCCAGCGAGCGATAGGTCTCGCCGCGCGCACGCACGCTCATGCTGCGGCGCAGATCGCCTTCGAGCACGGCGTCGAGCACGTCGCGCAGCCGCGTGGAGCAGTTCACTGCGAAATAGTCGTAGCGATACTCGGCATTTTCGGGCAGCGCATTCTGGCCGAGCATTTCGGCGACCGCATAGCGCTGCTCCGGGAGCAGGTTCAGTTCCTGGATCCAGACGCTGCGGCCCTCGGCCGCGTAATTCGCCAGATCAGATTCCGGCGCGAAGGCCGCGAGCCGGTACAGCATGCGCCCCTGCACGAAGTTGAGCAGGAAGTTCTCCTGTTCAAAATCGAAGATGCCGAAGTTGTACAGTCGCGCATCGCCAGTGACGGTGTTCTCGACCAGCAGCGCGTTGTGCCCGAAGCGCTGCCAGTAGATTTCGCCTGGCGCCGCAGTCACCAGTGCGACGCGAAACGCTTCGCCGCTGTCGCGGTCGAGTTGCTGAGCGACCGCACTGCAGGCGAACAGGCCGCCCAGCAGCCCGAGCAGCAGCCGTCGGACTCGACTCACGCCTTGCCCATGTCGACGATGAACTGATGCACGCGCCGCGCGTCGGCCTTGGACACCTGGAAGCGGCAGCTGCCGAGCGCGGTTTCTTCGCCGACCTCGGGCAGGTGGCCGAACTGGGCCGTGACCAGGCCGCCGACGGTGTCGTATTCCTCGTCCGAGAAGATGGTGTGGAAGGCTTCGTTGAAATCGGCGATCGGGGTCAGCGCGCTGACGCTGCGGCGACCGTCGGGAAGCAGGCGGATCTGCGCATCCGGGTTGCTTTCGTCGTCATGCTCGTCGTCGATGTCGCCGACGATCTCCTCGAGCACGTCCTCGATCGTGACCAGGCCGGCGACGCCGCCGTACTCGTCCACCACCACGGCCATGTGATGGCGTGACGAACGGAACTCCTTGAGCAGCACGTTCAGCCGCTTCGATTCGGGAATCAACCGCACCGGTCGGATCAGGGTGCCGATATCGCAGGGCCGGTCCGGTTGCGCCAGGCACTTGAGCAGGTCCTTGGCCAGCAGGGTGCCGATGATCTCGTCGCGATCCTCGCCGGTGACCGGGAAGCGCGAGTGGCCAGACTCGATGACGACGTCGAGGATCTCGGCGAGCGAGCCGTCCACCGGCACCGAGACCATCTGCGCGCGCGGCACCATCACATCCGAGACCTGGCGGTCGGTGACCGCGAACGCGCCTTCGATCATGGTCAGCGTATCGACGCTGAGCAGGCCGTTGGTCTGGGCATTGCGCAATTCCTCGAGCAGTTCCTCGCGGTTGCGCGGCTCGCCGGAGAGCATGTGCCCCAACCGGTCGAGCCAGGAGCGCGCTGGCGGCGCGCTGCTACTGGGGGGGTCGTCGTTCATTCCAACGCGGATCTGCGCCCGTATGCCGGGTGGGGCGCGCAGTGTAGCGGCAATCCGGGATCGGCTGGGCGGCGCCGGTCAACCATCGCCGGGCCTGCGCGTTATTCTCGGGACGCGATCCCGCGGATGGAGAAATGACCATGAAGCAGTTGCTCTGTGCTGTGACGCTCGTTCTGGGTTCGATGGTGGCCGTGGCGGAGACGCCGGTGGCCGATCAGCGCCAGGAAAACCAGGAACAACGCATCGAGCAAGGTGTGGCCAGCGGCGAGATCACCAAGCGCGAGGAAGCGCGGCTCGACGCGCAGCAGGAGCGCATCGAGAACAAGGAAGAGCGTATCGAGGCCGATGGCGTCGTGACCAAACGCGAGCGCGCGCGCCTGCAGCGCTCTGAAAATCGCGCCAGCGCCAACATCGCCAAGCAGAAGCACGACCGTCAGGACAAGGACTGATCTCGCGGGTCGCGCCTCAGGGCGAACACGGCACGCCGGTGCCCCCGAGGCCGCAATAGCCGCGGGGGTGCTTCGAGAGATACTGCTGGTGTTCGTCTTCGGCCAGGTGAAACGGCACGCCCGCGCGCATTTCGGTGGTCAGTGCCGGATAGCCCGCCGAGCGCAATCGCACCGCGTAGTCGGCAGCCACGGCGACGGCCGCGGCCAGATCGGTGGGGTCCTCGACGTAGATTGCGGAACGGTACTGGCTGCCGACGTCGTTGCCCTGGCGCATGCCCTGGGTCGGGTCGTGGCCTTCGAAAAACACCCGCAACAGCGTCTCGAAGTCGATCGCGGCCGGGTCGTACACCACCCGCACCACTTCCGCGTGGCCGCTGCGACCGCTGCAGACTTCGCGATAATTTGGCGCCGGCGTGTGCCCGCCGGCGTAGCCGACCGCAGTCGTGTACACCCCCGGCAGCGACCAGAACTTGCGCTCCGCGCCCCAGAAGCAGCCCATGCCGAAATACACCTGGCGCATTCCGGGAAAGTCGCCGTCGATTGCACGACCGTGGACATGGTGCGGGTTGGGCGGGAGCTGCGTGGTGCTGTGGCCGGCTGGCGCGGCCTCATTCAAGGATGTTGGCAGTGCAGTCATGACGAATCCGGTGATCAGAGGGCAAGGTAGTCGCCAGAGCGAAGACGCCGCGTGAACGAACACCGCGCTTGCAGCCGGCCGCTTCCTGGCTCGACAAGCTATCTTTTCTGATACATGATGCAGGCCATGAATGCGAAGCAGGTCATCGACAAGCTGAAGGCGGCGGGGTGGTCGCTGGCACGCATCGAAGGCAGTCATCACGTTCTCGAAAAACCCGGCATGCCGCGCCCGGTTCCTGTGCCGGTGCACGGCAATAAGGACCTCAAGCCCGGGTTGCTCGCAGCCATCCAACGCCAGACCGGAGTAACGCTGAAATGAACCTCGCCTATCCCTACACGCTCGAAGCGCAGCCCGGCGGCGGCTATCTGGTCCAGTTCGTTGACCTGGAGGAAGCCTTTTCTCAGGGGGATACGCTTGAAGAGGCGGCCTTCAATGCCGCCGAAGTGCTCTCCGCAATCCTCGCGTATCGGCTCGAACACGCGCAGGAAATTCCGCTGCCAAGCAAGCGCGGAAAGCGTCGTGCCGCTGCACCGAATGCAGCCGTGCAGTCGGCACTGCTGCTGCGCGCCGCGCGCGGGTCACGGCCCCTGTCCGAACTTGCGCGTGCCCTTGAAACCTCGTGGGCCGCCGCGCAACGGCTGGAAGATCCCAACCATTGGCCCAGCCTGAAGCAGCTTGATCGCGCAGCGCACATGCTCGGCAAGCGGCTGGTGCTGTCGCTCGAATGAGGTGACGCTCAGGCTTCACTCGTGCTGGGACGTTGTTCCGTCCCGAGTCGCCAGCACCCGCTCCAGCTTGCGTTCCAGGGCGCTGCGTTCCTCGACTGCCTTGAGCAGCGCCATCTCGATGGTGGCGAGGCGTTGCAGCATCTGCTCGGCGTGGCGTGCGCGTGCTTCGGCGTCTTCTTCCATGTGCTGCAGTTTGATCCAGATCATGCGTCGGATGTGGCGCGCTTCGCGTTCCTCGTCTTCCTGGAAGAACGCGACCAGCGAGGCCGAAAGCAGGGCGATCATCGACACCCCGAGCAGCATCAGGATCACCGCGAACACGCGCGCCGCCGGCGTTTGCGGCACCAGATCACCGTAGCCGACCGTGGTCACCGTGACCCAGGCCCACCAGATGCCATCGAGTGGGCGCGAGAAGCCCGGATCGAAGTAGCCGATGATGGCGCCGCCGAGCGTGGTCACGATCACGATCGCGGTCAGAATCGGTCCGAGCCGGTTCTGCGACAGCATGTGCCGCACCACGCCCGCGGCATTGGCCAGCAGCGACAGCATCACCAGCACGCGCGCGGCGCGTCCGAACTCCGCCCAGTCGGTGTCGCCCCACAGCGCCGGCAGCCCGAACACGATGATCAGCAGGTTGAGCCAGTTGCCGCGGAAGTAGCGACGGCGATGGTCGACCAGCCGCCCGAGTGCCGCGGCCTCGGCGACGAAGATCAGCCAGGTGATCCACGCGACCAGTTGCGCGACGGCGCTAGAGACCTGGCCGCTGCTCTCCAGCGACAACTGGATCGGTAGCCACAGGGCCAGCGGCACCAGCAGCCATTCGAACCAGTGACCGACGCGGCGCGCGCGAGCATTCTCGTCTGCGGCAACGCCGGCCAGCCCGATCCAGTGACCGAGGTTGCCGGCAGGGGGGGCTTTCGCTGCGGGAGAGACGGGATCGATCATCGCCGCTCCTGCGCGCGCAGCATCGGCACGATCCGCCGCGGCGGCACCGACAGCGCCAGCATCACCCCGGCTTCGCGCAGTTCGGCGGAATCGTCGAGCACGATGCGACCGAGATGATCGGCCATCAGCAGGCGTTCGATGCGTCCGCTCACGTTGAGCTGCGCCTGGGCGCGCGGATCGAACCATAATTCGACCCCGGCCACGTGCAGCGCCGCGCCGCCGCCATCGGCCGCGACCACGGCGCGCATCTGGTCGACCCCGCGCGCGATTTCGCCATACGGAAAGCGCGTCGTCGCCGGCGCCTTCAGCACGATCGCAACCGACAGCGTCAGCGAGCCTTTGGGTTGGTTCGAAACCACCGGCGGATTCTCGTCGCGCAGGCGCGCATCGAGCGGAAATTCGAAATCGCCATCGCTGCCGACGGCGATGCGGCGCACCCCGTCACGGGCGCGGATTTCGAGGCGGATCTGCGCCGGACTCACGCTGGTCTGCTTGCTGACGATGCGCGTGAGCGCTCGCAGGCGGTCATGGCTGGAGATCTCCAGCGCCGGGCGCAGCGACTCGTACAGCGCCGCGTAGGGCACTGCCGACTCGGCCGCGCGCAGCGACGCGGCGGCCGTCAGCAGAGCCAGGAATCCGAGCGATCGGTAGCGCATGTGCGCACTGTGCGCAGTGCCGCGACGCGGGTCAACTGCCGCCCCGTCCGGTGCGGGCCGCCGCGGGCACCGCAGCGAGTTCCTCCGCCAGGCGCAGGAGCAGGCCACCGACTGCGCTGCTGCGCCGCCAGCACAGCGCGATCCGCCGTTGCGGAACCTCGCCGCTGAAGCGCAGCAACTGCAGATTGGGACTTGGCGGCACCGGCGGCGCCACCGCCAACGCCGGCAGCAAGGTCATGCCGACGCCGGATGCGACCATCTGCCGCAGCGTCTCCAGGCTGGTGGCGCGGAAGCTGCCGGTCTCCGTCGCGCCGGCCAGGCGGCAGACATCGAGCGCCTGGTCGCGCAGGCAGTGGCCGTCTTCGAGCAGCAGCAGTTCCCGGTTCGCCAGGTCGCCGATGCCGATGCGCTTGCGCTTGCCGAGCGCGTGCCCTGGCGGCAGCGCCAGCAGAAAGTCCTCGACGAAGAGTTCGACGCAGGTCAGTTGCGGATCGTTGATCGGCAGCGCCAGCACTGCGGCGTCGAGGCTGCCCTCGCGCAACATGCGCAGCAATTCTCCGGTGCGGTCTTCGGTCAGCAGCGGGGTCAGTTGCGGGAAGCGTGCGCGGATGCGCGGCACCACGTGCGGCAGCAGGTAGGGCGCCAGCGTCGGGAACAAGCCCAAGCGCACCGTGCCGGCCTCGGGATCGCGCGTGCGCTTGGCCAGTTCGCGGATCTGGTCGGCCTCGCGCAGTACCGCGCGCGCGCGGTCTGCGATCTCGCGACCGACTTCGGTGAGCATCACCTGGCGCGAGGTGCGCTCGATCAGGAGCACGCCGAGTTCTTCCTCCAGCTTCTTCAGCTGTGTCGATAGCGTCGGCTGGCTGACGAAGCAGGCCTGCGCCGCACGACCGAAGTGGCGCAGGTCGGCGAGCGCCACCAGATAGCGCAGATCGCGCAGGTTCATCTCGGCTCCCGGAACAGTGCGCCGATGGTAGCCCAGCCCTCAGGCTGCGGCTGCCAGCGCAGGCTGCGGCGCGCTGCTTCGGATCAGATGATCAAAGGCGCCGAGCGCCGCGGTCGCGCCCGCGCCCATGGCGATGACGATCTGCTTGTAAGGCACCGTGGTCGCATCGCCGGCGGCGAACACGCCGGGCAGCGAGGTCGCGCCGTGCGCATCGATCGCGATCTCGCCGCGTGGCGACAGCTCCAGCGTGCCCTTCAGCCACTCGCTGTTCGGCAGCAGGCCGATCTGCACGAAGATGCCATCGAGCTCGACGCGGTGCAGGCCACCGGCGATGCGGTCCTGGTAGCTCAGGCCGATCACCTTGCTGCCGTTGCCGTGCACCTCCGTGGTCAGCGCGCTGACGATGACGGTGACGTTGGCGAGGCTGCGCAGCTTGCGCTGCAGCACTTCATCAGCGCGCAGCTTGGCGTCGAATTCGATCAGGGTGACGTGGGCGACGATGCCGGCGAGGTCGATCGCCGCCTCGACGCCGGAGTTGCCACCGCCGATCACCGCGACGCGCTTGCCCTTGAACAGCGGGCCGTCGCAATGCGGGCAGTAGGCGACGCCCTTGTTGCGGTACTCGGCTTCGCCGGGCACGTTCATTGAGCGCCAGCGCGCGCCCGGCGCCAGCACGATCGCGCGCGATCTCAGCGTCGCGCCGTTGTCGAGGCGGATGCCGAGCAGTCCCGAGGCGTCGGCGGCGTCGAGCGCAGCCGCGCGCTGGCCGTTCATGATCTCGACGCCGTAGTCGCGCACGTGCGCTTCCAGCGCGGCGGCGAGGCGTGGGCCTTCGGTTTCGCGCACCGAGACGAAGTTCTCGATCGCCAAGGTGTCGAGCACCTGACCGCCGAATCGCTCGGAGAGCACGCCGGTACGGATGCCCTTGCGCGCGGCATAGATCGCCGCGGCCGCACCCGCCGGGCCGCCGCCGACGACGAGCACGTCAAACGGCGCCTGGTTCTGCAGCGACGCAGCGGCCCGCGCTGCGGCGCCGGTGTCGAGCTTGCCCACGATTTGCGCCAGGTCCATGCGACCCGAGCCGAACGGCTGGCCGTTCAGGAACACGCTCGGCACCGCCATGACCTGGCGTGCCTCGATCTCGTCCTGGAACAGCGCGCCGTCGATGGCGACATGCTGGATCTTCGGGTTGAGCACGGACATCAGGTTCAGCGCCTGCACCACGTCCGGGCAGTTCTGGCAGGACTGCGAGAAATAGGTTTCGAAACGGAACTCCCCGTCGATCGCACGGATCTGCTCGATCAGTTCTCGCGACTCCTTCGACGGGTGGCCGCCGACCTGCAGCAGCGCCAGCACCAGCGACGTGAACTCGTGACCGAGCGGCATGCCGGCAAAGCGCAGGCCGCCGGCTTCGCCCTGACGACGGATCAGGAACGAAGGCTTGCGCGCGTCGGCGTCGTCGCGCAGCACGCGGATCTTTGGCGACAGCGCGGCGATCTCGTGCAGCAGCGAATCGAGATCGTGCGCCGGTTCGCTGGCGTCGAGCGCGGCGACCAGTTCGATCGGGTCGACGAGCTTGCTCAAGTAACTGCGCAGTTGTTCGGTGAGGTCGGTATCGAGCATGGCGGTTTCCTCGGGGCAGTGGCGCCCGCGACGCGGGCAGGGCGTCGTCCAGCGCAGGCTGGGGCTTGGGCAGGCGCGGGTCTGCCGAAGCCCCCTCGGCGGCCACGGAACGCGGCCGCCGCGGGGTTGCGATCAGATCTTGCCGACCAGGTCGAGCGAGGGCTTGAGCGTGGCCGCGCCTTCCTGCCACTTCGCCGGGCAGACTTCACCCGGGTGGCTGGCGACGTACTGCGCAGCCTTGACCTTCCGCAGCAGTTCGCTGGCATCGCGGCCGATGCCGCCGGCGGTGATCTCGACGATCTGGATGCGACCGTTCGGATCGACCACGAAGGTGCCGCGGTCGGCCAGGCCCTTGGCCTCGATCAGCACGTCGAAGTTGCGTGAGATCGCGTGCGTCGGATCGCCGACCAGCGGATAGCGGATCTTGCGGATGGTGTCGGAAGCGTCGTGCCAGGCCTTGTGCGTGAAGTGGGTGTCGGTGGAGACGCCGTAGATCTCGACGCCGAGCTTCTGGAACTCGGCGTAATGGTCGGCGAGGTCGCCGAGTTCGGTCGGGCAGACGAAGGTGAAGTCGGCCGGGTAGAAGAAGAACACCGACCACTTGCCCTTGACGGTCTGGTCGTTGACCTCGACGAACTGGCCATTGTGGAAAGCCATCGCGTTGAACGGCTTGATTTCGGAATTGATCTGGGACATGGGCTTGCTCCTGGGTTGGGGTGGGTTTGCAGTGGCGCCACCTTAGTCTCGCGGCATCTATCTGCAAAATCGATATTTCAGATCGAAGCAATCCAAAAAAGCTATTGAAGTGCAAAGCACGCGCGCCCGCGATCGCGCCGCACTCCGTCCGCCATCGCCACATTTGCACCGGTCGCGGACAGATGCCGGGTGTCTGCTCGCCACACCTGCACCGAAGGAGTCGCCCGATGTCCATCCCCCGTCCCGCCTTCCACCGCTCGGCCACGCTGAAGTTGCTCGGCGTCGGCTTTCTCGCCTTGTTGATGGCGATCCCGCTGTCGATGCTGGAGGGGCTGCGGCGCGAACGCGAGGCGCGCCGTGGCGAGGCCGAGCAAGCCCTGGCCACAAGTTTCGGCGAAGCGCAGCGCATCGGCGCGCCGCTGCTGCGGGTGCCGGTGGAGATGCGCGTGGCGCAGTCGGATGGCAGCACACGGCTGCGCCGCAGCTGGCTGTACCAGGTGCCGGACCGCGTCGACGGCGAAGCGGACCTGTCCATCGAGCGGCGCCGTCGCGGCATCTTCGAGTTGCCGGTCTATCAAGCCAAGGTGGTGCTCGCGACCCGCTTCGCGCACGCGCGCAGCGGCTTCGGCGAGATCGACGGCGAGGCGCAATGGGCGCAGGCGGAACTGGTCATTGGCATCAGTGACCCGCGCGGCCTGCGCGAGATCGGCGCCGACTTCGCTGCGACCAAACCGACGCCGGCGGAGTCGCTCGGCGAGGGGCCGGGTGGGCTGCCGTTGTTCCGGCTGGCCAGCGTCGCGCTGGATGCAAGCGACGCAGCGCTGATCGGCAAGGTGACGCTGTCGGTGGCCGGTTCACGCCGCTTCGACTGGCTGCCACTGGCGCGCGACTACCGCGCCCACCTACGCGCGCCCTGGTCCGACCCGAGTTTCGGCGGCGCGTTTTCGCCGACGCATTCGCGCATCGCTGCCGGTGCATCCGAAGCGGCGTGGCAGGTGCTCGAGTTCAACCGCAACCTGCCGGCGGTGTTCCGTGCCCAGGACCTGCAGGCGGGCGCGCTGGCGGCGCAGGACTTCGGCGTCGCCTTGTATCAGCCGGGCGATGTCTACCAGCGCAACGAGCGCACGCTGAAGTTCGGACTACTGGTGATCGCACTCAGCTTCGGCGTGTTCTTCCTGTTCGAGACGCTGGCGCGGCTGCGTCTGCATCCGGTGCAATACCTGCTGGTCGGGGCGGCGCTGGCGGCGTTCTTCCTGGTGCTGCTCGCTGCCTCCGAGCACCTGCGCTTCGGGCTCGCCTACCTGCTCGCTGCCGCCGTGCTGATCGCGATGGTCGCGGGTTACGCCGCGGCGGTGTTGCGGCGACCGCGCCATGGTGCGGTGATCGCGCTGTGGCTTGCGCTGCTGTATGCGACCTTGTACGTGCTGGTCGGTGCCGAGGACTACGCCCTGCTCGCCGGCAGCGGACTGGTGCTTGCCCTGATCGCGGCGACCATGTATCTGACGCGCCGCATCGACTGGTACGCATTCGGCGCACCGGTTCCCCCCGAACTGCCGGACCCGGCGGAGCAAGCGTCATGAGCGGCTGGCTGCTGTCCCTCGATACCTCGACCGAAGCGGTCTCGGTCGCGCTGCTGCGCGCCGCCGAGTGCTACGAACGCTTCGAGCTCGCGCCGAAGCGACAGGCGCAGTTGGTATTGCCGATGATCGACGAGGTGCTGGCCGAAGCCGGCATCGCCAAGTCCATGCTTGGCGCGATCGCAGTCGGTCGCGGACCGGGCGCCTTCACCGGCGTGCGCCTCGGCATTTCGGTGGCTCAGGGCATCGCGCTCGGGCTCGACGTGCCGGTGCTGCCGATCTCGTCGCTGGCCGCGCTCGCCGCGGACGTGCTCGACATCGACCCGACCCTGACCGTGCTGGCAACGATCGACGCGCGCATGGGCGAGGTCTACGCCGGCTGCTATCGCTTCGACGCGCAGCACGGCGTGCAATTGATCGGCGACGAATGCGTCGGTCCGGCGCACAGCGTGCCGCTGGCGCGCGCCGAACGCTGGGGCGTCATCGGCACCGGCTGGAGCGCCTATCCGGGGTTCTGGTCGCCACGCATCGGTGCGCCGGAGTTCGCCGATGGCGCCCGCTTCCCGCGCGCCTCGCGCATCGCCGAACTCGCCGTCTCGCGTTGGCAACGCGGCCACGGCATCGCCCCCGAATTCGCCCTGCCCGCCTACCTGCGCGACAAGGTCGCCCTCACCGAAATCGAGCGCGGGGTGCGATGACGCTTCGGCACTATCGACGCGCACCGATCGGCACGACGCCGAGGTCGCGGGCAGCGCCGATGTCGATGATCTGGTACTCGGGTTGCTTGCGGTCGCCGAAGCGGGCGCGGGCTTTCTGATACTGGGCGTGGCCGCGTTCGCTGGCGCGCACGAAGCTGGCGAACGAGGCGTCGTCGCCTTCGTCGCCGGCGCTCGGCAGCACGTCGTCGATCAGGGTGGTCTCCAGAAAGCTGCGCTCGCCGCCGGGGGTGAGTTCGAAGGCCAGGAACATGTGCCCGGGCACCATCACCAGCGCCGGGTTCAGGTCGATCTTGCGCAGCAGCGAGGCGAACAGCACCGAGCCGTCGACGCAGTTGGCTTCGGCATTGCCGAAGCTGTCGTCGATGAAGCGTACGTGTTGCGACAGCACGCCGGTCTTGCCGTTGCCGGTGCGGGTGATCGAGCTGTAGCGGATGCCGCGCTCCTGCAGCGCCCGCCACAGCGCATAGACCTGATTCATCACCTGGCGCGGGTCGCGTGATTGGTAGCCGTCGAAGCGCTTCACCACTTTGGTCTTCAGCGCTTCGCTGAGGATCTTGCGCACCAGCGGATGGTCCTCGTCGACGTAGGCCGCGAACATCCAGGCGAGGTCGGTGGTCGAGCGCTCGCCGACGACGAAGTACGGCGCCTCGTTGACCGAGTGCAGGCGCACGCGTTCGACCTTGCGTTGCACCGGCGCGTCGTCGAGCTGCAGCTCGAAGCTCATCGTCTCCGGCATTGCCTGTTGCGCGGTACGCAATTGCGCGAACTCCCACTCCAGCGTCGGAAACAGCGCGTAGCGCGTGTTCGCTGCCGGCAACACCACGTCCAGCGTCGAGGCGCGCAGCCAGCCCGGCATGCGCACCGTCAGCCGCGCGCGTTGGCCGTCACGCTCGGCGACCACACGCGCGCCGATCAGACCATTCGGATCGCCAAGCAGGCGCGCCTTGGGTTTGGCCGGGGCCGGCAGGTTGGCGGTAGCGAGCACCAGCGACGGAAACACCTGACCCTGCGGGCTCACGACCGGTGTCCATTCCGCGGCGCCGGCCGGTATCGTGCACAAGCTCGCCGCCAGCCAGGCCAGCAGGATTCGGGGTCGGATCGTCATGGCGCGATTCTGGGCGAGTGCGCGGCATCCGCCAAGCCATTGCGCCACGGCTGGTGAAATCACCATAATCGCCGCCGAGCGCGGGTGTAGCTCAATGGTAGAGCTGTAGCTTCCCAAGCTACTGACGAGGGTTCGATTCCCTTCACCCGCTCCACCCACGCCCGAAACGTGGGCGTTCAGTGAAGGTGACGTGGAGCACGGTTGCCCTATGCTGCGCGCCGGCACCCCGCCCTCGACCCTGCTGGAGAATCGCCCCATGAAGTTCCGTTCATTGCTGTTGTTCGCGACATCGTTCGGATTGGCCGCGCCGCTTGTTGCGCAGGACCGTGAAACCGTCAATCCGGCCGAAGCGCTGGTGGTCAACGTCGCGCCAACGGTGCCGATGCGTCCACTGGGTTCGCCGATCCTGCAGGACGGTCGCCCGCAGCTCGTGACGCATCCGGGTATCGGTGCGGGCGGCGCCGACGTCAGTCGTCTGCAGAACACCACGCTCAGCATGACCACGCTCGGACTGAACATTGCGCAGGGCGCGAACTTCCGCATGACCGACGACTTCGTCGTGCCCGCTTCCGGCTGGACCATCACCGACGTCTCGGTGTACGGCTACCAGACCGGCTCGACCACCACCTCGACCTTCACCGGACTGAACTTCCAGATCTGGAACGGCAATCCGAGCGTGGGCGGATCGGCTGTCGTGTTTGGGGATACCACCACCAACCGCATGACCGCGACCTCGTTCAGCAACATCTATCGCGATTCCGAAGGTACTCCTGGCGGTACCACCCGCCCGATCATGACCGTGACCGCAGGCGCCCTTTCGATCGCGCTGCCGGCAGGCACTTACTGGCTCGACTGGCAGCTGGCCGGCAGCCTCGGTTCCGGTCCGTGGGCACCGCCGATCACCATCATCGGACAGACCACCACCGGCAATGCAATGCAGTCCAACGCTGGCGTCTGGGCCGCGGCCAACGATGGCGGCACGGTGACGCAGCAGGGCTTCCCGATCACGCTCGCCGGCGTGCCGTCCGAGGCCGATGTCAGCCTGACCAAGACCGCGGTCGTCGCTGGCACGCTCGCGATCGGCAGCAACTTCAACTATGACCTGACCGTGTCCAATGCCGGGCCCGCCGGTGCGACCGGTGTGGTGGTGACGGACACGCTCCCGGCCCAGGTCACTTATGTCTCGAACACCTGTGGCGCCACCTATGCGGCACCGACCCTGACCTGGAATGTCGGCGCTCTCGCCAATGCCGCGAACGCGACCTGCTCGATTACGGTCACGGTGGCGCAGACCGGTGCGATTGACAACACCGCGACCGTAACTTCGACCACCACCGACCCGAATCCGGCCAATGACGCGGCCTCCGCCTCGGTTGCCGGCGCGCTGGATCCGCCGGTGCCGGTCCCGGCGCTCTCGCTGTGGGCGGCGCTGGCGCTGCTCGCTGGTGTGCTTGGCGCGGGCTGGATCGCCACGCAACGACGCTGATCGGGCAGTTTGCGTAATCGCACGAAGCCACCCTTGCGGTGGCTTCGTCGTTTTCGGATTCCGCAATCCGCCTCAATCCACCCGCACCACGCGGTTGCGGCCTTCGGACTTGGCGCGGTAGAGGCCGCCATCGGCGCGCGCAAGCAGGCGCGTGCTGTCTTCTCCAGGCTGCAGACTGGCGACGCCGATGCTGATGGTGAAGCGCACCGCATCGCCGTTGTCAGTGGGCACCGCGAGCGCTGCGCTGGCGGCGCGGATGCGTTCACCGACCACGGCCGCAGCCGCGGCGTCGGTGGCCGGCAGGACCGCGATGAACTCCTCGCCGCCGATGCGCGCGCCGAGATCGCCGGCGCGCAGTTCGCCGCGCATCGCTTGTGAAAACGCCACCAGAACGCGGTCGCCGATGGCATGGCCATGGCGATCGTTGATGCGCTTGAAGTGGTCGAGGTCGAGTGCGAGTACCGACAGCGGTTCCGGGGCGCGGCGGGCCAGGGCGATGTCGGCATCGAGCCGCGCCAGGCCCATGCGCCGGTTGGCGAGTCCGGTCAGCACGTCGTGGGCAGCGTCGCTGCGAGCCTGCAGCAATCCCTGCAGGAGAGCCAGCTGCGAGGCACCGGCCCAGGACGCGACGATCACGATCAGGCTCAGCAGCCACAGGCTGCCGAGTGGCGAGAGTTCGGGCGCAAACGGAACGATGGTCCCAGGCAGCAGCACCAGCAGGAAGATCGGCAACGAGAGCGCGGCCGTGGCCGCGATCGGCAGCGGGAAGATCGCCAGCTGGGCCCCGACGATGAACGGAAACAGGCCATAGCCGAGGCGCAACAGCGCCGGCGCATCGGCGGGCACATGGCGCTGCATGATGGTGAAGGCGGCGCACTGCGCGATCGCGAATACCGCCAGGGACGGACACGCGGGCAGTTTCACAGTTGACGCGCTGCGGCCAAACCAGGCCGCCCCCAGCAGCACGACGGCGAGCGCGATGCGCAGCAGCACGATGGGTTGCGCAGCGACCCTCGGCATCGCCTGCAGGTCGATCGGGATCCACGTCAGCAGGCCGGCGGCGACGAGCACGCACAGCACCGAAAGCCGGTGGCGCACGATGCGCATCTGGTAGTCGCGCTCCGGCGAAGCCAAGGCGCAGCCGAGCACGATCAGGCACAGCTGGTCGCGCATCTGCTTCGGTGTCGTTGGCCAGGCGGTGGCTGCTTCGGGGGCGGGGCGCACGGCATTCCCTTTGACTGCGGCGAAGGTTGCATCGGCCGGCGGCGATTTCAAGGCGGCCAACGGGAGCGCTTGACCTGCGTCATCCACCGTGGAGATTGACGGCAGCCGCGGCGCGCGCGAAGGTGCCGACCCGTGTCCAAGGCGCCGGCGCAGTGTCCATTGCCGCAGCATCCGATCCCAGTGCAGAGCCAAACACGCGCCTGCGCCGCATGCTCGGTTGGCGCGAATGGCTGGCCTTGCCGGACTTCGGCGTGCGCGCGATCAAGGCCAAGCTCGACAGCGGCGCGCGCTCGTCGAGTCTGCATGTCGAGGCGATCGAGGAGTTCGCGCGCGAAGGCGTCGCCTGGGTGCGCTTCGCGCTCGACCCGAGCACCCGGAGTGGACGTCGCGCGCGTTGGTTCGAAGCGCCGCTCGCGGACCGCCGCAAGGTCACCGATTCCGGCGGCAGCTGCGCGCTGCGGCCTTTCATCCGTACCCGCGTGCGCATCGGCGCCGAGGTGTTCGAGATCGAAACCAATCTGACCAATCGCCATGGCATGATGTTCCCGATGCTGCTCGGTCGCACCGCGATGGCCGGACGCATCATCGTCGATCCCGAGCGCTCGTTCGTGCTCGGCGACAAGCCGCGTCGCCACAAACGCAGACAGGGTGGGCCCGAATGAAGATCGCGATCCTTTCGCGCAACAGCCGCCTGTATTCGACGCATCGCCTGGTCGAGGCCGCGCGCGAGCGCCACCACAGTGTGCGCGTGCTCGATCCGCTGCGCTGCTACATGCGCATCGACGCTGGCCGCTTCGAGATGCACTACAAGGGCCGTGATCTGAGCCGCTTCGACGCGGTGATCCCGCGCATCGGTGCTTCGATCACGCGTTATGGCACCGCGGTGCTGCGCCAGTTCGAAATGATGGGCGTGTTCACGCCGAACAAGTCCGACCCGGTGCTGCGCGCGCGCGACAAGCTGCGTTGCCTGCAGCTGCTGGCGCAGCAGGGCCTGGGCTTGCCGAGCACGGTGTTCGGCGACAACCCCGACGACACTACTGACTTGCTGGCGATGCTCGGCAAGCCGCCGCACGTGATCAAGCTGGTCGAGGGCGCGCAGGGGCAGGGCGTGGTGCTGGCCGAGAAGATCACCGGTTCACGCTCGGTGATCGAGGCCTTCCGCGGCCTCTACGCGAACTTCCTGGTGCAGGAGTACATCGCCGAGTCGAAGGGCGCGGACGTACGCTGCTTCGTCGTCGGCGGCAAGGTCATCGCGTCGATGCGACGTCAGGCCAAGGCCGGCGAGTTCCGCTCCAATCTGCATCGTGGCGGCAGTGCCGAAGCGACCATTCTCAGCGAGGCCGAGGCCGATGCCGCGATCCGCGCCGCTGCGGTGATGGGCCTCGGCATCGCCGGCGTCGACTTGTTGCGCTCGAAGCGCGGACCGCTGGTGCTGGAAGTGAATTCCTCGCCTGGGCTCGAAGGCATCGAGCACGCCACCGGCGTCGATGTTGCCGGGGCCATCATCGCCTACCTCGAGCGCCGCGTGCGCCAGGACGAGATGCGCGTGCAGCGTCGTCGTGCGGCGGTGGCGGGCAAGGTGGCGAAGCCGAAGAAGGTGACAAAAGCCGCGCCCGCAAAACGGCGTGCGCGTGCTTAACATCGATTTAATCCACAAGCGCCTAGCATCTCCCCACCAAGACCTGCACACACTCCTGCAAGCGGATGGCGAGCAGATTACGGTAATCGGGGCAATAGCTTGAGCCCGAGGTGGTTCTCAGAACCTCCTCGGGCTTTTTCTTTGCTGGCCCTTCCGGTCGCCGCCATCACGAGCCTATGCTTCGCCCATGCACATCCTGGTCATCGAAGACAATTCCGATCTTGCCGCCAACCTGGGCGACTTCCTCGCCGACAAGGGTCATGTGGTCGACTTCGCTGGTGACGGCATCAGCGGCCTGAACCTCGCGTTGCGCGAACCGTTCGACGTGATCGTGCTCGATCTGACCCTGCCCGGCATGGACGGGCTGCAGGTGTGCAAGCGTCTGCGTGCCGAGTCGCACCGGCATACGCCGGTGCTGATGCTGACCGCGCGCGACGCGCTCGACCAGAAGCTCGCCGGTTTCGAAAGCGGCGCCGACGACTACATGGTGAAACCGTTCGCGCTGCAGGAAATCGAGGCGCGCCTGAACGTGCTCGGCAAGCGCGGGCGCGCGCCGAGTTCGCGCGTGCTGAGCGTGTCCGATCTGAACTACAACCTCGACACGCTGCAGATCGCGCGTGCCGGCAAGGCGATCAACCTGAACCCGATCGGGCTCAAGCTGCTGCAGTGCCTGATGGAATCCTCGCCCTCGGTGGTGACGCGGCGCGAGCTCGAGTTGCGCGTGTGGGGCGAAGAGCTGCCCGACAGCGATTCGCTGCGCGTGCACATCCACGGCTTGCGCGCGGCGATCGACAAGCCGTTCGGCAAGCCGCTGATCCACACCCGGCATGGCATCGGTTACAGCCTGAGCGATCCGGATGCGTTATCGACGCCGGCTTAGAAGCCGCATCATCCTGTCGTTCTTCCTGTTCGGCAGCCTGTTGACTGCGGCCTTCGCCTTGTCGGCGGTGCTGCTGCGTGGCTATCTCGAAGACCAGTTGATCGGCCGCCAGCTCAGTTTCGAGCTGGAAAACCACGCGCGTGCGCTGGAAAACGACCCGGACGCGCAGCCGGCGTTCTCGCGCATCGAAGGCTTCTCGTTCAGCGAGCGCAAGCGCGCCAACGTGCCGATGAACTGGCGCGACCTGCCCGATGGCGTGCACACCATCACC
Organism: Lysobacterales bacterium; assembly: GCA_016703225.1. Taxonomy (NCBI): domain Bacteria; kingdom Pseudomonadati; phylum Pseudomonadota; class Gammaproteobacteria; order Lysobacterales; species Lysobacterales bacterium. The sequence continues at coordinate 312,676 of JADJCM010000002.1, forward strand.
GACGACACCCAGAGCGGCGGGCCGGCGGCCTACAAGCTGGCGGTGCGCAAGACCGGCGGCACCTGGTACTTCCTGCAATACGACATCTCGCACGAACTGCGCCTGCGCAACCGCTTGCTGTGGGGGCTGGTCGCGGTGGTCGTGGTGTTTGCCGGGCTCTCCGCACTGATCGCGTTCTGGTCGGCGTCGCGGGTGATGCGCCCGGTCGCCGACCTGGCCGAGCGCCTGGCCCAATTCGGCAAGAGCGGCGGTGTTGCCGAGCTGGCACCGCATTTCGCCAACGACGAAGTCGGCCAACTGGCGGCGACGCTCGACGACTACGCCGGCAAGCTCACCGAGCTGGTGATCCGCGACCGCGAGTTCAACGCCGACGTCTCGCACGAACTGCGCACGCCGATCGCGGTGATCCGCGGTGCCGCCGAGCTGCTGCTGTCGCAGAACGACCTGCCCGAAAAGACGCGGCAGCGGCTGTTGCGCATCGACCGCGCCGCGCGCCAGTCGAACGAGTTGATCGAGGCGCTGTTGCTGCTCTCGCGCAACGAGCGCCAGGCGCCGGCGCACGCCGAGTCCACTGCCGTTGCGGGCGTGGTCGAACAGGTGGTCGAGACCCAGCGTGCGCAGATCGGCAGCAAACCGCTCGAGCTGCGCATCGTGCACACCGCGGCGGGAGACGCCGCGAACAGTGTCGACGCGCCGTCCGCGGTGCTGGCGGTGGCGCTGTCGAACCTGATCGGCAACGCCATCCGCTACACCCCGCAGGGCGAGATCCGCGTGGTGCTGGATGGCAACGAAGTGCGTGTCGAGGACGAAGGCCCGGGCATCGACGCCAAGGACGCCGAGCGCCTGTTCACGCGCGGCGTGCGCGGCGACGGCGCCGGCGGCAAGGGCGCCGGACTCGGCCTCGCCATCGTCCGCCGCCTGTGCGATCTGTACGGCTGGCAGGTGACGCTGGCGCCGGGCGAAACCCGCGGTGCCGTCGCCACCTTGCGCTTCGGCTGACGCCACGGGCCGCACGCTCAGTTGCTGACCATGAACCAGCCGTTGACGTAGTCGTTGTTGCCAAGGGTGATGTTCAGCGTGGTCTTGTTCTTGACGCAATAGCCGACCTTGACGGTGCCGGAGGACGCAACCACCACGCTCGCCGCCGCCGCGAGCGCTGTCTTCTTCGGACTCTCCAGGACCGTGCCGTCGGGATAGGTCGCGGTGTAAAAGGGATAGAGGGTGACGCCATTGTCGTAGCTGATGCAGAGGCTGAAGCTCACCGGAACGGTATTGCTGGACGCATGCCCGAACACCGCGACCGCAGAGCCGGTGATGCGCTGACCGGCCGTGACCGTCATGGTCGCCAAGCTTCCAGGGCTTTGGGCCCATGTCCAGGGCGCATTGCCGCCCCCTGCCGCGATGGGCCAGACCTGGGTAGCGATGGTGGCGATCGACACCACGCCGCTGGGGCCTTGCGGGCCGATAGCGCCGGCTGGACCCGTTGGCCCGGTGGCACCGGCGGGACCAGTCGCGCCCTGCGGGCCAGCCGGACCGGTGTCGCCTTGAGGACCTGCCGGCCCGGGATTGCCGCTGAGCGCGTACATGGCATAGGGCGCCGGGGTCAGTTCCTGGCGGCCGGCCAGGGTTTCGTAGGCGCCGATTGATGCGCCTTCGCGCACGCTGATCTGAAGCCAGCGCCGTTGGCCGTCGAACAGCCCGCCGCCGAAATCGAGCGTGACGCTGAAAACGCCGTCCTCGACTGGGACGTCTTCGAACTGCACTGGATCGAGCACGATGGTCCCCATGCCCGTGGGTACGTCGTGCAGGGTGAAGCTCAGGTCGTACAGGCCGTTGGCCGGCGTGCCGTTGTCTTGCAGGCGGCCCTGGTAGGTGAAGCCGTCGCCGACGTCTTCGGCGCGGACGGAAGTGCTGCCCAGGGGCAGGGCGAGGAACGCGAGTACTGCGAGCATCTTGTTCATGGTCAATCCTCGAAACCGTTGCTGAAAATGAGGTTGGATACCGGCGGCGCGGTCGTGGCTTGCCAGAATCCGCCGCTGACCGAGAAGCGCGGGCCGGTGTGGGCCGGGCCGGCGTCGGGCTGGCCAATCGTGCCCTCGACGCTGAAGCGGGCGCCCTGGCTGTGGCTGCCACCGCCATCGACGGTGTGCGAGTCGACGCTGAATCGCCCGCCCGCCATCGCGGTGCCGGCGGCGGCCAGCGCGCAGATCAGCGGCCATCGCCGCCGCCGCGTTCGCGCCGCAGGCGTGGTGTTGGAAGGTCTGTTCATGGAGTGGCTCCGATCGGCCCGGAATGGGCCGTTCACTCCGGATACGGAGCGGCGGGCACGATCCCGCCACGGTGCCAGACATATCGCGGAACGGTGCCCAGGCGCGGCGGATGCCGCGCGCTACGCTACGGCGAGCCGGACGGGGGGCAGGTCATGAGCATCTATCTGGAAGACTATCCGGGTGCGCTGCAGCCCCGACGCACGCCGTTCGATGACGCCGGTGAGCCGTCGGTGCCGGAGGTCTTCATCTACATGACCAACCGCTACGAGGGCCGTTGGTCCTACCTGATGCCGCTCGGCTTCGAGCGCGAGCACGACCCGATCGAGCGCATCGGCATGGGCTATACGCAACTTTGGATTCTGCAGAAGCTGCGCGCCGTGCATCCGCGGCCGGGTGCGCAGAAGAAGCTGCGCAAGGCGCATGTGCTGCAGTTGCCGAGCTTCGAAGACGGCGTGCAGCGCGACGATTTCATCGCCCTGTTCCATGTGCTGCGCGAGCCGGGTGGGCACCCGTCCGAGCACAACGATCACATCGGTGGGCGCCGCAAGTTGCCGGATGCGATCGAGTTCGCGCAGGTCCATGCCGATCACGCGCAGCGCCGGGTGGTTGTCGCCAAGCTGGTGCACGACTGGACCTGGCACTGAGCCGCAAGGCGCGGCTCGCGGTCGCTCAGGGCCCCTCGAAGCCGTCGGAGAACAGCTGCGGCACGCCGGGGGTGACGAAGACGTCGGTGGCGAGGTTGCTGTCGTCGCCGACCAGGTTGGTCGAGTCCGAGCTGAAGGCGATCCAGAAGCCGTCGCCGCTGAGTGTCGGCACCAGGCCGCCGGCGCCGGCACCGCCGACGCCGACCGACATCAGACGGGTGACGCCGGTGCTGCGGTCGTGCACGAACACGTCCCAGTCGTTGCCGTCGCCGGAGACCAGGTTGCTGGCCTGCGACCAGAATGCGACGAAGCGGCCATCGAACGACAGCGCCGGTTGTGCCGTGAAGTCGTTGGCCTCGACCCCGGCGCTATCGATGCTGACGCGCGTCGTGGTGCCGGCATCGAGGTCGCGCACGAACACGTCGGCGCGGTTGTTGTTGTCGTTCGCGACCAGATTGCTGGCGCCGCTGACCCAGGCAACGACGCGGCCGTTGCCCGAGATCGCGACATCGTCTGTGGTGTCGTCGTTGCCCTCGACGCCGCCCTGGCCGATGCTGGCCCGGATCGTGGTGCCGGCTTGCACGTCGCGCACAAACACGTCCTGCAGCGTGTTGGTGTCGCCGGTCACCAGGTTGTCGGCATAGGAACGGAAGGCGATGTAGCGCCCGTCCGCGCTCATCGCCGGGCCGAGGCAGCCCTGGTTCGCCTGCACGCCGGTCGAGGATTCGCTGATGCGCAGCGTGGTCCCGGTCTGGCGGTCGTGGCGGTAGATGTCGTTGCCGTTGGTGTCCGGGGCGATCCAGTTGGTCGCGCCGCTCTCGAAGGCCACGTAGCGGCCGTCCGCCGAGATCGCGATGTCGGAGAAGAAGCTGGAATGGTCGTCGCCCTCGATGCCGCCGCTGCCGAGGCTGACGCGCGTGGTCTGTGCGGTCTGGCGGTCGTGTACGAACACATCGAAGGACTTGTTGGTGTCGGCGGCTACCAGATTGTCCGCGGACGAGCGAAACGCAACGTAGCGGCCGTCGGCCGAGATCGCCGGTGCGCGTTCCGACTGGTTGCGGGTGTCGGTGTTGGCCTCGCGGCCATCGCTGGCGATGGAGACGCGCGTGGTCTGGTGGGTCTGGCGGTCGTGCACGAACACGTCCCAGGACTTGTTCAGATCGCTGACCACCAGGTTGCTGGCTGCCGAGTCGAACGCGACGAAGCGGCCGTTCGCGGAGATCGCCGCTTGCCCAGCGTTGTTGTTGCCCTCACTGCCATCAGAGGCGACGCTGACGCGGTCATTGCCGGCGCTCGCCGCGCCGACGCCGAGCAGCATCAGCAGCCAGGGCATCGAGCGGCGTGCGCTGCGATCACATTGCGGGCGTGAGGAAGATGCACGCAGTTGTTCCATGGCGATTCTCCAGGCGATGGCGAACGCTGCGGAAACCCGCTTCAGTCGCCTCGACTCGAGTTTGCCAGAGGTTCGGGCGCAGCGGCAGGGTGCAGCTCGGCACGCAGGTCGGCGATGACGCGCGCCTGCTCCGCAGCCAGTTCCGAGAGCGCCGCGTGGAGCGAAGCGTTCTCGCGCTCCAGCGCTTCGATACGCCCGGCCAGGGCGGCGTCGGCGCTGAGGGCGCGGTCGCGCAGTTCGCGCAGTGCTTCCACGGCGAGGGCCTCGAAGCCTTGCGGCGCGACCATCCGGTAGCCATCAGCGTCCCGGCTCAGCCACTCCGGGAAGACGGCTTCCACTTCCTGGGCGACGAACCCGGCGTGCACGCCAGGCGTGAAGTAGCCATTGGGTGCGTCGGAGCGGTATGCGTAGCGCACGCCGCGCAGCGCGAGCAGGCGGTCGAGGCTGTGGCTCAGTGGTTCGATGTCGCGCTTCAGCCGCATGTCCGAAGGTGCCGCCCAACCGCCCGAGGTCGGTTTGATCGGATTGTCGAAGAACACGCGCAGGCGTCCATCGGTTTGCCACAGTGCGTAGTCGGTGTAATTGCTGCCATCGAAGCGGGCGATGTACAGCGCCGCGGTGCTGGCATCGCCGAAGGCGGCCAGGTTGATGCCATTCGGCTGGCCATCGGGACGCATCCACAGATCAGCGTTACCCGAGCGCGAGGTCAGCGCCAGGTCCACGGCAGCGGGCAGGTTGTTGCTGTTGATACCGACGCCGCCCGCCGCCCGCACCAGGAACTGGTTGGGGCCACTGCTGGAGAAGTCGGCCCACTCCGCATCAGCCCAGACGAACGAGCCCTCGTCACCATCGTCGTCGCCGCTGGCGGCGGCGGTACTGCAGCCGAAGCCGGCGTAGTCGGAGAGCGCGCCGACGCGAACCTTGGCGAACGTGCCGCCGGCGAAAGATCGAACGCCACCGGCGCAGTTGAAGTAGCCGCCCACAACCATGCTGTATTGGTGGCTGGCCGTGTTGAGGCCGCCGCCGGCGACCGTGGAATCCATGCCGCTGGCGAAGTTCAGTTCGCCGCCACCCACGGCGCTGGCGTAGCCATGGGCGCCATTGACGTAGCCGCCGGCGACGGTGGCGAAGGCGCGGTCGGCGACCGTGCCCACGTAGTCACCGGCCGCGTTGGCAAAGCCGCCGCCTACCGTCCCGTAGTGGTCGCCGACGAAGTTCGGGTCGTCGTTGGTAAACGTGGGATCACTGTCTCCAAGCGGCACGCCACCACCTGCGATGGTCGCGCCACGGACGCCGGGCTGCACCGCGTTGCCGCGGCTGCCGGCGATCACATTTGCGGTGATCGGGCTGCCGCCATACAAATCCGCGCTGGGTTCGATGCGCAGGCTCTGCACGTTGGCGGTGCGCAGTACCAGCGGTTGCGCATCGGTGGTGCCGAGGAAGTTCGTCGCCGGGCTGGTTCCGCCATCGCCGGTGCTGCTCCAGCAGGCGCCGATCAGCGGTGCACGGATCGCCTTGCTGCGGCCCGGAATGGCCGCGAAATCTCCGGCGCCGGCATCGCGTACCGCGACTTCGAGCCAGGTCTCGCGCGCGCTGGCGAGCGCGGCGTCGAAGCGCAGTTCGAAGCGGCCGTCCTTCACCTCGATCGCGCCGAATGTGATCGGCGCCATCAGTTCGGCAGCAGATTTCTCGTCGCCGAGCGCGGCGATGCGAAAGTCGTAGCGACCGTTCGCGGGCGCGCCGCGGTCGTCGAGTTGCCCTTGGTAGACGAACTCACTGGCCAGTGCCGGCAGCGTCGGCATGCACACAGCGAACAGCAGGATCGAAAGCGTGGTGCGGTTCATGGCAGTTCTCCGGGCAGGCGGATGTCGTGGCTCAGGGTCCCTCGAAGCCGTCGGCGAAGATCGAGAAGTCGAGCGGGTTGCAGCTGGCGTTGGTCGATTTCAATGCGAAGCGGCCGTCGGCCGACTCGGCCGCTGGCGTGACGCGCGCCTCGGCACGCAGCGTGAAGCGGCCATCACTGCTGGTGGCCGCAGGCTTCAGTTCGCCGCGCACGTGAAAGCGCGCACTGTCGTCGGTGGCGCGGCTGAGCAGCGGAATCGCGGCAAGCACGGTGAGGGCGAGGATGCGACTGGGGTGGTGATGCGTCATGTCAGTGCTCCCCGTGCAGGCGGGCTTCAACCAGTGCTCGCAGCGCGGCGATCTCGCCGCGCAGTGCCTCGATCTCGGAGTCCTTGGCTTCGACTTTCGCGTTCAATCCCTGGATGGCCGCCAGTGCGACGCCGCCGGTGTCGAGGCTGGCGATGTGCGTCGCCCCTTCGCCGAGTCCGAACGCCGTGTGGAAGTCCTCGGCCACCGGGCCGAGGTGGCGCACGTCCGGTGCGGCTCGGTAGGACCACTCGGCGATTGGCAGTGCCAGCACCCGGTCCAGCACCTGGTCGGCATCGATCGCCGCGAATCCGGTCTTGAGCGTGCGCGACGAGGAGTCGGTCCACACGCCGCTGCTGCTCAGATAGCCGCCGGTCGATGTGTTGAGGAAGCGTCCTGCGGGAATCGATGGCGTGCTGCTCGTGCCGAACCATAGGCCACCCGCCGCGCGTACCAGGAACTGGTTGGTGCCGTTGGACACGAGATCGCCGATCTGGTGATCTGCCCAAACGAACGTGCCTTCGTCGCCATTCAGACCGTTGGTCGGGACGCCGTCGCAACTGCTGCCGAGCCCGCCGATCAGGATGCTCGGGCGTACCTTGGCATGGCTTCCGCCAGCCCACGAAGCGGTGCCGCCGGCGCAGTTGTCATGGCCGCCGGAGACGCTGCCGTAGTCGCTGCCGGCGGTATTTTCGCCGCCGCCCGCGACGGTGCTGTAGTGGCCCAGGGCGAAGTTCTGGCTGCCGCCGGCGATGGTGCCGTAGTAACCATTGGCGGTGTTGAGATCTCCGCCGCCGACGGTGCTGGAAGTGCCGTGCGCGAGATTGAGCAAGCCGCCGCCGACGGTTGCGAAGGACTGGTCCACCAGCGTGCCCGAGCCACCACCGGCGACGTTGGCGTAGCCACCGCCCACGGTACCGTAGTGGTCGGTCACGGCGTTGGGGGCTTCGCTGGCCAGGTCGGGATCGCTGTTGCCGCTGGGTACGCCGCCGCCGGCGATGGTCGCGCCGCGCACGCCGGCGGTCACTGTGTTGGCGCTCGATCCGGCAATGACATTGGCGGTGATCGGGCTGCCGCCGAAGGTCTGCGCGGATGGCTCGATGCGCAGGCTGCGCACGTTGGCGGTGCGTAGTACCAACGGTTGCGCGTCGGTGGTGCCGAGGAAATTCGTCGACGGATCGGTCGCGGCGTCGCCAGTGCTGCTCCAGCAGGCGCCGATCAGTGGTGCACGGATCGCCTTGCTGCGGCCCGGAATGGTCGCGAAATCTCCGGCGCCGGCATCGCGTACCGCGACTTCGAGCCAGGTCTCGCGCGCGCTGGCGAGCGCGGCGTCGAAGCGCAATTCGAAGCGACCGTCGCGGACCTCGACTGCGAGAAACTCGATCGGTGCCATTCCCGCGAACGACGATTTCTGGTCGCCGAAGGCGGCGATGCGCAGGTCGTAACGGCCATTCGCGGGTGCGCCACGGTCATCGAGTTGACCGACGTACACGAATCGGCGGCTTGCGTCTTCGGCAGCAGTGCTGCGAGCAGCGCGAGCACGAGGGAGCTGGTTTTCAGTAGTGGCGACATCGGGTTTCTCCTGTTGCCCTGTGGTCAGTGCGTCTTGTCGGCAAGCGCGTCGAGCCGGGATTCGAGCGCCTGCAACCTCGCGCGCAGCGATGTGATCTGCGCATCCTTGGCGGCGTTCTCCGTTTCGAGCTTGGCGTTCAGGCCCTGGATCGCGGCCAGGGCGACGCCGTCGGCATCGACGCTGCTGATCGTCGTGTCGTTCTCGCCGATCGCGAACTGCGCCCGGAAGTCCTGCGCCATCGGGCCGATGTGGCGGATGGACGCGTCCTGCGCGGCGTAGCTCCAGCTCGTAACCGGAAGCGCCAGTACGCGGTCGAGAACCGCGCGCGCATCGATCGGCCGGATCGCGGTCTTCACGCTGCGGTCGGAGAGCGAACTCCAGGAACCGGCGCCGGCGGCCATGGCCACGCCGCTGGCGGACCCGGTGATGTTGGATCGAACCGTTACCGTGCCGTTGTTCGCCAGTTCCACGCGGCGGCTCATGGTGCTGCCGTTGTAGTGGTCGATGTAGAAGCCGGCGTCGTTGGCTCCGCTGCCGTCGCCCGCGGTCAGCAGGATGCCGCGATTGCTCGCCGCGCGCGGCTTCAGCCAGAGGTTGGCGTAGTCGGCGCCATCGGCATCGGCGGTGATGGTCAGCTCGATGTCGCCGTGCGGTGGCGGAGCGTTCAATGCCATGCCGCCCTGGGCGCGGACCAGGAACTGGTTGTCGCCGGTGGAGATGAAATCCGCGCCCGTACCCGCGCCCCAGACGAAGGTGCCGGCATCGCCGTTGGCGTCGCCGGATCTCGGGATTCCGGCGCAACCGTATCCGTCCGGGCCGGAATCGGAGCCCGGACGTGCCTTGGCGTAGCGCCCGCCGGCGAATGAGTAATCACCGCCCGCGCAGTTGCCGTCGCCGCCGGCGACGCTGCTTGATGTCCCGCTTGCAGTGTTGGTCACGCCGCCGGCCACCGTGCCGTACCACCCGCTCGCGGTATTGCGCAGCCCGCCGCCGACGCTGGTGGTGCTGCCCGATGCGACATTGGCGACGCCGCCGGCGACGGTGTCGGCAACGTGCGATAGCGGGTCACCGTCGTCGTTGCCCGTGCGGTTGCCCCAGCCACCACCGATGGCGCCGTAGCTGTCGGTGACCCGATTCGGGTCCTCGAAGATCATCGCCGGGTCGCTGTCTCCGGTGGGTATACCGCCGCCGGCGATGGTCGCGCCGCGCACGCCGGCGGTCACGCCATTCACGCTGCTGCCGGAGATCACGTTGGCGGTGATTGGACTGCCGCCGAAGGTTTGCGCGGAAGGTTCGATGCGCAGGCTCTGCACGTTGGCGGTGCGCAGCACCAGCGGTTGCGCGTCGGTGGTGCCGAGGAAGTTGCTCCCCGTGGTTCCCGCATCGCCGGTGCTGCTCCAGCAGGCGCCGATCAGTGGTGCACGGATCGCCTTGCTGCGGCCCGGAATGGTCGCGAAATCTCCGGCGCCGGCATCGCGTACCGCGACTTCGAGCCAGGTCTCGCGCGCGCTGACGAGCGCGGCGTCGAAGCGCAGTTCGAAGCGGCCGTCCTTCACCTCGATCGCGCCGAATGTGATCGGCGCCATCAGCTCGGCAGCGGATTTTTCGTCGCCGAACGCGGCGATGCGCAGGTCATAGCGGCCGTTTGCGGGTGTGCCGCGGTCATCGATCTGGCCGAGGTATACGAATTCGGCGGCGTGGATCGAGCCCGAGAGCAGCAGCAGTGGGGAAAAGGCGCGGATGAATCGGTGCATGGCGGCACTCCGGCGGGCGGTGGCTCACGAACGCTCGTGGCGCCGCCCGGGAGCGTGCATCGGGATGCCGCGGGCCGTTACGAACTGCCACGATCGGGGCCGACGCTGGCCCTGCACCGCGCCCCGTGTCCATGATCCAGATCAAGCACGGCGCTCGCCGCGCGCGATCACACCATTTCGCGCCAGCCGTTCGGGTCTGGCTCGGTGCCGCCGACCAGGCCGAAGTAGCGCTTCTGGATCTGCGCGGTGATCGGGCCGCGTTCACCGCATCCAACCGGCTTGCCGTCCACGCTCTTGATCGGCGTGATCTCGGCCGCGGTGCCGCACATGAACAGTTCATCGCACAGGTACAGGTATTCGCGCGGCAGGTCGCGTTCGACCACGGGGATGCCTGCGCTCTTCGCGAGGCTGATGATGGTGTTGCGGGTAATGCCGTTGAGCAGCGCAGCCGACACCGGCGTGGTGTGCAGTTCGCCATTCATCACCAGGAACAGGTTCTCGCCGGCGCCCTCCGAGAGCAGGCCGGTGCTGGCGAGTGCGATGCCCTCGCCGAAACCGAGCCGCCGGGCTTCGCGCGCGATCAGCTGGCCACTCAGGTAATTGCCGCCGGCCTTGGCGCCGGCCGGGATGGTGTTGGGAGCGAAGCGTTGCCAGCTCGACACCATCGCGTCGATGCCGGTCTCGGTGACTGCGTGGCCGAGGTACTCGCCCATCGGCCAGGCGCCGATCGCGACATCGGTCGGGCAGTCGGCCGAGAGCCCGAAGCCGCCGAGCCCGCGGAACGCGACCGGTCGGATGTAGCACTTGCCAAGGCCATTCGCCTTGATCACGTCGCGCGTACCCTGGATCAGTTCCTCCAGCGTGTACGGAATCGGCAGGTCGTAGATCTTCGCTGACTGGTACAGGCGCTTCATGTGATCGGTCAGGCGGAACACTGCGGGACCCTTCGGCGTGTCGTAGGCGCGAATGCCCTCGAACACCGAGGATCCGTAGTGGATCGCGTGCGCCATCACATGCACGGTGGCGTCGCGCCAACGCATGATCTTGCCGTTGAACCAGATCTGCTCGGGATACTGCATGGCCATGGTCGTGCTCCGCGTCGAGGGTCCGGCAGTTTAGCGGCAGCTGCGGGGCGCGCTAACGGGCTGTTAGCGGTGTGCGGGATAGGCTGCGTCTCCCTCGTTCTTGCCGCCGTCCATGTCCGCCATCGTTCTGGAACCGTCGCCGCGAGCCATGCCAGTCACGTCGCGGCTGCAGCGATTGCTGCAATCGTGCTGGCTGACGATGGCGTTCACGCTGGCGCTTGGCTTTGCGTTCCAGGGCTCGCGCGGGCTGTGGGAACCCGACGAGGGGCGCTACACCCAGGTGGCGATGGAGATGCTGCTGAGCGGCGACTACATCACGCCGCGCCGCCATCACCACCGCATCCATCCGACCAAACCGCCGCTGACCTACTGGGCGATCGCCGGAAGCGTCTCCCGGTTCGGGCGCAACGAATGGGCGGTGCGCGCGCCGTATGCGCTGGCCTTCGCCTTGACCGCAGGCCTGTTGTTCGGCATTGGTCGAAGGCTCACGCCGCGGCTGCCGGGACTGCCAGCGGCGATCTACACGACCACTGCGCTGCCCTTTTTCGCTGCGAATCTGGTGACCACAGATACGCTGCTCACGTTGATGACGACGTTGGGCGTGTTCGGCTACGTCGGGGCGCGCTGGCCGCTGCGCGCGAATGCCGCAGCCTGGCCATGGATCCTGCTGATGTGGGCCGGCTTCGGGCTCGCCTTCGTGACCAAGGGGCCGCCGGGTCTGCTGCCACTGGCGGCGATCCTGATCTTCGATGGCCTGCAGTCGCACCTGCGGACGCGTCAGTTGTTCGATCTACGCGGCCTGCTCGTATTCGTTCTGCTTGGTCTCGGCTGGTACCTCGCCGTGTTGCTGCGCAATCCAGAGATGTTCGGCTATCTGCTGCGCGAAGAGGTGGTGGCGCGCATCGCTTCGGGCGAGCACGGCCGCTTTCCGCAGTGGTGGGGCGGCTTCTACATCTATGGCCCGACCCTGCTGGTGGGCACGCTGCCATGGTTGCCGACCTTGTGGCGGCATTGGCGCGAGCTGCCGTTGACGCGATTGCGCTGGTCGAGGTTGGCGCCGCAGGGCCGCTTCCTGGCCTGGTGGATCGGCCTTTCCCTGCTGGTGTTCCTGCTCGCGCGCTCGCGCCTGCCGCTGTATCTGTTGCCCCTGTTCCCGGCGATCGCGCTGGTCATTGCCCGTGCCTGGCTGGCCGAGCCGCAGCGACTGCGGCGGCGCCTGGCCTGGCTGCCGTGGGTGACGGTACTGCTGGTGCTGCTCAAGGCCGCGGCTGCGCACGTGCACAACAACAAGGACATGCGCGCCTTCGCCGCCGAAATCAGGCGTGTCGTACCGTTCCAGCCGGGTGAAGCGGTCTTCATCGACGAGTCGCCGCGCTATGGTCTCGGTTTCTACCTCGACATCGAAGCCGAGTGGATCAGCATCGCGCCGAGCGCGGACCCGCGCTATGACCAGGTGTTGTCCGAAGAACTCGCAGAAGCCGAGGGGCCGCGCCTGTATCTGGTGCGCCCGGAGCGCTATGGTGCCTTCGCGGCCATGGCGCGCGCGCTCGGGCACCATGTGCAGCGCTTCGGCGAGTCGCACCGCTTCGTTATCGCCGGCGTCCGTCGCGATCGCGACCGCGAGCGCAACTGAATTCGGTGCACACGGCGCCCGTGCTAGCCTAACCGGCCTCCGGCCGCGGTTTCACGGCCCTTCCAGTTCTCATTCAGTCGTTGCGGCCCGGTCGCGACGCAGTGGAGTCATGCATGGACAAGAGCTTCGATCCCCGGGACATCGAGTCGCGCTGGTACCCGCAGTGGGAGGCCAGCGGCTACTTCGCACCAAGCGGCGATGGCGAGCCGTACACGATCATGCTGCCGCCGCCGAACGTGACCGGCACCCTGCACATGGGGCATGCGTTCCAGCACACGATCATGGATACGCTGATCCGTTACCAGCGCATGTGCGGCAAGCGCACGTTGTGGCAGCTCGGTACCGATCATGCCGGCATCGCGACCGAGATGGTCGTCAGCCGCCTGCTCGAACGCGAAGGCCAGACCCGCAACGCACTCGGTCGCGAACAGTTCGTCGAGCGCGTCTGGCAGTGGAAGGAAGAATCCGGCAGCACGATCAGCCGCCAGATGCGGCGCATGGGCGTCAGCGGCGACTGGTCGCGCGAACGCTTCACCATGGACGAAGGCCTGTCGAAGGCCGTCGTCGAGACCTTTGTGCGCCTGCACGAACAGGGCCTGATCTACCGCGGCCAGCGCCTGGTGAACTGGGACCCGGTGCTGCTCACCGCGATCTCCGATCTGGAAGTGGTCAGCGAGGAGGAACAAGGCAAGCTCTGGTCGATCGCGTATCCGCTCGCCGATGGCTCGGGCCAGCTGGTGGTCGCGACCACGCGTCCGGAAACCATGCTGGGTGACGTCGCCGTTGCCGTGCATCCGGAGGACGAGCGTTACGCCGGCCTGATCGGCAAGATGCTGAAACTGCCGCTGACCGAGCGCGAGATCCCGATCATCGCCGACGCCTATGTCGACAAGGACTTCGGTACCGGCTGCGTCAAGATCACGCCGGCGCATGATTTCAACGACTACGAAATCGGCAAGCGCCACAGCCTGCCGATGATCAACATCTTCACGCCGACCGCGACCGTCAACGACAACGCCCCGGCCCAATACCGCGGGCTCGATCGGTATGTCGCGCGCAAGGCCGTTCTCGCCGACCTGACCGCGGCCGAGCTGCTGGTGGAGGAAAAGGCGCACAAGCTGCAGGTGCCGCGCGGCGATCGCACCGGTCAGGTGATCGAGCCGTACCTGACCTACCAGTGGTTCGTGAAGATGGACGGGCTCGCGGCCCGCGGTCTCGAACTGGTGGAAAACGGCAGCGTCAAGTTCGTGCCGGAGAACTGGATCAACACCTATCGCCATTGGCTCGGCAACATCCAGGACTGGTGCATCTCGCGCCAGTTGTGGTGGGGCCATCGCATTCCGGCGTGGTACGACGATGATGGAAACATCTTCGTCGCCCGGACCGAAGCAGAAGCTCTGGACAAGGCGCGTGCGGCGAAGCGTTCCGTTCGCCCTGAGCCCGTCGAAGGACGATCCCTCGAGGTCGACTCCGCTCGCACTTCGACAGGCTCAGTGCGAACGGAGTCGAATGGCGCGATCCGACTCACCCGCGACGACGACGTGCTCGAAACCTGGTTCAGCTCGGCGCTGTGGTCGCATTCGACGCTCGGTTGGCCGGACGCGGATGCGATGAAGCAATACGGCTTCGACACCTTCCTGCCGACCTCGGTGCTGGTCACCGGCTTCGACATCATCTTCTTCTGGGTCGCCCGGATGATCATGATGACCGACCACTTCACCGGCCAGGTGCCGTTCAAGCACGTCTACATTACCGGGCTGGTGCGCGACCGCGACGGCAACAAGATGTCCAAGTCCAAGGGCAACGTGCTCGACCCGCTGGATCTGATCGACGGCATCTCGCTCGCGGACCTGATCGCCAAGCGCACCTCGGGTCTGATGCAGCCCAAGGATGCCCCCAAGATCGAAGCGGCCACGCGCAAGGAGTTCCCCGAAGGCATCACCGCAGTCGGTGCCGACGCGTTGCGCTTCACCTTCGCCTCGCTCGCCTCGCACGGCCGCGACATCAAGTTCGACTTCAATCGCTGCGAGGGCTACAAGAACTTCTGCAACAAGCTGTGGAACGCGGCGCGCTTCGTGCTGATGAACACGGAGGGGTTTGCGGTCGCGACCGGGGTCGCTCCTACGGCGAGCACTGAAGCCGAACGCTGGATCCTGTCGCGCCTGGCCGCGACCATCGACAGCGTGCACGCGCAACTCGCCGACTACCGCTTCGACCTGGCCTCGCAGGCGCTGTACGAGTTCACCTGGAACGAATACTGCGATTGGTTCCTCGAACTCACCAAACCGGCGCTGGCCGGCGACGACGCCGTGGCCGCGGACTCGACGCGCCACACGCTGCTGTATGTGCTCGAGACCGTGCTGCGCGCGCTGCATCCGCTGGTCCCGTTCGTGACCGAGGAGATCTGGCAGCACGTGTCGCCGAAACTCGGCCATGCCGCAGGCCAGTTCATCGCCACCCAGCGTTACCCGCAGGCGACCGACATCACGGTCGATCCGACCGCGGCTGCGGAAGTGCAGTGGCTGAAGGACGTGTTGATGGGCGTGCGCCGCATCCGCGGCGAAATGAACATCGCGCCGAGCAAGGCTATCCCGATGCTGTTCACCGGCGGCGATGCCGATGATGCGCGCCGTGTCGCCAAGTTCGCCGCCCAGATCGCGTTCCTCGCGCGCGCCGAATCGCCGCGTTTCCTTGTCGCCGGTGAAGCCGAGCCGGCGGCGGCCGCGGCCATCGTCGGTTCGTTGCGCGTGCTGATCCCGCTCGCCGGACTGATCGATCTCGACGCCGAGAAGAAGCGGCTCGATCGCGAAATCACCCGCGTCGAGGGCGAGATCAGGAAGTGCCAGGGCAAGCTGGCCAGCGAAACCTTCGTCGCCAACGCACCGGCGGCCGTGGTCGAACAGGAGCGAGCCCGCCTCGCCGACTGGACCAGCCAGATCGATGGGCTGCGCTCGCAGCGCGGGAAGTTGGAGTGACCGGCGCACGCATCGGTTGCGCCCGTCCGTGGCGGCGATCTCCGGCGGCGAACCGGTTTCAACTCAGTCTGGCGAGCAAGGCCTCGTGGTCGAGCTGCTCTGCTTCGCTGGCGCGCCGCGCCCGGTACTCGAAGGTTCCCGCCGCCAGCCCACGCTCGCTGACCACGACCCGGTGCGGCACACCGATCAGCTCGATGTCGGCGAACATCGCGCCCGGGCGCAGGCCGCGATCGTCGAGCGTGGTTTCGATGCCGCGACTGTTCAGCTCCGCGTAAAGTGCGCTCGCGGCGTCCGCGACCTTGGCGTCATTCTTCGGATTGATCACGCATACCGCGACGCGCCACGGCGCCATCGGTTCCGGCCAGATGACGCCGGCGGCGTCGAAGTTCTGCTCGATCGCGGCAGCGACGATGCGACTCACGCCGATGCCATAACAGCCCATGTACATCACCTGCGCCTGCTGCTGCTCATCGGCGACGCTCGCGTGCATGGCGCGGGCGTAGTTCTGGCCGAGCTGGAACACGTGCCCGACCTCGATTCCTCGCGCGATACGGAGCTCGCCCGTGCCATCGGGCGAGGGATCGCCCTCGACGACGTTGCGGATGTCGGCCACGAGTTCTGGCTCCGGCAGGTCGCGACCCCAGTTCACATCGTCGAGATGGAAGCCTGCCTCGTTGGCACCAACGACGAAGTCGGACATTGCCGCGACGCTGCGATCGGCGATCACGCGCACCGCCTGGCGCGGCGCAACCGGGCCCAGGAAGCCCGGCTCGGAGCCGAGGTGATCGAGGATTTCGGCCTCGCTCGCCAGCCGGTACTCGGCCATGCCCTCGAGTTTGGCCAGCTTGATCTCGTTGACGACGTGGTCACCGCGCACCAGCGCGAGCACGAAGCGGCCATCCGCGGCCATCAGCGCCACCGACTTGACCGTGCGCGTCAGCGCGATGCCGAGCAGCGCGGCGACTTCTTCGCAGGTCTTCTGCGTCGGCGTGGCGATCTTGCGCATCGCGCCACCGGCTGGCGCACGCGCTGCGGCCGGCGCCAGCGCTTCGGCCATCTCGATATTGGCGGCGTAGTCGGATGCGGTCGAGAACGCGATCGCGTCCTCGCCGGATTCGGCGAGCACGTGGAACTCATGCGAGGCGCTGCCGCCGATGGCGCCGGTGTCCGCGTTCACGGCGCGGAACTTCAGCCCGAGGCGGGTGAAGATGCGGGTGTAGGCGGCGTACATGTTCTGGTACTCGCGCGCCATGCACTCGGGCGTCATGTGGAACGAGTAGGCGTCCTTCATCAGGAACTCGCGCGCCCGCATCACTCCGAAACGCGGGCGGATTTCGTCGCGGAACTTGGTCTGGATTTGATAGAAGTTGACCGGCAGCTGCTTGTAGCTGCGCAGCTCGTTGCGCGCGAAGTCGGTGATCACTTCCTCGTGCGTCGGGCCGTAGCAGTAGTCGGCCTGCTTGCGGTCCTTGATCTTGAGCAACTGGCCGCCGAACTTCTGCCAACGCCCGGTTTCCTCCCACAGTTCGCGCGGTTGCACCGAGGGCATCAGCAGTTCCAGCGCGCCGGCCGCGTTCATCTCCTCGCGCACCACCGCCTCGACCTTGCGCAACACGCGCAGACCGAGCGGCGTCCATGTGTACAGCCCGGCTCCAAGCTTGCGGATCATCCCCGCGCGCAGCATCAGCTGCTGGCTGACGACATCGGCATCAGCCGGGGTTTCCTTGGTGGTGTGGAGATGGAACTGCGAAAGGCGCATCGGGCGGGCTCGAAGAAGGCAGAGCCGCCGATTCTACCCGCTACGCCGTGTCCGGCGGCACGGCGTCCAGATGTCGGCCGCCAATACGGCTGACCGCGAGCGTCACGGTGGCTCCAGCCGCGAGCCGCCGGCTCTCCGACGAGGAGACATCAATCGCAGAAGCGTTCGATCTGGCGCCGGGTTTTTTCTGCTTCGGCGCGCTGTTCTTCCATTGACATATCTTCCGCCTCGCCATCCGCATTGCGGTCGATGCGAACTGAAGTGGCCGAATCCAGCACCTTGAGGTTCTCGCGCAGCTTCGTGCACTGCTCGGCCGTCGCCACCGGAACGCCACCCCGCGCCTTCTCCTTGCGAGCCTGCTCGGCGCGTTCCTCGTCAGATTGCGTGGCGCCCTTCGAGCGCACGGTCAGGGCTTCGGCTGGCTGGTCCTTGGGCGGCTTGTTGCTGTAATGCCAGACACCGTCCGCGTCCTGCCACTTGTAGAACTTCTCGGCGTGGACAGGGGTTGCCGCCACCAGAGTGGCGAGAAGGCAGATTGCAAGACTCATTTTCATCGGAGTTCCTCCTGCGGTGGACACATGGTAACGCGAACCACGCCCGGCTTCGCTAGACTGCGCCCATGAGCGATTCCCCGAACGTCCCAGCGCGCCACCCCGGCATCTACCTGCTGCCGAACCTGTTCACCACGGCCGGCATGATGGCCGGCTTCTTCGCGATCATCTCGGCGTTCAACGGGCGCTTTACCGAGGCTGCGATCGCGGTATTCGTGGCCGGGCTGCTGGATGGCGTCGACGGCCGCGTGGCACGCATGACCAATACGCAGAGCGATTTCGGCGTGCAGTACGACTCGCTCGCCGACCTGGTCAGCTTCGGCGTGGCGCCGGCGGTGGTGATGTACGCCTGGGCGCTGGCCACGCTCAAGGGCTATGGGCCGATCATGGGCAAGGTCGGCTGGGCCGCGGCTTTCGTGTACACCGCCTGCGCGGCGATGCGCCTGGCGCGCTTCAACACCCAGATCGGCGTGATCGACAAGCGTTTTTTCCAGGGGCTGGCGAGTCCGGCATCCGCGGGTCTCATGATGTCCTTTGTTTGGACCATGAACGACCACGCCATTCCCGGCACTCGCGTCGCATTCCTGGCGCTGTTCGTGACCCTGACCGCGGCCATCCTGATGGTGTCGCGGCTGCGCTACTGGAGTTTCAAGGCGAAGCCCGAATCGGAACGCGTGCCATTCATCTGGATCCCGCTCGCGCTCGGCATCATCGTGTTGCTGGTGATCGATCCGCCGCGCCTGCTGCTCGGCATCTGCGTGCTCTACGTGGCGCATGGCCCGGTGCTGACGCTGTGGGGCATGCGCAAGCGACGCGAGCGTCCGGCGGCGCCGTGATGCGATGAGCGCGATGGCCCCCGCCGATCGCGGCACCGGCCGTCGTGCCGGCGACAGTGCGCTGGCGCTGGTCGCCGATCTGGCCCAGGCGCTGGCGTCTTCCCTCGACCTGAATGCGGCGCTGAACCTGGCGCTGGCGCGCATCATCGGCGCACTCGGTGCCCAGGGCGGCGCGGTGTTCCTGCTCGATACCGCGACGCACGAACTGGTCTGTCGCGCCTGCGCCGGTCCGGTCGACATCATCGGCCTGCGCATTCCGGCCGATAGCGGCATCGTTGGGCGCGCGCTCGCCAGCGGCCAGTGTCAGATCGTGCGCGACGCCGCCACCGATCCCGATTTCACCGGCGTCATCGATGCTGTCACCGGCGTGTCCACGCGTACCATGCTCGGCGCGCCGCTGCTCACCGCGCGCGGACCGATCGGCGTGCTGCAGGTGATCAACAAGCGCGATGGCGCGCTGTTCGACGAATCCGATCGCGACCTGCTGCGCGCGCTCGCCGCAACCGCGGCGCTGGCGGCGAGCAATGCCGCGCTCACCGAAAACCTGCTCGAACATGCGCGCATTCGCCGCGAACTGCAGCTGGCGCGACGCATGCAGCGTTCGCTGTTGCCGATGCGTCGGCGCGGTGGCTATCCGCTGCTCGCGATCAACCGCCCGGCGCGCGAAATTTCGGGCGACTTCTACGACCACTTCGATCTCGCCGACGGCCGCATCGGCTTCGCCATCGGCGATGTCGCCGGCAAAGGCCTCGACGCTGCGTTCCTGATGGTGCGCTGCGCCAGCCTGCTGCGTTTCATCGGCAAGGAAGGGCTGACCCCCGCGCAGTGGTTGGCGCGCGCCAACGATGACCTGTGCGACACCGTGGCCGGCGGCACCTTCGTCTGCGCCGCGGTCGGTTACTACGATCCGGCCAGCGCCAGCGCCACCTGGGCCAATGCCGGCTTCCCGCCGGTGCTGGTGCATGGTCCGGCGGGTGCGCAGTTGTTTCGTGCCGAGGGGCCGCCGCTCGGCATCGTGCCGGGCATGGATTTTCCGCAGCAGCAGGCGGTGCTGCACGGGCGTTGCCTGTACCTGTTCTCCGACGGCGCCACCGACGCGCGCGACGAGTCGCGCAACCTGCTCGGCGTCGACGGCGTGGTCGAGCTGATCCAGCGCCATGCGCAGTGGCGCCCGGAAACGCGTCTGCGCCGCATCGTCGGCGAGCTGCGCCGACGCCAGCTCGGCGATGACACCACCTTGTTGATGATCGAGGCTGCGGCATGAGCGCGCCGCCACTGTTGCGCATCGAGTTTGCTGCGCGCGCCGAAGCATTGTCTGCGGTGCGCGCCTCGGTGCAACGCGCGCTCGCTGCCCAGGGGCTGGCGGCGCGCGATACCGCGCAGCTGGTGCTGGCGATCGATGAGGCCTGCGCCAACATCATCCGCCACGCCTACCGCGAATGTGATGGCGGCTGCATCGGTCTGTGCATCGAGCGTCGACGCGGACGCCTGCGCTTTCGCCTGCGCGACCGCGCGCCGGCGGTGGACCCCGGCTGCTTGCGCCCGCGCAATCTGGAGGAGTGCCGTCCGGGCGGGCTCGGCATCAATATCATCGACGAAACCATGGACCACTGGCGGCTGCGGCCGCTCAGGCACCGTTGCGGCAATGTGCTGACGATGGTGCGCAAGCTGCATGCGAGGACGGCACCATGAACAAGGGTTGCGAGCTGAGCCGCGACGGCGACTGGGCGGTATTGAAGGTGTGGGGCGAGGTCGATCTGTCGTGGTCGCAGGACGTGCGCCGCCAGGTGCTCGACGCGTTCGCGAAGGTGCGCGCGCTGGCAGTGCAACTGGATGCAGTCAGCTACATCGACTCCTCCGGCATCGCCGCGTTGGTCGAGGGCTTCCAGCATGCGCGCGGCAAGGGCGGTCGCTTCGCGCTGCTGGCGCCGAGCGAGCCGGTGCGCGCGGTGCTGGAGCTGGCGCGGCTGGACCGCGTGTTCCCGATCTTCGCCGACCTCGCCGCGGCGCGTTCGACCGAATGAAGCCGGCCCTGCACCTGCTGAACCGGCTCGGCCGCCGTACCGTGGCCGCGGTTGACGCGGTCGGCTACGGCGCCGGGCTGGTGGCCGAGGCGATGGTGTTCACCGCGGTTGGTCGATACCGCGGCCAGCCGGTGCGACTCGCTGCGATCGTTGAGCAGATGCGCCAGGTCGGATTCGATGCCATCCCAATCGTGATGCTGCTGTCGCTCACCGTGGGTCTGATGCTCGCCATCCAGTTCATCGCGACGCTGAGCGAGTTCGGCGCGCAGACCCAGGTGGTGCTCGCCGTCGCCAAGTCGGTGACGCGCGAGTTCGGCGTGCTGATCACCGGCATCCTCGTCGCCGGCCGTTCCGGCTCCTCGTTCGCGGCGCGCATCGGCTCGATGTCGGTGTCGCAGGAAGTGGACGCGCTCGGCGTCATGGGTATCGATCCGGTGCGTTATCTGGTCGCGCCGGCGCTGGTCGCGATGCTGCTGATGCTGCCGGTGCTGACCGTACTCAGCGACGCCGCCGCCATCTTCGGCGCGGCGCTGTATTCGGCGCCAATGCTCGACATCAGCGTGCCGACCTACCTGGCACAGACGCTGGAACACCTGACCCCGCGCGACGTCTGGGAAGGACTGGCCAAGAGCGTTGTGTTCGCGCTGCTGATTACCGTCATCGGCGTCGCCACCGGCTTCTCGGTGAGCGGCGGTGCCGAAGGCGTCGGCCGCGCGACCACGCGTGCTGTCGTGGTCTCGATCAGCGCGATCATCGTCGCCGACATGATCTTCAGTTTTTTCCTGAACCGATGAATGCCGCCGCGCCGCTGATCGAAGTGGTTGGACTCGAAGCCTTCTACGGGCGTCGGCGCATCCTGCACGGGGTCGATTTCAGCGTGAAGCGCGGCGAGATCCGCGTGATCATGGGCGGGTCGGGCTCGGGCAAGTCAACGCTGCTGCGCCACATCATCGGGTTGCAGCGACCGGTGTCGGGCACGGTGAAGATCCTCGGTGTCGATGTCGGTCTTGCCGGTGCGCGCGAGTTGCTCGCAGTGCGGCGCAAGCTCGGCGTTTCCTTCCAGGGCGGCGCGCTGATCACCTCGATGTCGGTGGGGGAGAACGTCGCGCTGCCGTTGCGCGAACATACCGCGCTCGACGAAACCACCATCCGCATCATGTCGCGGCTCAAGCTCGAGTTCGTCAACCTCGGTGGCTTCCATGACCTGATGCCCTCGCAGCTTTCCGGCGGCATGATCAAGCGCGCCGCGCTGGCGCGCGCCATCGTCATGGACCCGGAGCTGCTGTTCTTCGATGAGCCCAGCGCCGGTCTCGATCCGGTGGTCTCGGCCGAACTCGACGAGCTGATCCTGAAGTTGCGCGATGCGCTGCGCATGACCATCGTCGTGGTCACCCACGAACTCGAGTCGGCGTTCCGCATCGCCGACCGCATCACCGTGCTCGACCAGGGCGACATGCTCACCACCGGCACCGTCGCCGAGGTGCGCGCCAGCGAAAACGAGCGCATCCAGGACCTGTTGAACCGCCGCCCGCGCACCGTCGAGGTCGATGTCGACGACTACCTGCGCCGGCTCACCGACGAAGACGGCTGAGCCATCACGGCTGGATCGCGATGTGCCCGACCGCCAGCTCGGCGTCACCGGCTCGCAGTTGCAGTGCCACGTCGCGCGGCTTGGCGAGCAGGGCGGGCGGAATCCACGCGGTAGCCAGGTCGTCGACCACGGTGGTGTCGAGTACCGTCCCGTCGAAGACCAGTTTGGCGCCGTCGGGAATGCAGCCGGCGCGCAACCACAGGCCGACGCGTTCATTGCCGGCGCTCGCGCTGGCGGCAAGGGTCGGCGGACCAAAGATGTCGATCGCACAGAAGGGCCCCGCGCCGAAGCCATGCCAACCGCCCAGGCGCTCGGCGCGAGGGCGCACGACGAATTTGCCGATGACTTGCTGGCGGCGCCCGACCGGATCGACCAGGCGCACCGGAACGGTTGCCGGTTCGCTACGCAGAGATCGGTGGCCGGGCGCGGGCAGTTCGGCCACCAACAGATGGCCGTCCTGCCTGAGCGTGCGCAGGCGCTCGCCGCCGATTTCCAGCTGGAAGCTGCGGTCGATGGCAGGTTCGAACTGGAACCATACGGTCAGCGCCGCGGAGACCTCGGCATCGGCTTCGGCCGACTGCGGACTCCATGCGACGAGCTTTGTCATCTCGGCGTCCGCCAGCGCGATCGAGCGCGCCGTTGGCTCCTCGCGCAAAGCCGCCGCCACCAGCTGAGAGTGCCAGTCGCGCGCCGACTCGGGCAGCGCCGATCGCGCGCGTGCGCGCCGGAGCGCTTCCAGCGGCGCGAACAGCCCGGCATCGGCGATGCCGGCGCGCGCCAGCAGCCACGGCGCGAGTTCATGGGCGTGGAGGTCGATGCGTTGCGTGCCGGTGCTGCGGTTGTCAACCAGCAGCCAGGGCGTCGCCTGCGCCACCGCGGTCAGGCCATCGTCGAATCCCCATTGCTCCAGCGCGGGTGCCAGACCCGGCAAGTGGTCGCCGTAGAACAGCAGCAGGGTCGGTCGCTGGCGTTGCATCACCCACCGCGCCAGCTCGCCGAGTGCCGCATCGGCGCGCCGCGTGTGATGCAGGAAGCGACGCATTTGCAGCGCCGAGGTTTCGGCCAGGGCCACGGCTGCGGGCAACTGCGGCAGAGCATCCTGCGGAATCGCGCGACTTTCATCCCAAGGCCCGTGGTTCTCCATGGTCACGGCAAAGAGAAACTGCGGTGCGCCATCGCCGAGCAGTTCGATGATGCGGCGGTTCAGTGCCGCATCCGAGACGTGGTAGCCATGCACATCGGCGGGATCGAATTCGCTGATACCGTGGAGTTGCTCAAAGCCAAGCAGCGGCAGCACGAGGTCGCGCCGGTAGAAGCGGAGGTCGTAGGGATGCACTGCGGCGGTCTGGTAGCCAAGCGTCACCAGGGTCCAGGGCAGTGCCTGCAGGGGGCGATGCACCAGACCCTGGTACGGGTACTGGATGCGCGCGTCCTCGAGCAACGGGAATGCGGTGAGGAACTCGAACTCGGTGCGCGTGGTGAGTCCGCCGAATGCCGGGACGCGCAAGTCACCGTGTGCATGCTGGAGACGCAACCGCGCCAGCTGCGGTGCGAATTGTTCGGTATCCATGCCCAGCAGCGCGCCCGGGTCCATGAACGACTCGCTCTGCACCACGATCAGGTCCGGCAGCGTTGTCGTGCTGGCGGTCACGCCGAACTCGTGTTCGTTCCGCGCCAACCAGGCCATCGCATCCGCCGCCACGGCTGCGTCGGCGGGCGGCAGGCTGGACGAGGTATGCAGGTACAGGTGCAGGAAGTGGGCGGTTGCGCCGGCGGCCTCGGCGGCCTCGGCGGGCATCCAGACGTGGACATCGAGACGCTCGCGGTCATAGAGCCAGCGCCAGGGCGAGGCCGCCAGTGCGAGGGATGTGATCATCGCCGCGCCGGCGATCGCGGTCGTCCAGCGAAGCCTTCCACGCAGTGCCGCAGCGGGCTGGTCGAGACGATGCAGCAGCGCGATCGCCACCAACCCGGCGGCGCCGGCCAAGCGCCAGGATGGATCGAGATAGCGCAGGTACAGCGCAGGGCTGAACAGCATCTGTTCGGCAGCGACGGCATCGGCGGGCACGAGTGGCAGGCCCAGGTGCCGAAGCTTGAGTTCGTGCAGGCCGAGGAAGATCGACTGCAGCAGGATCACCCAGACGCTTGCTGCGAGTGGACGCCGCAACCACGCCAGCAGCAGCAGCCATGGGCCGAACCAGGGCAGCAGGTTGGTGGCCAGTCGCAGCGGCGATGTCAGCACGGCGGCGTCGCCCCACAGCAGTGGGACGAGGCCGATGCCGATTGCGCCAGTGAGCGGCACCGCGATGCGTGCGAGGCGGTGCATGTGCCTCGCGCGCCCGATATCAACAGGTCCAGCTTCCATTCGTCGGTTCTGTGTCGCGATCCGGACCGGCGATCTTAGCGCCGGATCGCCCGCGGCCAGTCCGCGCCGTCCCGAATCAGGCCTCGATCTCGTCTCCGGGCCAAGGGTCGTCGCCGAGTTCCGTCGGCTTCAGTTGCGGCCGCTCAACCTTGAACCACTGCGCGTACAGCGCCGGCAGGAACAGCAGCGTGAGCGCGGTGGCGACGATCAATCCCCCCATGATCGCAACTGCCATCGGGCCGAAGAAGGCGCTGCTCTTGAGCGGGATCATCGCCAGCACGGCAGCGAGTGCGGTCAGCACGATCGGACGGAAACGGCGGATGGTGGAGCCGACGAGCGCGTCCCACGGGGTCATGCCCTCTCCGATGTCGTGGTCGATCTGATC
Organism: Lysobacterales bacterium; assembly: GCA_016703225.1. Classification (NCBI taxonomy): domain Bacteria; kingdom Pseudomonadati; phylum Pseudomonadota; class Gammaproteobacteria; order Lysobacterales; species Lysobacterales bacterium. Next base: position 337,662 of record JADJCM010000002.1, read on the forward strand.
GACCAGGATCACCGAGTTGCGCATGATCATGCCGGACAGCGCGATCGTGCCGAGCATCGCGACGAAACCGAACGGAGTGTTGAACAGCAGCAGGAACAGGGTCACGCCGATCAGGCCGAGCGGCGCGGTCAGGAACACCAGGAAGGTGCGCGAGAAACTCTTCAGCTGGAACATCAGCAGGGTCAGCACCACCACCACGAACAGCGGCACGCCAGCATTCACCGAGGCCTGGCCGCGGGCGCTGTCCTCGACCGTGCCGCCGAGCTGCAACAGATAACCCGGCGGCAGTTCGGCGCGCAGTTTGGCCAACTGCCGGTCGACCTGCGCCGTCACCGTCGGTGGCTGCACCTCGCCGTAGACATCGCCACGCACGGTCACCGTCGGCAGCCGGTTGCGGCGCCAGACGATGCCTTCCTCCAGCCCGTACTCGATGGTCGCGATCTGCGCCAGCGGCACCGACTTTCCGGACTCGGTCGGCACCGCGAGCGAGTCGAGCAGCGACAGCCGCGCACGCTCCTCGACCGGGCTGCGCAGCATCACGTCGATGGTCTCGTCGCCCTCGCGGTACTGGGTGATGCGCGAGCCGCTGATCGAGCTCTGGATGAACTGCGAGAGCTGCTGCGAGTTGACGCCGATCTGGCGCGCGCGGTCCTGGTCGATGACCAGGCGGATCACCTTGCTCGGCTCCTCCCAGTCCAAATGCACGTTGGACAGGTCTGCATTCGCGCGCATCACCGTGGCCACCTCGCGGGCGATGCGGCGCACCGTCGGGATGTCTTCGCCCATCACCCGGAACTGCACCGGAAAGCCGACCGGCGGCCCGTTTTCCAGGCGCGTCACGCGTCCGCGCAGTCCGGTGAACTCGTCCTCGAACAGGCGAATCAGCTTCGCCCGCAGCGCTTCGCGCGCGTCGATCGACTCGGTCAGCACCACGAACTGCGCGAAGCTCGCCTGCGGCAATTGCTGGTCGAGCGGCAGGTAGAAGCGTGGCGAGCCGGTGCCGACATAGGCCACATAGTTCTCGACGCCCTTTTGCTGATCCAGGAACTGCTCCAGGCGAAGCACTGCCTTGTCGGTGGCGTGCAGCGAGCTGCCTTCGGGTAGCTTCATGTCCACCATCAGTTCGAGTCGCGTCGAAGCCGGGAAGAACTGCTGCTGCACGAAGCGGAACAGCCCGAGCGAGACCACGAAGGCGAGCGCGGTGGCCGCAATCACGGTGCGCCGATGATCGAGGCACCACTCCAGGAGTTCGCGAAAGCGGCGATAGAAGCGGGTGTCGTAGAGGTCGTGCCCGGCGTGTTCGGCGCGCAACTTGTCGCCGTCAGGCAGCAGGCGATAGCCGAAGTAGGGGATGAACACCACCGCGGCGATCCAGGACAGCACCAGCGCGATCGTCACCACCTGGAAGATCGAGCGCGTGTACTCGCCGGTGCCGGACTGTGCGGTCGCGATCGGCAGGAAGCCGGCGGCAGTGATCAGGGTGCCGGTGAGCATCGGGAACGCCGTGCTCGAATAGGCGAACGCGGCGGCGCGGATGCGGTCGTAGCCCTGCTCCAGTTTCACCGCCATCATTTCCACCGCGATGATGGCGTCGTCGACCAGCAGGCCGAGCGCCAGCACCAGCGCGCCGAGCGAGATCTTGTGCAGGCCGATGTCGAAGAAGTACATCGCCGCGAAGGTCATCGCCAGCACCAGCGGGATCGACAGCGCGACCACCAGCCCGGTGCGGTAGCCGAGCGAGAAGAAACTCACCGCGAGCACGATCAGCACCGCCTCGCCGAGGGTGCGCACGAATTCGGCGATCGAGTTGCGCACCGCGCGCGGCTGATCGGCGACGCGCGCGAACTCGAGCCCGACCGGCAAGTCCTTCTCGATATTGGCGGTTGCCTCGTCGAGTGCGCGGCCGAGGCGCACGATGTCGCCGCCCTTCTTCATCGCCACCGCGAGGCCGATGCCCTCGCGGCCCTGGAAGCGCATGCGCGCAGCCGGCGGATCGACAAAACCGCGGCGGACCTCGGCCACGTCGCCGAGCCGGAACAGGCGGCCGTTGCCGCGGATGGTGATGTTGCGGATCGCGTCGACCGAGTCGAAGGCGCCGCTGGCGCGCACGAAGATGCGATCGTTCTCAGTCTCGAAGCTGCCGCCCGGCGTCACCGCGTTCTGCTGTTCGAGCTGCTGGATCACCGCGCTGAAATCGAGGCCGAAGGTGGCGATCTTGGCGTTCGCGATCTCGACGTAGATGCGCTCATCCTGGAGGCCGACCAGTTCGACCTTGGCCACGTCGGGCACGCGCAGCAGCTGCAATTGCACGCGTTCGGCATACGACTTGAGCAGGCCGTAGTCGAAACCGTCGCCAACCAGTGCGTAGATGTTGCCGAAGGTATCGCCGAACTCGTCGTTGACGAAGGGTCCCTGGGTGCCTGCCGGCAGCGTGTGGCGGACGTCGTTGACTTTCTTGCGCACTTGGTAGAACAAGTCAGGCATGTCCTTCGACGGCAGCGAGTCCTTGCCGATCACGAACACGTTCGACTCGCCCGGACGCGAATAGCTGCGAATGAACTCGAGCTGCGGCAGCTCCTGCAGCTTTTCCTCGATGCGCTCGGTGACCTGGCGTGCGGTTTCCTCGGCGGTCGCGCCCGGCCACAGCGTGCGCACGACCATGACCTTGAAGGTGAACGGCGGGTCTTCGCTCTGGCCCAGGCGTGAGTAGGACCAGATGCCGGCGATCGCCAGCACTACCGCGAAGTACAGCACCAGCGAGCGGTTGCGCAGCGCCCACTCGGACAAGTTGAACCCGCTCACAGCGTCACCGGGCGGTTGTCGCGGTCGATCGGCTTGATCGCCTGGCCGGGCTGCAGCTTGTGCACGCCGTTGGCGACGACCCAGTCGCTGGCGGTAACGCCGGCGGTGATGGTGGCGCCATCCTCGCGGTAGATGCCGAGCGTGACCTCGCGCAGCGCGACCTTGCGCGTCTTCGCGTCGACCACCCACAGCGCCGGCTTGCCGTCCTTTTCGTGGATCGCAGACAGTGGCAGCAGCAGCGAGGACGCGCGCGCGGCATCGGTGAGGTAGATGCGTGCGGTGCGCCCGAGCTGGACGTCGGCATCGGGGACATCAAGCGCTACGCGAACGGCGCTGGTACGCGTCGCCGGGTCGGCCTGGGGCGACACTTCGCGGATGGTGGCGGCGTAGCGCTTGCCACTTGCAGCCCACATCTCGGCGATGACGACGCGGCCGGGCTTGAACTCGCTGACGCGCGATTCGGGCACGTCGATGGCGACCTCAAGCTCCCCGGAATGGGCCAGGGTCATGATTGGCTGGCCGGCCGACACGACTTGGCCGACCTCGGCGCTGATCGTGGTGATGACGCCGTCCGCGGTCGCCAGCAAGGTGGTGTAGGCGCTCTGGTTGCGCGCCACTTCGAGTTGCGCGCGCGCCTGTTCGAGCCCGGCGGCTGCGGCTTTCTGCTGGTTGGCGCGGGCGTCGAACAGGGCCTGGCTGATGTATTTCTTGTCGAGCAGTAGGCGATGGCGCTCCAATTCGGCGTCGGCCAGCGCCAGGTTGGCTTCGGCCGAGGCAACCGCCGCTTGCGCCGCGCCGGCCTGCAGTTCCAGGTCTTCGGGCGCCAGTTCGGCCAGCGTCTGCCCCTTGCGCACGCGTGCGCCGACATCGACCAGGCGTTTGTCGATCTTGCCGGCAACGCGGAAGCCGAGCGAACTCTGCACGCGCGCACGCACGTCACCGGCGTAGGTCTCGATCGCCATCGCTTCGAGCGGAATCGGGCGCACGACGATGGCGGGCTTCACCGCTTCGGCGGGCTTGCCATTGCCGCTACAGGCGCCGGCCAGGATCACGAACAGGGTGACGAAGACGGCAGCAAGCGCGAGGCGAAGACGGAGCATGGCGAATTCCGATGGACGAGTTAGTGAACCGGGCGGTAGAGTATGGTTACCAAACCGAACTGTCCAGTATCGTAATGCCCAGAACCGCAAAGAAAGCCATGGCCCCCGGTCGGCCTAAGGACCTCGGCAAGCGCAACGCCATCCTCAATGCGGCCAAGCGCCTGTTCGCCAGCCACGGATTCGACGGCATCAGCATGGACGCCATCGCGCAGGCTGCGGGCGTGTCCAAGCTCACCGTCTACAGCCACTTCGGCGACAAGGACGCGCTGTTCAAAGCGGCGGTCGCGGCCAAGTGCGAGGAGCAGATGCCGGCGGCGATGTTCCGGGTACCGGCGGGCACGCCGGTGCGCGATGCCCTGATCGTGATCGCGCGCGGTTTCCATGGGCTGATCCACAGTCCGGAATCGCTGTCGCTGCACCGCATGATGATCGCCAACGCCGGTCAGGACGCGCGCCTGGCCGAGCTGTTCTTCGAGGCCGGCCCGCGCCTGACCCTGGATGGCTTCGAGCACTTCCTCGATCAGGCCATCGCCGCCGGCCAGCTCGATGTGCCGGACCCGGCGCGTGCTGCGCAACACTTCTTCTGCCTGCTCAAGGGCATCGGCCACCTCAAGCAACTGTGCGGTTGCCAGAAACCGGTGCCGCGCAAGGAAGTGGCCGCGCACATCGACAGTGTCGTCGACATGTTCCTGCGCGCTTACGGGACCAAGCGGGCGCGCTGATCGAGCCGCGGTTCGGCGGCGATCTGGAGGGCGCTCACTCGGGCGCGACGCAGTCGCCTGGTACCTGTTCGAAGCCGTCGCCGAACAGGGTTTGCGCACCGGGTGCGACGGCGGCCAGCGCGGCGCGTGGCTGCCCCGCCACCGACGCGAACTCGCCGCCGACCCAGATCGATGATCCGACGGCGGCGATGGCGCTCACCCAGGGATAATTGCCACCGGTGACGTCGGCGACCCACTGCCACTCCGGGAATGGGCTGGTCAGGGACAGTTTGACCAAGGCGCGACGCGGCTGGCCGCTCACCGAGCTGAAGCCGCCGCCCACGTAGGCCGCGCCGGCGACGATGCGCAGCGCACCCACGCCGTAGTTCACGAACGGCAGCCAGCGTGGGTCGAGCACGCCGCTGCTGCCGTCGAAGCGGGCCAGGCCACACAAAGACGTGCCCTGGGCAGACTCGAGATTCCCGGCCAGGTAGACGCGCCCGGCGGTGTCGGTGGCCATGGCGTTGATGCGGCCCTGCAGCACGCCGACGTCGAATGCCAGGGCCGAACCGTTGCTGGCGTCGACCATGCCGAGACCTGCGCGCGTGGTACCGCCGATCTGGTTGAAGCCGCCGTAGACCAGTACGTGCCCCAGCCCATCGCCGAGCAAACTGGACACCGACCCGTCGATGGCAGCATCGAATCCGGTATCCACGCTTCCGGCGCCGTCGGTTGCCAGCTTGGCCAGGCTGCGGCGGGAGATGCCGCTGACACTGGTGAAATCGCCGCCGACGAACAGTGCACCATCGGCGTTGGTCAGGGCTCTGACGATGTAGTTGGGAGCCGGGGTCCAGGTTGCATCGAGCGCACCCGTGATCGCATCGAGTTTGGCCAGGCGGCTGCGCGGGCTGCCATTGATCGTGGTGAACGCGCCGCCCGCGAAGAATCGGCTGCCGTTGGGGGCCAGCGCGAAGACGGTGGCGTCGGCCTGCGCCTGAAAAGCGTGGTCGACCGACCCATTGCTCGCGAATCGGGCGATGTGGCGGTGCGCGGCACCATCGACCTTGAGGAAGCGGCCGGCGACGATGGCCGCGCCACCGGCGACGGGCAGGATGCTGGACACCTCCCCGGGCAGTTCCGCGTCGATGCGCGGTGCGAGCGTGCCCGCCGTGTCCAAGCGAGCGAGTCCCATGCGCAGGCTGGTGCCCAGGTGCTTGAAGGCACCCACCAGCCAGATTTCTCCCGATGCCGTCGCGCCCACGGCGCGGACCTCGCCATCGGCCTGCAAGGCCCAGCCAGCATCGAGTGCGCCGCTGCCGAGCGCGTCGACACGCACCAGGTTCTTGCACGGGTTGCCGCCAACCAGCGTGAACATGCCGCCGATGTAGAGGTGGTCGCCTTCGAGCGTGAGGGCGTTCACCGGACCATTGATGCCGCCCGGGGTCCAGTTGGCGTCGGTACTGCCGGTACTGCCGAGCTTGGCGAGGCCGGAGCGCGGCGTGCCTCCGATCTCGGTGAAGTAGCCGCCGACGTAGAGTGCGCCGCCGGAGCCGATCGCGATCGCGGTAACGGTGCCGTTGCTTGCGGCGTCGAAGCTCGCGAGCAGTTGGCCATTGCCATCGAGTCGCGCGATGCCGCGGCGCGCATTTCCCGAGATGTTGGCGAAGTCGCCGGCGATCAACACCCTGCCGCTCGCCTCGACCAGCACTTTGCGGACCCACGCGTCCGGCGCTGCGCTGAAGCTCGCATCGACCGCACCGGTGACGGCTGAGAAGCGCTTCAGGTAGGTCGCCGACGGGCCGCTGCCGAAGCGCCCACCCACCAGAAGTCGCCCACCGCTGTCGACCGCCAGGGCACCCACCGCCTCTGGTGCGACGCCGGGCTGCCACATACTGACCACCGCAGACGCGCCGGTGAGTTTCGCCAGATGCGTGCGAGCAAATCCGCCCACGCTGGTGAACGACCCGCCCACGAACACGTCGCCGGTGGCATTCGCAGCCAGCGCACCGACGCGGTCATCGGCCCCCGGATTCCACGCCATATCGACGCTGCCATCGGCATTGATCCGGGCGAGATTCTTGCGCGCCACGCCGTTGATCGACTCGAACTCGCCGCCGATGATCCAGTCGCCATCGGGCATGGGGGCGAGCGCGTAGACGAAGCCGTTGCTGACGATGCTGACGTTGGGCGTGGACTGGAGGGTCTGGGCGAAGCCCGGGCTCGCGAGCGAGAGCAGGGCAGTGACCAGCAGGGCGGCAACCCACAGGGGACGGACGCGGAACATGGACATGGGATCTCCTTTCCCCCTCCATGCGCAGGAGCGCGGCGGATTTTTCGCGGCGCGCGTTTCATGGCCTCAGGCTCTGGGGTTGGCGATCGTCTGCCGGGCCGGCGATCGCGAGCCGGTTCTCAGGCGGGGCCCAAGTCGCAGGCGCTCGGCAGATCCTCGAAGGCGTCGCCGAACAGGGTTTCGACTCCGGTCGTGAGCGCAGCCAGCGAGCTGCGCGCCGTGCCGCCGATGCTGCTGAACAAACCGCCAACCCAGACCGAGGTACCGATTGGTGCAATGGTCTGGACGGCGTCGCCGCTGCTGATGCCGACATCCGCACGCCAGGTGCTCTCCGGAAAGGGGCTGGTCAGCGGCAGCTTGGCCAGGCTGACGCGTGGCACGCCGCTCAGCGCAGTGAATGAGCCGCCGACGTAGACCGCGTTGCCGATCACCGCCAGAGGCTGGATCGGGCCAGTGGCACGCGGGCGCCAGCGCGTGTCGAGTGCGCCACTGCCGCCGTCGAACCGGGCCAGTCCGCACAGCGAAGTGCCCTGGGCCGATTGCAGAGAGCCGGTCAGGTACACGCGCCCGCTGCCATCCATCGCGGCGGCGACCGGGAAGTTGCCACTCGGCAAGCCGGCATCGAAGGCGAGCGCGGCGCCGGTGCTGGCGGACACCATGCCGACATACCGACGCGCGCTGGCGCCGACCTGCGTGAAATAACCGAGCAGCAGCAGCCGGCCACCGCCGCCGTCTCGCACGTCCTTCGCGGCGGCATTCAGCCCGGCGTCGAAGCCGGTGTCCAGCGTGCCGCTGCCCGCCGTCGCCAGCTTCGCAAGGCCGCTGCGAGCGACGCCGTTGACTTGCGTGAAATCGCCGGCCGCATAGAGCGTTGCGCCGTCACGGTGCAATGCGCGGAGGTTGCCGTCGACGACGGGGGTCCAGGTCGGGTCGAGGGTGCCGCTGCCGAGTTTGAGCTTGGCCAGACGGTTGCGCGCAACGCCGTTGACGGCGGTGAAGGTGCCGCCGATGTACAGGTGGGTGGCGTCGCTGGACAGCGCGAAAATCGTTCCCTCGACGTTGGCCACGAATGCCGGGTCGAGTGCGCCAGCGGTCGTGAGTCGCGCGATGCGGGCGTGGGCTGCGCCGTCGATCTTGAGGAAGTTGCCGATCACCACGGCGCCGCCCGCGACCGGCTCGATGCGGGTGACCGTGCCCGGCAGTTCGGCATCGCTCGCGGCTGCCGGCGTGCCGGCTGCATCCAGGCGCGCCAGGCCCATGCGCAGTGCGGTGCCGACGTGCAGGAATTCCCCGCCCAGCCAGATCTCGCCCGAGGGCGGGAGGCCGATGTTTCCGACCGGTCCATCGATGCTGGCGGTCCAGGTGGCATCGAGGGCGCCGCTGCCGAACGCATCGAGTCGGGCCAGGTTGGGGCACACACCGCCGGCGATTTCTTCGAAAGCGCCGCCGACGTAGAGGCGGTTGCCATCGATCTCGAGCGTCGCGGTGCCGCCATCCGGGCCCTGGGGATGCCAGTCGGGGTCGGCTTGACCATTGGCGTCGAGCTTGGCCAGCCCGCTGCGGGCGGCACCGCCGATCTGGCTGAAGAATCCGGCGACGTAGAGCGTGTCGCCGCTACCGACCGCCATGGCGCTCACCGGACCGTCGGCGGCCGCGTTCCAATTCGCGCGCGGCAGACCGTCCAGATCGAGTCGTGCCACGCCGCGACGGGCCACACCCGAGATCTGGGTGAAGCCCCCTGCGACCAGAAGGTCGCCGTTGGCGGTGAGCGCGATCTGCTCGACGTGGGAATCGGGCAGTCCGACGAAACCTGGATCGACCGTGCCAGTGCTGGGCGACAGGCGCTTCAGGTAGCTGATCGCAGGGAAGTCGCCGAGCTGTCCGGCAACGAGCAGCCGACCGCTGCCATCGATCGCGAGTGCATTGATGAAATCGGCCCCGACGCCTGCCTGCCAGACCGCGAGCACGCCCGCGGCGGTGATCTTCGCCAACCCTGCGCGCGGCATCCCGGCGACATGCTGGAACCAGCCGCCGATGAACACGTCGCCGCCCGTGGTGATGGCGATCGCCCGCACCGATGCATCCGCCCCCGGATTCCACGCCGCATCCACGCTGCCATCGGCATTGATCCGGGCGAGGTTCTTGCGCGCGACGCCGTTGACCGAATCGAACTCGCCGCCGACGATCCAGTCGCCATCGGGCATGGCGGCGAGCGCGAAGACGAAGCCGTTGCTGACGATGCTGACGTTGGGCGTGGACTGGAGCGTTTGGGCGAAGCCCGGGCTTGCGAGCGACACCAGGGCGGCGAGCAGCAGGGAACGGATGCGGGGCTTGGACATGGAGATCTCCTTTCCCCCTCCATGCGCAAAAGCGCGGCGGATTTTTCGCGGCGCGCGCGGGATCAGTCAGTCCTTGGGCGCGTCGGGCGCGTGGCCCTCTTCGTCGCGGCCGATGTTGCGATCCTCAAAGGCGCCGGGCACCACAAGTTCCTCCGACAGCACGGTGCGGCAACGTACCTCGAAGGGCTGCGCCGGCGGCGCGATCGCGGCTGCGGGCGCGTTTTCGAATGCCTCGTAGGTGGCGTGCTCGCCGCTGCGGATCTGCTGTGCGCGCTGCCACGGCGACCAGCGCCAGGGCGGATGTGCCTCAAGCGCCGGCAGCGCGAAGATCTCGGTGGCCTCTTTGCGCAGCGTGCCATCAGGGTTCGGCCAGCGCACGGTGATGGCCAGTCGGCCGCTGCCCTGCACGCGCGTGGCATCGGGCGTGTCGCGCCACAACCAGGTGCGCCAGCCGTCGGCGACGATCACGTCGGTGAGCACGATGCCGGCGCTCTCCATCGTTGCCGCGGTGAGGTAGATCTTGCTCAGCAGATCGCCGGTGGCGGGGCTGGTCAGCGGCTCGGGCAGTGGTCGCGCGACCGATACTCGCAATTCGCAATGCGCGTGTGGATAGCGCCCGGTCTCGCGGTCCTCAAGCCATGGATGCCCCGGCATCGGCCGATAGCGACTGCGCCGGGCGTGTGCATCGTCCGGCAACAAGGAGGCGGCCACGCAGGCGAGGGCCAGCATCGCCGTCGCGTACTGCGCCGCGTGTCGTCTACGGAGCAGGTTCAATGCGTCGCCCGCCCCGGCAGCGCTGCCACGGCCCGGGCCAGCAGTCGCAGCGGCAGCGGTGGCTTGGCGTCGCGGCCGGCGAGGGCCATGCGCATCAAGTGCTGGAACGGCGGCGCCAGTTCGGCGAGGCGCAGCAGCGCGCGGCGCAGCAGGCGCATGCCGGGGCGGTCGTCGCCGTAGAGGTGCACCACCGACAGCGTCGCCAGGTACAGCGGCAACGCGATCGCGCGCAGGTTGCGTTCGTATTCGGCCAGCGGTTCGGCGTCGGCGATGTCCTGTCCGCGACGGCGCGCCAGCATCATCGCGTCGCTGAGCAAGGCGATGCCGCGCAGGCCGAGGTTGTAGCCGTGCGCGGTGATCGGGTGCATGCCGATCGCGGCGTCGCCCAGGCAGGCGAAGCGGGTCGCGACCAAACGCTCGGGCGCGACCCCGACCAGCGGATAGACATGGCGCTCGCTGACCAGTTGCATCGCGCCGAGGCGTTGCCCGTAGCGCGCGGCGACGGCTTCGCCAAAGGCTTCGGGCGACAGCGCCTTGAGCGCATCCATCTCGGCGGGCGTCAGCGTGATCACCACCGAAGCGAGGTCGTCGCGCAGCGGCAGCAGTGCCAGCGTCTGGCCGTAGCCAAGCCATTCCCAGGCGATGCCCGGCTGCGGCCTTTCCAGGCGCATGCGGCAGACCAGCATGTTGCGACCGAAATCGTGCTGGCGCGCGGCGATGCCCATGCGCCGGCGGCTGGTGGAGAAACGGCTGTCGGCCGCGACCACCAGTCGCGCTGTGATCACCTCGCCATCGTCGAGCGTGACCCGCGCCGCGTCCCCGTCGGTGGCGATGTCACCGGCCTTGCGCCCGAGCCGCCAGGTGATGCCTTCCGCCTCGGCCGCGGTCTCGTAGGCGACGCGGCGCAGTGCGTGATTGCTGACCATCCAGCCCAGCGCCTCGCTGCCTTCGGCTGCCGCCACCCGCATCGGCGATTCGGAATCGCCATCGAACACCTGCGCCTCGCGCAGCGGCGCGTACTCGGCCTCGCGCAATCGCGACCACTGGCCCCATTGCTCCAGCAATTGCAGCGACAACAGCGTCAGCGCGATCTCGCGCCCGTCGTCGCGAGGCGCCGCCAACGCCTCGCTCGCCGCCGGATCGACCACTGTCACCGACCAGCCCTGCCGCGCCAACACCCCGGCCAGGCTCAATCCCGCCGGCCCGGCCCCGATCACCACCACGTCACATGCGTCGCTCATGCCGGCATTGTCGCGCAAGTGCCTGGGCGATGGGGTTGAAGATCGGTGAGCGGGACGCGGGCTTTGAACCTTTTGCCGCCGGCGCGCATCCTTGGTCGACTGGAATGCTCGGGGAAGGTCATGGGTCGATGGGCGAAGGTCGTGGGATGGGCGCTGCTCGGTGCTGCGCTCGGTGTGGCCGAGGCGGCGCCATCCAGCGCAGGACTGAAGCCGTGTGCGGTGCCCGGCATCGAGGGCGAAGCGCGCTGTGGTCGCATCCAAGTGCCCGAACGACGCGATACCGAAGGCGGCCGCAGCATCGAGCTGAAGGTGCTGATGCTGCCGGCGACGGGACCGGCCGAGCACAAGGCACGCGATGCGATTACCTTCCTCGCCGGTGGCGGGGTGATGCCGGCCACGCGCTACGCGCCGTTCCTGGCGCGGGTGCTGGCGCCGCTGCGTGAAACCCGCGACATCGTGCTGGTCGATCAGCGCGGCACCGGGGAGTCGAACCCGCTGGCCTGCGAGCTGCCTTCGCCGATCTTCGAGCGCGATCGCTATCTCGATCCGAAGCGCCATGCCGACGCGGTGGCCGGTTGCGCCAGGGAGCTGTCCGCGCGTGCGGACCTGACCGCGTACAACACGGTCGAGGCGATGCACGATCTCGACGAAGTGCGCGCCGCGCTCGGCTACGAACAATGGTCGCTCTGGGGCGTGTCCTACGGCACCAAGGCGGCGCGCGTGTACCTGCGCCAGTACCCGAAGCGGGTACGGGTGATCGCGCTGTACGGCGTGGTGCCGATCGGCGATTCGATGTGGACCGACCTGCCGGCGAACGAGCGGCGCGCGCTGGCCGGCATTCTCGATCGTTGTCGCGAGGACCAGGGCTGCAACACGCGTTATCCCGGCTTGGCCGACAAGCTGGCGGCGCTGCAAGTACGACTGGCCGAGAAGCCGCATCGCTTCAAGGTCGGGACGGCCGACGTTGCGATCGAGGGCATCATCGACGATCGCGCCCTGCTGCAACTGCTCGGCGCGCGCCTGTCGAGCACGCGCGACGGCGCGCGCATCCCGGCGCTGATCGATCAGCTGCATGCGGGAAACTACGCCGCGCTGAGCGAAGGTCTCGATGACCGCCCGCCGCCGGTGCCGCCGGGCGTGTATCTCTCGATCGCCTGCGGCGAGGAACGCCCGCTGTGGCAGCCGGCCGACCGCGAACGCGACGGCGACTGGCTCGCGCACGAACGCGAGTCCTGCGCGGTGTGGCCGCGTGCGCGACACGACGCTGCGTTCTGGAAGCCGGTGGCGTCATCGGTACCGGTGCTGATGCTCGCCGGCGACGAGGACCACGTCACCCCAACCGCCTACGCCGAGCAGGCTGCGGCCACGCTTTCCGGGACCCGACTGCTGCGCATCCCCAACGCCGGCCACGGCGACGTCAACCCCTGCATCGGCGGCCTCATCGTCCAAGCCATCCAGTCCGCCGACCTCCAGACCCTGGACACCGCCTGCATCAAGACGCTGCCGGAGTTTGGGTTTGCGGAGGAGTAGCCGCGAATCGGGTTGAATTCAGGCACAGCTAAGCGATCAACCTCGGCGTGAGGGGCATGCGAAGTGTCGGGCTCCGCACTGGCCCTCACTCCCGATCCCCATTCACGTTCACCTGACATCCACGATCACAAGCTCCGATTCATCTGATCGCACTGCGGCCGCCTGTACCCGCGCCTATCGCTGCGATATCAGCGGAGAACTGCTCTGCGAGCGAACAGCGTCGTCGAACGATGTCCCAGTGCTCGGTGACGCCGGCAGCAAGCTCGTGGTACCGCCGCTGTGTTTTTCGGATGCGCCTGGTTCTTGGCAGGGAGAGGAGTTGCGTTCCAATCCTCGAATTGCACTCCAGTCCGGCGAGCATCGGGTCTGCGTCCATGAATGTGGCTGCCACCAGCCAGGCCTCCGTTGCCTTCGAGGGCAGACACAGCGCGGTGCGCGATCCCAGTCGCGTGATGCCTGCCCACGCCAGGACATGTGTGCGTAGTACAGTCGCGCTGTCTGCGGCCGGCGGACAGGGCAAGTGGCAAGGCAGCTTCGGCAATTGGCGCCTTTCTGCGAGCAACTGCATCTCTGTGCCCAGATCGCCATAGGCCATCTCGGCCACGTCCACATCGAGGTGGATCACGAAGAGATCGAACCCAGGAAGCCTGGGATCATCCTCGAATGCGGTATGGCCGCCCGACGCAAAATCCAGACACCAGCGAAGAACCCCGCCCCAGCCCTCGCCGAACTTGGGACGAGTGGGTTCCGGTTGCAGCCGGGTTGCCAAGAATGGCGCCGGCAACAGCGCCTTGAGAGCAGCCTCAATGAGGATGAAGTCGGTAGGGCCCTCTGCAACCAGCGCCACGCGAAGTTCAGACATTCGGAACGGCCCCCAGGTGACCCATGGCCCAGAGTCTCGACAGCGGGTACTGCTCGTTCAGTGCGCGCAGATCGGGCGACACTTCGATGCGCCTGATGGCGGTGTGCCCCTGACTGTTGCGCTCTACTGCAAAAAGCCGGACTTCCTGATCGTCGAGGTCGAGTCCGTCCAATACGGCTGGGTTGTGCGCCGTGAACAGGAGTTGTCGCTCAGGATTTCCTGCGCGTAGCCACTCGGGCAGCCTTGCGATCAGCCGCGTTACCAAACGCGGGTTCAGTGACGAGTCGAGGTTGTCTATCGCAAAGATGGAGGGCGATGCCGACGACAGGCAGAGGACAGCGGCGAACAGGATGTACAGCGCACCCTCGCTCGCATCGTAGGCGGTCAGCGTGTTTCGCGACATCGCCATGAAGCGATCGGTGAACTTCAACACATGCTTGGAGCGCGGGACTGCCGGTGAAAGCAGTGCGCCGGCAGATTCAGTTGCGCTCACGTCGCTGACCCAGTCAACCAGATCGAGCACGTTGTCCAGTTGATCCGGGTCGAGGGCTTGCCTCAGTGCGTGGAAGCCCTCGGCAAGACCGCCGCCGACGAGGCCGACCGGTGCTCGCATCTGCGAATCGGGCACCGTTCCGCGCAAGGCAGGGGTATTGGGCGTGTAGATCGCGTAACCCTGCAGCGCCTTCAATAGCAGTGATGCCGGATCATCCGCTTGCAGGCCTACCAGCTTCAGTGCTGAGAGCCCTGCGGTTGGATCGAGGTTGTCGCTGCGGCTGCGAACCCCACGACTGGCGAACTCGAGGCTTCCGCATGCGAAATGCTCCGTCTTGAACGTCCAGGCCGGTTCCGGTCTCTCGAGTGGATTCAGCAATGCAACGCGAAAACTGAGGTCCGATTCGCCGCGTGCTTCGAGAGTGATGTGCGGTGGAATCTTCGTGGCGGAAAACGATGTCTTGAAGAGGCGAGGTAGTGCCGCGCGCACGCCGCGGCGAATGATCGCCTCGTCATCTACACGCCCCGAGGCTGCTGCACCGAGCACGCCAATGGCTTCAAGGACATTGCTCTTGCCGACGCCATTGGCGCCGATGAAGCAGTTCACGCGTCCCAAGGCGATCGTTTGATCGACGATGGACTTGAACCCCTTGATCTGTATTTCGTGAAGCTTCATGCAGGTCCCCTTCAACGCGTGGCGCTGCTCGTCCGAGCCCACTCGCAAGATTACCCCAGTCATGCATCGCGGCGCTGAGTACGAATGCTGCAAGCGCACCGGGCGGCGCCATCCATGGTTCAATACGCCCCTGCGGGGGTGCCGTGCGATGGCCGGCTGAGAGAGACCCTTTGAACCTGATCCGATTCGCATCGGCGTAGGGAAGCTTCGATCAGGACTCGCGTCCGGCGTCGGCACTCCGCATCCATTCCGAGGAGTTGCCATGAATGCGTTGCCGAGTGATTTGATCCGTCGTACCAGCGAGTTGTCGGAGGCGGTGACGCAGCCGATTCCGGGTTCGCGCAAGATCCACGTCGAGGGTGCGAACGGGTTGCGCGTGCCGATGCGCGAGATTGCGCTCGCCGACACGCCAAAGCTGTTCGGTGCCGAGCCGAATCCGCCGTTCGTGGTGTACGACACCTCGGGTCCGTACACCGACCCGACGCAACGCATCGACCTGACTGCGGGTCTGGCGGCAGTGCGCGCCGGCTGGATCGCGGCGCGGTGCGACAGCGAGACCTTGGCAGACCTGAGTTCGCACTACGGCCGCCAGCGTGCGGCCGATCCGAAGCTCGCCCCGGTGCGCTTCCCGCGCGTTCAAGCGCCGCGCGTCGCGAAGTCCGGATCGAACGTGTCGCAGATGCACTACGCACGGCGCGGCATCGTCACGCCGGAGATGGAGTACATCGCGATTCGCGAGAACGCGCGCATCGAAGCGTTGCGCGATGCCGCTGGCGGACGCGGGCGCGTGCATGGCGGCGAGTCCTTCGGCGCCAGCATCCCGGCGCTGATCACGCCCGAGTTCGTGCGCGCCGAAGTGGCGCGCGGGCGCGCGGTGATTCCGAACAACATCAACCACCCGGAATCCGAGCCGATGATCATCGGCCGCAATTTCCGCGTGAAGATCAACGCGAACATCGGCAATTCGGCGGTGACGAGTTCGATCGCCGAGGAAGTCGAGAAGATGGTCTGGGCGATCCGCTGGGGTGCGGACACGGTGATGGACCTTTCCACCGGCAAGCACATCCACGAAACGCGCGAGTGGATCCTGCGCAACTCGCCGGTGCCGATCGGCACCGTGCCGATCTACCAGGCGCTGGAAAAAGTCGACGGTCGTGCCGAAGAACTCACCTGGGAGATCTTCCGCGACACCCTGATCGAACAGGCCGAGCAGGGTGTCGACTACTTCACCATCCATGCCGGCGTGCGCCTCGCCTATGTGCCGCTGACGGCGGGTCGCGTCACCGGCATCGTCAGCCGCGGCGGTTCGATCATGGCCAAGTGGTGCCTGGCGCATCACCGCGAGAGTTTCCTGTACACGCATTTCGAAGAGATCTGCGAAATCATGAAGGCCTACGACGTCGCCTTCTCGCTCGGCGACGGCCTGCGCCCGGGTTCGATCGCTGATGCCAATGATCGTGCGCAGTTTGCTGAGCTCGAGACCTTGGGCGAGTTGACCAAGACCGCGTGGAAGCACGAGGTGCAGACGATCATCGAGGGCCCCGGCCATGTGCCGATGCACCTGATCGAGGAGAACATGCACAAGCAGCTCGCCGAATGCGGCGAGGCGCCGTTCTACACGCTCGGGCCGCTGACCACCGACATCGCGCCCGGTTACGACCACATCACCAGCGCCATCGGTGCGGCGATGATCGGCTGGTACGGCACCGCCATGCTGTGCTACGTCACGCCCAAGGAACACCTCGGTCTGCCGAACAAGCAGGACGTGCGCGACGGCATCATCACCTACAAGATCGCCGCGCACGCGGCCGATCTCGCCAAGGGTCACCCGGGTGCACAGGCGCGCGACAATGCGCTGTCGAAGGCGCGCTTCGAGTTCCGCTGGCAAGACCAGTTCAACCTCGGCCTCGATCCGGAAAAGGCCAAGGAATTCCACGACGAAACCCTGCCCAAGGACGCTGCCAAGCATGCGCATTTCTGCTCCATGTGCGGCCCGAACTTCTGCTCGATGAAGATCACCCAGGACGTGCGCGACTTCGCCGCCGAGCAAGGCGTCGACGAATCCATGGCACTGGAACTCGGCATGGCCGAGAAAGCGCGCGAGTTCCGCGAGCAGGGGGCGGAGATCTACCGGCCGGAGTGATTCCCGAGAGGTTACCGATACTCGCAGACAACACGAGACCGTGTTGAAGAGCACGGGTTCAGACGATCAGCAGAAGCTCAGGTCGTGAGTGCTCCTGGTGTCGACGGGTGATCCGACATAGTCAATTCTCGACGAGCCGCTCTGTTTGTCGAGGATAAAGACGAGAAGCCGGCACGTGAGGGCCCTCATCTCGAGCAATATCTTGGTCGGGTCGCTTCCGGAGAAAGTGCTTGGGTCGAGAACAGAAAAACCCAGTGGCTCGCCCATAGAGATTGCCTCGTGAACGGCCGAATTCCTCAGTATCGATACAGCCGAGCTTTTTCCTTTTCCGGCACTAGATTTTGCCCATGTCGGCGTGTCAATTTTCGATCGACCGCACATCCACTTTATCCGCTCGGCGTGAGCTATGTGGAGGTCTTGGCCATCGCTCATCATCGAAAAAGAAGTGTCCAGCGCCATGTACAAGTAGGAGAATGTTTCAAACGGCAGATTCCCTGGATTCTGCGCAAGAAATAGCGCATGTATCGCAGCTTCGTACCGTTTCGCATTGATTGCCGGGTTGTTCCCGTTATGGCATTGGTCATAGAAATTCAATGCGTATCCCAAACCGCGCACGATGTTCTTCTCGTCCGCAAAGAAGTCGACCAAAAGACGAGGCTTTACGGGAGTGGCATCCAGAAACCCTGCTTCGGTCGTGGTTAATCGCATGCCGACTAGGAAGGACAGGCACCAGACAACAAAGCGTAGCTTTTCTTCGTCGGCCGACCCATGGATGGACAGCATATGGGTCTTGGACAAACCGAACACTCTCCCAGGCGGGGAATTCGCCGTGGAACTCGAAAAGAGACTGCCGTAGTACCAGTCCATTCTGACGGCGCCGCTGCGCTGAATCTTGTCCACAACGGAATCGAAGTTGTCGAGTGGCTCAATTGATAAGCCATGCCCGGAAACGCGAAGGCGCAACGGGCAGAATCCAAAAGTGAGGGCGTTAGTCTCCATGTTGATGTGAACTATGCCTCCCTGATCTCACTGTAGGCAGATGCAAAGAAGAGGTCGTCAATTTCGTCGGGGAGCTCGAACAGGATTGCCGCTTTGTATTTTATTTTTGGATTAAATAGCTCTGTCCGGTAGAAATTCGCGAGGCCATTTCGCTTCGCGAAGTTTGAACTGGAGGAACAGCAAAGGTGGTAGTCGTAAACTGCCTTGAATGTAAATCCATCGCCGTCCTTTATCAAAATGTACTTGTGGAATACGTTCTCTGGGGCGTCCTCGACGGGTTCCTTGCTGAGGACCACCAAGTCCATGCTCAGCAGCCACAAGCTGTCTGAAATCATTACTTTGGTGATCTCGTCTTGGTTGTCGATTGGCGCCGGATCAATTTTGGTCAATCCTAAGGGTCTGATTCGGAACTTCACTTTGCGGATTTCGTCCGCGTCATAGTCGTCTTTATTCGAATAATCGGAATTGTCGATCAGTAGCCAAGCTTGCTCTTTGATTGCGGTTTGCACTGGGATCATGGGGTAGGGCGCTCCTGGTCGACGAATGCATCATAGTTTTCCGCAAACCAGCTCCACTGCTCGCAGCGCTTCTCCAGTTTCAGCCGCCGTATTGGGTCGCTGATCAGGCAGATCTCGAAAGGTTCCGCGTTGACGACGATCGCCAGTACATACCCTTCGGCTTCCTGATAGGCGGTGGCATGCTCATTGTTGGTCAGTCGGAATGGTTCGCCCATTCGCTTCACCGACTTCACTTCGACGTGAATCTGGCTGCCATCGTCGCTCGCGACGAGTAGGTCGTATCCAAGATTTGCCTGAGACACGTCTCGGACGAAAAGCACACCGGGCTGTACCGTGAACCAGGCGGCCGCATTCTTCTCCGCGCTCCGCCAATATTGAATGGCTGGCACAGGCTTCCGCGCGGACTCTTGGAGGATTGTGGGGCCTTCTGCGCCATCCTTGTCGGATGTTGCACTTCGATTGTTGGGAGCACGCACCACCGCCTCCGTTGCTTTCGGCTTGCCAACGAACGCAACCAGCGGTTCTCCGCCCATCTTCTTCAGCAGGTAACGGATGTCGTCCAGCTCGTTGGCCACCCGCATCAATTTCACGAACTCTGCCGCCAGTTCTTCTCCGTCATAGTTGGCGGGGCAAATGTTCTTTTTTGGTGCCAGGAAGAATCGGAAGGCTGGCCAGCCATTGCATGGTTTCGGCTGTCAGGTCGAAACGCATCTGCTTTGCGGCCTTCGCCCAAAGTTGCACGCACGCGATGGGTGAGGGTGTGTTAGCCGTTGTACATTGCAGAGCTTCTTGCAACGTCAAAGTTCTTGCGTCCATCCACTTCAATGCATCAGGGAGATTGGGTTGGTCGGCTAGCAGCAGCGCGGGAATCGAGCTATAGAAACCGTTGCACAGAGTCTCATAGTCAGCGTAGTTGAGCCAAGTCGGTGCCAGTCGAATGTCAATTGAAGTTGCCTTGGCAACGCGGCCCGATAGCGGCAATCCCCTCACTTCGAGACGTTCGATCAGTGCGTTTCTGAATTTCGGCATCACTCGTCCGCTGGCCGCGATGGCTGGCTTCAGAATCGAAAATATGCCGCGATGTGCATTGTCGGCGACAGCTTCTTCCAGCATGTCCCAGAGAATGTCGATGCAAGCGCGTAGTGATGCCTCGGACGTAGCGTCGAGATCGACTGCCTTACGCGAAGGGTCAGTCGAGAAATCCCCGTTCATTTTCAGGTATGCACCGGAGAACTCCTGCGTCGGAAGAAACGCGTGGATCACGGCGTGTTCTTGCGGAACGGGGACGATGCTCTCTCCTTCGAGCAGCAGCGCGACGCATTCGCAGCCGTCGTTGCGGCGAACCAGCCAGTTGGTGGAGACACCGCCTTCGACGATGCGCTCCAAAGTGTTAGAGCCGCGGGTCTGAGAGACATCGCGTTGGATGGCTCGACAGTAGGTGCCGAGCTGGATGTCGATTTGCCGGACGCTGTTCAGGAAGATCAGAACGTCGGGCGAGAGGTCTTCGACTTCCTGAGTCAGTGCACGTAGATCGAGTCCCGCCATCACGAACACCGTGCCGCCAGAGGGTACGTACCGCTGCTCCAGCGCCCTATGCTGCGCTCGCATTCCCTGATCCAGTAGATGCGGAATGCGTATCAATGGCACATCGCCCCACAGGGACAGGGCCGAGCGAGTTTGATCTTTCGAATACTGGAAGGAGTGTTCACCGGACAGCACCACGACTTCTTTGGCTAGGCCGGCGATTGACTTGAAGCCGATGCCGCGGTAGCCGATGCTCCCAGCGCCTCGTTGTTTGCTTGAGGCGCCACTTCGACACAGCGCCTCGACATCGCTGGCGGTGAAGGAGCGGCCGTCGTTGGACACGATTAACTGATCGCCTTCACCGAAGATGCATACATTGGTCGCGCCAGCATCGTCTGCGTTTTGGAGAAGTTCGATCAATGCGCGGGTGCGGTAGCTCTCGGCGATGTAGAGCTCGACCTTGGCCAAGTCCGCGAAAAGAGACGGCGCGCTACTCGCCTCAGCGAGAAATGCATCGCGAATAGTTTGGATTGGGTTCACTGCCAAGCTGAAATTCCTATTCGTTCGATGCGCTATCACCACACAACGGAATGCTGAGTGCAACGATGCGGAATGCGCAACACCCCGCAGGGTAATACAAAGATCGCACGGCGGCAGTGTGCGTCTTGTACGCAACGGCAAGTTCAACCTCGGCCTCGATCCGGAAAAGGCCACGGAGTTCCACGACGAAACCCTGCCCAAGGACGCTGCCAAGCATGCGCATTTCTGCTCCATGTGCGGCCCGAACTTCTGCTCGATGAAGATCACCCAGGACGTGCGCGACTTCGCCGCCGAGCAATGCGTCGACGAATCCATGGCACTGGAACTCGGCATGGCCGAGAAAGCGCGCGAGTTCCGCGAGCAGGGGGCGGAGATCTACCGGCCGGAGTGATTGGGGGTCAGATCACGACCACATGATCGGCGGTCGCGCCGACAACTGCGTTGAGCGGGATCTTGCCGTCGAAGGTCACGAAGCGTCCGCCCTTGCTGACGTCGAGCGCCAACAGGTAGAGATCGGTCAGTTGGCGCGGACCGTGAATGCGGGGCGCATGGGCAATGCCGGGGTCGAGCAAGCTGATGTCATCTGCCCAGAAGCGATGGTGCTTCGCCGAACAGGCCTGCGCCAGCATCCCGATGCCCCGCGCCGGAGCGATCGGGTTCGGGTAGCCGGGTTGCGCCCAGATGCGCAGACATCCGTTCTGGGTCAGCGGGCATGAACTCCAGCCGCCATCGATGTGGGTCTCCAGCCAGTTGTGTGCCGCCTCGTGATGCTGATGATTGGCATCGAGCAGCGCGATCAATACATTCACGTCGAATAGCGCGCGCTTCATTCGCCGAGTTCGTCTCGCAGCCGGTTGATCAGTTCATTGGTGACCACCGCGCCGCCGCGTTTCGGGATCGGCTCGAAGCCGAACTTGGCGGATGCTCGCTTGCGCGCGGCTTGTCCGCGCATCTGCAGCCCGGCGCGGGCCAGTTCCGAAATCACCTCGCCCGCCGTCCGCTTCTGGCGGCGAGCCAGATCCTTGGAAGCCAGCAAGACGTCTTCATCCAGGTCGAGTGTGGTGCGCATGCATCAGGTGCTGTTGCGTCAATTTGGTCGCCGCAACGTCGCGGGCATCACGATGGGCTTCGGTCCGGAGGTGGTTGCTCTATGCGCAAGGTGCAGGCCCGCCGACTGCACAAGCGACCGCGGGTGCGGGCTCGAGGTCGTGGGTGCACGACCAGCGCGCAGCCATCTGCGCGCAGCCATCTTGATGGCAGAGCGTTGCGGGCGTAGTCTTGCCGGCGATTCGCAGGAGTATGCCGCCATGACCGAGCCGCAATTGTCTGTCCGCAGCGCGCGCGCGCGCGATGTTGCGCACCGTCTTGCGCGTCGCGAGCAGCGCACTGTGGCCGAAGTGGTCGAGCGCGCACTGGAAGCCTATGAAGCCGCGCAGACCGGGCGTGAGCCCGCGGCCAAGTTCTATGCGCGCGTGAGCCGATCGTTTGGAGTCGATCTCGATCTCGACGCAGTCATCCGTGGCCACCGCAAGGTCCATGCGGGGCCGGAACTGTGATTTTCGTCGACACCAATGTGGTGTCGGAGACTTTGCGAATCGCGCCGGATACACGCGTGCTTGCATGGTTGGAGAAGCACGATGCTGTCTTGGTGCTTTGTTCGGTAGTCATCGGTGAACTTGCGTTCGGAATCGAGAAGGTCCGCCCTGACCAGCGCGCGAAGCGATTGTCCTCGGGGCTGGAGGCGTGGCGCCAACGATTTGCCGGCCGTGTTTTCGGGTTCACCGAGGAGGCGGCGCTGGCGTACGGGACGATCATGGGCAAGGCGGCGCGGCGCGGTCACGCGATGTCGGCACAGGATGGGATGATCGCCGCGATTGTCCTCGTTCACGACGGCGCGCTGGCGACGCGCAACACCGACGACTTCCAAGGCGCCGGGATCGATCTGGTGAATCCTTGGGTCGCTTGATTTGATCGAATCGTTCGATTTGGCCAAATTGCGCGAGATGCAGACCTTTACCGCCAACGAAGCAAAGACCCGATTCGGTGAGTTTCTGGATCGCGCGCAGCGTGAGCCGGTGCGGGTCATGCGGCACGACCGGGTCGTTGGGGTCATGGTCAGCGCGCAGGACTACGAGGCCATGCGTGCCTTCTATGCCAATCGGTTGCAGCAGACGCTGGGGGAATCGGCTGCAGCGGCGGCCCGGGCGGGACTGACGCGCGCGGAGCTGGATCGTCTGCTGGCCGATGAGAGCTGAGCGGGACCTGCAGTTGCGTCGGGTCGTGCTGGATACCAACGTCTGGATCAGCGCCGCGCTCACCACGGGCGGTCCAACGTCACCACTGGCGCGGCGCGTTCTGGAAATCGGACGCCCCGTGTTTACGCGGCCGACCTTCACCGAGCTCGAAACGCGCATCTGGCGCCCGAAGTTCGATCGTTACCTGAGCATGGAACTGCGCGGACGCATTCTGCACGACCTGGAAGCCGTGGCCGACTGGGTCGAAATCCCGCAGGAACTGGCGGCGCGGCAGTGGCCGCGAGATGCGGATGACGACGCCTTCGTTCGCGCGGCGTTGGCGGCAGGAGCCCCGATGCTTGTCACCGGCGATGCCGACCTGCTCGACATGAGTCCGGTCGAAGGACTTCGCATCGTGACGCCGGCACAAGCACTGCGCGAGTGGTCATGAGCCGCGCCCAAACCAGCGTGCGAGATGGCGCACGGTCGGACGGCTGGGCGACGCCCGCTCACTCCGCCTGAAATCGCGGCAGTTGTTCGACGATCCATTGCAGGCGTTGCAGCGGATCGTCGAGTTCCAGCGCGAGCTGCTTCTCGGGGGCTTCGAGCGCGAGGCGTTCGAGCATGCGCCAGCTGATCCAGTCGGCGTCGTCGAAGCAGGCTTTGGTGGCGGCGGAGAGCTGCGAGTCGCCGTGCTCGGCGAGGCGTTCCAGGATGGTGGCGAGAACCGCGTACTGCGCTGGTACCGGGAGTGGCGGCGCGTCCGCGCACCATTCGACTTGCGCGATGCGCAGTGCATTCGCGGCGCTGTGCTCGGCGCGGATACGGAAGCGGCGGCGGCCTTCGACGCGGATGCCGAGCAGTCCGTCGGGCAGGGTGCTGAAGTCGATGATGCGGGCCTCGCAGCCGATTTCGTGCAGGCTGCCGCCGACGCCGGCTTCGCTGCCTTCGCGCAGCAGCACGATGCCGAAGCCGGTGTCGTGGCGGGTGCAGTCGCGCACCAGATCAAGGTAACGCGTTTCGAAGATGCGCAGGTCGAGCCAGCCGCCGGGCAGCAGCACCGAGTTGAGCGGAAACAGTGGCAGCGATTCCCCGCTCATGGCGCGATCTGCTCGGCGTAGCGGCGGGGTGCATTGTCGAAGCCGCCGTTGGACATGAACACGACGCTATCGCCGGCGCGGGACAAGCGGCTGAGCGTGTCGAGCAGGTCTTCGACCGTCGTCACGGCGACGGCCTGACCGCGCACCGCTGCGATCACCGCGGCGGCGTGCCACGGCAACTCGGCGCGAGCGAGGAACACCACGACATCGGCGTCGGCGAGTGACGGTGCCAGCGCGGTCGCGTGTGCGCCCATGCGCATCGAATTCGAGCGCGGCTCCAGCGCGACGACGATGCGACCGTTGCCGACCTTGGCGCGCAGGCCGGCGAGCGTGGTCGCGATCGCGGTCGGATGGTGCGCGAAGTCGTCGTAGACGCGGATGCCGTTGCGGTCCGCGACCAGTTCCATGCGCCGCTTCGGATTGCGGAAACCGGTCAGCGCAGCGACCGCCCGCGCAGCGTCGATGCCGTACGCGGCTGCGGCAGCGATGGCGGCGAGCGCGTTCATCATGTTGTGCCGGCCGAGCGCTTCCCAGTGCGCGTCGCCGACCACGGTGCCACGGTGCAGCACGCGGAACGCGCTGCCGTCGGCGGCCAGCAGTTCGGCCTGCCATTCGGCTTCGCGCGCGATGGCGAAGCGCTCGACCGGTGTCCAGCAGCCCTTGGCCAGCACGCGCGCGAGCGCGTCGTCCTCGCCGTTGACGATCAACCGGCCATTGCCGGGCACGGTGCGCACCAGATGATGGAACTGGCGCTCGATGTCGGCGAGCGAGTCGAAGATGTCGGCGTGGTCGAACTCGAGGTTGTTGAGCACCGCGATCTCGGGCCGGTAGTGCACGAACTTCGAACGCTTGTCGAAGAACGCGGTGTCGTATTCGTCGGCCTCGACCACGAAGGCGTCGCCGGAACCGAGCCGCGCCGACACGCCGAAGTTTTCCGGCACGCCGCCGACCAGGAACCCGGGTTGCGCGCCGCAGGCATCGAGAATCCAGGCGAGAAGGCTGGTGGTGGTGGTCTTGCCATGGGTGCCGGCGACGGCGAGCACACGCCGTGATGCGAGCACGCGCTCGCCCAACCACTGCGGCCCGGAGACATAGCGCAGGCGCTGATCGAGCGCGTACTCCATCGCCGGGTTGCCGCGCGAGATCGCATTGCCGACCACGACCAGGCCGGGCGCCGGCTGCAGGTGCTCCGGTCGATAGCCCTGCAGCAGGGTGATGCCGAGTTGTTCCAGCTGCGTGCTCATCGGCGGATAGACCTGCTGGTCGCAGCCGGCGACGCTCTCGCCGAGTTCGCGCGCCAGCGCGGCGATGCCGCCCATGAAGGTGCCGCAGATGCCGAGGATGTGGAGCGCGGGCGGTGGCTGGGTCATCGGAAGGCCTGGGCGAGGGAGAGCGCGACGAAGAACTCGGCGGCGGCGATCAGGAACACCAGACCGAGTGCGCGTGCGATGGGAATGTCCAGTGCCTGGCGCAACACATGCGTGCGCAGGCCGAGATACCAGATGAAGATCGGGAACATCAGGCTCATCAACAAGGCCTGGTCCGGACGCAGGTCCTCGGGTTGTTGCGGCAGCGGCATCACGCCGCCGAGCAGCAGCAGCGTCAGCAGCGACAGCGCGGTGCGGATCAGCAGCAAGGCGCTGGCGGTCTGCACGAAGCGCTCCGGCTTGCCCCACATCCGCAGCAGCCCATGCACGAACGCGAGCGAAATGGCGTTGTTCAACACCGCGAGCAGCGGATCGCCGTCCAGTCCGGTCAGCACCCGCGCGGCCACGGCATCGAGCACGACCGCGGCGATCAGCAGTGCCAGCAACACCGCGGGTGCGTAGGGCAGATCGGCCGGGCCGCGACGGAACACGAACAGGCCGCGCGTTGCCTCGATCCAGCTATTCATGGCGAGGGCTCGCGGCTGGCATCATCGATGCATGAGAAGCGATGAACTGATTGTCGATGCACGTGGCCTTGCCTGTCCGCATCCGGTGCTGCAGGCGCGCGCACAACTGCGTGTGCTCGCGCCCGGAACGCGCATCGTGTTGCTCGCGACCGATCCGCTGGCCAGCGTCGACGTGCGCGCGTTCTGTCTGCGTGCCGGTCATGGCTTCATCGATGAGGAACGCTGCGGCGACCATCTGCGCTTCACGCTCGAGCGCGGCGGCTGATTCAGGCGCTGGCGCGCACCGCCGCCAGAATGCGCGCGGTGATTTCGGACAGTTCGCCGACGCCATCGATCTCGACCAGCTTGCCGGCGCGCGCGTAGTACGCGGCGACCGGCGCGGTCTGCTCGGCATAGACGGCGAGACGACCGCGGACCACCTCGGGGTTGTCGTCCTTGCGGCCCTCGGCGGCGAAGCGGATGGCGCAGCGTTCCAGGATCGCCGCGTTCGGCACGTTCAGCTTGATCACCACGTCGAGCGGCTTGCCGATGCGTTCGAGCAGGACACCGAGCGCGTCGGCCTGCGCCAGGTTTCGCGGATAGCCGTCGAGGATGAAACCGGGCGCAGCGTCGGCTTCGGCGAGGCGGTCTTCGAGCATGCCGAGCACGAGCTCGTCGGAAACCAGTTGTCCGGCCTCCATCACCGCCTTGGCCTGGAGTCCGAGCGCACTGCCGCGCGCGACATGGCCGCGCAGCAGGTCTCCGGTGGAGATGTGCGGGATGCCGAAGCTGCTCTTGAGGAGGGTCGCCTGCGTGCCCTTGCCGGAGCCGGGCGCGCCGAAAAACACGATGCGCATGAATAGTCCAGAACAGTCGAGCCGGGCGCAGCGACGAGGCGGGGCGCGGCTCGGGTGGAAGGGGATGACGGCACCGTAGCGGCTGGCCTGACTCGCGTCAATGAACGCAACAGGGCGCTGCGAATGCCTGAAATTGCGCCTTCGCGGGCGCCGCTCCAGGGCGATGCAGGTATGCGATCATGCGCCGCTTCCACCGCCGACACTGGCCGAAGCCGATGACCACCAAAACGTTCGTGAAGCCGCTTTCCGCAATGGAGGCACGCTTCGAGGCCCAGAAGATCGCGTTCGGGCCGGTGGTGTTCCAGTGCGTGCGCATCGCGCGTCAGTGGGGCGTGCTCACCCAGCTCGACCAGACGCCCGCAGGCTGCAGCATCGCCGAACTGGCGCAGCTCTCGCAGCGCAGCGAATACGCCATGAGCGTGCTGCTGGAGACCTGCCTGAGCGCCGGTGTGGTCAGCGTGAGCGACGACCGTTATCGCATCGAGAAGACCGGGCAACTGCTGCTGCACGATGAACTGACGCGGGTGAATCTCGAGTTCGTGCATGAGATTTGCTACGCCGGCATGGCCGATCTCGAGACCGCGCTGGTCGAGGCGCGTCCGGCCGGATTGCACCATCTGGGTCCGTGGCCGACGGTGTATCCGGGTCTGCGTGATCTGCCCGCAGCGGCCAAGCGCGCCTGGTTCGACTTCGACCACCACTATTCCGATTCGGCCTTCGCGATGGCCTTGCCGCATGTGTTCGCCAAGCGCCCGGCGCGACTGATGGACATCGGCGCCAACACCGGCAAGTGGGCGCGGCATTGCCTGGAGTACGACGCTTCGGTGCACCTGACCTTGGTCGATCTGCCGGAGCAGATCGGCGTGGCGCGCGCCAACCTGCACGAGCATGCGCCGCGCGTCGACTACTGCGAGGTCGATGTGCTCGATGCCACCACGCCGTTTCCGGGCGGCCAGGACGCGATCTGGATGAGCCAGTTCCTGAGTTGCTTCAGCACCGAGACCATGGCCACGATCCTGCGTCGCGCGGCCGCCAGCCTGAATCCGGACGGGCGCGTGTTCGTGCTCGACACCTTCTGGGATCGGCAGCGCTTCGACATCGCCGCGTACTGCATCATCAACACCTCGCCGTACTTCACCGCGATCGCCAACGGCGTCAGCAAGATGTACCGGGCGCAGGAGTACATCGAGCTGGCGACGGCTGCCGGGCTGCGCCTGGCCGATATCCGCGATGACATCGGGCTCAGCCACAGCCTGCTCAGTCTCACGCGCGCCTGAAGCCCGCGCGCTGCCCGCATCACGCCACCAGGAGAAGCACATGGCCGCAGGGAATCTTCTGTACGCGCAGTCGGGTGGCCCGACCGCAGTGATCAACGCCACCGCGGCCGGCGTGCTCGACGCCGCGCGCAAGCAGCGCAAGGCGATCGGCAAGGTGTTCGCTGCGCGCAACGGCATCCTCGGCGCGTTGCGCGAGCAGCTCTACGATCTGTCCGGCTTCGACGCCGCGCGCGCGCGGCAACTGCGCACCACGCCGGGCAGCGCCTTCGGCTCCTGCCGCTTCAAGCTCAAGGGCATCGACGAAAGCCGAGCCCATTACGAACGCCTGATCGAGGTCTGCCGCGCGCACGACATCCGCTACTTCCTCTACAACGGCGGCAACGACTCGGCCGACACCGCGAACAAGATCGCGCAGATCGCATCGCAACTCGGTTACGGGCTGCACTGCATCGGCGTGCCGAAGACGGTCGACAATGACCTGGTCCTCACCGACAACTGCCCCGGTTTCGGCTCGGCGGCGAAATACACCGCGATCTCCATGCTCGAGGCCAGCATCGACGTCGAGGCGATGTTTGATTCCTCGACCAAGGTGTGGAGGTGATGGGTCGCCATGCCGGCTGGCTCGCCGCTGCCGCCGGGCTCGCCGGCAAGAGCGCGGACGAGCCGCCGCAGATCATTCTGTTTCCGGAAGTGCCGTTCGACGAAGCGCGGTTCCAAGACGCGGTGAAGCGCAGCGTTGAGCGCAACGGCTACTGCTCGATCGCGGTGTCCGAAGGCGTGCGCTACGCCGATGGTCGCCTGCTCGCCGAGGCCGGCACGCGCGATGCATTCGGCCATGCCCAGCTCGGCGGTGCCGGCGAGTTGATCGCGAAACTCGTGCGCGACCGTCACGGTTACAAGTACCACTTCGCGGTGCCCGACTACCTGCAGCGCGCGGCGCGCCACATCGCCTCGAAGACCGACGACGAGCAGGCCTACGCGGTCGGCGTCGCGGCGGTGCAGTACGCCGCAGCCGGCATGAACGCGGTGATGCCGGTTATCCGCCGTGTGGCGCAGTCGCCGTACCGCTGGAAAATCGAGCCGGCCCCGTTGGCGAAGATCGCCAACCACGAAAAGATGATGCCGAAGAACTTCATCCGCGCCGACGGCTACGGCATCACCAAGGCCTGCCGCAACTACCTCGAACCGCTGATCGCCGGCGAAGCCTACCCGCCCTACGCCCGCGGCATCCCGAGCTACCTGCGCGTGCCGCGCAAGTTCGTCAAACGCAAACTCGTGGAGTATGTGATCGCGGACAAGTGATCGAAGGCCTTCCGATCGCTACGGCCTACTGGTCGCCGGCGCAGGTTTCGCCGATGTCGGGGCCGAAGACTCCACTCGCGAAGTCGCGTGGTCCCTGGTGGGCGAACACGCGCTCGAAGGCCTCGGTTTGCGCACGCAGCCGGGCGTGGTCGTCGACGCTGATTTCAGTCGCGAGCTCGGCAATGCGTTCATCGATGTCGTGATTCGTGGCCGCGTCGGCGAATCGGCGCAAGGCGAGGCCGGCGGCTGTGGCACGCACGGGGTTTCGTGTCACCGGCAGTTCGCCATACCGGGTCGCGATGTAGCCACGCGAGTAGGCGTGATAGAGCGCATGCAGCGCGGTCGGCTCGCCCGCCGCCGCAGCGCGCTCCAGGAAGGCCAACGCGTTTTCGCGATGGAAGACGATGAGGTCGGCCTGGGACAGTTTGAGCGTTTCCCCGAAAGGCGGCGACGTGGCGAAGCGCGCCATGGAAAGGGCATGGCCGAGTTGGGCTGCCTGGACCATGCGCGGCGCGACCTGGTTCATGTGATTCGCTGACAGTCCGCCGCAAATGGCGGCGCTGCGCTCGGCCCAGGCGCCGACGCGTTGCGACCAGACGATGATCTCGGTCTCGCTGCGGCTGGCGGCGGGCTGGCCCGAAGCCTGGTCGATCAACCATTGCTGCGTTTCCGGCAGCGTCGATGCGAACTGGCACAAGGCGAGGTCCCACGCCAGTCGGCAGGCGGCATCGACGTCGCCGTGGTCGGCGCGCTTGCCGAGTTCCTCGAACATGCCTTCGAGCGGCGTCGAACGTGGTGGAAGCGTGGATGCGGCAGCGACGGCGGCGGATAGGCTCGCCGGTACCGGCATCCGGGATTCCTCGGGCCAGGCCGCGCCGACTTCAGCCTTCCGGTTCTGTTCGCGCTGGCCGAGGCCCTGCCTCGAATCGGCAAGCGCAGTCGCCATCCGGTCGGACGGTGGCGTCCCCGAATCGGGAGCTGCAGCCGTTCTCGCACCCGCGGAATCGCCGATCCAGAAGACCGCAGCCAAAGCGCCAAGGACCGCAGCGGTGACAAGGGCCAAGATCCGGCGGTCGCGGCGAAGCAGGCGGTGGGAGGGATCGGGATTGGACATGGCGTCAGTCTGAGGATGCTTGCGTGGAGGTCAAGCTGCGGCGGGACGAGCGTACCCCACCGAGTGTTCGCCAGCGGCGATGTTCGTCAAGCGCAAGCTCGCGGAGTATGTGGTCGCGGACAAGTGATCGACGTGGCGGGCAGCATTCGGGTTACCATGCTCCGGCCGGAGGATTCCGGCCATTGCGCGGCAGACGGAGCTTGTATGGCGACGATCAAGAAGCGGACGAAAGCACCTGCACGCAAGTCCGCCGCGGTGCGTGAGCGGGTGACGGTCGTGCTCTCTCCCGAACAGGCGGTCCGGGCGTACTTTCGCGACCATCCGAAACCGGCGCGCGCCGGCCCGATCCGCGCCGCGGACACCGCATCTGGCCGTGGGCTGGTGAAGTTCCGGATGGGTGCCAGCGCACTCATGGTCGCCAAGGCGCGATGAGGCGTGGCGCGAGGGACTCGCCGGGTATTCATCAATTGCCCATTCGATTCCGCATGCTGGCCGCTGATGGAGGCGCTGGTGTTCGGGGTGGGATGCCAGTTGGTTGCTGGAGTGCAGGTGGTTTGCGCCGTGCTAGCCTTGCTTGGCATCGAGCGCCGACGTTCTTGGATGTTCTCGTGCCAAACGGTTGGGCGTTGGTGAATGGGGTGTTCCGATTCAACTTATGCGGGAGAGAGTGCGATGGCATCTGGAGTGCGAGTGTTCGCTGCGGTCGTTTTGTCGCTGTCTATCGTCGGTTGCTTCAACATGCCGACCCAGTCATCCCAGATCACAGGTTCGTACACATCCGGGTTGAAGTATGAGGAGTACGACTGCTCCAAGCTGAGTGTCGAATTTGATTCGCTGGCACGAAGGGAAAGCCAACTCGTTGTCGCGCAGGACCAGCGAGTCAAGTCCAGCAAGGCGCAGGCGTTTTGGTCGGGTGTGGGTGAAGGCGACGGAATTGAAGCTTCCGAGCTGGCCAACGTCCGCGGAGAGAAGGAAGCAGTTCGAAAGGCGATGGACAACAAGGGCTGCGGCGACGCGCCCGCCAACTGAGTCGCCGCCGATGCTGACGTGAGATCTGCAAGGCGCTGCGACTGTCAACTGCGTGTTGGGGATAGTGTGCTTCGGATAGAAGTGCCGGCTGGGGGCTTCTCTCCCGGGATCCTCGGTGTTCGCGGCCGCGCGCGCTCGATGAAGGCGTTCAGGCGGCGGTGTTCAGTGGTGTGTGTGGCGTCGAGGACGGTTGGTCGGACGAGGTGTGGAACGTACTCGCGGTGACGCCGGCGGGGTTCTCGTGAACCGGTTCGTCTCCGGCCGCGACAGTTACTTCGACTTCGGGATTGATGGCTGAGCCTGCGCTCCGGCGGCTGGCCGCCGGACGCCTCCGACCACCGCCGCGTTGAACTGCTGCGGTGGTCGGCGACGGGGCTTCCGGTAGTTTCGAGGACCGGTGCTATCTTCCGCTGCAGGCTTCGCCGCAGGCCTTTTCCCGGGCCGGACCATGATCCATCGCCATCTCAACCATCAGGATTTCACCCTCGCCGCGATCGATGATTTGATCGCGCGCGGGCGGCGTTCGGATTGGGCGGGGTTGTACCGGGCGTTGCTGGCCGATCCGGCCGTGGCTGCCAAGGTGTTGCAGGTCTGCGCGCCGAAGATCGTCGATCCCTATGCGCAGCGTTATCACTTCTGGAATGGCTATGTCTCGCGCCGACGCGCCTGATTGGGAACGCGTGATCTCCGCCGCCGCACACTTGCAGCGGATTTTGCCGGACGCGGTGCTGGTCGGTGGTACTGCGGCGGCGCTCTATGCCCGGCATCGGTTATCCAGTGACGCCGATCATGTGCTCGGTGATCTCCGAGCGCGCTTCGATGAAGTGCTGATGCAACTGGAAGCGGTCGCTGGTTGGAAGACGGCGCGCATCCAGCGGCCAGTGCAGATCCTCGGCAGCCTGGATGGCATCGAGACCGGCGTGCGCCAGTTGATCCGGACCGAACCGCTCGAAGCTATCCAGATCGACTGCAGCGGGGTGATGGTGACGGTGCCGACTGCAGCCGAGATGCTGCGCATCAAGGCGGTGCTCATTCTTCGCCGCAACGCCACGCGCGATTACCTCGATTTCGTCGCGCTTTGCGGAAAGCTCGGGGAGGAGGCAGCCGCCGCGGCGCTGGCGTCGTTCGATCGCCTGTATCCGCAGGACAACGGCGAGTCACCCCTGCAGCAGTTGCAGGTGCAACTGTCGAGCCCGCTGCCGTACGACCTGGAGCAGGTGAACCTCGGCGAGTACAAGCAACTCCGTCCCGAACTGCGCGATTGGCAGCTGGTTCGGCAGCGCTGCGCCGACGCCGCGTTCCTGATCATGGATCGCCTGATCGGACCGGCGGACGATGCTGCTGGTGCCAGTGTGGTGACAGCCGCGCGGTAACGTCCGGTTCCCGGCGCCGGTGCCGCACGCCACCACGGCCGGTTCGCGCAGGTTCTGCTAGCATGCCGGCCCTTCCGGGGGCTGCCTGCATCGAGGTGTTCGGGGTGACATGAGGTCGCCGCGAGTGCCGGGCATGCCATTTTCCCAGCCTGCACGAACGTCATGGATCCTCGCTTCACCCTCCACCATTGGGCTGCCTGGGCGCCGGGCCTGACTGATTCTGTCGCGTGGCAGGACTGGTTCGCGGCGCCGTGCGCGGTGGTTGGCGACGAAGCGCCTGCGCTCACCGAGATGCCGGCGATGATGCGGCGTCGGGTCGAGCGGTTGGGGCGTGCGGCGTTGCAGGTCGCGTATCGGGCGCTGCAGGGTGCGCCGGCTTGTGCCACGGTGTTCGCGTCGCGCTACGGCGACATGCAGCGCTCGGTCGATCTGATGCGGCAACTGGCGAACGACGGCGCGGTGTCGCCGACCGCCTTCAGCATGTCGGTGCACAACGCGTTCGCGGCGCTGTTCTCGATCGCGCGTGGCGACCGCTCCAACTACAGCGCGGTGGCGGCGGGTGCCGAGACCGCGGAGTGCGCCCTGGTCGAAGCCATCGGCCTGCTCGCCGAGGGCGCGCCCGAGGTGCTGGTGGTCTATTACGACGAACCACTGCCGGAGCCGCTGCAGGGTTTCTCGCCACCGGGCGAATTCCTGCGTGCCTGGGCCTGCCGCATCGGGCCGGCCACCGAGTCCGGCATCGGCTACACGCTGCAGGCGCCAGTTGCGACAACGGATGTCGACGCTGATGCTGATGCTGATGCTGATGCTGATGCTGATGCTGATGCTGATGCGACCGCCGCGATGCCCGCCGATCTGCAACTGTTGCGCTTTCTCACCGGCGCACAGGCATCGCACCGGCGCGTGGTCGAGGGCCGCCAGTGGCTATGGAGGCGCGCATGATCGCGCTGCTCGAGCGCGGCTGGCGTGTGATCGCCACCGGCATCGCGTTTTCCAGCTTCGGCATCGGCGGCCTTCTGCTGCGCCTGGTTTACTTTCCGCTGCTCGATCTTGGCGTGCGTGACCGCGCGCGCAAGGCGCGACTGGCGCGGGCGATGGTCAAGCGCAGTTTCGCCGCGCACATCGAGTTGATGCGCGTGCTCGGCATCCTGCGCTACACCATCAGCGGTGCCGAGAAGCTGCGCCGCGAGGGCCTGCTGATTCTGGCCAACCATCCGACCCTGATCGATGTCGTGTTCCTGATTTCGCTGGTGCCGAACGCCGACTGCGTGGTCAAGGCGCGGCTGGCGCGCAATTCGTTCACGCGCGGCCCGGTGCGCGCCACCAATTACATCTGCAACGACTCCGGCGCCGGCCTGATCGAAGACTGCATCGGTTCGATCCGCGCCGGCAGCAACCTGGTGATCTTCCCGGAAGGCACGCGCACGCCGCTGGATGGCCGCACGCGGCTGCAGCGCGGCGCCGCAAACGTGGCAGTGCGCGGTGGCATCGATGTCACCCCGGTGCTGATCGATTGCAGCCCGCGCAGCCTGACCAAGGGCCTGCCCTGGTGGCGAGTGCCGGCGCGGCGCATGCAGTTCAGCATCGAAGTGCGCGACGATATCGCCGTGCAGCCGTTCCTGGTCGCGGCCGAGGGCGAAGCCGCAATTGCGGCGCGGCGTTTGACGCATCACCTGCAATCCTATTTCGAGACGGAGAAACCCGCCCATGCTGGCGCTTGAAGACGAAATCAAATCGCTGATCATCGAGGCGGCGAATCTCGAGGACATCAGCCCCGCCGACATCGGCACCGAAGCGCCGCTGTTCGGCGAGGGCCTCGGGCTCGACTCGATCGACGCGCTCGAACTCGGTCTCGCACTGCAGCGTCGCTACGGACTCAGCCTGTCCGCCGAC
Organism: Lysobacterales bacterium; assembly: GCA_016703225.1. NCBI lineage: Bacteria > Pseudomonadati > Pseudomonadota > Gammaproteobacteria > Lysobacterales > Lysobacterales bacterium. Next base: position 372,245 of record JADJCM010000002.1, read on the forward strand.
TCCGCCGAAACCCGGCGCCATTTCGCCAGCGTGCGCGCGCTCGCCGATTTCGTCGCCGCCGGCCGCAGCAAGTGATCCACGGAACCCCGCCATGACCCGACAAGAACTGTTCGACCAGCTCAGCGCGATCCTGCAGAAGTCCTTCGACATCAGCCCTGATCGGATCAAGCCCGAGTCGCGCCTGTTCGAGGACCTCGACATCGACAGCATCGATGCCGTTGACCTGATCGTGAAACTCAAGCCGCTGGTCGGCAAGCGCCTGCACCCGGACGCATTCAAGGCGGTGCGCACGCTCGACGATGTCGTCAACGCGTTGCAGGGCCTGCTGGACGAGCCCGCGGCGGGTTGAGCGCGCGATGCGCGTCGTGCTGGTTTCGCTGTTGATGCTCGCCTACCCGGGTCTGGTGTACTTCGGGCTGGCGCGCTTCGAGCCGCGCGTGCTGGCACTGCTGCTGGCGGCGGTGGCGCTGCTGCGCGCGCTGGCCACGCGCGAGCGCGTCTGGGTGGTGGCCGCAGCGGGCGGCATCGCGCTGTCGCTGATCGCCGCAGCGGCGAATGACGCGACTGCGCTGAAACTGTATCCGGTGCTGGTCAATGCCAGCCTGCTGGTGTTGTTCGCGGCCAGCCTGCTGCATCCGCCGAGCCTGATCGAGCGCCTGGCGCGGCTGCAGCAGCCCGATCTGCCGCCGGCTGCCGTGGCCTATACGCGCCGCGTCACCCAGGTCTGGTGTGGCTTCTTCGTGCTCAATGGTTCGATCGCGGCGTACACCGCGTTGTACGCGAGCGCCGCGCACTGGGCGCTGTACAACGGCCTGATCGCCTACCTGCTGATGGGCGTGCTGTTCGCCGGCGAATGGCTGGTGCGTCGGCGCGTGCGCGGGGTGGTCGCGCATGGCTGAGTTCATCGATCTTGACGCGCTGCTCGCGCGCGGTCGTGCCGCCGACGCGCGCTTCGCCCGGCGTGGCGGCAGCGACCTCGACTTCGCCTGGTTCGCCAACCGCGCCGCTCGCTGGCGCGATGCGTTTGCGCAGGTCGCAGGCCCGCGCGTCGCGATCTTCTTCGAGGACAGCGCCGAGTTCGCGGCGGCGTTGTTCGGTGCCTGGCATGCCGGCAAGCAGGCGGTGTTGCCCGCCGACGTCTTGCCCGACACCCTGGACCGGCTTCGCGCGCTGGTGGCGGCAGTGGCCGGCGATTTCCCCGCCGACGCGGCGCTGCAGCGCGTACACGCCGGCGACGTGGCGGACACTCTTGCGGCATGGTCGCCGCTCGCGGCCGATGCCATCGCCGTGCACGTGTTCACCTCGGGCTCGACCGGCACGCCGACGCTGATCGCCAAGACCGTCGCGCAACTGTGCGCCGAAGCCCGCGCGTTCGAGGCCGCGTTTGCGGCGCGCATCGGTGGCGGTTGCGTGCTGGCCGGCGTCACCCACCAGCACCTATACGGGCTCAGCTTCCGGCTGCTGTGGCCGCTGGCCGCAGGGCGGCCCTTCGCCAGCGCGCGTCTGCAGTTCCCGGAGGATCTGGCGGCGACGCTCGCGGTCACGCCGGATGCGGTGCTGGTTGCAAGCCCGGCGCAGCTGAAGCGGCTTCCCGAATCGCTCGACTGGACGCGCGCGCGCCAACAGTTGCGTGCCGTGTTCAGCAGCGGCGGACCCTTGCCCGATGCCGCTCTGCCGCTATGCGCGCACGTGCTTGGGCGCGTGCCGATCGAGATCTACGGCAGCTCGGAAACCGGCGCCGTGGCCTGGCGCGAGCGTCCGCTGCAGGCCGACGTTCCCTGGCAACCGCTGCCTGGCGTCGAATGGCGCATCGACGCCGAGCGACTGGCGCTGCGCGCGCCCTGGATCGCGGCGGACGAATGGCTGGAGAGCGCCGATCGTGTCGCCGCACGCGAGAGCGGCTTTGATCTGCTCGGGCGCGGCGACCGCATCGTCAAAATCGAGGAGAAGCGGGTGTCGCTGCACGGCATCGAGCACACGCTTGCCGCCAGCGGCCTGGTAGCCGAGGTGCGGGCTTTGGTGCTCAGCGGCGAGCGCGAGCGCATCGGTGTCGTCGTCGTGCCGAGCGAGGTAGGTTGGCAGTTGCACGATCACGGCGGTCGCCGTGCGCTCGCCGACGCGCTGCGTCAGCTGCTGCTCGGCACCCTCGAAGCGGTGGTGCTGCCGCGGCACTGGCGCTTCCCGTGGGCGCTGCCAATGAACGCCACCGGCAAGACCAGCGAAGCGGCGCTGCAACGGTTGTTCGATGCGCGCCGACCGCACGCGCGCCTGCTCGAACACAGCGCCGATGGCGCAAGCTTGCGCATCGAAGTGGCGGCATCCTCGCCGTTTTTCGACGGACATTTCGCGGGCGCGCCAATCCTGCCGGGGGTGACCCAGATCGACTGGGCGATCCGCTTCGCGCGTGAACTGTTCGCGCTGCCGACGGAGTTCGCGCGCATCGAGAACCTCAAGTTCCACGACTGGATCGGCGCCGCGACCGAGATCACGCTGACGCTGGAGCGCGCCGGCGCCGACGCCATCGCCTTCCGCATCGCCTCGGCGAAACGCAACCACGCCAGCGGCCGCATCCGCTTTGCGGCGGCGCCATGAAGTTGTGCGTGGTCATTCCGGTCTACAACCACGGCGACGCCATCGGCGGCGTGGTCGCGTCGGTGCTGCGCCACCGGCTGCCCTGCCTGATGGTCGACGACGGCAGCGAGCCCGGCTGCGCGCAGCGCATCCGCGAACTCGTCGCCGCGCATCCCGAAAACGTGTGCGCGCTGCGGCTCGATGTCAATCAAGGCAAGGGCGCCGCGATGCTGGCCGGCTTCCGCGAGGCGGGACGGCTCGGTTACAGCCACGCCCTGCAGATCGATGCCGACGGCCAGCACGACGGCGACGACCTGCCACGCTTCGCCGCGCTCGCCGCGCAGCATCCGCAAGCCGTGATCTGCGGCACCCCGGTGTACGACGCATCGGTGCCCAAGGGTCGCCTGTATGGCCGCTACCTCACCCATGTCTGGGTCTGGATCAACACCCTCTCGTTCGCGATCCGGGACTCGATGTGCGGCTTCCGCGTCTATCCGCTGGCAGAAACGATCGCACTGATTAATTCAGCTAGGATCGGCAAGAGAATGGATTTCGATACCGAAATTGCTGTCCGCCTTCATTGGTGTGGGCTCGAAATCATCAACATGCCGACCCGAGTGAGGTACCCTGCAGGCGGTGTTTCTCACTTCCGGTTGTTCCGCGATAACGCGTTAATTTCTCGCATGCACACCAGACTTTTCTTTGGAATGTTGTTGCGACTTCCGAAGTTGGTTATCAGGAATATTCGACGTGTTTATTAGTAGTGAAATTTCCAACACGATGGCTGTCCGATGATCAAACGCAGTTTCCAGTTATTGTTGGCGGCCATTTCGGCGTTGCCACTCGTGGCCTGCGGAACCCTGTCGCGCATGCAATTGGATGCGGATAGCCGCGAATCCGAGAGGTTTGCGCAGAGCGGAAACTTGCGGGCTGAAGTGGATTCCTTGTTTCAGCCGCTGATCGACCAGGGGGAGACTCCCGGGGTGGTTGTCGGCGTGTTGCTGGGCGATGGAAGCAGGCATGTATTCAGCTATGGAGTCGCTGATAAGTCGACCGGCAAGCAACCCAACAGCAAGACGTTGTTCGCGGTGGGTTCGCTAAGCAAACTATTTTTGGGAGAAATCACTGCGCAACTTGTGCTGGAGCGCAGGATGATGTGGAACGACACTCTTGAAACGCTTCTCCCACAAGAAATTGCTCTCAGTGACGACGCCAAAAAAATTACTCTCCTCCAGCTGGCAACGCATACTTCCGGCCTACCGCGTCAGCCCATGACGCCGAGGACGCTTGGATACTTTTTCGGGTACTTGTTCACCGGAAACAGTTTCTATCGACATTTCGACAAGAAATACATATTGAATTACTTGTCAAATTTCGACGCGCCGTCGAAGGTTGGTAGGCAGTATTCGAACATCGGCTATGGCTTGCTTACCTACATCATCGAACGGCGGACCGGGACGCGAGTGGACGACTTATTGCACGAGCGCGTGACCGCACCCCTGTCCTTGAGCGATACCGCGTACACACCGGAAGGGTTGCCAGACTACTCGAATATGGCGCGTGGATACGCCGGAGACCAACCAAAGTTCATTCGCCGAGGTCGCCCTGTTCCCGATTGGAGGTTCACTGACGCCATGCGGGGTGCGGCTGCAATGTACTCGAACGCAGATGACTTGCTGACCTTCGCTGGCGTTCACTTGAACGGCACGGACAATCCAGCGCTCGATGCCGCAATCAAGGAGAGTCTGAGCCTGCGCCCTACAAGCGGGACTGAAACGGCTGCTGTCGCATGGACCGTCGAAGAAGGTGCCGGCACCAAGATCGCCTATCAGGTTGGGCTCGTGGGCGGATACACCAGTTACATCGGCATGGACCTGGAGCACAGGATCGCGGTAGTTGTGCTGCAAAACAGCTTCAACTGGACAATGATCGGCCACAGGTTATTGCTCAGAGTCGCAAATGCGCAGCGTGTCGTTCCATCGTGAGCAGCGCGAGTGTCTCGGCCCGCCCCATGCTGTGTAGTGAACGGGGACCTTCATGCTGAGCAAGAGATCCGCGTCGGAAGCCCGGCGTCTGGTGGAGCACGAGCGATGACGGACGGGACAGCGGACTTGATCAAAGTGGGCCCGGTCGCTGCGTTGCCGTTGCGGGAGAAGGAGATGCAAATCGGGGCCCGGGCGCAGCACATCCATTTCGATCTGCAGTGCGGAGCAAAGCGCGTGGCGCGTTCGCGCTGTGCGGCCGCAAATCATCAGGGGCTCGTCGGTTCGATTCGCGGTTGGCCGTGGACGGATCTTTCCCGGTTGCGACATCTCCTGCATGCGGGGGTGCCTCAATCGTCGCCGCTTCTGCTCTGGCGCAAGGTGGCGCGATGAGTGCTGCGCTGGCGCGGCCGCATTGGGCGGGGATGGGCGAGAGCACCTTCGTGTTCGGCATCTGGCTGCTCTATGGCGTGCATCGGCTGTTCGGGCGTTGGCCGTTTCGCATCTGCCTGTATCCGGTGGTGTTGCTGCACTGGGCGTCGCGTGCGGTGGTGCGGCAGGCGTCGATGCAGTACCTGGAACGCATCGAGGTCGCTACCGGCGCGCTCGGACACCCGGTGCGCCGGCGCGACAGCCTGCGCCACGTCGCCTTGTTCGCCGAGACCCTGCTCGACAAGTTGCTGGCGGTGGCCGGTCGTTATCCGTTCGCACGCGTGCGGGTGGAGGGGCGCGAGCGCGCATTGGCGACGCTGTCGCCGGGGCGTGGCGCGGTGATCGTCACCGCGCATCTGGGCTGCCTGGAATTGTGCCGGGTGCTTGCCGGCCACTACAGTTCGGCCCGGCTCAACATTCTGGTGCATACGCGCCATGCGGCCCAGTTCAATCGGATGCTGAAGCGGCTGGCGCCGGAGTCGGACGTGAACCTGATCGAGGTCAGCGAGGTGAACGCCGCGACCGCCGTGCTGCTCGCGGACAAGATCGATGCCGGCGAGCACGTGGTGATTGCCGGTGACCGCGTGCCGGTGCGTGCCAGCCAGACCGTGCGTGTCGATTTCCTCGGCCATGCCGCGGACTTTCCGGTCGGGCCCTACGTGCTCGCCGGACTGCTCAAGTGCCCGCTGCTGCTGCTCGGTTGCATCCATGAGGGGGCCAGCTACTGCGTGTCGCTGCAATGCCTGGCGGAACGCGTGGTGTTGCCGCGCGGGCGTCGTGCCGAGGCCTTGCAGGAGCAGGCGCAGGTCTACGCCGATGCGCTGACGCGGTTGCTGGTGCGTTCACCGTTTGACTGGTTCAATTTCTTTCCGTTCTGGGACCAAGCCCATGCCGACCCGCAGCGCTGAACGCGCGCCGTCGCCCGACCTTTCGATCACGATCGAGCTCGCGCCCGCGTTCCACGACCTCGATCCGATGAACATCGTCTGGCACGGCCACTACGTGAAGTACCTGGAGCTCGCGCGCTGCGCGCTGTTGCAGAAGTACGACTACGACTATCCGGCGATGCATGCCTCCGGCTACTTCTGGCCGATCGTGGATCTGCGCCTGAAGTACGTGCGCCCGGCCGCGTATGCGCAGAAGCTGCGGGTGAGCGCGCGCATCGTCGAATGGGAAAACCGCCTGCGCATCGACTACGAGATCCACGACGTCGCCAGCGGCGAGCGGCTGACGCGCGCGCACACCATCCAGGTCGCGGTCGATGCCGTCAGTCGCGAGATGCTGTACCTGTGTCCGCCGGTGCTGTGGCAGCGGCTCGGGGTACAGCCATGAAGCGCGTGCTCGCGGCCATGCTGCTGCTGTTCCTTGGCGTGACGCCATTGCGGGCGGCGAGCGAACTGGACGAGGTCGCTGCGCGCATCGAACAGCCGCAACTGTTGCGCGGCCGTTTCGAGCAGGACAAGCAGGTCGCCGGTTTTCGCAAGCCGTTGCATTCCAGCGGCCGCTTCGTGCTCGTGCGCGGGCAAGGCGTGCTGTGGTTCACCGAGCGACCGTTCGCGTCGCAGCTGGCGTTGACCGGGGCGCGCCTGAGCGTGGCGTCGGGCGGCAGCACGCGCACCATCGACGCCGCCGAGGAACCGGCGCTGGCGGCGGTCCACGCGGTGCTGTTCGACCTGCTCGGCGGCGACATCGCCAAGCTGCAAGCGAACTTCACCATCGCGGCTGAACTGCTCGACGACGAGCGCTGGCGCCTGCAGTTGCAGCCGAAGCCGGGCCTGTTCGCGCAGGCGTTCACGCGCATCGAGCTGGAAGGCGCGCGCCAGGTCGAGCGCGTGCAGCTGTTCGAGGCCAATGGCGATGGCACCGTGATCGCGTTCCGCGAGCTCGGCACCGGCCCGGAGCTGAGTGCGGACGAGGCGGCCCGTCTTGCGCAGTGAGTCGCGCTGGCAACGCATCGCCGCGCTGCTGTGGCTGTTCGCCATCGCTGCCATCGGCGTGCACCAGTGGCACTTCTGGCAGCAGTCGCGGCTGGATGCGAATGTGCTGGCGCTGCTGCCGCAGGATGAGCAGGAACCGCTGCTGCAGGCCGCGAACGCGCGCCTCGCCGCGCTTGGCGAAGGTCGTGTCGTGGTGCTGGTGGGCGCGGCTGATTTCGTCAAGGCGCGTGTCGCAGCGGAGGCTGCAGCAGCCGTGCTCGGGCGCGATGCGGCGCTGCTGCGCCGTGTCGATGACGGTGTCGGCGCGAGTGCCGCACTGGTGTCGGCGCTTGCGTCCTGGCGCGATCGCTTGCTGACTTCGGCGCAACGCGCGGAACTGGCCGGCGGCAGGATCGAGGACTGGCCGGCGCGGGTGCTGGCCGATCTGTATCAACCGTTTGCCGCGCCGCGCCTGCTGCCCTTCGCCAGCGATGCCTTGTCCTTGTGGCCGCAATGGTGGGCGGAACGTGTCGGCGCGGCACAAGCACGGCCGCGCGATGGCGTGCTGGCGCTGGCCGGCGACGGACGCCAGTGGGTGCTGCTCGAGTTCGAGTCTGCGCGTTCGGCATTCGCGGTCAGCGGCGCGACGCCGGTGAGCACTGCCATTGTCGCCGCGCGAACGGCGGCGCAGACCCGGGTCGCCGATGCCGAACTGCTCGCGGCCGGCGTGCCGCTGCACGCCGAGGCCGCCGCGGCCCAGGCCAGCTTCGAGGTCAACACCATCGGCTGGGGCTCGCTCGCCGCGGTGATGCTGCTGGTGTGGCTGACCTTTCGCTCGCTGCGGCCGATCGCGTTGATCGCGTTCTCGCTGCTGGTCGGATGTGCAGCGGCGCTGAGCGTGACCGCGTGGTGCTTCGGTCAGGTGCATCTGCTGACCCTGGTGTTCGGCGCCAGCCTGGTCGGCGTCGCCGAGGACTACGGCTTCCACTGGTTCGCTGCGCGCCAGGGCCAGCCGCAGCTGCCGCGCCAGGCACTGCTCGCACAGTTGTTGCCCGGGCTCGTGCTCGCGCTCGCGACCAGCGCCGTCGCCTACCTCGCACTGGGTCTGGCGCCGTTTCCGGGCTTGCGGCAGATGGCGGTGTTCTCGGCCACCGGATTGACGGCGGCGTTCCTGACCGTGGTCTGCCTGTTTCCGTTGCTCGATCGCCGCGCGCCGACGCGCACACGTTTTGCCGACGCCTGCGCCGCGAGCCTGGCGCACTGGCCGCGTTGGCGATCGACGCGGACCGGCTGGGGCATTGCCGTGCTGGGTTTGCTGTTCGCCATCGTCGGATGCTGGCGGCTGCAGAGCAACGACGACCTGCGCCAGTTGCATGCAGCGCCGGCCGAACTGGTGGCGATGCAGGAGCACATCGGGAACCTGCTGGGGCTGCCGAGCCCGGCGCAGTTCTTTCTGGTCGAGGGCGATGATGTCGAGCAGGTGTTGCAGCGTGAGGAGGCGCTCGTCGCCGCGCTCGATGCACACCGCGCGCTCGGCGATCTCGCCGGCTACCAGGCGCTGTCGCAGTGGTTACCCTCGGCCGCGCGCCAGGCCGACAACGCGCGCCTCAGTGCCGCGGTCGAGACTGCGGTGATCGCCAGCGTTGCTGCCGCCACCGGCGATGCGCTGCAACGCGCGGACTTCGCCAGCGAGCCGCTGCGTCTGGCCGACCTGCGCGCGCTGGCGCAGGGCGAACGGCTCGCGCGCACCTGGCTCGGTTCGGTCGATGGCCGCAGCGGCAGCATCGTCTTGCTCCACGGCGTGCGCGCCGGTGCGTTGCCGGCGCTGGCGGCCAGCGCTGCAACGGTCGCAGGCGTGCGCTTTGTCGATCGCACCGCCGGCATCTCGGAACTGCTCGGGCGCTATCGGGTGGGTATGGGCGCCTTGCTCGCTGCCGGATATCTCGGTGTGTTCTTGCTGCTCAGCCTGCGCCATCGCAGCAGCGCCTGGCGGGCGCTGCTGCCGACGCTCGCCGGCACGGTGCTGACGCTGGCGGTATTCGGCTTCGTCGGCTGGCCGCTGCAGCTGTTCGGCGTGCTGGCCTTGTTGTTGCTGCTGGGCATGGGCGTCGACTACGGCATCTTCCTGCTCGAACATCCGGGCGATGGCGCGGCCTGGCTCGCGGTCGCATTGGCCGGCGTCAGCACGCTGCTTGCGTTCGGCCTCCTGGCGCTGTCGGCGACGCCGGCGCTGCGCGCGTTCGGCCTGACCATGCTGATTGGAGAGGTGCTGGTGTGGCTGTTGACGCCATGCTTCCGTCCCGAGGCCGCCGTGCCGACGTCGGTGACGCCATGAGCGCCGCGAGGCTGCTCGTGTCGTCGCTGCTGTTGGCGCTGGGTGCCTGCGCCAGCCTGCCGCGGCAACGCGTGCTGCTGCCCGAGCCGCGGCTGGCGCCGGCGGCGATGGCGATGGATGCGAGCCTGGTGCAGCGATTGCAGTTCACCCGCGGCGATGGACGAACCGAAGTGCTCGAAGCCCAGCTCGAAGTCGATGCTGTGGGCCTGCGTCTGGCCGCGTTTGCGCTGGGTCGGCGCGTGTTGTGGCTGGACTGGGACGGCGCGCGTCTGGATGAGCAGCGCGCGCCGCAACTGCCCGAATCGGTGAGCGCCGCGCCATTCCTGCGCGACCTGCAGTTCGCCTTCGCGCCCGCGCCGACGCTGCAGGCGGCGCTGCCGCCGGGCTGGCAGCTGCGCGAAGACGGGCAGCGGCGCGAGCTCTGGCACGGCGGGGCTTCGGCAATGGTCATCGCCTATGCGACGATGCCGCGCTGGCAGGGCACAGTGACGCTCGACAACCGCATCGAGGGGTACCGCCTGCGAATCGAAACAGCGACTGTCGATGGGAATCCGGACTGATGCGGCAATCGATCTACCTCCATGGCCTCGGCGTGATCTGCGCGCTCGGCAACGACGTCGCCAGCGTGCGTGCGGCGCTGTTCTTGGCGCAGGCGCCGGTGCTCGCGCGAAGTGCCGAGGTATTGCCCGGCAAGTCGGTGCCGCTGGCGCCGGTGACTGCGTCGCTCGACTCGCAGCAGGCGTTGCCGGCTTGGCTGCGCAGCCGCAACAACGCCTTGCTGCTCTCGGCGTTGGCGCAGATCCGGCCCGAAGTCGATGCCGCGATCGCGCGCCACGGCGCGGCGCGCGTGGCGATCGTGCTCGGCACCAGCACGTCGGGCATCGGCGAGACCGAACGCGCCGTCGGCGAACACCTGCGCGACGGCGGCGTGCCGGCCTGGTTCGACATGCGCCAGCAGGAAATGGGTTCGCCGGCGCTGGCCCTGCGCGCCGCGATCGGCAGCAGCGGACCGGCCTATGTCGTGTCGACCGCGTGCTCGTCGAGCGCGAAGGCGATCGCCAGCGCGGCGCGGCTGCTGCGCGCCGGCCTGGCCGATGTCGTCGTTGCCGGCGGTGCCGATTCGCTGTGCAGCTTCACCGTCGCCGGCTTCGCCTCGCTGGAATCGGTCAGCGCCAGTGGTTCCAATCCGCTCGCGGCCGGACGCGACGGCATCCACATCGGCGAGGCGGCTGCGCTGTTTCTGGTCAGCCGCGAGCCCGGACCGGTGCGCGTCGCCGGCCACGGCGAGTCCTCCGACGCGCACCACATCTCGGCGCCGCTGGCCGATGGTTCTGGCGCGCTCGCAGCGATGCAGATGGCGCTCGCCGAGGCCGGGCTCGACGCCGATGCGATCGACTACGTCAACCTGCACGGCACCGCCACCGAACAGAACGACGCGATGGAGAGTCTTGCCGTGCATGCGCTGTTCGGCGCGCGCGTGCCGGTGAGTTCGACCAAGCGCTTGACCGGACATACGCTCGGCGCCGCCGGCGCGCTCGAGGCCGCGCTCGCCTACCTGGCGCTGACCGACAATCCCGAGGGCTTGCTGCCGCCGCACTGGCTGAGCGGCGAGATCGATCCGCGGCTGCCGCCGTTGCAGGTCGTGGTACCGGGACGCAAGCTCGGGCGGCCGCTGCGCAATGTGCTCAGCAATTCGTTCGCGTTCGGCGGCAGCAATGCCACGCTGATTCTGGAGCGCTGCTGATGCGCACGCCGATCGCGTTGCCGATGGCCGAGTTGGTGCCGCACGCCGGGCGCATGCGCCTGCTCGATGCGGCGATCGAGGGCGATGAGGAGAGTCTGCTGGCGCGCGTCGAGATCCGCGCCGACAGCCTGTTTCACGAGGACGGCGCGGTCGGCGCCTGGGTCGGCATCGAATACATGGCGCAGGCGGTCGCGGCCTGGGCTGGCTGGCGTGCGCGCCTGGCCGGTTCCGCGCCGAAGATCGGGTTGCTGCTCGGCAGTCGCCGCTTCGACAGTGCGCGCGCGCGCTTTCGCGTCGGCGAGGTGCTGCTGGTCGAGGCGCGACGCGAGTTCCAGGCGGAGAACGGCCTGGGTCATTTCGAGTGTTCGATCGCGATCGATAGCGAGCGTGTGGCCGAGGCGGCACTGACCGTGTTCGAGCCCGCGGACGCCGCGAGTTTCCTGGGGGCACGCACGCATGGCTGAACACACCGTCTTGGTCACCGGATCGAGCCGCGGCATCGGCCGCGCGATCGCGCTGCGCCTGGCGCGCGACGGTTTCGATGTGGTCGTGCATTGCCGCAGCCGAGTCGAGGAAGCGCAGGCGGTCGCGGACGCGATCGTGGCGCTCGGGCGCCAGGCGCGCGTGCTGCAGTTCGATGTCGCCGACCGCGACGCGAGTGCGACGGCGCTGCTCGCCGACATCGAGGCGCACGGTTGCTACTACGGCGTCGTCTGCAATGCCGGCATCGCCCGCGACAACGCCTTTCCGGCGATGCCGGGCGAGGACTGGGATGCGGTGATCCACACCAATCTCGACGCCTTCTACAACGTGCTGCATCCGCTGACGATGCCGCTCGTGCGCAGGCGCAAGCCGGCGCGCATCGTCACGCTGTCCTCGGTGTCGGGGCTTGCCGGCAATCGCGGCCAGGTCAACTACAGCGCGGCCAAGGCCGGCATCATCGGCGCGACCAAGGCGCTGGCGGTGGAGCTCGCCAGCCGCCAGATCACGGTCAACTGCGTCGCCCCGGGCCTGATCGAGACCGACATGGTGTCGAGCGAGCTGCTCGAAGAAGCGCTGAAGATCATCCCGGCGCGCCGCGCCGGGCGCCCCGACGAAGTGGCGGCGGCGGTGGCATTCCTGATGGGCGAAGACGCCGCGTACATCACGCGGCAGGTGATTTCGGTGAACGGAGGCATGTTCGGATGAAGCGCGTGGTGGTTACCGGAATCGGGGCATTGAGCCCGCTCGGCCATGACTGGCCGACCGTCGAGGCGCGGCTGCGTGAGCGCCGCAATGCCGTACAGACGATGCACGACTGGGCCGTGTACGAAGGCCTGAACACGCGCGTCGGCGCACCGGCGGCGCCGTTCGAGCTGCCCGCGCACTACAACCGCAAGAGCACGCGCAGCATGGGTCGGGTGGCGGTGATGGCAACGCGCGCCAGCGAGATCGCGCTCGCCGATGCCGGCCTGCTCGACGATCCCCTGCTCAAGAGCGGACGCGTCGGCATCGCCTACGGTTCCTCGTCTGGCACGCCCGAGAACATGGGCGACTTTGGCCGCATGATCACCGAGAAGACCACCGAAGGCATCACCGCGACCACCTACATCCGCATGATGGCGCACACCGCCGCGGTCAACATCGGCGTGTTCTTCGGCATCACCGGGCGCGTGGTCACCACCTCCAGCGCCTGCACTTCGGGCAGCCAGGGCATCGGCTATGCCTACGAGATGATCCAGAGCGGCAAGCAGGTGGCAATGCTCGCCGGCGGTGCCGAAGAACTCGATGCCACCGAGGCGGCGGTGTTCGACACCCTGTTCGCGACCAGCGTCAAGCACAACGCCGCGCCCGAGTTCACGCCGCGCCCGTTCGATGCCGAACGCGATGGCCTGGTGCTCGGCGAAGGCGCCTGCACCCTGGTGCTGGAGGAGTACGAGCATGCTCGCGCGCGCGGCGCCAAGATCCACGCCGAGGTGATCGGATTCGGCACCAACAGCGACGGCTGTCACGTCACCCACGCCAATCCCGAAACCATGGCGGTGGCGATGCGGCTCGCGCTCGCCGACGCCAAGCTCGCGCCGGAGGCGATCGCCTACGTCAACGCCCACGGCACCGCGACCGAGCAGGGCGACATCGCCGAGTCGCTGGCCACGCACGCGGTGTTCGGCGAGCGCGTCGCGATCTCCTCGCTGAAGAGCTACATGGGCCACACGCTTGGCGCCTGCGGTGCGCTGGAAGCATGGATGAGCATCGAGATGATGCGCAGCGGCTGGTTCGCGCCGACCATCAACCTCGACACCGTCGATCCGCGCTGCGGCGCGCTCGACTACGTCCGCGGCGAGGGCCGCTGCATCGACACCGACGTGGTGATGAGCAACAACTTCGCCTTCGGCGGACTGAACACTTCGTTGATCTTCCGCCGCTGGCCACACTGAGCTTTCCCAAGCAATCCAAGGAGATTCCGATGAAACGTCTACTGTCCGCAGCACTGATCGTCCTCGCCGGGTTGGGCACCGCATCTGCCCGCGACAGCGTGGTCAAAGTAGCGCTTGCCGATGTGCTGGCGATGCCCGAGGCGCAGGGCAAGCTCGATGGTTCGGTCAAGTTCTTCCTCGCCGGCGCCGCCACGCCGAAGGTGCAGCAGCGGCTCGGCAGCGGCGTCGCCAACAAGAAGACCAACGGCGTCGGCAAGGACGACCAGTACGGCTGCAAGTACGTGATGCTGTCGGCGCTGATCGCGTTCCAGCAGTCGGCCAAGCAGCGCGGCGCCAACGCCGTCGTCGATCTCGCCAGCTACTACAAGAAGAACGAGGTCCGCGATGCCCACACCATCGAATGCCACGCCGGCAACATCATGATCGGCGGCGCGCTGAAGGGCGAGTACGCAAAGATCTGATTCCGGATTCGGCCGCGCCGGGGCGATCGTCTATGCTCGGTTCGGGGCAAGGGGCACGGGGCGGCGGATGATGCGGCGGATCGGGCAGTGGTTGTGGGGTACCGCCGCGGCGTTGACCGCGGCGGCGGCCCCTGCAGTGCCGATCCGCCCGATCGATGTGAGTGACCAGGCGGCGCCGGTGTTCAGTTCCTACGGCGTCGAGGATGGTCTGTCGGATGAGGTGTGGAACGCGCTCGGGGTGGCGCCGGACGACTTCGTCTGGGCCGGATCGGCATCGCAGCTGGCGCGCTTCGATGGTTATCGCTGGCAGTTGTGGCCGTCGCCGCAGACCAGGAGCCTGGTGACCGATCTGGAATCTGCGGGCGGTTCGCTGTGGGCGGCGTTCCAGGGACAGGGGCTGTTTCGTCTGGATGGAGACGACTGGTTGCCGGTGGCGATGGGCGCGCATGCGCCGGAAAACTTCTACGTCACCCACGCCGGCGATGGCGGCAGCGAGGTCTGGCTCGGGCAGGAAGGCGGGCTGTGGCAATACCGCGACGGCGCTTGGCGCGAGGACGCCGGCAATGCCGGCGCCGCGATCGAGAGACCGCTTGGCGTGGTGCACACCGATACCTTGTTCGGCGGGCCGCGGCAGTGGCTGTCGACCAGCCATGGCCTGTGGTTCCGGCCCTTGCGCGGCGGCCGCGTCGACGGGGTTTGGCAACGTCCGGACGACCCCGCACTGCATGGGCTGCTGGCCACCGACGCCTTTCGCGCCAGCGACCATGGCGTCGAGGAATTGTGGGTGACCACCTACGGTCAGGGCGTGGTGCGCATTCGCGCGGACGGCGTGCGCTGGTGGCGCGCGCGCAGCGGCGAACTGCCGAGCGAAGCCATCTACACCGGCGTAGCAACGACCGGCAGCGCTGGCGAGCGCGTTGCGTGGCTGGCCAGTCGCGCCGGCTTGCTGCGCATCCGCGACGATCAGGTGACCGTGTTCGACCGCCGCCATGGGCTGCCCTCCGACGCCGTGCGCCGCTTGGCGCTGCAGCGCGGGCGTGACGGCGAAGACCTGCTCTGGCTGGCCACCGAAGGCGGCATCGCGCGCGCCGTGCTCGGGCGCCAGTCGTGGCAGACCGTCAGCCATCTCGGTGCCAGCGAGAACGGCATCTTCGGCGTGCTGGTGGAGCCGGATGATCGCGGTGGCGAGCGGCTGTGGGTGGGCTCGGCCAAGGAAGGGCTCGACCTGTTCAGCGACGGACGCTGGCGCCGGTTCCGCCAGGCCGACGGCACGCTGCCGGCGGAGGGTGTCCGCCATATCGCGCGCGTCGATGGCCCCGACGGGCGACCGTGGCGGCTGCTCAGCCTGATCGATGGCAGCCTCTGGCGCATCCACGACGACCTGCACTTCGAGCGCATCGAAGTGCCATGGAACCTGGCCGATGGCGACATGGCCACGGCCTTCCTCGCGCGCAGCGACGGGTCGCGCCACGAGATCTGGATCGCGACGCTGCGCTCGGGCGTCTATCGCTGGCGCGATGGCCGCTTCGAGCAGTTCCTCGCGCAAGGCATGCAACTGCCGTGGAGTGTCTCGGGCCTGGCCGCGCAGGTCGATGGTGACGGGCGCAGTTGGCTGTGGGCGGCCAGCACGCAGGGTCTGTCGCGCTTCGACGGCCGCCGTTTCGAGCGTCTGGCTGGCATCGCGGGCTTGCCCGAGGATGGCTTCCGCGGCGTCACCGTGTTGCGCGATGGCGACCGCAACGTGCTCTGGGCCGGCAGCAATCGCTTTGGCGTGGTGCGGCTCGACGTGACCGAGCCGACGACGCCGGTGGCGGTGCGCAAGGCCTTGCCGCCGCCGCCGGATCCGTTCGTCTACAGCGTGCTGCGCGACCGCACCGGCCGCACCTACCTCTGCACCAACAACGGCGTGCAAATGCTGACGCCCGACGGCAGCGATGGCTTTCATTCGCGCGCGTTCCGCCGCCGCGATGGCCTGGTGCACGACGAGTGCAACACCGGCTCGCAGACGGTCGACGCGCACGGCCGCTACTGGGTTGGCACCCTCGCCGGCCTGAGCATGTACGACCCGGCGCTCGACCAGCCCCCGGCCGCAGGCGCGGCGGCGCCGGTGCTGCATCTCACCGCGTTGCAGGCCGATGGCGTGGATCTGCTGCACGGACCGGGCGCGACGCCGCGGGTGCCGGCCGGCGCCGGCGAATTGCGCATCGACTTCGTGCTGCTGAGTGGCCAGCGCGAGCGCGAGTCGCGCTATCGCAGCCAGCTGCTCGGCTACGACGCCGCACCGGGCGAGTGGCGCGCCGAACCCGGCCGCAGCTTCCCGCGGCTGCCGCCTGGGCGCTATGTGTTCCGCGTCGAAGCGCGAGACTGGGCCGGACGCGCGAGCGCGCCGCAGGTGCAGGCTTTCGACGTCGCCGCGTACTGGTGGGAGCGCGACCTGGTGCGCCTGGCCGCCGTGTTCGCGGCACTGGGCGCGCTTGCGCTCGGCGTGCACCTGTACCTGCGTGCCGCGCGGCAGCGGGCGCGTGATCTGGAGCACCAGGTCGCGGCGCGCACCGCCGAACTCGATGCGGCCAACCTGCGCCTGACCGAGCTGTCGCACACCGATGCGCTGACCGGCATCGCCAACCGCCGGCGCCTGGTGCAGGTGTTGCAGACGCTGTGGCCGCGCGCGCTCGAACGGCAGTTGCCGGTCGGCCTGATCATCATCGACATCGACCACTTCAAGGACTACAACGACCGCTTCGGCCATCTCACCGGCGACACCGCCCTGCGCGCGATCGCCGAGGCGCTGGTCAGCGCCACCCGCCCGCACGACCTGGTGGCGCGCTACGGCGGCGAGGAGTTCGCCTGCGTGCTGCCCGATGCCGACCTCGACACCGTGAGCGCCATTGCCGAGCGCATGCGCGCTCTGGTCGAGGCGCTGCCGCCGCGCACGCTCGGCAACGACACGCAGACCCTGACCCTGAGCGCCGGCGTACTGAGCCGCGTGCCGCACGCCGACGAAGGCCCCGACGACCTGTTCCGCGCCGCCGACGCCGCCCTCTACCGCGCCAAGCGCGCCGGGCGCTATTGCGTGCGTGCGGCGTGAGCAGTCGCTACTCGAACCCATCCGCGAACAGCGGTGCCGGCAGCGGGTCTTCGCGGACGCAGTCGTAGGTTTCGGCGATGCGCGGGCCGGTATCGATCACTTCGAAGTCGCTGGCGCTGACGGTCTGCGCGCCCGGGGTGGTGTCGAACACGCGCGAGCCGATGCCGAGCGAGGCCCAGGTGTTGGCGTTGAACGCGTCGCTCTCGGCGGTGAGCGCGATGTTGCCGCCGTCGGCGAGCACGATGCCGTAGCGCTGCATGCTGCGCAGGATCGCCTGTGCCGCGGCGTTGTAGCCGGCCATCGGGAAGCTGGAACGCAGGCGCAGGCGCGCGCCGTAGGGGATCGACCCAATGGGTCCGGATGGCCCACCGGCGTGCGTCGCCGGTCGCACGTACAAGCGACCGCTGACGCCGCCGAGCGCCGGGTCGTTGGCCATGCGCGCGTTCGGGATGATGAAGCGCAGCGCGTGCCCGACGGTGCCGCCGGGTATTGCCGCGGCGGCTGCCACCTCGTCGCTGTTGATCAGCAGCGGGGAGATCGGAAAACCGGCGGCATCGGCGCTGGTGCAGTGCTCGCCGCGCTGGCGCTCCGAGTACAGCGCATCAAGCTCCCAGCGCACCAGGCATTGCGATTCCAGCGTCGTCGGCGAATCAGCATCGACGTGATAGGCCTCGTACAGCGTATTGCCCTGCACCACCAGCAGATGGCAGTCCTCGTTCTCGTTGTCGCAGGCGAGCCCAGCACTGCCCTCGATGCGCGCGCCCGCCGGCACCGGCAGGCTGCTGCCGATCGGGTCGCAGTCGGGATCGTAGTAGTCGTCGTAGGGATAGCCGCTGATCGCGCGTGTCGGTACCCCGGCGGCGGCGCGGTTGACGACCATGCTGAAATCGATCTGCATGCGGCCGTAGCCGAAGCCGCCGAGCGCGGTCCACGCGGCGATCATGCTCGCCGACTGCGGATGCAGCGGCGCGCTGTCCACGGGTTGCTGCCAGACGGCGTTGCCAGAGAAGCGCGGCAGATCTGTCGCGTGGCTGACGCCGGCAAGAGCGAGCAGCAGCGCGCTGCGGGCAATCACGGTGCTGGTGTGGGGATGCGTGGCCATGGGCGCCTTCCCTCCGTCTTCGAAAGCTCCGCCGAGCAGTGTATCGGCCCAGCTCAGCCGCAGTGCCGATCGCAGCCGACATTCTCGAGTTGGATCGTGGTGTGGCTAATGCCGAAGCGCTGCTGGATCACCGCCTCGGCATCGCGCAGCAGGGCATCGCCATCGCGTTTGCCGTTGTGCTCGATGTGCGCGGTGAGCGCGGTGACGGTGGTCGAGAGCGGCCACACGTGCAGGTCGTGGACGTGGCGCACGCCGGCGACCTGACGGATCGCGGACTCGATGGTGGCGATGTCGAGGCCCTTGGGCACCGCGTCCAGGGCAAGGTCGAGCGATTCGCGCAGCAGGCCGATGGCGCTGATGAAAATCGCCACCGACACCAGGATGCCGGCGAGCGGGTCGAGCCAGTACCAGGGCTTGAACATCAGCACCACGCCGACGACGAGCACGCCGAGCGAGACCGCGGCATCGGCGGCCAGGTGCAGGAAGGCTGCGCGCAGGTTGGCGTCGGCGTGGCCGCCGCGCCAGAACACCAGTGCCGACACCGAGTTCACGATCAGGCCGGCGGCGGCCGCGACCATCACCCAGAAGCCCGGTACCGGCGCCGGCTCGGTGAAACGGCGCACGCTCTCCACTGCGAGCGCGCCGCAGGTGATCAGCAGTAGTGCGGCGTTGGTATTCGCCGCGAAGATCGTCGAGCGCGCGTAGCCGTAGGTGTGGCGCGCGTCGGGCTTGCGCCGCGCCAGTCGCATCGCCCACAGCGCCAGCATCAGCCCGAGCACGTCGCCGGCGTTGTGCCCGGCATCGCCGAGCAAGGCCATCGAACCGATGGTGAAGCCGACTACGGCCTGGACCACGACCAGCACGATATTCAGCACCACGCCGATCACATAGCGGCTACCGGCCCCGGTCTGCGAGACGGCATGACGATCGTGCGGATCGTCCGTGCCGTGATCGTGCGACGGATGGGCGTGCGCATGCCCGTGCGGGCCGTGGTGATGGCTATGCATGCGGCGATTGTCCCGCCTCGGCAGCAGCTTTGTCACCGCGAGCACGCATCGACAGGAACGGGCGCTCGAACAGGCGATAGGCGATCCATGTCGCCAGCGCGGTCAGCAACAGCGCGAACGCGGCCCGCAGCAGCAGCGGCCAGGTCTGGAAGACGCTGCCGTGTTGCATTACCCAGGCGAATACCGGGTAGTGCCATAGATACAGCGAGTAGCTCATGGTACCGGCGAGCATCAGCACACGACCCTCGAAACAGCGCGCCAGCGGACGCCAGCCGGATGCGATGGCAAGCACGATCAGCGCCACCGCGGTGGCTAGCACGGTGTAGTGCAGGTAGAGCCACGGCCGGATCGCGTCGTGCAGCCAGCGCGGCACGAACCAGCCGACGTACACGAAAGTCGCCACAAACAGCGCCAGCCCGATCCATCCGGCAATGCGGGCCTGGTTCGGCGTGATGCCACGCTCGAAGTACCAGGCAGCGAGCAGGCCGATCGCGAACTGGTCGAAGCGGGCGCGCAGATTGCGGTAGTCCTGTGCCTGCCACCAGAACGACTGATCGCCCGCAAAGAAGTGCTCGACGAAGCTGATGCGTGTCCACATCACAAAGCCCATGATCACCGCCAGCCACAGCCACGCCGGTACGCGACGCAGGGCCAGGGCGAGGGGTGGCAGCAGGAAGTAGGCCCACCACTCGATCGGCAGCGTCCACCACACCGGATTGAACGGCATGCTGCCCGGCGGCAGCGTGTACCAGAACAGAAAGCCTAGATGCGAGAGCACGCCGATGGCATCCAACGGCGACTTGCCAGTGCCGAACCAGATCAGCACCGAGAGGATGGACAGGTTGGCCCAGTAGGCCGGCACCACGCGCCGCACCCGCCGCCACAGGTAGCCGCCATAGGACGGCATCGGCACCCGACCCTGCGCCGCGCGCAGGAACGGCCGCGCGACCAGAAAGGCCGAGAGCACGAAAAAGATGTCGACGCTGAAATAGCCGTTCTGAAGCAGCGGCGAGGGGTCGATTGGCCCCAGCCGCACTGCCGGAAGCCCGGCCAACTCCCAGAAATGGTAGGTGGCCACCCACAGCGTGGCGAAGCCGCGCAGGCCGGTCAGTGCGCTGATGTCGTCCGGGGTTCGGGTCATGGCGGGGGCGTAACGAGCCGGCGAGCGTAGCAACAGCGCCCGATCCCGGCCATTCCTGGCGTTTGCCGGCTCTGGCCGCTCCCCGTAGAATCCGCCGGCTCTTTTCGCTTCCGGCGGGTCTGCCGGGGTCACTTCGCTTGTTGGAGACAGAAATGTTGGAACAATACGGTCTTTGGATCGCGATGGCTTGCGGCTTGCTCGCCGTGGGCTATGGCGCAATCTCGGTGCAGTGGATCCTCGCGCAAAGCGCGGGCAATGAGCGCATGCAGACCATCGCAGCGGCGATCCAGGAAGGGGCCGGTGCCTACCTGCGTCGTCAGTACCAGACGATCGCCGTGGTCGGCGTGATCCTGTTCCTGATCATCGGCTTCGGGCTCAGCACCAAGGGCGTGGACGGCACCGTGCACAGCGGCTGGCCGACCGCGATCGGCTTCGCCATCGGCGCCTTCCTCTCGGGCCTGGCCGGGTTCATCGGCATGTTCGTCTCGGTGCGCGCCAACGTGCGTACCACCCATGCCGCCACCCAGGGCCTGAATCCCGCGCTGGCGGTGTCGTTCCGCGGCGGCGCCATCACCGGCATGCTGGTCGTCGGTCTCGGCATCATCGGAGTCGCCGGCTACTTCATGATCATTGCCGGTGGCGCAGCACTCGACGCCGCGGCACTGAAGGACGCGCTGCATCCGATGATCGGCCTGGCCTTCGGTTCGTCGCTGATCTCGATCTTCGCGCGTCTCGGTGGCGGCATCTTCACCAAGGGTGCCGACGTCGGCGCCGACCTGGTCGGCAAGGTCGAAGCCGGCATTCCGGAAGATGATCCGCGCAATCCGGCGGTGATCGCCGACAACGTCGGTGACAACGTTGGCGATTGCGCCGGCATGGCTGCCGACCTGTTCGAAACCTACGCGGTGACCATCATCGCGGCGATGCTGATCGCCAGCCTTTCGTTTGCGACCTACGGCTACGCCGGCGTGATCTATCCGCTGATCCTCGGCGCGGTCTCGATCATCGCCTCGATCGCCGGCACCTACTTCGTCAAGGCGCGCGAGGGCGGCAAGATCATGAACGCGCTGTATCGCGGTCTTGGCGTCTCCGGTGCGATCTCGGCGATCGCATTCTTCTTCGTGACCCGCGAGATGTTCGCCGCCGAACTGGTGATGCCGCTGTTCGAGTGCGCCATGATCGGCCTGGTGCTGACTGCGGCCATGGTCGTCATCACCGAGTACTACACCGCCACCGAATACGGCCCGGTGCGTCAGGTCGCTGCCGCCTCGGTCACTGGCCATGGCACCAACGTCATCGCCGGTCTGGCGGTGTCGATGAAGTCGACCGCGCTGCCGGTGCTGGCCGTGGCTGCGGCGATCTGGGGCTGCTACGAGATCCAGGGCCTGTACGGAATCGCCATCGCCGCCACCTCGATGCTGTCGATGGCCGGCATGATCGTCGCACTCGACGCCTACGGCCCGATCACCGACAACGCCGGCGGCATCGCCGAAATGAGCGAGCTCGGTCCGGAAATCCGCAAGGTGACCGACGCGCTCGACGCCGTCGGCAACACCACCAAGGCGGTGACCAAGGGCTACGCCATCGGCTCGGCCGGCCTCGCCGCGCTGGTGCTGTTCGCCGACTACTCGGCCAAGCTCAGCGAGAACCTCGGTGAGGGTGCCGTCAACTTCTCGATCGACAATCCGAAGGTGGTGATCGGCCTGCTCATCGGCGGCATGATCCCCTACCTGTTCGGTGCCTTCGCGATGCAGGCCGTGGGCCGCGCCGCCGGCGCGGTGGTCGAGGAAGTGCGCCGCCAGTTCCGCGAGATCAAGGGCATCATGGAAGGCACCGGCAAGCCGGAATACGACAAGGCCGTCGACCTGCTGACCAAGTCCGCGATCAAGGAGATGATCATCCCGTCGCTGCTGCCGCTGATCCTGCCGGTGCTGGTGGGTTTGATTCTTGGCCCGGCCGCGCTCGGCGGTCTGCTCATGGGCACCATCGTCACCGGCCTGTTCGTCGCGATCTCGATGTGCACCGGCGGCGGCGCCTGGGACAACGCCAAGAAATACATCGAAGAAGGCCACCACGGCGGCAAGGGCTCGGACGCCCACAAGGCCGCGGTGACCGGCGACACCGTCGGTGACCCCTACAAGGACACCGCCGGCCCGGCGATCAATCCGCTGATCAAGATCATCAACATCGTCGCCCTGCTGCTGATCCCGATGCTGTCGATCTAAGCAACATCCGCTTCGCAAAGAGCCCCGCTTCGGCGGGGTTTTTTGTGGCTGCGAGAACGCTGGAGTCCCGTCGGCGCGCGGCTACGAGGTTGGGAGTTGCAGGGGTAGGCGCAGGTAGTGGACGCCGTTGCCGTCGGCTGGCGGCAAGGCGCCGGCGCGGATGTTGATTTGCAGGGCGGGGAGGATCAGGCGCGGCATCGACAGGGTGGCGTCGCACTTGCTGCGGAATGCGACGAATTCGTCGCGTTCGCTGTCGCGGCGCAGTTGCCGGTTCGTGCTTGCCGCTTCGGCCAGGCTCAGCTCGGCGCGGGGTTCGCGCCCGGCCGGTGGATAGTCGTGGCACAGGAACACGCGGGTGGCGTCGGGCAGGGCGTAGAGTCTCTGGATCGATGCGAACAGGGTCGCGGCGTCGCCGCCGGGGAAGTCGCAGCGGGCGGTGCCGACGTCGGGTGCGAAGAACGTATCGCCGACGAACAGCGCATCGCCGATGCGGTAACTCAGGCTGTCAGGCGTGTGGCCGGGTGTGGCAATCGCCTCGATCGCGAGTTCGGCGAATGGCAGCACGCTGCCATCGCCGAGCAGGCAGTCGAACTGCGAGCCGTCGGCACGGAATTCGTCGCCGAGTCCGAACACGGTCTTGAAATGGCGCTGAACGTCGAGGATGCCCCGACCGATCGCGATGCCGGCGCCAGTGCGGCCGCGCAAGTAGTCGCCCGCGCTCAGATGATCGGCATGCGCATGTGTTTCAAGGATCCATGCCAGCTTCAGCCCGCGCTCGGTGAGCAGGGCCAGCAGCGCATCGGCGGAGCGCGTCGTGATGCGCGCCGCGGTGGCGTCGTAGTCGAGCACCGGATCGATCACCAGCGCCTGCGTCGATCCCGCGGCCTGCACCAGGTGCGTCCAGGTGCCGGTGTCCTGATCGAAAAACGACTGCACTTCGGGTTTCATCGTTGCCTCGTTCTCTGCAGAGTCCCATTCAGGCGCCGCGTTCCGCCGCCGGTTGCACCGCGCCGCCCCGACGCAAAACCGCCCGGCACTTGAATGTTGAAACCTCGCTGCAGCAGGCTCAGGCGGTGGGCACGCCTATCCTGACAGCGAATTGCGCATGGCTTTCGCTTCGACCGCCGGCGCCTGCACGTCGAGCCCGTCGCCTGTGATCTTCCTGGACGGATTCGAGCACGGTGCGGGCAGCGCGCCAGAGCCCCGGCTCTAGCGCGCTGCCGTTAAGCTCGTCGCCCCGCTTGAGGAACGCCAGCATGGGTCTAGACCTCGTCGAGTCCGGCCGCGCCGTGCCGGACGACATCAATGTGATCATCGAGATTCCGATGAACTCGGAGCCGGTGAAGTACGAAGTGGACAAGGCCAGTGGCGCGATTTTCGTCGACCGCGTGCTGAGCACGCCGATGCGCTATCCGTGCAACTACGGCTACATCCCGCATACGCTTTCCGGTGACGGCGATCCGGCCGACGTGCTGGTGGTGATGCCGTTGCCGCTGATTCCGGGTTGCGTGATCCGCTGCCGTCCGGTCGGCATGCTCAAGATGACCGACGAGGCCGGCGCCGACACCAAGATCATCGCGGTGCCGGTGAGCAAGGTGTTCCCGGCCTACGACCACGTGCGCACCATCGACGAGTTGCCGGAATTGATGCGCGAACGCATCCAGCACTTTTTCGAGCACTACAAGGACCTGGAGAAGGGCAAGTGGGTGAAGGTCGAAGGCTGGGCCGGCCCGGACGCGGCGCGCGCCGAGATCCTGTCCGCGGTCGCGAACTACCAGTCGGCTCCGGACAAGCCGCATTTCTGACCGCTCTTGCGGAAGCAGTCGTGATGGGGCAATGATCGCCGCATGGCTCAGGCATTTCTCGGTGGTGGCAGTCCGCCTGCAATCGGCGTCAATCACCGGCGACGGGCGACCT
The DNA here is from genome assembly GCA_016703225.1 of Lysobacterales bacterium. NCBI lineage: Bacteria > Pseudomonadati > Pseudomonadota > Gammaproteobacteria > Lysobacterales > Lysobacterales bacterium. The sequence goes on from JADJCM010000002.1 coordinate 396,583, forward strand.
TCACCGCGCTCACCGATGTGCTCAGCGACGCTGCGCGTGTCGCCAACATTTTCAGCTTCTGCGAAGCGTTTTGCGCGACCGAACCAAAGTTCCTGGTGAATCGCTTCCTGCTGCATGCCGAGCAGCGCAAGCTGATCAACGAAGTCGAACGCCAGCGCGTCGCCAAGGCGATGTACTTCGCGCTGGCGCGGCCCTACGACACACTGTCGCGCTATCCGGCGCATCTGGTCGGTATGGACGAGGCGATGGAGGACGCGCAGCCGATACCGGCCGAAATCAGCGCCTTCGCCGACTTTGGCCTGCACGCGGTGCCGAATGCAGCGCAGATCACCGCGCGCGAAGCGGTGCCGGCCGCGCACAAAGTGTTCCTGATGGTGATGGCGCATCTGGCCACCGCGTTGTTCCGCAGCTTCGGGCACCGCCCGGCGCGCATTGCGCTGGCGTTGCGCGCAGCCTCCGAACAGGTCGGTGCGGGCGAGGACGTGCTTTCGATGCTGATCGACTGGATCGACGGCGACCTGCATGAAGACGCCATCCCCGACCACCTGGCACTGGCCGAAATGCGCACGTCCTTGCGCGTGTTCTATCTGGCCTCGACCGTTCTGGTCGGTCGCAGCGCCGCGGCGCACACGCTGGCGCAGGCGTTGCGACTCGCCGGCAACCTGCACGAGTCGCACCTGTTCGCACCGCGATTGCTGGTGTAGCGCAATCCGGTCCGCTGTTGCCGCACTACGGCTTCGCGAAACGATAGTGGCCGACCAGCCACTCGCTGCCGTTGCGGTAGCCAAACAGTTCCGCGCAGGCCATGAAGAACATGCGCCAGCGCTGGTGCCAGAGTTCGGCGCGGTCCGCGCCGTAGGCGTCGGCGAGAATCTTCAACACCTGGTCGCGGCGCGCGTCCTGGTTGGCGAGCCAGTGGTTCGCGGTGCGCTGGTAGTGCGTGCCCGGCAAGCGCCACTGTTCCTCGATACGCAGGTCGCGCTGGAACCACAGCAGGGTATCGGCACTCGGCATCAGCCCGCCGGTGAAGAAATGGCGCGCCATCCAGTCGTGGTCGCCGTCGCGTTCGAACGGGTAGCAGACCTCGCGGTGGCAGAAGATGTGCACGAACAGCTTGCCGCCCGGTCGCAGCCAGGACGCGATGCGCCCGAGCAGCGACTCGTAGTTGCGCACGTGCTCGAACATCTCGATCGAGATGCAGCGGTCGAACGCGGCGGCGTCGAGCTCCAGGCGGTTCACGTCGCGGGTCAGGATGCGCACGTTGCCAAGCCCGCGTTCGCGTGCGCGTGCCTCGATGAACTCGCGCTGGAAGGCCGAGTTGCTGACGCCGACGATGCGCGAGTTCGGGAAGCGCTCGGCCAGCGTGAGCGTGAGCGAACCCCAGCCGCAGCCGAGTTCGAGCACGTCCTGGCCATCACGAAACTCGCCGCGCTCGAGGTACAGCTCGAGCATCGCGCGTTCGGCTTCGTCCAGGGTCTCGCGCCCGGTCGGGTAGTAGCAGCTCGAATACTTCAGGCGCGCCCCGAGGGTCGCGGCGAAAAACGCCGGCGGCAGCTCGTAGTGCTGGGTGTTCGCCGCCTCGGTTTCGATCGCGATCGGGCTGCGGCGCAGGTCCTGCACGCGCTCGCGCAGGCGCGCGAACCAGTCGCCGGCGTACTCCTGGTGCAGGCGATCTCCGCACAGGCGGCGGATCGCGATGCGCAGCAGCGGGTCGGGGATCAGTCCGCGCTCGGCCAGGCCGATCGCGGAGGACAGGGGTTCGTGGCCGGACAGGGCTTGCAGGCGTTCGCTGATGGTGGCGTTCATGTTCTCGGGATCCATGGGAAGAAGCGGTTGGTACTGCGTTGGTAGTCGCGGTAGTCGTCGCCGCGCGAGCGCAGCGACTGGGCCTCGACGAAGGGAATGCCGGTGAGCCAATTGAGCGAGACGAACATCAGCAGCGGGCCGATCCAGCTGAGTGCGAACAGCGGCGAACCGAGCGCGAGCACGACGTAGGCGAACCAGTGCAGCCACTCGAAGAAATAGTTCGGGTGCCGCGAGTAGCGCCACAAGCCGGCGCGGCAGGTACGTCCGCGGTTCGCCGGCTCATTGCGGAAGGCGGCGAGCTGGGCATCGGCCAGCGCTTCGCCGCCGAGCGCGACCAGCCAGATCGCCACCGCCGCCGCCAGCTGCATCACGCTCGGTGCGGCCGGGTTCTGCGCCGCGGCCAGCATCGGCGTCGCGAACAGCACCACCAGCCCGGCCTGGAACACGAAGAAGCCGAAGAACTTGCCCTGGTGTCCGCCCCAGTGGGCGCGCAGGAAGGCGTAGCGGCCGTCCTCGGGTTCGCTGAGCACGCGTCGCAGCAGGTGCAGGCCGAGACGGAAGCCCCACAGCCCGCCGAGCACGGCGACGGTGATGCGGATTTCGACATCGCCCTGCGCAAACCAGCCGAATCCGAGCGCGGCTACACCGAGCAGCAAGGCCCAGGCGACATCCACCGGGCCGGCGTTGCGGGTGCGCCACTGCAGCGCCCACAGCGCGACCATGACCAGCAGTGAGAGCACGCCGAGGGAGAGCAGCGGTTGCAACAGCGAAGCCATCATGCCGGCACTCCTTCACGTGCCACGAATTGCGTCGACAAGCGCAGCAGCAACGGTGTCGCCACCGCCCACGCCAGGGCGAGCACCAGCAGCGCCTCCAGCAGTGGTGCCTCGAACTGCACGGCCGCGAACCCGCGCGCCGCGCCGAGGTAGGCGAGCGGCCCGCCGAGAGCGCCGAACAGTACCGCGAGCGCATATCGGTGCTTGAGGAACGCGAGCGAGTGATTGACTGTGAGCGCGAATCCGGCCCACAGTGCCACGATCCATACCGGCGCCAGTCCGGCGAACGGCAGCGGCGCCGCATAGCTGAGCCAGCCGCCGAGCGCGAGCGCGCTGTCGATCAGGAATCCGAGCAACGCCGCGCAGGCCAGCAGGGCGGCGTCGGCACGTGGGCAATGCGACACGCGCAGCTGCCACGCAGCGAGCAGCGCCAGCGCGGGCAGGCCGGCCCACCAGTAGCCGGCACCGGCGCCCGCCACGCAGGCGAACCACACGCATTGGAAAAGCACTGCATTCAGCACCAGGTTCATGCGCTGTCCTTGAGGTCGGGGAGGAAGGGTGTCGGACGCGCGCCCGACTTCGCGAACTGCATCTGCACCACGCCGATGGCGCGCTCGAGAAAGCCGCCTTCGCAGTAGGCGAGATACCAGCGCCACATGCGCACGAAGCGCTCCGGGTAGCCGAGCGCGCGCACCGCCGGCAACTGTGCAAGGAAGCGCTGATGCCATGCGCGCAGGGTCCAGGCGTAGCTCAGGCCGAAGTCCTCCAGGTGCGTGCACTTGAAGTCGGCGCTGCGCCCGGCGGCACCGAGCATGGCCGAGACCGAGGGGATGAAGCTGCCCGGGAAGATGTGGCGCTTGATGAAGTCGACCGAGTGCAGCGCCTGCAGGTAACGGTGGTCTTCGATGGTGATCGCCTGCACCAGCGCCATGCCGTCGGGCTTGAGCAGCGACGCGCACTTGGCGAAATAGGTGTCGAGGTACTGGTGGCCGATCGCCTCGATCATCTCGATCGACACCAGCTTGTCGTATTTGCCGTCGAGGTCGCGATAGTCGCGAAGCAGCAGCGTGACGCGATCGGACAGGCCGGCCTCGGCGATGCGTCGCGTGGCCAGTGCGTGCTGTTCGCGCGAGATCGTGGTCGTGGTCACGCGGCAGCCGTAATGCTTCGCGGCATGCAGGGCGAAGCCGCCCCAGCCGGTGCCGATCTCGACCACATGGTCGCCGGGCTTGAGTTCGAGCTTCTGGCAGATTCGTTCGAGTTTGCGCGTGGCCGCAACCTGCAGCGATTCATGCTCGTGCGCGAACATCGCCGAGGAGTACATCAGGTTGTCGTCGAGGAACAGCGAGAACAGCTCGTTGCCGAGGTCGTAATGCTCGGCGATGTTGCGGCGACTGCCGTCGCGGGTGTTGCGGCGCAGGCCATGTGCAGCGCGCATCAGCCAGCCGCCTACACGCGCGGCGCCGCCTTCCATGGCATCGAGCAGGTCGCGGTTGCGCACGAAGATACGCACCAGCGTTACCGCGTCGCTGCAGCTCCACAGTCCGTCCATCCAGGCTTCGCCGACGCCGACCGAGCCGCCTTGCGCCAGGCGCCGGTAGAACTCCGGCGAGTGCACGACCAGTTCGGCCCGCAGCGGCTCGCGGCCGGCGAGCGGCTGGCCGAGCAGGAAGCGCTCGTCGCCGTCGACCAGCACCAGTTCGCAGTCGCGCAGTGCCGACAGCGTATCGAGCAGGCGCTGCCGAAGATAACGGTCAAGACGCCCATGGGTCTGGCCTGCGCTGGCCAGGTTCGGGACAAGTGCGCTGGAGGGACTGTTCATGGAGATGCCTTGGCTTTCTCGGGGTGGTCGTGGACGGGGGTGCGCTTGCACCAGAGCAGGAACGCCTGCCAGTGGATCGCGGCGACGACGCGCAGCGTCATCAGCGGGTGGCGCCACAACAGGCGATGCAGCGCGCCGCGCGACATCGGCTCGCGTTCGAGCACCAAGGTGGCGTCGAAGTCGCGCTGCTCGTCGCGGTTCACGTCCATGTGCACGCGCAGTTGCGGGCCGGGGGGCTGGAAGCGCCACTCGTAGCGACGCTGCATGGGCAGAAACGGCGAAACGTGGAAGCGCTTGTCGAAGGCGAAGGCCAGCGCGCTGCCATGCGCCTGGGCCGCCGCCAGCGGCAGCACGTAGGCGTGGCGTTCCTTCCAGGGCGTGTTGGTGATCTCGGCGACGATCACGTCCAGCGTCGTGCCGTCTGCCTCGAAGCAGTAGTAGAAGCTGACCGGATTGAAGCAGTGGCCGAAATAGCGCGGATGCGTGAGCAGGCGGATCGGTCCGGTCGGGCGGCGCCCGATCTGCGACTGCACGGTATCGCGCACGCAGTCGGCGAGCGGGCGTGCGGGGTCCCCGTGGTAGTCGCTGCGGCGGAACTCGGCGAGGTTGCGCCGGTCGCGCGACCACCAGGGACTGAGTGCGAACACGCGCTCGACTTCGTCCAGGTCCAGGTACAGGTACGCGACCGTGTACTCGAAGCCGTGCGCGCGTGGCTGGTGGCGACGGTGGCGCACGCGGCCGCGGTAGATGGCACTGGCGAAGTCGTTGCTCATGGCCAGTGCACCCCGAGCGCACGCGCTACCTCCACGCCGCTGCGCATGCCGTCCTCATGGAAGCCGAAGCCCCAGTACGCACCGGCGTACCAGGTGCGTTGCTGGCCACTGATCTCGTGCCGGCGCGCTTGCGCCGCGACCGAGGCGCGCGTGTACAGCGGGTGCTGATAGCGCAGGCGTCTGAGGATGCGTGCCGGGTCGATGCGGTCAGTCGCGTTCAGCGTTACGCAGAAGTTCTGCGGCGCGTCGATGCCCTGCAGCTGGTTCATGTCGTAGGTGACGGTGCAGGCATCGTCGCCGTCGTCGCGGATCAGCGCGTTCCACGCGGCCCACGCCTTGCGTCGGCGCGGCAGCAGGCGGATGTCGGTGTGCAGCACGACCTCGTTCGGCTGGTACCCGATCGCACCCAGGATCTCGCGTTCGCGCTCGTTCGGGTCGGCGAGCAAGGCCAGGGCCTGGTCGCTGTGGCAGGCCAGCACGACCTGGTCGAATTCCTCGACGCCGGCATCGACGGTGATGCGCACGGACTGCGGCGCGCGAATGATCGAGCGCACCGGCGTGCGCGTGCGCACGCTCAGGCCGGACTGCGCGAGCAGCGCCTGCACGTAGCTGGCGGAGCCGCCGCACACCACTCGCCACGGCTTGCGCGCGCCGGCCACCAGCATCTGGTGGTTGGCCATGAAGGCGACCAGATACTTGGCCGGGAACTTCAGGATCTGCGCGCTCGGCGAAGACCACAGCGCACTCGCCATCGGCACCAGATGCTCGTCGCGGAAGGCGTCGCCGTAACCGTGTTCGAGCAGGTAGTCGCCGAGGTCGGGGCCGTCGTCGGTGCGTTCGAGCAGGGCCGGGGCTTCGCGGTAGAAGCGCAGCAGGTCGCGCAGCATCGACCAGAAGCGCGGCGACAGCAGGTTGCGCCGCTGCACGAACAGGCGGTCGAGGCTGCTGGCGTTGTACTCGAGCCCGCTGCGTTCGTTGCGCACGGCAAAGCCCATCGTCGTCTCCTGCGTGGCCACGCCGAGTTCGCCGAGCATGCGGAAGAAGTGCGGGTAGTGCTCGGGGTTGCAGACGATGAAGCCGGTGTCTACGCGATGCCGCGCGCCGTCCAGCTCGATGTCGTGGGTATGGGTGTGGCCACCGACATGGTCGTTCGCCTCGAACACGGTGACCTCGTGTTCGCGCGCCAGCAGCCACGCCGCGCCCAGACCGCTGATGCCGGAACCGACAATGGCGATCTTCATCGCGCGTACTTCAGTTGCGCCGGGACCGGTTTCAGGTCCCAGACCAGGCGGCACCAGCTCATCAGCCTGAGCCCGTACCAGGTGAGGTCGTACTCCCACCAGAAGAAGCCGCAGCGCGCCGCGCCCGGGAAGTGGTGGTGGTTGTTGTGCCAGCCCTCGCCGAAGGTGATCAGCGCCAGCAGCCAGTGGTTGCGGCTGTCGTCGCGGGTGCGATAGCGGCGCGTGCCGAAGCGGTGCGCGAAGGAGTTGATGGTGACCGTGGCGTGGAACAGGACCACGGTCGAGACGAAGAAGCCCCAGACCAGCAGCTGCGCGGCGCTGGTGCCGTATTCGGGACGATGTTCGCCAAGCCAGCCGCCGAGCAGGAACAGCGCGGTCGCGAGTGCAATCGGCACGAACACGTCGAAGCGGTCGAGCAGGCGCAGCTCGGGGAACTTCATCAGGTCGGCGATCACGGCGCGATCGGTGCGGAAACCGGCGCGAGTCAGGAACCAACCCATGTGGCTCATGAAGAACGACTGCGTCACCGGCGAATGCACGTCGAGCGCGGTGTCGGAGTGGCGGTGGTGGTTGCGATGGTGCGCCGCCCACCACAGCGGCCCGCGCTGCACGCTCGACGTGCCGATCAAGGCGAACAGGAACTGCAGCGGGCGCGAGGTCTTGAAGGTCTTGTGCGAGAAGTAGCGGTGATAGAACCCGGTGATCGCGAACATGCGCAGTGCGTACAGCGCGACCGCGGTCCAGAACGCGAACCAGGAGAACCCGACGAACCAGACGCCGACCAGCGCGACCAGGTGCAGGGCGATGAACGGGATCACGCGCAGCCAGTCGATGCGCCCGCCATCGGCGCCGACATCGGCTTCGTCGGCGGTGTCGAACCAGCGCAGGATCGCTCGGCGCGCGCGTGCCAGCCGGGCGCGGGCGGGTGCGGCGGCGAGGGGAATGGCAGGGTTTGGTGCGTTCATGGAGCGCCTTCACGCATGTGAATACGGCCATTTTCACGATCCCGCGTCGTCATGGCGTGATGACCCCCGGCAACCGGCGATTTCGCGGACTGCAAGCCAATGGACACGATTGATTTCCGGCAAGCCACACGCGTTCCGGTAGCTTCCGCCGCGATCAGGAGCGGAGGCGAACATGGTGGCGACAGCGGCTCAAGAGAAAGGCAGGACCCTCGGCGATCGCGTGGTGTGGGCATCGGTCGTGGCCCTGTGGCTGCTGCCGCTGGTGGCGACGCAGTTCTCCTCCGAGATGGACTGGAGCGTCTTCGACTTCGTGGTCTGGGCGTTGATGCTCGGCAGTGCCGCGGGCCTGTATCACCTGGCCACGCGCCTGTCCGGCCACCGCGCCCACCGGGCCGGTGCAGGCATCGCAGTGGCGACCGGATTCCTGATCACCTGGAGCAACCTCGCCGTCGGCATCATCGGCAACGAAGACCATCCGCTGAACCTGATGTTCTTCGCCGTGCTCGGCCTCAGCCTGCTGGGAGCGTTGGCGGTTCGATTCCAGGCGCGGCGCATGGTCCACGTGATGCAGGCCACTGCACTCGCGCAAGCCGCCACCGCGGTGGTCGCCCTGCTCGTCGACGGCACCCACATTTTCGTCATCACCGCGGTCTTGGTCGCGCTCTGGCTGCTCTCCGCCGCGTTCTTCCGCAAGGCCGCGCGGGCGGATGAGCATGCGGGCGGGGTGGGGTGAAGGTCCCGGACCGCATGACGACCACGCTGAGCGAAGCGTATGCTCGCGGCCATGAGCGCCGCCGTCCGACCCGTCCAGTATGAAGACCTGCTGCGTCTGCCCGAGCATGTGACGGGCGAGATCCTGCGCGGGCAATTGCACTCGCAACCACGGCCGAGTTCGCGCCATGCGCGCATCGAAACAAGTATCGCCAGCGGCCTGTTCGGTCCGTTCGATCTGGGTGGCGGTGGGCCGGGCGGATGGGTCATCCTGGTCGGGCCCGAGTTGCACCTCGGCCCGCACGTGATGGTGCCGGACCTCGCCGGCTGGCGCCGCGAGCGCCTCACCGAAATTCCCGACGGCCCGATCTCCGTGGTCCCCGACTGGGTCTGCGAAATCCTGTCGCCATCCACCGCGATGAAAGACCGCGCGATCAAGCTGCCGCTCTATCGCGAACTGGGTGTCAGTCACGCCTGGCTCGTCGACCCCGCCGCCAAGACCGTCGAAGTCCTGCGCCGCGAAGGCGAACACTGGATCCTGCTCGCCACCCACGGCAACCAGGACGCCATGCGCGCCGAACCCTTCGACGCCGTGCCGCTGGAGCTTGGCGGGTGGTGGCGGTGGTGATCGGCCACCATGACGAGCCGGCCGGCCGTTTGGAGCCGAGCGCTCCGGCCGAACGCGTGCGCGACTGCACCGGACGCGTCTTGCTGGCCTGCCTGCACACGCATTCGCTGCCGGCACACCTGCAGCGCTCACCGCAGGAAATCGAAGCGATGATCGACGAGGAACACGCGGCGTGGGATTGATGGGATTCGATGCCTGCTCGCACTCGCCCGTCGACAAGCGCAGGGCGAACGGTGGGAGCGTGGCGGTGCGTGTCACGAATGACGTCGGAATGTCCCGTGATGGGCCGCAATATCAACGCCTACGCGGGGTGCAGCGCAAGAATGGCGCGCAAATCATCCACGCGGGATCACGAAAACCCGGAATTCCATTGACGCCGTCCGTGGCCAGAGGTTTGGCGTCAGGCAGTCAGCGCCTTGAGCACGGCCCTTGGTTGCCGCGCCAGAACCATCAGCAAGACGCGGGCCGGGCCGTGCGGCTGCCGATCTCCGCGTTCCCAATGACGCAGCGTTCCCAGGCTGATCCCAAAGGAAGCCGAGAATTCCGCCCGGGTCATTCCCACTTGCGCCCGAATGGCTTTCACGTCCAAAGCGTCGAACTGGCGCACGCGAGCATCGATGTTCGTACCCGACGCGTGCGCGATGGCTTCCTGGAGTCCGGCCCTGATGCTCTCGAATGCGCTCGACATTTTCCTCACCTCGACGCGGCGACGAGCCGCTCAGTCAGCCTTCTGAGTTCATTTCGCTCCGACATGCTCAAATCGGACTGTTCGTTCTTTCCGAAGATCGTGAGCAGGTAGAGGGGCATGCGTTCGTTGTGGAAAAAGTAGATGACCCGGGTTCCACCGCTCTTGCCTCGCCCTTCTCGTGCCCATCTCAGCTTTCGAATTCCGCCGGTACCTTCGATCAGATCCCCGGCCTCCGGTTGCGTAGCCAGGTAGTTGATCAGGCGGCTGATCTCCGTTTCGGACAAGAGCGAACGGGCCAGACGGATGAAGTGCGGGAGTTCAACGACCGTCTGCATTCGCTGGAGTGTACGCCAGTGGCGTAGCGACCAACAACTCTCTCTATCAAGGGCCGGTAAGCCAAACCTGACCGCTTGTCCAAGCGATCCGTCCTTGATCATCAAGCTTCCAGTAGGCGAAAGCGTCCATTGCGACCGGGCTTCTCGAGGTCCCGTCGAGATGAAACTTTGCGATGCGGATACTTGAATCCAAGTCGCATGTTCCCTCCGGCACGTACCCCTGAGATTTGAGTTCGGTGAGCAGATGATTTTCATTCGAGCCGGCCGGAAATTGAGACGCGAGGCGACGACTGAATTCTGAGGGCGAGGGGTTTGAGCTTGGATAGGCCGGTGTGCCCGTTGGGCAAGGATTGGATCCGCCATGTGCCGCTACCCCACGAAGAAGCGGCGGAAGCGGGTCGCGCGTGACGCAACCTGAAACTAGAACCGCTGCGCAGAGGATTGCTAGACACTTCATGCGGGGCCTAAAGCCGAGTCAAGCCGCCGCCGCGCGACGGTGTGTGGATGATACGCGCAACTTCCTCGGCGGTCGGCTTGAATGGGCGCTTGCACTCGCCGAGCGCCGCGGCTTCAACAAGGCCGCGGTCGGTCTCGCCAACAAGATCGTGCGCATCGTCTGGGCGACCTGGCACCACGCGCGCAGCTTCGATGGCGACTACGCCAAGCGCTTCGATCAGGAGATCGCGATGACCAGCACCTGATCGATACACGCAGTCAACGCAGCACACCCTTTCACCACAGAGCGGCACGTCAACGGATCGATCCCATCAAACTCATCACCAGCGGCTCGGCCGCGGTCCGGCAAGGCCGATAACTATGCCGACCTTCGAGGTCGCTTGAACGATAGGCCCCGCACCTGCGGATTCCATGATGTCCCAGCGGATGATCTCGCCACTTCGAGGACGGATAGACGCTTGCACCGATCCAACCGTGATGAAGCAGGGCAGGATCAATCAGCTTGACGTGGGGGAGGAGTCCATAGACACATAGTTAGCTCGCTTCGCGATAGGTGTCCACATCGATGTAGGCGCCAGCTTGCGCAACAAACTGCACGACGGCTTCGCTGAAGCCGATGGCAGGCGTGGATAGCATTTCGTCCATGGAGATTGTGAGAACGACTTGAAGGATCGCCGCTGACTGAGTAGATGCAGCGATGCGCTTGATAGCTTCCGCTTTTCCGTGGAGCTGGTTCACAACCTTTTCCGAAAGCTCGTAGACATTCACGACATCGGACGAGACTTCGCCGCTGGAAAGCTCCCATGAAGAGACTCTTCGATTGGGGGGTGCCTTTGCGTACCTTTCGCGTGGGAAGCACGCCAAGAACTGAGGAAACGAGGTCGAGATCTAGATCAGGACCGCGCAATGCGAAATAGACCTCTCCAGTGTTCATCGCGATCTCATGAGCGACCTAACGCCGTGTTAAGCCGCCGCCGCGCGACGGAGCTTGGATGATACGCGCAACTTCCTCGGCGGTCGGCTTGAATGATGGGATGGACTCCTCCCGACGCGGCGCAGGCATCGAAGTGCCAATCTGAGGGTGTCGAATCATCAGTCACCACCGGAGGAGTCCGCCATGAAGTGTAATCCCGCTGTCGCCACCATCGCCATCGATCTCGCGAAATACATTTTCCAACTGCTGGCCGTCGACGCGCACGGCAACGTGCTGGAATCGCATCGACTCGCGCGCGCCGCGTTCATCGCGTTCTGGCACAACCGCGCGCCGGTGCGGGTGGTGATGGAGGCCTGCGGGTCGGCGCATCATTTCGGGCGGTGGCTCACGGCGCTTGGTCATCAGGTGATCCTGATTCCCGCGCAGTACGTTCGCCCGTATGTGCGGCGAAGCAAAACCGATGCAGCCGATTGCCTGGCGATGATCGAGGCGGTGCGCGCGATCGATCTGAAGCCGGTACCGATCAAGTCCGAGCTGCAGCAGGTGATCCAGTTGCTGCACCGCGCGCGGCAACAGTGGCAGGAGACGCGCACGGCGCGCATCAACCTGGCGCGCGGCCTGCTGCGCGAGTTCGGCATCGTGATTCCGGAAGGCGCAGAGCGTGGCCAGCAGGCGATGCGTGCGGCGCTGGGCCACGAAGCACTGGATCAGCGCATGCGCGACTTGATCGCGTCGCTGCTCGAGGAGATTCGCACGCTCGAACACCCTTTCACCACAGAGCGGCACGTCAACGGATCGATTCCATCAACCTCATCACCAGCGGCTCGGCCGCGGTGCGGCAAGGCCGATAACTATGCCGACCTTCGAGGTCGCTTGAACGATAGGCCCCGCACCTGCGGATTCCATGATGTCCCGGCGGATGATCCCGCCACTTCGAGGACGGATAGACGCTTGCACCGATCCAACCGTGATGAAGCAGAGCAGGATCAATCAGCTTGACGTGGGGGAGGAGTCCATAGACATAGTTAGGTGTTCGCGCCGTCGTTCATGGCTGCCCCGCGGGTGCGGCGGAATGCCGAAACGAAAAGCCCGCCCGCGTACAACAGCCAAAGCAGAGCTGCGGATGCGGGGCGAAACTCCCAACTCTTGAACCACTCGTTGTGCGCGAGCGTGTTGCCAGTGGCGGAGCTCCATACAAGCCCAGCGGCAGCTGCGACGAGCACGACTGCGATTGCGACTCTAGCCGCGAGAGAAAGGGGCGCAGCCTCTGCAGCGGAGGGACGTTGCGTGAGCATCGGTTGCACACCCAGGACGATGGAGTAGACCACAGTTCCGAAAATCGGTGACTCGGCAAATGCGACCCAAAGGCATGACGCCGATATCAGCACGAGGCTCACTGCTGCTGCCATATTCCTTGCGCGAGTTTCCATTCGAATACCTAACGCCGTGTTAAGCCGCCGCCGCGCGACGGCGTGTGGATGATACGACCACCTTCCTCGGCGGTCGGCTTGAATGATGGGATGGACTCCTCCCGACGCGGCGCAGGCATCGAAGTGCCAATCTGAGGGTGTCGAATCATCAGTCACCACCGGAGGAGTCCGCCATGAAGTGTAATCCCGCTGTCGCCACCATCGCCATCGATCTCGCGAAATCCATTTTTCAACTGCTGGCCGTCGACGCGCACGGCAACGTGCTCGAATCGCATCGACTCGCGCGCGCCGCGTTCATCGCGTTCTGGCACAACCGCGCGCCGGTGCGGGTGGTGATGGAGGCCTGCGGTTCGGCGCATCATTTCGGGCGGTGGCTCACGGCGCTTAGCCCTTTTCAATCCGTCCGTGGAAACGGGGAAGAACCTGTTGCCGCTTGAGGGAGGCGGTCAAGCAGTGCTGGCGGAGTTGGCCGGCTTGGCCGTGGGGGCTAGCGCAGGAACGCCGCGCCGTAGCCTGGGAGCTGCAGGGTGGATGCGTCGAGGGTTGCGGCGCCGATGGTGTTGAGGGATTGCCGCGCAGGATCGTCGGGCAGGGCGAAGGCTTGCGGCTCGGCGGAAAGGTTGAACACGCAGAGCAGGGTTTGATCGCCGTGGTTGCGGGTGAAGGCGAGGAGGGGTTCGGGGGTGTCGAGGAAGTGGATGTTGCCTGCGCGCAGGGCGGGTTGTTGGGCGCGCCAGGCGAGGAAGCGGCGGTACTGGTTCAGGGCGGAATCGGGTTGGGATTCCTGCTTGGCGACCGAGAAAGCGTGGTGGGCGTTGGCGAGCGGGAGCCAGGGGGTGCCGGTGCTGAAGCCGGCGTGCACGCCGCCGTCCCATGGCATCGGCGTGCGGCAGCCGTCGCGGCCCTTGAAGGTGGGCCAGAAGGAAATGCCGTAGGGGTCTTTCAGCAGTTCGAATGGCACCTCGGCTTCCGTGAGTCCCAGTTCCTCGCCCTGGTAGACGCAGACCGAACCGCGCAGGGAGGCGACCAATGCACACAGCATCGGTGCCAGTTGCGGCGGCGGGTTGGCGCCGCCCCAGCGGGTCGCGACGCGTTGCACGTCGTGGTTGCTGATTGCCCAGCACGGCCAGCCTTCGCTCATCGACGCTTCCAGCCGCGCCACCGTCTCGCGGATGTGGCGCGCGCTGAAGTCGTCGGTCAGCAGCTCGAAGCTGTAGCCCATGTGCAGGCGACGGCCGCGGGTGTATTCGGCCATCGTCACCAGCGAATCCTCGGACGAGATTTCGCCGAGTGCGGCCACGTCCGGATACTCGTCGAGCAGGGCGCGGATGCGCTCGAGGAAGGCCAGGTTCTCGGGCTGGGTGTTGTTGTGGTGGTGGTACTGGAACGCGTACGGATTGTCCGGCGAGAAGCCGCGGCCGACGCGCAGCTCCGGCGGCTTGGCCGGGTTGTCGCGCAGCGCGCGGTCGTGGAAGCAGAAGTTGATCGCGTCCAGACGGAAGCCGTCGACACCACGGTCGAGCCAGAAGCGCAGGTTGTCGAGCGCCGCCTGTTGCACGTCCGGATGATGGAAGTTCAGGTCCGGCTGCGAGGTCAGGAAATTGTGCAGGTAGTACTGGCCGCGCCGCGGTTCCCACTGCCAGGCGACTCCGCCGAAGATCGACAGCCAGTTGTTCGGCGGCGAGCCGTCCGGCTTCGCGTCGGCCCACACATACCAGTCGGCCTTCGCGTTGCTGCGGTTCTCGCGGCTTTCCTTGAACCAGGCATGTTCCACCGAGGTGTGGCTGAGCACCTGGTCGATCATCAGCTTGAGCCCGAGCGCATGCGCCTTCGCGACCAGCGCATCGAAGTCGGCGAGCGTGCCGAACAGCGGATCGACGTCACGATAGTCGGCGATGTCGTAGCCGAAGTCGGCCATCGGTGACTTGAAGAACGGCGACACCCACAGGCCATCGACGCCGAGGCTGGCGATGTAGTCGAGCTTGGCGAGGATGCCCGGCAGGTCGCCGATGCCATCGCCGTTGCTGTCGAGAAAACTGCGCGGATAGACCTGGTAGATCACCGCACCGCGCCACCACGGCGTGTCGTTCTGCTTGCTCATTGCCTGCGTGCCTGCACTCGTGCGGATGCCTCGACGGCAGTGTTGCCGAGGCCACGTTGCGGGACCATTGCATGCAAACGTATTCATCGCAACGCATGCGCTCGGCCAACTAGTTTCACCGGATTGAGATCGGGTCCGGGGAGGATCGATGATCGGTGCCAGCGTACAAATCGGGGTGTTCCTGCTGCTCACTGCGGCGGTTGCGGTCGCCACTTGGTGGAAGTGCCGCCACGCCGTGCATGCCAGCGACAGCTCCAAGGATTTCTTCCTGGCCGGTGGCGGCCTGGCCTGGCCCTATGTCGCCGGTTCGCTGCTGCTGACCAACATCAGCGCTGAGCAAATCGTCGGCATGAACGGTGCGCAGATGATGCTGGTCGCGTGGTGGGAATTCGGTGCCGCCGCGGGCCTGCTGATCCTCGCGCATGTGCTGATTCCGATGTACTACAAGTACAACTGCACCACGACCACCGAACTGCTCGAGCGCCGCCTCAATGACGCCGGCGTGCGCGCCACCGTCTCGGTGCTGTTCCTGCTCGGCTACATGTTCATCCTGCTTCCGGTGGTGCTGTACACCGGCTCGGTGTTCATGAAGTCGATGTTCGCGCTCGAGCTGCCGATCCTCGTGATCGCGATCATCTACGCGTTGGCCGGGCTCGCCTATGCCGCCTTCGGTGGCCTGCGCGCGATCGCGATCTCCGACACCTACAACGGCATCGGCCTGCTGGTGATGGGGCTCGCCGTCACCTGGTTCGCGCTGCAGGCAGTCGGCTTCGACCTCAGCGGCATCCCGGCCGAACGCTGGACCCTGATCGGCGCCGGCGACAGCGACATCCCCTGGCATACCCTGCTCACCGGCATGCTGTTCATCCACCTGTTCTACTGGGGCACGAACATGGTCATCGCGCAGCGCGCGCTGGCTGCCAAGTCGGTGCGCGAGGCGCAGAAGGGCATCTATGCCGCGGTCGTGTTCAAGCTGGTGCTGCCGCTGGTCGTGGTGTTCCCGGGCGTGATCGCCTTCAAGCTCTATGGCGACATCGGTGATCAGAGCTACGGCCGCCTGGTCGGCGACGTGTTGCCGGCGTGGTTGTCCGGCGCCTTCGCCGCGGTGATCTTCGGCGCGGTGTTGTCGAGTTTCAACTCCTGCCTGAACTCCGCTGCCGCCCTGTACACCTGCGACCTGCATGCGAAATACGTGAACGCGAACGCCGATCCGAAACGCATCGGCAATGCGGTGGCGGTGGTGTTCACCGTGGTGTCGATCGCGATGGTGCCGCTGTACCAGCACGCGCAGAGCATCATCGACCTGCTGCAGCGCCTCAATGGCCTGTATTCGATGCCGGTGCTGGCGATCTTCATCGTCGCCGTGCTGTTCTCGCACGTCGATGGTCGCGCCGCGCGCGCCGGCCTGGTGTTCGGTGCCGCGCTCTATGCCGTGTTCACCTTCGTGTGGTCGCCGCTGCACTACATCCACCTGATGTTCATCACCCTGGTGGCGAGCATCCTGTTCATCCTGCTGCTGTCGCGGCTGCTGCAGTCGCGGCGGGTGCTGACGCCGGCACCGGCGCAGTAGCATCAGCCGAGCCCGCGAATCCGGAGTCCTGAATGTCCGCATCCTCCCCCGCGCTGCGCACGCGTCCCGAACTGTCGTTCTGGCAGATCTGGAACATGTCCTTCGGCTTCCTTGGCATACAGTTCGGATTTGCCCTCCAGGGCGGATTCATGTCGCGCATCTTCCAGACGCTCGGCGCGGAGAAGGATGCGTTGCCGCTGCTGTGGATCGCTGCACCGCTCACTGGCCTGCTGGTGCAGCCCGTCATCGGATGGTTCAGCGACCGCACCTGGCATCCGGTGCTCGGTCGGCGGCGCCCCTATTTCCTGCTCGGCGCCATCCTCAGTTCCGCAGCCCTGGTGCTGATGCCGCATTCGTCGGCGCTGTGGATGGCGGCCGGCCTGCTGTGGGTGCTGGACGCGTCGATCAACATCAGCATGGAACCGTTTCGCGCGCTGGTCGCGGACAAGCTGCCGGAACGCCAGCGCTCCTACGGCTTCGTGCTGCAGACCTTGATCATCGGTGTCGGCACCTGGGTCGCGAGCAATCTGCCGTGGTTCGTCACTCGGCTTGGCGTGTCGAACGAGGCCGCGCCGGGCGTAGTGCCGCCGTCGGTGCAGGTCGCATTCGCGATCGGCGCTTGCGTGTTCATCGGCAGCATTCTGGTGACCATCTTCACCACCCGCGAATACCCACCCGACGACCTGGAGGCCTTCCGTCGCGAGCAGCAGGCACCGGGCAGCATGTTGTCTGATGTCCTGTCCGGCATCCGGGCGATGCCGGCGCAGATGCTGGCCATCGGTGTCGTGCAGTTCTTCAGTTGGCTGGCGTTCTTCAGCATGTGGAGCATGGCCACGCCGGCGCTGACCGAGCACGTGTTCCATGCGCCCGCGCCCGACCCGCACGCCTTCGACATGGCCGTGCCCGCGCAGGCCGAGGCCTTCGCCGCCGCGAATTCGGCCTTCCAGAATGCCGCCGATCTGGTCGGCGCCTACATGGGCTATTACGGCCTGTCGTCGATGGCGGTGGCGCTGCTGCTCAGCCTCTACGCATCGCGCTTCGTGCTGAATCGGCGACTCGTGCACTTCGTCTCGCTGCTGCTCGGGGGTCTCGGCTTCCTGTCGATGGCCATGGTGCCGTCGCCGGTCTGGTTGATCGGCTCGTTCGCGCTGGTTGGCGTGGCCTGGGCCAGCATCCTGTCGATGCCGTATGCGCTGCTGTCGTCATCGGTGGATCCGCGTCGGATGGGCATCGCGATGGGCATCTTCAACATGTTCATCGTGATGCCGCAGATCGTCGCCGCGACCTTGCTCGGGCCTGCACTTCTCACGATCTTCAACAACGAGCCCATCTACGCGCTGGTGATCAGCGGAAGCAGCTTGATCGTCGGCGCCATGTGCCTGGTTCGCGTGCGCGAGCCGGACGCCAGCTTCAACGCTGCCGCTGCGGCGCACTGAGGAGCCACGCGTGAGCGCGTCGCGTCCGATTGCCATCCTGCTGCTCGCAGCCGTGGCCGCCTGCTCGAGCGAGCAGGCACCGCTGGCCGCAACGGCAACCGCACCGCCGCCAGCGAGCATCGTCGGCACCCACGAGCCCTTCGCCGAGCACGCGGTCTACTTCGTGTTGACCGACCGTTTCGTCAATGGCGACCCCGCCAACGACCATCGCGACCAGGGCGGTGCCCTGCGCACCTTCGACCTGCCGACGCCGAATGCGCCGCCCGGCGAAAGCGACAACGTCGGTTACCTCGGTGGCGACTATCGCGGCCTGCTTGATCACGCCGACTACATCCGTGACATGGGCTTCGGTGCGGTCTGGATCACGCCGATCGTCGACAACCCGGACGAACACTTCAGCGGTGGTGATCCGGTGACCTGGAAGGGCTTCTTCACCGACCGCGGGAAGTCCGGCTTCCACGGCTACTGGGGCGTGAACTTCTTCGTCGAGGACGAACACCTGCCAAGCGCAGGTCTGCATTTCCGCGAGTTCACCGACGGTATGCGCGCCAAGGGCCTGAAGACCGTGCTCGACATCGTGGCCAACCATGGCTCGCCGTCGTTCTCGATGCCGAACGACCAGCCCAAGTACGGCGAGATCTACGATCGCGATGGCTTGCTCATCGCCGACCACCAGAACCTGGAACCGGAGCAGCTCGATCCGGCAAACAACCCGCTGCATGCCTTCTTCTTCGCGAAGAAGGACCTGGCGCAGCTGTCGAATGTCGACGACACCAGTCCGGTCGTGCGCGACTACTTCATCGAGGCCTACAGCCACTGGATCGACGAAGGTGCCGACGCGTTCCGCATCGACACCATCCGCCATGTCGGCCTGCCGTTCTGGAAGGAGTTCAGCGGCCGCATCCGCGCCAAGCGCCCGGGCTTCTTCCTGTTCGGCGAGGCCTTCGACCACGATGCCAACAAGATCGCGCCATTCACACTGGATGAGAACGGAGCGATCTCGGTGCTCGACTTCCCGCTCAAGGCCGAACTGGTGAAAGTGTTCGGTCGCGAGGACGCCGACTACGGCGAAATCGCCAAGGCGCTGTTCCTGAAGGATGGTCCGTATCGCAATGTCTACGAGCTGATGACCTTCTACGACAACCACGACATGGCGCGCCTCGATGCCAGCGACGCAGGCTTCATCGACGCGCACAACTTCCTGTTCACCGCACGCGGCATCCCGGTCGTCTACTACGGTTCCGAGTCCGGCTTCATGCGCGGCACGGCGGAGCACGCCGGCAATCGCAACTACTTCGGTGTGGAAGGCATCGCGGCGGCGAAGGCCAGCCCGATCCGCACGGCGCTGATGGAGGTCGCGGAGGTGCGGCGCAGCTCGATCGCGCTGCAGCGCGGCGTGCAGGTGCCAATCGAGATGGCCGGCGAGCGCGCCGCGTTCTGGCGTGTCTACCAGCATGGCGATGTGCATCAGATCGCGCTGGTGCTGTTGAACAAGGGCGATGCGGAGACGCGCTTTGCGATCACCGGGATGCAGTCGGGCGAATGGGCATCGGCCTTCGATGGCCATCTGCGCCGCGTCGATGCCGGCGGCGAAGCCAACATGGTCGTCGGCGCGCACAGTGTCGAGGTGTTGTTGCTCGATGCGGTGGTGACGGCGCCGGGGTTGGTGGCGCAGTTGCGCTGAGACGCGCGGTGGATGTTGGCGCGAACCCGTAGGGGCAGGCCCCCGTGCCTGCCCGGCCCCTCGCGACCATCTGCCAGGGCGGCCACAGGGGGCCACCCCTACGGTGGAGGGGCGCTGGCTATTTGGCCCCGCAGGACCGCCGCACCACCAACTGCGCCGGCAGCAACTGGTTGCCGATCGCTTCGCCGCGCACCAGCTTGACCAGCGTGTCGACCAGCAATTCGCCGGCGCGTTTGGTGTCTTGCAGTACCGTGGTCAGCGGCGGGTTCACGTAGTTCGCGATCGGGATGTCGTCGAAGCCGACCACCGCCACGTCCTCGGGCACGCGCCGGCCGGATTCGACCAGGGCGCGGATGGCGCCGATGGCGAGCAGGTCGCTGGCGGCGAAGATCGCGTCGAACTTCACGCCGGTATCGATCATGTGGCGGGTGGCTTCGAAGCCGACGTGTTCGATCGAATCGGTGGCATCGACCTGCAGGTCTGGCCACACCTCCAGGCCCGCGGCTTCGAGTGCGGCGACATAACCGCGATAGCGGTCGAAGAACTCCGGGCAGTTGGCCGATGCCGAGCCGACGAAAGCGATGTTTTTGCGTCCGAGCTGCAGCAGGTGTTCGGTGGCGGCACGACCCCCAGCGAAGTTGTCGCAGCCGATGGAGACGCCGGGTTGGCCCTCGACCACCGCGCCCCAGCGCACGAAACGGGTGCCGTGCGCAGCCAGTTCTTCGAGCTTGGCGCGCGACTTCAGATAGTCGCCGTAGCCGAGCAGGATGATGCCATCGGCCTTGTGGCTGTCCAGAAAATCGGCGTGCCAGTCGTTGGACAATTGCTGGAACGAGATCAGCAGGTCGTAGCCTTCGGCGGCGCAGGCGTGGGTGATCGAGCCCAGCATGGACAGGAAGAACGGATTGATCATCGACTGGTCCGAGGTCGGGTCCTCGAACAGCAGCAGGGCGATGGTCTCGGCGCGCTGACGGCGCAGCGACGACGCATTCTTGTCGACCTTGTAGTTCAACTCGCGCGCGATCGCCTCGATCTTCTGTCGGGTCTCGGTGCTGACCAGCCCACTGCCCCTCAACGCCCGCGACACCGTCGCCTGCGAGACGCCGGCGCGGTAGGCGATATCGAACGAGGTCGGCTTGCCTTTCATGCAGGTCCCGTGAAGGAGGCGCCTATTCTGGCGGCAGTGCAGGCGCCGATGAAAGCGCGACGGCGTCGGGTGGCCGGCTGCCAACCCGGTCACGAAACCGGCACGCACTGACAATGGGTGTTGCGAAATGTAACGTTGCCGCCGTATCGTGGGCGCTTTCGTCAATCGAGGAGGGGAGCACCATGATGTTGCGCAAGGCGTGGATGTGTCTGGCCGCTGCGGCCAGTTTGTTTGCCGGTTCGGTACGCGCCGAACTGGATGATTACAGTGTCGTGATTGGTCGTCCGACCAGCTACTACCTGGAGCCGGCGGCGGGTGAAGGCAAGTGGCCGCACTATGTGGTCAATGTGGATACCCCGGCCGGACCGCAGCGCGCGGTGATCAACGTCTACCGGCGGGTTGGCGAGCAGGTCATGCATCGCGAGGTCGCGATGGCGCCGTTCGCGGGCTACAACGGCATTTTCTCCAAGCCCGACGGCGTTCACCACCTGCCGTTCCATGCCGCGGCCGGTGCCGACACCGGCGGCGCGCTCGACTACATGCGCAACTCGTTCCTGCTCGGCGACATCCGCACCACGCCGTGGAGCACTGCGCCGCTGGTCAGTGGCGGTACCAGCGTGCCGCTGTGGGATTCGTTGATGCTCAATGCCCGCCGTGTCTACATCTTCGGCGAGCCGTACCACAACAGCGACGGCAGCAACGGCATCCATGACGTGCACCAGAACCAGGGCAACTTCGCCGGCGCCAGCTACTCCTGGCTCAACGGCCGTTGGCAGGACGGCGGCATGATCATTGAGTACGACCCGAGCCGCATCTGGATCCCGCGCTACTGCGGTTTCGTGCCGCCCTGCTGGGGCGGGTTCTACCTGACGATTCCGAACCGCACGCTGGTGATGACCCGCTTCCAGGTACAGCAGGATTTCACCGACGCCAATGGTCACGGCGTGACCCCGAGCCAGATCAATTACAACGGCAACAGCACCGTCGCCAACGGCTGGGTCGACTACGGACCGTTCTGGTCCGGCCAGATGCAGGTCGAGCTGGACGCACTCTCGGGCAACCCCGACGTCTACCTGCAGCTCGGTGCACCGCCGACCGAGTCGAGCTATCGCGCGCGCTCCGGGGCAGCCGGCCTGGGCAGCGAGTTCCTGCGCGACTACGCGCCCCTGCAGTGGACCTACGTCCGCGTCCGCGCCAACGGCGCGGCATCGAGCTGGAACATCCGCTTCAAGTACTTCTGACCTGGATCGTTGCGCAGGCCCCACCCGAACACCGGGCGGGGCCTGCGCACGAACCGGACGCCGGTGAGCTGCCGACGTGCAGTTGCCGTCTTATTGCGACACTGCGCCGACGGCGGCGGACGCCGGTGCGCACAACGAGCAACCTTCGCTCCAGGCGCTGTCGCCGTCTGCGTAGTGCTCCTGTTTCCAGATCGGCGCTGCGTGCTTGACCTGCTCGATGGCCAGGCGGCAGGCGCGAAAGGCTTCGTCGCGGTGCGGTGTGCCGGCGGCCACGACCACGGCGATGTCGCCGACCGCAAGCCGGCCGCGGGCGTGGGCGATGAACAGCCGCAGCCGCGGTCCGACGTCGGCGCGGGCGGCAGCGTCGATCGTCGCGAATACCTCCAGCGCCAGCGGCTCGAACAGGTCGTAGCTGACGCCGACCACGTCGCGGCCATGATTCTGCGCCCGCACCTTGCCGACGAACATCGCCAGACCGCCGAACCCGGGGTCGGAGACGAAGTCGAGCGCGGCTGCGGCATCGAGCCCGCACACGGCGATGTCGGCGATCTCGCGATGCAGATTCGATGCGGGCATGGCTCAGCCTCCACTCACCGGCGGTAGCACCGCCATGCGTCCGTCGGCGGGCAACGCATCGCCGTCGCGCAACACCTCGCGGTCGCTGGCGAACGCCGATCGCGCCAGCAGGCCAGGCTTGAACTCGGGCCAATGCGACTCGGCGTAGGTGCCGAGCGCGCGGCGCAAGTCGGCCACTGTCGCAGCCTCGGGCATGGTCAGCGTCACCTGCGCCGCGGGATCGAATTGGCGAAACGCGCCGAACAGCGACACCTGCACGATCATGTCGACGCTTCTCCCAGTAACGAGCCCAGTTCATGTCCGCTGGCGTAGACCTCGACCAGGTCGCCCTGCGCGAATTGCTCGATCGCCTCGGGCAGCACGGCCCAGGCGTTGGCGTCGAGCAGAGGAGCGGTGCGAAACGACTCCTGTCCGGGCAACAGCGTCACTGCCAGGCGCCCATCGCGGTCGCAGCCGAGACGAGCTTTCTGCCAGGCGCGAACGCCCGCGGGTTTGCGCGCCGGTTGCAGCAGGCGCGCCCGCCATGGCTGTTCATCGGGCAGGCCGAGCTGCGCGCGCAGCAGCGGTTCGACGAAGAAGCGCAGCCCGACCGCACTCGATACCGGATTGCCGGGCAAACCGAAGAACGCCTGGCCGCCGGCCAGCCTGGCTGCGAGCAGCGGTTTGCCCGGGCGCATCGCGACCTTGTGGAACAGGGTTTCGGCACCGATCGCAGCCAGTGTCTGCGGTACGAAGTCGTACCGTCCCATCGACACCGCCCCGGTGCTGAGCACGATCGTGGCGCCCGCGGCGAGGGCGCGCGCGAGCGCGGCGCGGAATGCATCGGCATCGTCGGACACGGTCTCGCGGTGCACGCAGACCGCGCCCGCGGCCGCCAGTCGCGCCGCCAGGTAGGGCCCGTTGCCGTTGCGGATCTGCCCCGCTGCAAGCGGCAGAAGCGGGTCGTCCACCAGCTCGCGCCCGGTGCACAGCACCGCAACGCGAGGTTGCTCACGCACCGGCAGGCGGGCGATGCCGAGCCCGGACGCGACCAGCAGGTGCGCCGGCGTGATCCACTCCCCCGCGCGCAAGGCGCGGCTGCCGACGCGCACATCTTCGCCGGCGCGGCGCAGGTGTTGTCCGACGCGGACGTCGTCGAGCAGGCGGATGCGGCGAGCGGCGCCGGGCAGCCGTTGCACCTGCTCGATCGGCACCACCGCATCGGCACCCTCGGGAATGCGTGCCCCGGTCATGATCTCGCAGGCAATGCCTGGTTCCAGGCGGCGCGCGCCATCGCCGGCGGCTTGTTCGCCGGAGACCGGCCACTCGCTACCGCACGCGAGGACGGCGCCAGCGGTGCACAACGCGAAGCCGTCCATCGCGGCGTTGTCGAACGGCGGCAGATCGACCGGGCTGTCGAGGTCCTCGGCCAGCACCCGGCCGATCGCCGCCGCGGCGGGCAGCCAGCTCGTCGCCTCCAGCCGCGCCAGCGTGCGTACGCGGCGCTGGGCTTCCTCGACGGCAATCATGGATGCGCCAGTGGACGGCACGACGTCATCCCCTGCCACGTCGGGTTGGCACTCAGGAGGGCGGCGATCTGGGCGATCGGGCAACGCGGGAGCCGATTCATTCAACCTCCGATCGAAGCCAGGTGAGGGGTCAGCCCGGTGGCGCCGCGTTCCAGCGCATGGCTCGGGGCCTTGAGCCCGGGGTGGCGCAATAGCGTCGCCTGCAGCGTGTCGGCATGGTCCGCCGACTGCAGCAGCGGTCGCAGCGGGATACCGACCTCGCCGAACAGGCACAGCCGCAGATCGCCGCGCGCGGTGACCCGCAGGCGGTTGCAGCTGGCGCAGAAGTCGCGCGAATAGGGCGCGATGATGCCGATGCGTCCGGCGTAGTCCGGGTGTGCATACTCGCGCGCCGGGCCGGCATCCGGCGCACGCGCGAGCAATGACCAGCCAGCATCGAGCAGCGTTGTTTCAAGCAGTTCGGCACGGTAGTGGTGGCGTTCGAAATAGGCCTGGTTGTCGCCGGTACGCATCAGTTCGATGAAACGCACCGTCACCGGCCGCGCTCGCACGTAGTCGAGGAAGGCCGGCAGCTGGTCGTCGTTGAGACCGCGCAGCAGTACGGCGTTGAGCTTGATGCGCGCGAAGCCTTCGGCCAGCGCCGCGTCGATCCCGCGCAGAATTCCGTGCAGCCGGTCGGCGCCGGTGATTGCCGCGAAGCGCGCCGGGTCGAGTGCATCGACGCTCACGTTCAGCGCGCCAAGCCCGGCATCGCGCCACTCGCGCCAGTGCTGTTCGAGCAGCGCGCCATTGCTGGTCATCGCGACGCGTTCGATGCCGGGCGTGGCGGTGACGGTGCCGATGATCTCGATCAGGTCGTGACGCAGGGTGGGTTCGCCCCCGGTCAGGCGCACCTTGTGCACGCCGAGCCGCGCAAAGCCCGCGAGCAGGCGCGCGATTTCGGCCACGCCGAGCATGTCCGGGCGCTTCGCTCCAGCGCGATAACCCTGCGGCAGGCAATAGCTGCAACGGAAGTTGCAGGCCTCGGTCAGCGACAGCCGAAGATAGGGAAAACGCCGCCCGAAGCGGTCGGCGAGTTGCGTCTGCATGTTCACTCCTTTCCAAATTGGGGAGGTGCGCGCGTTTCCCCGCGTACCCTCGGCCCCGAAGGGGCCTCGTTCGGTGACCATGCCCGCGTTGCCGCGGTCGGAAGGTGAGCCGAATCGGAGTCGCCAACGCGATTGGGCGCGCTGGCGCCGCCATGCTAGCCGAGCTGCTGCCGCCGTCAATTGCGCGGGATCAATCGCACAGATCCCCGGCGCGATTTCACGAAGCCCCAAAAGAAAACCCCCGCCCGGAGGCCGGGCGGGGGCAAAGGGGGAGAGCAGGTGCGGATTAGAACTTGTACGTGGCACCGAGCAGGAAGGTGCGGCCGTACTGGTTGTACATCTTCGGCGTGAGATCGGAGCCGTCGAAGACTTCGCGGTACGGTTCGTCGGTGACGTTGTAGACCTGCAGCAGCAGCGAGGTGTTCTCGAACATGCCCTCGTCGAAGCTGTAGCCGATCTGGAAGTCGACCAGCGTCTCGCCCTGCACGTTCACCAGGGCGCGGTCGGCGCCGAAGCCCTGCACTTCGCCGAGGAAGGAAGAGCGATGGCGACGGCTGATGCGGGTCGAGAAGCCGCCGCGCTCGAAGTAGCCGGTCATGTTCGACACGTACTTCGACAGGCCCGGCAAGGGCTGGGTGCTGCCTGGGCCGTTCGGGGCGATCGAGCTGCTGGTGTCGGAATAGTTGGCGACCAGGCCGAGGCCTTCGAGCGCGTCGCTGAACAGGTCGAACGGAATCGAGAACGCCACTTCAGTGCCGCGGATGGTGCCGCCTTCGCCATTCTCGGGACGCGTGAACATGCCGATGTCGGAGGGCGGATCGAGACCGAGGTCGTCGAAGGCGCCGAAGTCGAAGGTCACCGGGATGCTGTAGATGTAGTTCTTCAGGTCCTTGTGGAACGCGGCGACGCTGACATAGCCCGAGGTGCCGAAGTACTTCTCGTAGGAGATGTCGAGCGCGTTGGCACGCCACGGTTCGAGTTCCGGATTGCCGCCGCCGCCGCCCCAGATGAGGGTTGCAGGATTCAGCGAGTAGTTGTTGTTGGCGCGCATCTGGTCGAGGCGCGGGCGCGCCATCTGCTTGGCTGCGCCGAAGCGCAGCATCTGCTCATGCGGGAACGAGAACGACAGGTTCAGGCTCGGCAGCGTGTCGTTGTAGTCGGAACCGCCGGAGTAGGGGATGGCTTGCGCGGCCTGGCCGTTCGGCACCGAGTAGCCGTCCGAGTCCTGCGAGGTGCGGATGTGCTGCACGCCGATGTTGCCCTTCATGGTCACGCTGTCGCCGAGTTCGGCGTCGAGGTTGAACTGCAGGTAGAAGGTCTGCAGCTGCTCGTTGACCACCCAGTTCTTGTTGGTGATGTCTTGGTGCAGGTTGGTGCGCAGGTCATACAGCGCGGCATAGGCACGGGCCACGTCGTAGCCGATGACGTTGCCGATGCCGGTGAAGTTGAGGTCGGCGGGATCGGTGATGATGTCGCTGCCGATCGCGGTCGGGTCGCTCAGCAGGTCGACGAACGCTTCCGGCACGTTGCGGCTCTTCTCGCGGTCGGAATGGTTGTAGCCGAAGTCGATGCTGCTCAGGATGCCGGAGTCGAAGCTGCGCGCGGCGGCGAACTTGAACGAGCGCAGATCGTCCTCGACTTCCGGGAACTTGACGTAGCCGTCCTGGCCCCAGCCGCCGGAGTCGTTGAGCGCCACGATCGACGGGTCGGAGTAGTCGAGGCCGAAGTCGAGCGTCGGCAGGCCGGTTTCCGGGTCGATCAGGAAGTGCACGGTGTCGGTGACGCCGACGGTGCCCGAGTAGGTTTCCAGGATCATCTCTTCGCGCGAGGCGCTGGACAGGCTGAAGTCGGCTTCGGCGGTCCAGTTGTCCGAGAAGTTGAACTTGTTGTTCCAGCCGATCGCGAACAGGTCGTCTTCGCGCGTGTTCAGGTCATTGCGCAGCACCGGCTTGACGCCGACCGCGGTGCCTTCGAGCAGTACGCCATCGACCACGGTCGCGCCCGGCTGGATCACCGCACCGGACCAACCCAGGCCCATCTGCAATGCGCGTGTGGTTTCGTCCTTGTCGAACTGCGAGTAGTAGACATCGAGCACGCTGGAATAGGTGTCGCTGGCGGAATACTCGAGCACGCCCATGAAGCCGTCGCGGACGTTGTCGGTCGAGGTCGACCAGGACTCCGAGCCACCGAGGATGCGCACACCGGAAACGCCGTTGACGGTGCCGGTCGGGTAGCCCCAGGCGCTCCAGCGTTCGGCCTGTCCGGGCGAGTCGAGGCGCGCATAGCCAAGCGCGAGACCGATGGTGCCATCGGCGAACTGGTCGATGTAGGAGGCGCTGATGCGGTTGCCGTAGTCGCTGACGCCGGGGTTCAACTCGCCAAGCGAGTTCTTCTCCATGCGCGCATTCACCGACATGGTCGGCTCGGCGTAGGACAGCGGCCGCACCGTCTTGAGGTCGATGGTGCCGGACAGGCCCTGGCCGACCAGGTGCGCGTCCGGGGTCTTGTAGACGACGGCGGCATTGAGCAATTCGGACGGGTACTGGTCGAACTCGACGCCGCGGTTGTCGCCGATGCTGGCCTGTTCACGGCCGTTGAGCAGCGTGGTGGCGAAGTCGCCGGCGAGGCCGCGGATGGCGATGGTCGAGGCACGACCGGCGACGCGCTGCGCGGCGAGGCCGGGCAGGCGGGCGATCGATTCGGCGATGGATGCGTCGGGCAACTTGCCGATGTCCTCGGCCGATACCGCTTCCACGATCGAGGTCGAGTCGAGCTTGAGGTCGATTGCCTTCTCGATACCGCTGCGGATGCCGACGACGGTCACCGTCTCGAGCTCGGACTCCTTCTTCTCGGCAGCCTTCTTCGCCTGCTCTTCCTTCGCCTCGGGCTTCGGCTGTTCTTCGGCCGCCTGGGCACGGGCATCGGCCGCGATCATCGCGATCGCCGAAGCCAGCGCCAAGCTCAACAGATTGCGCTTCGCTATCAACACGGTTTTCTCCCCAACAAAACAGCCTTGCTCGGTGGCCGGAAGCGGCCGGTCACGGCGCTTGGGCGCGTGACTCGTTGCGGGACAAGGCGTGCTCCCACAGCGTGCCGAGATGGTAGCCATGGCTTTCGCCACACGCGCTTTCCTGCAAACGTATTCATGCATTCTGCAGCTTCGCGGACGCGGCGCCGTCACCGAACATGACGCATTGAATCACTGGAGGCTGGCGTGCATTGCATCGCAGCAATCACCGCATTCGCAGGGCGCGCAGGCCGGCGCATGTGCGCGACCCTGGCCGTGGCCGCGACGCTGTGCGTCGAGGTGCAAGCGGGCGAAGCGCCGCGGCCGCGCCTGCATGTTCCCTCGCCCGACTGGCGCGACCAGATCATCTATTTCGCAATGATCGATCGCTTCGACGACGGCGATGCGCGCAACAATGACCAGGGCCAGCACGAGTTCGATCCATCGAGCAATGCGCACTATTCCGGCGGCGATCTGCGCGGACTGACGCAACGCCTCGACTACATCCGCGCACTCGGCGCCAGCGCGTTGTGGATCACGCCGCCGGTCGCACATCGCTGGTGGGACGCGCAGGCCAACTACGGCGGCTACCACGGCTATTGGGGCGAGCACTTCCAGCGCGTCGACGCGCACTTCGGCACGCTGCGCGACTACCGCGCGCTGTCGCGGCAACTGCACGGGCGCGGCATGTACCTGATCCAGGACATCGTCGTGAACCACATGGCCAACTGGTTTCATTACGACGACGACTGGAGCGCGGACGATCCAGCGCCGGGCTTCACGCTGAATCCGTATGCCGCCGGACGCCACGCGCCGTCGCAGCCGCCGTTCGATCGCAACGACGCGCGCGATCCGGCGCAGCGCGCGCAGGCGGTCTACCACTGGACGCCGAGCATTCGCGAGCACGCCGATGCGGCGCAGGAACACCGCTTCCAGTTGGCCGATCTCGATGACCTCAACACCGAGTCGCCGCGCGTGCGCCGCGCACTGCGCCACAGCTATGGCTTCTGGATTCGCGAGGCCGGCGTCGATGCCTTCCGTGTCGATACCGCGTTCTATGTGCCGCCGCAGTTCTTCGACGACTTCCTCGCCGCCGACGAGCGCAAGGCGCCGGGTGTGTTGCGCGTGGCGCGCGCGACCGGGCGCGAGGACTTTCTGGTGTTCGGCGAAGGCTTCGGCATCGACCGCACGTTCGAGGACGTACAGGCACGCAAGATCGACCGCTACCTGCGCGCGCCGCCGGGCCAGACAGCGCTGCCTTCGATGCTGAACTTCCCCTTGCACGGCGCGCTGCTCGACGTGTTTGCGCGCGGGCAGCCGCCGGCAGTGCTCGCCCATCGGGTGCGTTCGATGATGCAACTGCATGCCGATCCATGGCGCATGCCGACCTTCGTCGACAACCATGATGTCGACCGGTTTCTGGCTTCCGGTGACGAGGCTGGTCTGCGCCAGGCGCTGCTGGCCATGCTCACCTTGCCCGGCATCCCGACCATCTACCAGGGCACCGAGCAGGGCCTGCGCGAGCAGCGCGGTTCGATGTTCGCGGCCGGTTACGGTAGCGGCGGTCACGATCATTTCGACACGACCACGCAGCAGTTCCGCTATCTGCAGCGCGCGATCGCGTTGCGTCGATCCGAGCGGCTGCTCTCGCGCGGCACGCCGACGGTGCTGCAGGCGCAGGCCAACGGTCCCGGCGCGATCGGCTGGCGCGTCGACCACGAAGCCGATGCGGCGCTGGTGCTGTTCAACACCGCGACCCATGCGGTGTTGGTCGATGCACTGGACACCGGCCTGCCCGGCGGTGCGCGACTCGTGCCGCGCTTCGATCTGGACGACGCCGAGTTCGCGCCGTTGCAGCTCGACGAGGACGGACGTGCATCGGTGCTGCTGCCGCCGCGTTCGGGACGGGTCTGGGGCCTGGGCGAGGCTCGCGTGCGCGTCGCCGCGCGCAAGCCGCCGCAGATCGCGCCGATCATTGATCAGGTCTGGCGTGGCGACATCGCGGTGCACGGTCGCGCCGCGCCGGGTAGCGCATTGCACCTGGTCGTCGATGGCAACTGGGATGCGGCGCAACGGCCCCGCGCCGGCGTCGATGGACATTGGCAGGCACGCATCGACACCGCGGCGATGGTCGATGCCACGCAGACCCATCACGCGGTGGCGTGGTCGGAAGGCGAGGGCGCCTCGGCGCGTGTCGCTTTTCGCGCCGCACGTGACTGGCAGTTGCGTGCGGACATCGTCGATCCCGCCGACGATGACCACGGACGCAATGGGCGCTATCGCTATCCGATCGAGCCCGAGTTCGCGCGCGTGCGGCCGCAGGACCTGCGCCGCGTTCGCGTGTACAGCGCCGGCGGCGCGTTGCGCGTCGAGGTCGAGATGGCAGCGCTGTCGCAGCACTGGCATCCGGCCCACGGCTTCGACCATGTCGCGTTCACCCTGTTCATCGCGTTGCCCGGCCGCGACGGCGGCGTCCGCGTGATGCCACAGCAATACGCCAATCTGCCCGCCGAACTGCGCTGGCACTATCGCCTGCGTGCGCACGGCTGGTCCAACGCGTGGTTCCGCGCCGAAGGCGCCGATGCGCAACACGAAGGCACCTTGACCACGCCCGCGGCGACGATCACCGCACTGCCGGCAACCAATACGGTGCGCTTCGAGTGGTCCGCCGCCGCGTTCGACGGCCTCGCCGACTGGACCGGCGCCAAGCTCTACCTCAACACCTGGGATTACGACAGCGGCTACCGCCCGATCGCCCCCGACCCCGGCCCGATGACCTACGGCGGCGGCACCAACGAATCACCACGCATCATGGACGAAACCGCGGTCATCGAGTTGTAATCGAATGGACTCACCCCCTCACCGAGGCGTCTAGGCGCCAGGAGTGGTGAACTGCGTGCACCACGACCAAAGTGAGAGGGCGAGCCCATGAACGAGTGTATGGCACGTGTGCGGACGTTGGCGATCGATCTGGCGAAGAGCGTTTTCCAAGTGGCCGGCGAGGACGAGCGAGGCACTGTTGTTTTCGAGGACCGGATCAAGTCGCGCGAGTCGTTTGTCGAGTTCCTGAGGACGCTGAAACCGCCGTTGGTGGTGCTTATGGAGACCGGCCCTGGCGCGCAGTCATGGGCGCGTGAGTTGCAGTCACACGGCATCAGGTTTCGTACTACCCGCACAGCGAGTGGAGGAGCATCGCAGCGGCGCCAAGAACGACCGCAAGGACACTTTCGCGATCCTGCGTGCGGGGCGCGACAAATCGATCCACGCAGTTCCGGTCAAGTCGGTGGAGCGGCTGACGATGCAGGCTCTGCATCGGGTGCGTTCGGGGTACGTGTCGCGGCGTACGGCGATCAGCAATCAGATTCGCGGGTTGCTTACCGAGCATGGGCTGGTCTTCGCGCGCGGCGAGATGGCGCTGGTCGTTCGCCTGCGGCAGGTGCTGGAGGATGCGAGCTTGCCCATTCCCTTTCGGCTGCGCGATCTGATTGCGGATCTGTGGGCGGAGTGGGAATGCTTGGGCGAACGCATGGCTGCGCTCGACGCGGAGTTGCAGAGCGTGGCAACAACCGATCCACTGACGCGGCGCCTGATGACGGTTCCTGGTGTAGGGCCGATGACTGCGACCGCATTGGTGTGCGGACTTGAATCCAGAACGCTTTGCCAATGCGCGACAATTTGCGGCGTATTTTGGCGTGGTGCCAGATCAGGCGAGCAGTGGCAATCGAATCCGGCTGAGGGGCATGTCCAAGCGCGGAGATGGCTATGTCCGCAGCCTACTGATCAACGGTGCCATGCTGTGTTGCGACAAGTGAATCCGGCGTGCGAGGAAGAAAACATCCGCAGCGTCTTCGCCGCTGGAAGGAGAAGCTGGGCAGCAAGGCTGCTGCGGTGCGCCTGGCCAATCGCAACCTGAGAATCATGTACGCGTTGCTGAAGAACGGCGGCAGCTACCGCGAGGATGCCGCCATGAGATGAAACCTGCGTTCACCCCGGGCGCTGAGCGCCCAGCCTGCTGCTTCACGCACGAACCACAGGTAAGACCGACGCGGATCGGTGCCTAACACCCTACTGGCCCTTGAGGCCTACACGTAATTGGCAGTCCGCGTGCTCATCCGATGCTGGCCCAGGCGATGCTTCGCCGATCAGAGGCCTGATACATAGACGCAGCCAAGGTCCGTGAAAAAAGCAGCGGTTGACGGAGGGGGTGAGTCCATACATAGGGTGTGCACCGCGAATGCGGTGCGCACCGCATGCATTCGTCGCGGGTGGGCGGTGCGTCACCGATCGCTTCAAGGGAGTACGAGACCATGCATGCACGCAGAGCACAGGGGAGTGAATGCCTGGCGCCGTTTCCGGTGCATGCGGATCTGGTCGACACCCTGCTCGCGGCGCATGTGCAGGATGGCGGCGAGCGCGATGCAGTCGTGGCGCATGTGCTCGGGACTTGCGCGGGCTATGTCTACTCGGACGTGCATACAGTCGCGACGATCATGGCGCGGCTCGGGTTGGCGGCGAATGGCTGCAGCCGCGTGGTGCAGACCGTCGATGCGATGTTCATCTTCTCCACTGCGTACCTGGTGCAGAGCCGCTGCGGGCGCGTGGTGATCCTGTGTTATCGCGGCACCGAGCCGGCCACGCTCGGCAACTGGATCGGTGATGCCGATGTTGGCTCGGAGTACATCCGACCGGGGACGGATGCGGACGGTGCCGTGCGCGTGCACGCCGGTTTTCATCGCAACATGCGCGCCACGCGTTGGGAAGTGTTGAACGAGCTGGAACTGGCGCTGCAGGGGCGCTCGCTCGCGGATCCGGGTGAACAGCTCGCGCATCCGCTGCAGGCGCTCTACGTCGCCGGTCACAGTCTCGGCGGTGCGATGGCACTGCTGTTCGCGCTCAGCCTCGGTGATGACACGCTCGAGCGCGCGCTGAGTGATCGCTTGCGCGCGATCTACACCTTCGGCCAGCCGCTCGCCGTCGGCGCCAGCACGTCGGCCGCCGTCGATCGCATCGGGCGCAAGCTGTTTCGCCACATTCGCCATGCCGACCCGGTGCCGGCACTGCCGCCCGCGGCCTGGGGGCGCCTCGCGCACATCGGGCACGAATACCGCTTCGCCAGCGGCGGGTGGACGCAGGCGGAACGGGCGACCGAACAGCAGCACGGGCTGCGCGGCATTTCGAGTGCGCTGTTCGCGTTGTTCGCGTCGGAGAAGCGCCGCGCTTCGATGCGCTATTCAATCTCCGAGCATGGCCCGCACCACTACATCGCCGCGCTGCGCCCGGTGGGTCGCGTCACCGAGTTCGGCGACCACGCCGGCCACGACGCGCAGATCGAGGCAAAGCCTGTGCCGTAGCCGCCGGCAACCCTTCAGCGCGCGGGTGCGGCCGGATCGTGTTCGTCCAGCCAGCGTTCGATCTGTTGCTGCTTGTGCTCCATCTCGTGGCGCAGCAGTTCGACCAGCGGCTTGCGGTCGCGTGGCTGCAGATCCCGGCCGCGACCGAAGTGGGCGAACAGCACCGATAAGTCCTGCGATTCGCCGAGGTAGTGCGCAAGCTCGCGTTGCGGGTCGATGGCGTCGGCGACGCCGATTGCGCAGGCGGCGAGCGCAGTGTGTTGCTGCAGCAGCCGACGTCGGCGCCGGCGCCAGCGATGCCAGTCTTCGGCGTCGCCGTCGGACAGCGCGCGCCCTTCGGCCTTGCGGCAGCGCTTCAGGCTGTGCTGGAGCGCGGCCTGCAGCTGCGCGTCGGTCAATGTCGCCCAGGGCAGGGCGTCGAGTCGCGGTGCCAGGGCACGCAGCTGCTCGCGCTGCTCGGAGAATCCGGCATCCTCCGCAACGCTGCGCTGCAGTTGCTGGCTGCGCTCCTGCAGTGCACCGCGGCGCACGCGGCGCAGCAAGGTGGCAGCATCGCCGGGAGCATGCGTCTCGATCAGGCGGTCGATGGTCTCGATGCGCGCCTGCGCATCGCGCAGTTGCGATAGGGCGCGGCACTGGCGCGCGAGATCGCGGTCGATGCGCTTGCCTTCCCCGGTCGCGTCAAAGCCGGCCAGCGCCAGGCAGGCGCGCACGCGGCGCATCGACTTGCGCGCCTGGTGCACGCCCTCGTGTACGCGTCGGCCGCGCCAACCCATGCACGCAAAGGCGCGCAGCAGCTGGTCGGTTGCGTAGGCGCGGATCGGCAGGCCGGGCATGGTCTAGAACGTGTAGCGGGCGATCAGTTGTACCACCGGGCCGGCGCTCTCGGTCTCGACCTCGTACTCGTCGAAGTCGCGATCGATCTGGTCGGTCAGCGTATCGAACTTGTTGAACTGCTCGTCCTTGGAGGCGTCGAGCAGGTTCGAACCGGTCAGGCGCAGGGCCATTTGCTTGCCAAAGCGCTCCTCGACGAAGACCTCCAGATCGGCGCCGTACTGGGTCGCAACCTCTTCGGCCAGCACGCGCGAAAAGGCGTCGCCCTGGCGCCGGTAGCTGGCGCCGAACGCGGCGTTCCAGGACGGCAGGTCCTGGATGAAGCCGACGTTGAACACCGACTTCGCCTGGTCGTTGAACATGCGCGGGCCGATCTCGTCCTCGACTTCGCTGTCCAGCCACGAGTAGTTGAGGAACACGCCGGTGTCGTCGAGGCCGAACGCCGACAGTGGCGTCGACAGGTCGAACTCGAAGCCGTAGACGTAGCCGTCACCGACATTCGCGACCGAATACACAAAGCTCTCGGGATCGAGTACCGGGTAGCCAGGCGTGGTCGGGCCGGCCCCGGGGTTCTCGTCGAGGAACTCCTCGACCTCGTCCTCGTAGTCGCCGAGGGCTTCGTCGCTGGGCTCACCGGTGTTCACCACTTCGATCAGGTCCTGCACGTCGCGATAGAAGAAGTTGATCCCGACGATGCCCTGCAGCCCGAGTCGGCGCTCGAAGCCGATGTCGATGCCGTTGGCGGTCTCCGGATCGAGCAGGGCGTTGCCGATGAAGTCGTTGTCGCCGAACTCGCCTTCCAGCAGCACCGGCAGCAACTGATTGAAGTTCGGGCGGCGCAGGGTGCGACCGAGCGAGACGTTCAGCCGGTTCTCGTTGCCGAGGTTCCAGCGCAGATGGGCGGACGGCAACACCTCGGCGTAGCGGTTGTCGTAGCGGTCGCTGTCGGCGCGCACGTCGACGTCGGTGCGTTCGTAGCGGATGCCGGCCTCCCAGTCGAAGTCGCCGCGTTCACCGGTGAACATCAGGTAGGGAGCGAGGCGGCGTTCCTGAATGTTGCTATCGTCCAGTGCAAATGCTTCGTAGGCGGGCAGGGGCAGCCCGGCGCCATCGGCCTCGACCTCGCTGGTCAGCAGGCGGCTGTCGCGGTCTTTCTTGTTGAAGTCGAGGCCGAACTCCATTTCGGCCGCACCGATCTCGCGCGCGTGTGCAAGCTTCAGCGCCAGCTCGCTGTCGTCGCCATCGGTGAGGACGCGCGTGCCCTGGTAGTCGCGGAAACGGGGCGGGTTCTGCCCGGCGCGGTAGCGGATTTCCTCCTCGGTGTCGAAGCGGCCGTCGCTGAAGTTCGCCCAGTCGATATCGATTTCGCTTTCGCCGCCGGCCAGGTCGAATTCGTAGCTGAGGCCGAGCGCGGCATTGTGCTGGTCGATCGTAACCAGTTGCTCGTTGTAGGAGAGCAGGTCAGTGAGTTCGGTGCTGGCGATATCCACGTACTCGGTCGATTGCTCGTCCTCGGTGCGGTCGGTCATCACGTACAGGGCGTCGAGCTTCAGTTCGCCGTGCTCGAACTCGCGCGTGAACGACAGGTTGGCCGAGTAGTCGGTGCCATTGCGGATGTCGCTCTGGTCTTCGCGGTCGGCGTAGTCGCCGCCCGGGGCGTCGTAGCGGTCGCTGCGTTTCTGCTTCGGGTTGTAGCGACCCTGCACGTTGAAGCCGGCGAGCACGCGGCCGCCGGCGAATTCGCCGCTGTTCACGGCACCGTAGGTGGGCTTGACCCGGCCATCGTCGAAGTACAGGCCGCCGACGCGGGCGTAGCCGCCGTCGAACTCGTAGGCGTCGCGCAGCACGATGTTGATCGCGCCAGCCACGGCATCACCGGAGCGGTTGGCACTGGTCGAACGCACGATCTCGATGCGCTCCACCATTTCCGCGGGGATGCGGTCGACGAAGAAGGAGCGGTCGGTTCCGGCACCCGGCACCTTCTTGCCGTTGATCAGGATCTGCGTGTAGCCCGGGTCGAGACCGCGCAGGCGCGCGCCGTCGTATTCGAGCACGTCGGAAACAAAGGCCACGCTCGGCACGCGCTTGAGCATGTCGCCGGCGGTCAGCGGCTCGAAGCGCTGGAAGTACTCGAGGTCGTAGGACAGCGTTGGCGCGATCGCGTCGGCGCGGTCGCGGTAGATGATCTCGCCCCTGACCTCGATGGCTTCGAGCTTTTCAGCGCCGGCGTCCTCGTTGCCGGCGCCTGCAGCTTCGGCGTGGGCACCGTGGCTGAAGGCGAGCGAGGCGAGCGCGTGGACGAGGGCGAGGCTGAGCAGGGACTTGCGCATGGCGGACTCCGGAAGGCGATCCGGAAGTTTTATCGCGGCCAGATCACCGCTCCATGACAGTTCCGTGCAGTGCAGGTTGCAGGCGCAGCACGGTCATGCCGATGCGCGCGGGCTCGTGTATAAGACGCGCTTTCCGATTGCCGCGAATGGACCGCGCAACCCATGATCAAGCCACCCCTGCCGCTTGCGGCACTGATCCTTGCCATCGCTGCCTGTGCCCCGCTGCGCGACACCCGCGAGCCGGACGAGCGCTCCGATGCCACGCCAAGTTTCGCCACTGCGGGCATGGACCATGCCGCGATCGCGGAAGCGTTCCTGACGGAATCGACCGCGGCAGACAACGTCGATTCTCCGGCGGCGTGGCGCGCTCCGGACGGCCGCACCTGGCTGTTCGCGACCGCGAAGGAAGGTGGCGGCGTGCTCATCTACGATGGCGACGACGGCCACTTGCTGCGCCGGATCGGTCGCGAGGGGGATGCCGCGGGCGAGTTCAGGCGCCCGAACGGGATCAGCGTCGTCGGCGATCTGGTGTTCGTGGTCGAGCGAGACAATCGGCGCGTGCAGATGTTGTCGCTGCCGCAATTGCAGACGCTGGCGATGTTCGGCAGCGAACAACTGCAGCAGCCCTATGGATTGTGGGTGCGGGCGTTGAGCGACCAGCGCTTCGAGGTCACCGTCACCGACGCCTACATGGCCGGCGAAAAGGCCAATGGAGACGATCTGCCCCCGCCGCTGCCCGAGCTTGGCCGACGCATGCAGCGTTACGAGGTGCTGGTGCAGACCGACGAAGTTCGCACGCGCCACCTCGGTGCCTTCGGCGACATCACGGCAGCGGGCGCCATCCGCATCCCCGAATCGATCTGGGGCGATGTCGCGCACGACCGCTTGCTGATCGCCGAAGAAGACACCGCGATCGGCACCGCGGTGCGCGAATACGACCTGGCCGGCAACTACCGCGGTCGCACGCTCGGACTCGGCCGCTTCAAGGCGCAGGCCGAGGGCATCGCGCTGTGGCAGTGCGCCGACGGCAGCGGCTACTGGATCGCCACCGACCAATTCCCCGACCGTAGCCTGTTCCATGTCTACGACCGCGCCTCGCTGCGGCACCTCGGTGCCTTCGCCGGCCACACCGTCGCCAACACCGACGGCGTCTGGCTGCACCAGGCCGCGACCTCGCGTTTCCCCAACGGCGTGTTCTACGCCGTGCACGACGACCAGGGCGTCGGCGCCTTCGACTGGCGCGACATCGCCAAGGCACTCGCCCTGCGCACGGACTGCTCTGACCCCGTTTTTCCGCACGCGGCAAATCTCCTCCTTGACCGCCCGATTCCCCGCGCCCCAGACTTCACCCTCATCCCGGCGCACCCGTCGAAGAATTGGCGTTAGCGATCCTTGGTTCCTCCGCCGCACACTGCATTCACTTTCGCGTTTGCGACTCTTCGAGCGGCGCTTGCGCACTTCCTAGCGTACGCGTCGCTGTTTATCGTCCTTGGCACCATTGCGGTTGGCCGCGCACTGACCGTTGGCTGGCTCGAGCCCTTTCGCATCGGCGAGGTCGAGGTGCCGAAGTTCATGGGCATGCATGCCTCCAATGTTGCGGTTGCCGTGTTCTGTGCCGTTGCCGTGGCGGCAGTTGCGGTTGGTTTTGTCGTCCGCTATTTCCATTCCCGCTCGTTTCTCGCACGGTTGCGATCACGCGGCGTCACGGATATCAACAGTGACGGCAAGACCGACGTATTCACAGACAAGTTCCTGGATGATCTCTGACGAGGGGTCGGCCGCTCTCATGCGCTTCGTGTTCCGCCCCAACAAGGAGACGCCGTGGTGGTACCTGACCTTGGGTTCGATCGGATCCATCCTTTCGCGATGAATGTGCGGTTTGCGGGTGTGGCTGTTGAGTTGCGCGGGTGCGCGTGTGGGCACCTCGCTCAGGTGATGGTCGTCAAAACGGCGCGATTGAGGGGCAGCGCGATGAAGACGCGGCATGTGATCTTGCGGGAGATTGAGGACGCCGACGGGTCGCGGCTGCTGACGGCGGCGCTGGGTGCCGGGGGAGAGCTGTTGATCGAAGGGCGGGACTGCGGGGACGGCGTCGAGCGGATTTTCGGGGTGCGCGAGTACGAGTGGGCGTGGACGATTCCGGCGGAGGCCGTGGCTGGCCTGCTGCGTGCGTTGCAGGCGCCCACGGACGACGTCCTTGCCGCGCTGCGGGACCGTTTCAGCGGGGAGAATGCGGCCGACATCGGCACGTTCCTGGAGTTCCACCGAATTCCCACGACGCGTTGGTCGCGTACCGGCGACTGACGGCGGGTTGCAGCCCGTGGGTGTGACTTGCCTGCTGCGCGGCGGCGGCGGACGGCTTATGCTCGGGCAGCGTGCTCCAGCTGGATGCCGGAATGAACGACGCCGAACGCAACGACCTGCGCCGCGACTGCCCGTTCACCTGGGTGATGCAGTTGCATGTGCCGGCCTTCGCGCTCGATCGTGGCGCGCACGTTGTCGCCTGGAACGAAGCGCTGGCGCAGCTGACCGGGGTCACATCGGCGAGCATGCTCGGGGCCAGCGCAGTATGGCCGGCGTTCTCGGTCGAGCCGCAGCTATCGCTGGCCGAGTTGCTGTTGGTCGAGCGGCGAGTGGCTGCTGCGGATGCCACGGTGGCGGAGCACTTCGCCGAGGTCGGTGTATTCCGATTGCCGGTCGATGGTCGCGAAGTTGTACTTGCGCTCGACGCGTGCGTGCTGCGCGATGCCGACGGAAGCGAACTCGGGGTGCTGCAGACGCTGGTGGACCACAGCGAGGCGCACCGTGCCGGAGCGCGCTTCCGGCGCATCTTCGAGTCTTCGCCCGATCCGGTCTGGATCATCGAGAACAATACCTTCGTCGATTGCAACGACGCCGCCGTGGCCATGCTCGGCTATGCCAGCCGCGAGGCGCTGCTGAACACGCATCCTTCGCAGCTGTCGCCGAGCCACCAGCCCTGTGGCATGGGTTCGTTCGAGAAAGCCGAGCTGATGATGGATCTGGCCACGCGCAACGGCCTGCATCGGTTCGAGTGGGTGCACCTGCGCGTCGACGGCAGCCCGTTCGACGCCGAGGTGACGCTGGCGCGACTCGAGGTCGGTGGCCAGCACGCGATCTACTGCACCTGGCGTGACATCACCGAGCGCAAGGCCGCGGAGCGTGCCGTGCGCCTTTACGCGACCGTGTTCCACACCTCGGGCGAGGGCATCCTGATCTGCGATGCCGACAACCGCATCGTCGCGATCAACGAGGCGATGACCCGGCTCACCGGCTACAGCGCCGAGGAACTGGTCGGACACAATCCGAGCGTGCTCGCCGCTGGCCGCACCGCGCCCGAGGTGTACGTCGGCATGTGGCAGGCGCTGGAGCGCGATCACTTCTGGCAAGGCGAGCTGTGGGACCGGCGCAAGGACGGCAGCGTGTTCGCGAACTGGGCCTCGATCAGCGTCAGCACCGACACCGACGGGCGCGTGCTGAACTACATCGGCACCTTCAGCGACATCAGCGAGCGCAAGGAGGCCGAGGCACGCATCGACTGGCTGGCGCACCACGACGCGCTCACCGGCCTGCTCAACCGCCATGGTCTCGATCAGCGCCTGCAGCAGGCGATCGCCGCAGCGCGCCGCGAGATGCAGGTGCTGGCGCTGGTGTTCCTCGACCTCGACCGCTTCAAGCTGGTCAACGACAGCATTGGCCACCACAGCGGCGACCAGGTGCTGACCGAGGTCGGGCGGCGCCTGCGCGACTGCGTGCGCAATGCCGACATCATCGCCCGCCTGGGCGGCGACGAGTTCGTGCTGGTGCTGACCGGCCTCGACGACCCGCTCGACACGCTGCAGGTGACGCGCAAGCTGCAGGCCGCGCTGAGCGCGCCGTACCAGGTCGGCGGACGCTCGCTGCACCTGACC
The DNA here is from genome assembly GCA_016703225.1 of Lysobacterales bacterium. Lineage (NCBI taxonomy): Bacteria > Pseudomonadati > Pseudomonadota > Gammaproteobacteria > Lysobacterales > Lysobacterales bacterium. The sequence continues at coordinate 436,950 of JADJCM010000002.1, forward strand.
CCGAGCATGGGCGTGAGCCTGTTCCCGACCGACGCCCAGGAAGCCGATGGCCTGCTGCGCGAGGCCGACACCGCGATGTACCACGCCAAGGAAAGCGGTCGGAACAACACCCAGTTCTACGCCACCGAGATGACCGCGCGCGCGACCGCGCGCCTGGACCTGGAGCGCGACCTGCGCCGTGCGCTCGATGAGGACGAGTTCGAGTTGTACTACCAGCCTCAGGTGCTGGCCCACGGCGGTCAACTGTGCGGCATGGAGGCATTGGTGCGATGGCGCCACCCGCAGCGCGGCCTGGTCGGTCCGTCCGGTTTCATCGCCGTGGCCGAGGAGAGCGGCCTGATCCTGCCGCTCGGCGCCTGGGTGCTGGACGAAGCCTGCCGACAGATGAGCATCTGGCGCGACCGCGGAGTGGCGCCCCCGCGCATGGCGGTGAACCTGTCGGTGCACCAGTTGCGCCAGGTCGACCTGGTCGAACTGGTGCGCGCGACCTTGTTTCGGCACCACCTCGAAGCCGGAGTGCTGGTGCTGGAGATCACCGAGTCTGCAGCGATGGAACGCCCGGAGCAGGCGATCTCGCGCCTGCGCGAGCTGCGCGACATGGGCATCGAGCTGGCGATGGACGACTTCGGCACCGGCTATTCCTCGCTCGCCTACCTGCAGTCGCTGCCGCTGCAGTCGCTCAAGCTCGACCGCGGGTTCGTGCGCGACCTGGAACGCAACCCGGGCGATGCCGCGATCTGCGCGGCCACCGTGGCGCTGGCGCACAAGCTCGGGCTCGCGGTCGTGGCCGAGGGCGTGGAAACCGCCGGTCAGGCGGCGTTCCTGCTGGCCCAGGGTTGCGACCAGCTGCAGGGCAACCGCTACGGCGAGGCCGCTCCCGCAGCGTTCTGGGAACAACACTGGCGCGCCCACTCGGACGCGGAAGTGGCGGGTGGGAGGTAGGTCGGTTGGGGTGCATTGCATCGGGCGGGGTGCATTGCATTGCATCGGGCGGGGTGCATCACATCGGGCGGTGCGCCTCGCTTTGCTCGGCACACCCTACGCACACACTACGCACACCTTGCGCTGGCGTGAACGCATCCGCGTGATGCGTCCTGCGTAGGGTGTGCACCGCGAAGCGGTGCGCACCGATGCGATGACGTTGCGGTGCGCATCACTTCGGGCGGTGCGCCTCGCTTTGCTCGGCACACCCTACGCACACCCTACGCACACCTTGCGCTGGCGTGAACGCATCCGCGTGATGCGTCCTGCGTAGGGTGTGCACCGCGAAGCGGTGCGCACCGATCATGAAGGCCGCGGTGCGCACCGATTTCGCATTACGCCGCGCGCGCGGCGTCGCGTTGCAGTTCGGCAAGGTCGAGCACGCGATCGGCGAGTGCGAGGGTTTCGCGTCGGTGCGCGATCATCACGCGGGTGATGCCGAGGCGACGCACATTGCCGTTGACGCGCTGCTCGGTGGCGGCATCGAGTGCGCTGGTGGCCTCGTCCAGGAACAGCAGGCGCGGCTCGGCGTAGAGTGCGCGCGCCAGCAGCACGCGTTGCTGCTGGCCGCCGGACAGCGCTCCGCCCATGTCGCCGATCAGCGACTCGAATCCCATCGGTAGCTGCGCGATCTCCTCGCGGATGCCGGCCAGTTCCGCCGCCAGCTCCAGCCGCGCCGGGTCCGGCTGCGGGTCCTGGAAGGTGATGTTGTCGCGTAGGCTGCCGCCGATCAGTTGGTCCTCCTGCATCACCGCGGCGCACAGCGCGCGGTAGGGGCCGAGGCCGATGCGGCGGATGTCGATGCCGTCGAGCAGCACCTCACCTTCGCCGGGTTCGAGCAGGCCCATCATGATCTTGATCAGCGTGGTCTTGCCCTGGCCGCTGCGGCCGGCGAAGGCGACGCATTCGCCGGCGCGGACACGCAGGTTCAGGTGCCGAAACAGCCACGGCTCGTCCTCGCCGTAGCGGAAGCCGACGTCGCGCAGCACCAGTTCACCGCGCACGCCGGCGCGCGCCAGACCGGGGCCGTCGTGGTGCGCCTCCGGGTCGCTGAACACGATGTCGGCGAGGCGGCTGAGGTGCAGCCCGAGCATGCGGTAGTCGAGCAGCTTGTCGATCAGGTTGGTGCAGCGCGCGGAAAACAACTGGCGGTAGGCGAGAAAGCCCATCAGCATGCCGACGCTGATCTCGCCATCGAGCACGGCGAGCGCGCCGAGCCAGACCAGTGCCACCGATTCGAGCCCGCTGGTGACGCCCTGCACCGCCTGGTAGCCGAGCTGCAGCCGGCGGCTGCGCGCCTCGGCGTTCACCGCCTCGGCCTGCAGCCCGGTCCACACCGCGTGGCGTTCGAGTTCGCGCCCGAACACCTTGATCGGCAGCATCGCGCGCAACGATTCGAGGAACTGCGACTCGGCCCGAGCGCGCCGCACGATGGCATCCAGCGTGGTCTCGCGCAGCCCGTGGAACCACCACAGTCGGGTGCCGGCGTAGAGCAGGGTCGCGGCCACCGCCACGGCGCACAGGCGCGGGCTGTAGGCGAGCATCAGCGCCAGCGTGGACAGCGCCATGACGCCGTCGACCACGCCCTCGATCAGGCCGCCGGTGAGCGTCTCGCGCACCGGGTTCAAGGCGTTGACGCGCGACTGCAGGTCGCCGACCTGGCGCTTCTGGAAGAACTCCAGCGGCAGCCGCAGCAGGTGGCGCATGACATTGGCACCGAGCTGCAGGTTCAACGCGCTGCCGAGGTAGAGCACGGCCCAGCCGCGCAGTGCCTCGGCCGCGACCTTGACCACGGTGAGCACGGCGAAGCCGATGCCGAGCAGGGCCAGCAGCGGGCGGTCGCCAGCGACCAGCACCTGGTCGAGTGTCAGCTGCAGGAAGTAGGGCAGCAGCAATGCGAAGCCCTGGATCGCGAGCGCGAGCAGCACGATCTGCACCAGACTGCCCTTGAGCCCGCTGGCGCTGCCCCACAGCTGCGAGAGCCGCAACGGCGTGGTCGAGCGCTCCGGGCGGAAGGCGCGTGTCGGCGTCAGTTCCAGCGCAACGCCGCTGAAGCCGCGCGAGAGTTCGGCGGCGTCGACGTTGCGCGCGCCGCGGGCCGGGTCGTGGATGCGATAGCGGCCCTTGCCGACGCCGACCAGGACCACGAAATGGTTGAGGTTCCAGTGCAGCACCGCCGGCAGTCGCAACTGCCCGAGCGCGGCCGGCTCGACGCGCAGCGCGCGCGGCGCCAGTTGCAGTTGCTCGGCGGTCGCCATCAGCTGCTTCAGGGTCATGCCCTTGAGGGTGACGCCGAAGCGGCGGCGCAACGCGAACAGGTCGACCTCGTGGCCGTGGCGCGCGGCGACCATCGCCAGGCAGGCGAGGCCGCATTCGGCGACTTCGTTCTGCAGCACCACCGGCACCCGTGGCCGGGCCGAGAATCGCAGCAGTTCATGGACCTTCATTGCGGGTGGCTCCGTGGTGGCTCAGCGGCCGCGCAGCGCAAACAGCGGCGCCAGCAGCCATTCGACGATGCGCGGGCGATCGATGACGATGTCGGCGCCAAGGCGCATGCCGGCAGCGAGCGCCTGGCGGCGACCTTCGGCCGCGAAGTCCTGGCTGGCGAGCGCGACCCGCACCCGGTACGCCGGCTCGTCCTGGCGATGACTGCCGCCGAGGTCGATGCCTTCGAGTGCCGCGCCGGAGATCTCGACGATGCGGCCGCTGCATGCGCCGTATTTCTGGTACGGGAATGCGTCCAGCTTCAGTTGCACCTCCTGGCCGACGCGCAGGAAACCGATCGCGCGCGAGGGCACCGCGAGTTCGGCGAGCAGCGGCGCGTTCGCGTCGACCAGCAGCAGCAGCGGTGCGCCGGCGGCGACGCTTTGACCGCTCTGCACCAGCACCGCGGCGACGCGCCCGGCGCTGGGCGCGCGCAGGGTCGCTCCACTTTGCAGGCGTACCTGCGCCAGCCGCTGCGTGAGTTGGCTGCGGCGCTCGGCGATGGCTTCGCGGCGACGCGCGGCCTCCAGCGGTTGCAGCGCGAGCGCGTGGCGCGCGCTGCCGATGGCGCTGCCGGCGCGGTCGAGTTCGCGCGCCAGCGCCAGCGTCTGCACCTGCGCCGAGAGTGCCTGCTGTTCCAGCTCCTGCAGCTGCATGCGCGCGATCACGCCGCGCGCGGCGAGGCTGCGGCTGCGCTCCAGGTTGTCGGCGAGCAGTCGTTCGCGCTGGCGCTGCAGTTGCTGCTGGCGCGCGAGTTCGCTGCGTTCGCGTTCGCTCGCGCCGAGTGCCTGTTGCAGTTGCGCGCGATCGAGTGGGTCCTGGCGATCCAGGTCGGCGGCCTCGTTCGCGAGGCGCTGCAGCGAGGCGTCGAGTTCGCGCTCCAGGTCGGCCTCGACGGCGCGACCGCCGGCATCGACCTGGGCCGAGCCGATGCGTGCGACCGCGTCTCCGCCGCGCACGTCGGCGCCGCTGGCGGCCAGCACCTCGACCACGCCGGCGCGCGGTGCGGTGATGCGGACCACGCCGCTGGCCGGCAGCAGCAAGCCGCTGGCGGTCTCGGTGCGGGCATAGCGGCCGAAGCCGGCGAACGCGGCGACCGCGAGCAGCAGCGCGAGCACGCCGGCGCTGAGTACGCGCAGCGACAGCGGCTGCACCAGCAGCACTTCGCCCTCGATGCGGCGTTCGCGCGCGCGCAGCGCTTCGGCGCGGAACAGCCCGGGGTCGGCGGCACCCTGGGCCTGGCGCAGATCCAGCAGCTGCAGGTCCGAGGTCGGATCAAGGTCGATGGCCGCGCCCAGCAGCAGCGCCCGCGGGGCCACGCGCGCCAGTCGCGCGGCGAACTCGGCGCGCGCCGCGGCGTCGGCGTGGCCGCGGCAGAACCACCAGCACAGGCGGCCGTCGCCGGCGCGCGCCGACAGCGCCGTGGCGGAGCGCGGCGCATGCGGCAGCGGCTCGCCGAGGTCGGACAGTGCCAGTACCTGTTCCGCCAGCCACCACGGGCTCTGCCCGGGGGCGAGTCGGCGGGGCAGCTCGGTGGCGAGCCAGCGCGCGCAGGCCGGGCGCTCGGCGGCGGGCAGCGCGAGCAGCGGGTCGCCGGGCAGCAGTCCGAGTTCGAACAGGCAACGCTGCAGGGTCGCCGGGTCGAGACGCAGATCAAATTCGTCGTGGATCACTTCGGCGAGTGCGGCCGGGGTCCACAGCGGTGACTCGAAATGCAGGTGCAAGGGGTCGTTGCCGACCAGCAGCTGCAGCAGGAACGCGGCCTGGCGCGGGTCCAGCACCGGGACTTCGGCGGTGGCCGGGGCGCGGCCGGTGGCGGCATCGGGTTCGTGCATCATCGGGTCGCGGAAGAAGCGCCACCACCGCGGACGGCGGTGGCGCGAGCCATCAACCGCCGAACGGCGTGTTGATGATCACCGGCAGGTTCAGGTCGATGAACCAGGGGCGCGGCGGGAACGGGAAGTGGTGCGGCACGGTGCCGCAGAACCAGTCGCCGTCATAACCACCAGCGACGCTGGCCGCTTCGGCCGCATTGAGCTCACGGATTGCAACGTTCATTCGTTTTTCCTCAGTTTGTTTTGATGGGCCGAGGTCGGTCGCTGGCCATGGGCTGCGACCTTCCGCGGCGGGATTGCCGACCGCGACCGCCCCGGCAGGGGCCGGGGACGGTGCGGTCGACCGGGCCGGACGCTAGGTGCCGGGGGCCGGCGAAGCCATCAAATCGGCGTCATGGCGACATCAAAGTTTTCAGGATTTGATGGGCTTGGCACTCGCGCCAGGCAATTCGCTGCGTTATGGGCGCCGGCTGCGGCCTGTGCTAGCTTCGCGCCCCCGGGACGGACGCTGCCTCAGCGCAACGGCCCCCGCCGCCGGCACCACCCTGCGCAACGCGATGAACGACTTCCTGCTCAACGACGTCGTGGTGCGACCGCGGCGCAATGAACTGTGCATCGACGGTCGCAGCGAGAAGCTGCCGGCCAAGTTCATCGACGTGCTGATGGTGCTGGCCGAGCGCCAGGGCGAAGTGTTCGGCAAGGCCGAGCTGCTCAAGCGCGTCTGGAACGACCCGCACCTGGGCGAGGAGTCGGTCGCCAACGCGGTGTGGATGCTGCGCAAGACGCTCGGCGACGACGCCCGCCGCCCGAACTACATCGAAACCGTGCCGCGACGCGGCTATCGGCTGGTGGCGCGGGTGGCGCCGGCGCCGATCGAAGCGCCCGCCCTGCCGGCGACTGCGGCGATCCCGGACGCCGAGGTCGGGCCCATCGCGCCCGCATCGCCACCCGAGCCGACGCTGCCCTTGGCGTTGACGGAGGCGCCGCCCGCGGCCGTCACCGCACAGCACGCACGCGTGGACCGCTGGTGGCCCATCGGGCTGCTGGCCGCGCTGCTGCTGATCGCAGCGGTCGTACGGCTATGGCCGGTGGATTCGGGCGCGGGGCGCGATGTGAGCCCGCTGCCGTTTCGCGGCGATGGCGAACTCGACGTGTTCGCGCGCGACGCGGATGGGGCGCTGTATCTCGCGGGTCGCGACGGCACCCTGTTCGCGTTCGACGGCGTCGCGGGCGGTGAACGCTGGCGGCTGCCCGCGGCGACGCGATTGCAGGGCCCCGCTGTTTCGGCGCAGACGCTGTTCGTGGCCGCCGCCGACGGGCGGCTCTATGCGCTCGACCGCCGCGACGGTCGCGAGTACTGGCGTCGCGAACTCGGGCGCGGACTGGTGACGACGCCGTTGCTGGCCGACCGGCAGGTGCTGGTGGGCGACTCCGACGGCAGCGTGCACGCGCTCGACCTCGTGGCCTCGACGCCGCGCTGGCGCACCTCGCTTGGCGAAATGCCGCATGGGCGGGCGGTGACTGCGGCGTCTCTGGCGCTGTTTCGCAGCACCGGCGGGCGCGTGCATGCGCTGGCGCTGGACGATGGCCGACCGGTCTGGACGCAGGCCTTTCCCGGGTTGCTGCGCGAGCTGGTGCTCGACCAGGACCAGGTGCTGATCGCGAGCGACGCCGGTTTCGTCGCGGCGCTCGCCGTCGCCGATGGCAGCCTGCGCTGGCAGAGCGAACTGGTCGCGGCCGCGACTACGCCGCTGCGCATCGGCGGGCGGGTGGTGGTGCTCGGTCGCCGCGGCGATCTGGTCGCCTTCGATCGCGCCGATGGCACGATCGCCTGGCAACGCCAGCTCGAGATCGCCGGCGCGCTCGATCCGGTCGCGTGGAACGGCCGCATCGCCGTGGTGTTGCGCGGCGGCGCGTTGGGCCTGGTCGATGCCGAAGATGGCGACCGGCTCACCCGCATCGAGTGGCCGGAGCAGCCGCAGGCGTTGCTGGTGGACGGCGAACGCCTGCTGGTCGCGACGGTCTCGGGGCGGGTGCACGCGCTGGCGCCGTCGCTGGCCGCGCGCCGCGGCAACTGGCGCCTCTCCGCCGACGGCATACTGCAGCCGGCGGCCGCGGAGGCGGCAGAACGCGGCGAGGTCGAAGGGCTCGCCGAGGGCGCGGTGCTGCCTCGCTTGCAGTGGCAGAGAGCTGTGGTCGGCGAGGTGCGCGGGTTGGCGATGGACGTCGAAGGCGGCGTGTTCCTGGCCGACGAGCGTGCCGCGCAGGCCTTTGCGGCCGACGGCAGCGCGCGCTGGTTCACGCCGCTGCCGCCCGCACGCGCCACCGAGCCGGCCCTCGATGCCGAACGCGTCTACTTCGGCCGGCGCGACGGCAGCGTGCGCGCCTTCGACCGTGCCCGCGGCATTCGCCGCTGGACGGTGCAGACCGGTGGCCCGGTGATGTCGCCGCCGGTGGTTGCAGACGGGCGCGTGTTCGTCGGCAGCGACGACCGCAACCTGTACGCGCTGGATGCCGCGAGCGGCGCGCAGCTGTGGCGGGTTCCGTGCGAGCGGCCGGTGCGCGGTCGCGTCGCGGTGGTCGGCGATCGGGTCGTGTTCGGTGCCGCCGACCGTTCCGTGCGCGCACTCGATGTCGCGAGCGGCCGCCTGCTCTGGCAGTACCGCGCGCGCGATTGGGTGGTGGCCTACCCGGTGATCGCGGGTGGGCGCGTGTTCATCGGTGTCGGCAACGGCGATTTCCTGGCGCTCGGGCTCGATGACGGCCGGCTGCGCTGGCGCTTCGAGACCCAGGGCAAAGTCTGGTTCGCCGCTGCGGCCGACGCCTCACGGGTCTATTTCGCGAGCGGCGATGGCCACCTGTACGCGCTCGACCAGGCCAGCGGCCGCGAGCAATGGCGCTATCGCACCGGTGCCGCAGCCGAAGGCAGCGCGCTGCTGCACCAGGGTCTGGTGATCGCCGGCAGCCGCGACGCGTATCTGTATGCACTCGACGCCGCCAGCGGCCGACCGCAGTGGCGCCTGCGCACGCACGGCCCGGTGTTCAATCCGGCCGCGCAGGGCGACTGGCTCGCGGTGACCAGCGCCGATCAGCAGCTGTACGCGCTGCGCTGGTAGGCGCGTCGGCGCGCGTCACAGCGAAATCGTTCAGATCATCCCAATCGGGGAGGCTTGAATCCCGCTTGGCCACCGCCATGTGCGTTCGTGCACGCTTTGTGAAAGACTGTCCTTCGACCGTCGACGTGAAAAGGGAACGATGAGCTTCCTGTTTGCTGCACCGAACATCGTGTTCACAGTGTCGTTGGGGGTGTTGGCGTTGTTGCTGGCCTTGGAGTTCGCCGGTAGCGGGTTGTCGGATGTGGTCGAGGGGATGTTTCCGGACCTTGATGCCGACGTGCCGGATGCGGATGACGTGTCCATGCCGAGCCAGTTCCTGTCGTGGCTGCGCTCCGGGCGTGTGCCGATGCTGATGGTGTTCGCGGTGTTCCTCGGCGTGTTCGGGGCCGGCGGACTGTTGCTGCAGCACCTTGTCGCGACCCTGTTTGGTGCGCCGCTGCATGTCGGTATCGCGAGCCTGACCATGTTGCCGCTGTCCTTGCCGCTGGTGAAGATGGCTGCGGCCATCCTCGCGCGGATGATGCCGCGCGACGAGACCGCGGTGATCTCGCGCGAAGACTTGATCGGCCGCATCGCGGTCATCGTCACCGGCCATGCGCGCAAGGGCTTTCCGGCCCAGGCCAAACTGCGCGACGAGTTTCGTACCACGCATTACGTGATGGTCGAGCCCGATGAAGACGGCATCGAACTGCGCCAGGGCGAGGAAATCGCGCTGATGGCGCGCCGCGGCGCGGTCTACGTGGCCAAGCGCGTCGCGCCGGCGCAACTCACCCACCAACCCTGATCTGCATTCCGCCCGGCGCGCCGCCGGGTGGCCCGCGGCGTCGCCGCAGGGAGCTTCCACGGCGCATCCTGAGTCAACCACTGGGGAAACCACATGCTCGAGCAATTGATGGGACCGGCAATCACCTTCGGCCTGGCCCTCGTCGCGTTCATGGTGCTGCTGTACATCGTCAAGGTGTTCGCGCGCATGTACACGCGCGCATCCAAGGAGCTGAGCTTCGTCCGCACCGGTCTCGGCGGACAGAAAGTGATCCTCAACGGCGGCGCGCTGGTGCTGCCGGTGATCCACGAGGTCATTCCGGTCAACATGAACACGCTCAAGCTCGACGTGCATCGCGCCGCCGAGCAGGCGCTGATCACGCGTGATCGCATGCGTGTCGACGTCACCGCCGAGTTCTTCGTGCGCGTGCAACCGACTGAGGAGTCGATCGCAAACGCGGCGCAGACGCTCGGTCGCAAGACCATCGAGCCGGACTCGCTGAAGGAACTCGTCGAAGGCAAGTTCGTCGACGCATTGCGCTCGGTCGCGGCCGAGATGGGCATCGAAGAGCTGCACGAGCAGCGCACCCTGTTCGTGCAGAAGGTGCAACAGGCGGTGTCCGAGGACCTGCTCAAGAACGGTCTCGAGCTGGAAGCGGTGTCGCTGACCGGCCTCGACCAGACCAGCAAGGAGTACTTCAACCCGGACAACACCTTTGACGCCGAGGGCCTGACCAAGCTGACCGAGGCGATCGAGCTGCGTCGCAAGAAGCGCAACGAGATCCAGCAGGACACCGAAGTCGAGATCCAGAAGAAGAACCTCATTGCCGCGCAGCAGAAGCTGACGATCGCGCGTGAAGAGGAATACGCGAAGCTGCAGCAGACGCGCGAAATCGAGATCCGTCGTGCCACCCAGCAGGCCGAAATCGCGACCCAGCAGGCGGAGAAGACGCGCGAGGCCGAGGAAGCCAAGATCGCCGCGCAGCAGCAGATCGATGCCGCCCGCCTTGCCGCCGAACGCGCGATCCAGGATCAGCGCATCGCCATCGAGCAGCAGCTGAAGGAGCGCGACATCGTCAAGTCGAAGTCGGTGCAGACCGCCGAAATCGATCAGCAGAAGGCGGTGCAACTGGCGGAGCAGGATCGTGCGATCGCGATCGCCGAGAAGTCGCGAGCGCAGTCGGAAGCGCAGGCGCTCGCCGACCAGGCGCGAGCGTCGGCGGTGCAGGCGCAGGAACAGGTCGATACCGTGCGCGAGGTTGAACGTGCCGAACGCCAGAAGAAGATCGAACTGGTCGAGGCCTCGCGCCAGGCCGAGCGCGAGGCGATCGGCATCACCATTGCTGCGGAAGCGGAGAAGCGCGCGGCCAACGATCGCGCCGACGCGACGCGCACCCTGGCGAATGCAGACGCCGACCAGAAGCGCATCACCGCGCAGGCCGACGCAGATGCCGACAAGCTGCGCGCCGATGCCGCCGAGAAACGCTATGGCGTCGATGCCGAGGGTCAGCGCCGCCTGAACGAAGCGGCGAACATGCTGTCGCCGGAGCAGATCGCGTTGCAGATCAAGCTGGCGGTGCTGCGCCACCTGCCCGACATCATCCGCGAGAGCGTGAAGCCGATGGAGTCGATCGACGGCATCAAGATCGTGCAGGTCGAGGGGCTGAACGCAGGCAGTGGCGGTGGTCATGGCGATGGCGCCACGGCGGCCAGCGTCGGCAGCGGCAATCTCGCCGAGCAGGTAGTGAGCAGCGCGCTGCGTTATCGCGCACAGGCGCCGTTGATCGAATCGCTGATGAAGGAAGTCGGCATCACTGGTGGCGACCTGAACGGCATGACCGCGTCGCTGCACGGCGAGGACCCGCATGCGGCGCAGGTGCGCGAGCTGATCGCCAAGCGCGACGCGCTGCTGCGCAAGGACAGCGATTGAGGTGACGCGGCCGCTGCCAGCGCTGGCGTGGCTGTGGCTGCTGGCAGGGGTTGCGGCCAGTGTCGCCGCGGACGAGGGAGAGCGCAGTCGTATCGCCGAGGCGGCGCTCGCCCAGGTCGGCGTGACCACGTCCTACGACCCTTCCTATCGGCGCCTGGATTTTCCCGGCGGCGATGTGCCGATCGATACCGGGGTGTGCGCCGATGTCGTGGTGCGCGCGTTGCGCGACATCGGCATCGACCTGCAGCGCGAGTTGTACGAGGACATGCGCGTGCATTTCGCCGCGTACCCGGCGCTCTGGGGGCTCAGGCGCCCGGATCGCAACATCGACCACCGCCGCGTGCCCAACCTGCGACGCTGGTTCGAACGCCATGGTTGGTCGCTGACGCCAAGCCGGCTGCCGGGCGAGTATCTGCCGGGTGACCTGGTCAGCTGGCGGCTGCCAAATGGCCGTCCGCACATCGGCGTGGTCTCGGCGCGGCGCAGCGCCGATGGCGCGCGGCCCTTGGTCGTGCACAACATCGCCATCGGCGCGCAGATCGAGGACGTGTTGCTGGCCTGGACCATCGACGGGCACTTCCGACAACCGGAAACGCCCGCGCCTCGCTAGACTGCGCGCCCCCGCCCAAGGAACCCGCCCGTGAGCATCAAGTCCGATCACTGGATCCGCCGCATGGCCGAACAGCAGGGAATGATCGAACCGTTCGAGCCCGGCCAGGTGCGCACCCATGCCGACGGCGGGCGCATGATCTCCTACGGCACCTCGAGCTACGGCTACGACGTGCGCTGCGCGAACGAGTTCAAGATCTTCACCAACATCAATTCCACCATCGTCGACCCGAAGGCGTTTGATCCCAGTTCGTTCGTCGATGTCGTGGCCGACGTCTGCATCATCCCGCCCAACTCGTTCGCGCTGGCGCGCACCGTCGAGTACTTCCGCATCCCGCGTTCGGTGCTGACGGTGTGTCTGGGCAAGAGCACCTACGCGCGCTGCGGCATCATCGTCAACGTGACGCCGCTGGAGCCCGAATGGGAAGGTCACGTCACCCTCGAGTTCTCGAACACCACGCCGCTGCCGGCCAAGATCTACGCCAACGAAGGCGTCGCGCAGATGCTGTTCTTCGAGTCCGACGAAGTCTGCGCCGTCAGCTACCGCGACCGCGGCGGCAAGTACCAGGGCCAGAAAGGCGTGACCTTGCCGAAGGCCTAGCTTCCGAGCGCGGCGCGCAGCGTCTTCAGCAGCATCTTCAGCGGACCCTCGGCATAGGCCGCGGGTGCTCCGCGGCCCCAGACCGGGTCGGGCCAGGCGGCGTCGTTTTCGAAACGGGCGATCACGTGCACGTGCAACTGCGGTACGCGGTTGCCGAGTGCAGCGACATTGAGCTTGGCCGGCTCGCAGATCGACTGCAGTACGCCACTGAGCAGCGCGATCTCGTCGCTGAGGCGATGCTGGTCGTCGCGCGACAGGTCGATGATCTCGCGCGCCTCTCGCACCCGCGGGACCAGGATCAGCCACGGATAGCGGGCGTCGTTCATCAGCAGCACACGGCACAGCGGCAACTCGCCGACTTCAACGCAGTCTGCGGCGAGCGTCGAATGCAACTGGAAACGTGGCGCCTCGGCGAGATGCTCGCGCAGGAAGGCGAAGCTGCGACGCCAGGCCATGGCCGCGCTCTCGGCGTGGAAGTCGCTGCGTTCGTTGCAGTTGAAGCCGTGGCCGGCAGGGTAGAGATGCATCGCCACCTGCGGGTGTCGGCTGCGCAGCGCGTCGTGGAAATCCGGCGGGATGAGCGCGTCGCGCTGGCCCAGGTGCATCAGCAGCGGTGCCTGCGGAGTCTCGTCGAGAAAGGCTTGCGTGTGCGTGCCGTAGTAACTCACCGCCGGCAGCGCCAGCCGCGTTGCGCCGAGCCAGGCCAGGGTGCCGCCCCAACCGAAGCCGACGCAGCCGACCGGCCCATGGGTCTCGGCGGCGGTCGCGGTGGCGGCGACATCGAGCATGGCCCGTTCGAAGCCCAGCGCCGCGGCGCGTTCGCGGCAAGTACGGGCGTTGTCGTCGCCGTATTCCAGATCGATGTCACCACCGACGCGATCGAACAGGCAGGGCGCGTGGGCGGCGTAACCGTGCGCTGAGATCTGCTCGGCGACCCAGCGCAGGTGGCGGTTCGTGCCGAAGCTTTCCGGGAGCACGACGACGCTGCCGAGTGGTGCCTCGGGCGGTCGCGATCGGTAGACCCGAAAGCGGTGGCCGTCGGCGGCGTCGAGTTCGATCCAGTCGTTGATCATCCGGGTTTCCTGCGATCCGAGGCGGTACGTGCGATCTCGACGCGATTGCGGCCCAGGTCCTTTGCGCGGTACAGGGCATCGTCGGCGGCGGCGATCAGCGCGCTCAGCGATGGCGCATGGGTTTCGCGCAATTCGGCGATGCCGATGCTCGCGGTCAGTTCGATCGTGAACCCCTCGAGTTCGCCAAGCCGCTGTTGCAGCGCAAGCCGCAGGCGTTCTGCGGTCGCCGACGCCTCATCGGCACTCGCACCTGGCAGCGCCGCGATGAACTCCTCGCCACCGTAGCGCCCGACCGGATCGCCATCGCGCATTTCCTCGCGCAGCACCTGCGCGGCGGCGATCAACACGCGGTCCCCGAACTGATGGCCCATCGAATCATTGATCGGCTTGAAGCGGTCGAGATCGAGCAGCAGCAGCGAAAGGCGACCCTCCGGGCGTTGCCGCAGACGGTCGAACAATTCGATCATCTGCTGCATGACATGGCCGCGATTGCTCAGCCCGGTCAGCGGGTCGGTGGTTGCAGCCAGGAACAGTTCCTGGGCTTGCGTGGTGAGACGGGCGTTGGCTGTGCGCAGGGCCTGGTCCTGCGCTGAAATCTCGGCATTCTTCGTGGCCAGCAGGCGCGCCGCCCGGCGCGCATCGCGCAGGCGCCAGAAAACGACGCCGAGCACCACGAACAGGGCGATGATGAAACCGATTCCGATGCGCCGGCGCAGCGCTTCGGTGCGCAGGCTCAACTCCTGCAGCGAATTGTCGAGGCGCAGCATTTCGACCTGGCGTTCACTGCGCTCGCGTTCCTGCTTCAGCTCCAGCACCGCCAGTCGCCGTGTTGCGGTGAGGCCGAGAAGTTCCTCGCGCAATGTCGCGCGCAGGCGGGCGTAGTGCAGTGCTTCGCGGACATCGCCGCGCGTTTCCAGCAGCGTCTCCATGGCCTTGTAGGCGGCGTGCAGCTGCGGCTTGAGCTGGGCGCGGGTCAGGTAATCGAGTGAGCGGCTGTAGGCGCTCTCGGCCTCCCTGAGCTGGTGCCGCGCGGCGAGCAGGTCCCCGCGATACAGCAGGGCGCGACCAGTCACGTCGGATTGGCGCATTTGCTCGCCGAGTTGCCCGGCGCGCTCGATCTCGTCTTCGGCCTCGGTCCAGCGCTTCAGTGTGAGCAATGCACGCGCCACCTCCAGACGTTCCAGCGCCACGCCCTGCTTGTCGCCGATGCGGTTGTCGATGGCCATCGCCTGGCGCGCGGTTTCCAGCGCCAGCGTGGCTTCTCCGAGATCGTTGAGCAAGGTGGAATAGCTGCCCAGTGCCGAGGACAGCGCCGCCGGTTCGGACTCGAGCCGGGCTGCCTCGATCGCGCGTTCCAGGTATTCGCGTGCCGATTGCGTGTCTTCGATCTCGCGATACAGCAGGCCGATGTTCCGGTACGGCACGTCAACGCGGTGGCCACTCCCCAGTTGCTTGCGGATCTCCAGTGCCTGCAACTGATAGTCCATGGCCTCGGAGAACCGTCCCATGTCGCGCAGCACGGTGCCGATGTTGACCAGGGCCAACGCGGCGTCGGCCGAACGCTCGGCGGTGCGCGCGATGCGCAAGGACTCCTGCTGGTAGGCGTAGGACTCTTCCAGCGCGCCGCGGCGTCGCGCGATGCGTCCGAGGTGGCCGACCGCACGCGCCAGATAGCCAGCGTGCGACTGCGTTCGGGCCAGCTCCGCGAGCTGGCCAGCCAGGGCGATCGCGGCATCGTAGTCGCCCGCGACCATGCGGTTCTCCGCCAGCATCTGCAGCGCGTACATGCGCTGTCCGGGGCTGGTGGCGGTCGCCAGTGCTGCGCGCCACTGGGCCTGGGCGGCAGTATTGCTATGGCTGGCGGCGAAGGCGATGGCGGCGCCGACATGGGCGCTGTAAGCACCGCGCGTGCCGATCGTCAGTCGGCGCAGCTCAAGCGCGCCTTCGATGGCGGGTCTCCAGATACCGCCATTGCGCGACTCGCCGAGTGCCGCGGGCGCCGGCAACGGCGCGGCAGCCGTGAGCAGTGCGGCGGCCAGAATCAGGAGCGGGCGGAGCAATCTGTTCAAGCGTTGGTTCCGGCGAGGCGGGGCGATGATAGCGATGGTCCTCCCGCCATGGTGTGGAAGATATACTCCGCGCCCGACTTTCCGCCGGTTTCGTCCATGTCCGTGTCCCCACCCAAAGTCGGCTTCGTCAGCCTCGGTTGTCCCAAGGCGCTGGTCGACTCGGAACGCATCCTCACCCAACTGCGCGTCGAGGGCTACCAGATCGTGCCGAGCTACGATGACGCCGACGTCGTCGTGGTCAATACCTGCGGTTTCATCGATGCCGCGGTCGAAGAGTCACTGGACGCGATCGGCGAGGCCATGGCCGAGAACGGCAAGGTGGTGGTCACCGGCTGCCTCGGCAAGCGCGCGCAGATGATCCACGACCGCTTTCCGGGCCTGCTGTCGGTCTCCGGACCGCAGGACTACGCCAGCGTGATGACCGCGGTGCACGCGCAGCGGCCGCCGCCGCACGATCCGTACCTTGATCTGGTACCGCCTCAGGGCGTGAAACTGACGCCACGGCACTATGCGTACTTGAAGATTTCCGAAGGCTGCAACCACCGTTGTACGTTTTGCATCATCCCGTCCATGCGTGGCGACCTGGTGTCGCGGCCCGTTGACGAGGTCCTGGTCGAGGCGGAACGTCTGGTCAAGGGCGGGGTGCGCGAGCTGCTGGTGATTTCGCAGGACACCAGCGCCTACGGCGTGGACCTGAAGTACGCCGCGCGCCGCTGGCGCGACCGCGATTACGAGACGCGCCTGCTGGCCTTGTGCGAAGGTCTGGGCGAACTCGGCGTGTGGATCCGTCTGCACTACGTCTACCCGTACCCGCACGTTGATGCGGTGATTCCGCTGATGGCCGAGGGCAAGCTGCTGCCCTATCTCGACGTGCCGTTCCAGCACGCGAACCCGCGCATCCTGAAGGCGATGAAGCGTCCCGCATCCGGCGAGAAAACGCTGGAACGCGTGCGTGCCTGGCGCGCGATCTGTCCCGGTCTGACCATCCGCAGCACCTTCATCGTCGGCTTCCCCGGCGAAACCGAGGCCGAGTTTCAGGAATTGCTCGACTTCCTCGATGACGCGCAGCTCGACCGCGTCGGTGCGTTCGCCTATTCGCCGGTGGACGGTGCGGCAGCGAACGCGCTGCCGGGTGCGGTGCCAGAGTCGGTGAAGAGCGAGCGGCTCGAACGCTTCATGCTGCACCAGGCGGGCATCAGCGCCAGGCGCCTGCAGGCCAGGATTGGCAGCGTACAGCGCGTGTTGATCGACGAGGTGGGTCCAAGCGCCGGTATCGGTCGTTCGCGCGCCGATGCGCCGGAGATCGACGGCAGGGTGCTGGTTGCCCCGGGTGCGATCGGGTTACGCGCCGGCGAGTTCGTCGACGTCCGCATCGAGTCCGCCGGGGAGCATGATTTGCACGGAACCGCAGTGGCACCGTGAAGCGTCGCTATCTCGCTCCGGCGCGTGAGGCGACGTCGGCTGCGACCTTCGCGCCCCCGGCCTTTGCCGGCTACGCGAGCTTGAAACAGTGGTTGCTGCAGCCCGCCTGGCCCGATCTCGGTGCACTCAACGCCGGGTTTGGCGAGCGGCGGCATGCCGCGACCGGCAAGCCGCTGCGCTTCGTCGCGCAGACGCCGGAGCTGTTGGCTGATGGGCTGCACTACGAAGCCCGCATCTTCGAACGCGGCGAGATCGCCACGCGCGAACGCAACTGGCACGACCTGCTGAATGCCATGGTCTGGTGCCGATTTCCGCAAATCAAGGCGGCGTTGAACGGCCGCCAGTATCAGGATCTGTTGCGGGTTGGAGCGAAACGGCGCACGCCGGCGCAGTATGCGCAGACCCTGTTCGACGAAGGTGGAGTGATCGTCACGCTGCGCGACGCCGCCCTATTGCCGATCTGGGACGCACACGGCTGGTCCGAACTGTTTCAGCCCGTGCACTGGCAGGACGGAGCCCTGCGCATCGAGGTATTCGGGCACGCACTGCTCGAACATGCGTTGACGGCGGGGCGTCTGATGACCGCGAAGTGCCTGGTGTGGTGCGGCGATGACGCCGGCTTCGACACCGGCACTGCCACTGCGGACGCGATCCGCGGCGGCCGCTGGCTCAACGATCCGCAGGAATTACGTCCGCTGCCGGTGTCCGGCATTCCCGGCTGGCACGGCATCCAGGATGAATCGTTTTATGCCAGCGCCGAGTGCTTTCGCCCGGCACGCCCCGGACGCGTGTACCCAACGCCGCTGGATCAGGCGGCGTTCAACCCCTAGCCGCCGCAATCAGCGTGGTCATTCGGTCGCGGTCCAGTCGCTCAGGTTGTACTTGTCGAGGATGGTCGCCAGTTCACCGGATTTGCGCAGCTTGGCGATGCCGGCCGAGAACATCTCGGCGTAGCGCTTGCCGCGCGGGTCCGCCGGGGTGCAGGCGATGTAGAGCGTGTCCGACTCGGTGGCGATGTCGGCCATCACCACGCGCCCGGCGAGATTGAGCTTGGCGATGGTCTGTTTGGCGACGTTGATGTCCTCGATGAAGACGTCGGCCTTCTTCGCCACCAGTCGCGACATCGCGTTCATCTGCGCGCGCCCGGCGCTGGAGATCATCACGATGCGCGCCGGGTCGGCCTTGTTCTTCTCGACGTAGGCGTCGATTTCGTCGCTGTAGCTGTAGCCCTCGATCACTGCCAGACGCATGTTGGCCAGGCTGTCCATGCCGCTATAGCGCCACTTGGTGTCGTCGAGCGTATAGAACGCGCTTTGCGACATGCCCCAGGACTCGGCGGGGAAGGCAAAGTCCTCGGCATCGGACTGGAGCGCCCCGACCACGCAGTCATGCGCGCCCCGCCGTACCGCTGCCACCGCATCGTCCCAGGGCATGGTCGAGTAGGCGAGGGTGTGGCCGTTGGCGACCGCGATCTTCTCGGCGAGCTCGATCATGTAGCCGGGAGGCTTCTTGTTCGACGGGCCGTTGTAGGGCAGCCACTCGTCGGCGCGGATGGAGATGGCGTCGGCGATGGCGACCGACGCATAGGCGAGGAGAACGAGCGAGGCGACGATCCGGCGGATGCTGCTGGCGACCATGGGAGACTCCTGGGTGCACGTACGTGGACAGGAAGAACATCGGGTACAGCAAGCGGATGGCCCGATCCTAACCAGTTCTGCCTGCTTGTCCATGCGTGTTCATGCCGATTCCGCTTCGTAACGAACATCCACGATGATGAAGCTGCAGCGCCCGGACGGCAGTTCGGCGTGGAACTCGTCATCGACGCGCTTCTTCAGGGCCGCGCGCGCCAGCGGCGAGTCGATGCTGATGTGGCCGCGCTCGGCGTCGGTCTCGTCCGGACCGACGATACGGTAGCGGCGCAGCGCGCCGGTCTCGGCCTGTTCCACCTCGAACCAGGCGCCGAAGAAGATGGCGCTGCAGTCGCTCGGTGGTTCGGTCACCACGCGCACGGTTTCCAGGCGCTTGCTCAGGTAGCGCACGCGGCGGTCGATCTCGCCGAGCTGCTTCTTGCGGTAGGTGTACTCGGCATTCTCGGATCGGTCGCCCTCGGCCGCCGCAGCGGCCAGCGCGCGCACCACCTCGGGTCGGCGCAGGCGCCAGAGTTCATCGAGTTCCTGCTTGAGCCGACGCTGGCCCGCGGGCGTGATGATCGCGGTGCTGCCCGGTTGCGGTGGTCGCCATCGGCTCATGTTTCAGCGCCGGCGACGGCCACCGCTGACGCCGCCGAGCACGCCGCGCAGAATCTGGTTGGTCATACGCGTGCCGGCGGTGCGCATTGCCGATTTGGCCACGGTCTCGATCGCGCCCTGGCGGCGGCGGGTGCCGAACAGGAACTCGCGGAAGCGCTCGCCCCAGGTCGGCTCGCCATTCGCGGCCGGCGCTGGCGCCGGAGGCGCGGCGTTGCCCTGCGCGGTGTCGGCGCGTGCTGCCTGCAGCTGCTCGAAGGCCGATTCGCGGTTCGTCGGCGTGTCGTATTTCGCGCCCACTGGCGAGCGCGCACGCTGCGCCTTGCGTTCCTCATCGGTGATCGCGCCGATTCGGCAATGCGGCGGCACGATCAACGTGCGCTCGACCGGCAGCGGGATGCCGCCTTCCTGCAGCGTCGTGACCAGCGCTTCGCCTACGCCGAGCTGGGTGATCGCCTCGACCACATCGACGCGCGGATTCGGCGGAAAGGTCTCGGCGGCGGTCTTCACCGACTTCTGGTCGCGCGGCGTGAACGCGCGTAGCGCATGCTGGATGCGGTTGCCGAGCTGGCCGAGAACCACCGCCGGCACATCGTCCGGCAGCTGCGAGCAGAAGTAGATGCCGACGCCCTTGGAGCGGATCAGCCGTACCACCTGTTCCACGCGCTGTTGCAGCTGCGGCGGCGCGTCGTCGAACAGCAGGTGCGCCTCATCGAAGAAGAACACCAGCTTGGGCCGGTCGAGGTCACCGACTTCGGGCAGGTTCTCGAACAACTCCGACAGCATCCAGAGCAGGAAGCTCGAATAGACGCGCGGCTTCAGGATCAGCTGCTCGGCGGCGAGCACATTGATGATGCCGCGGCCGGACATGTCCTGGCGCATGAAGTCGGCGAGGTCGAGTGCGGGTTCGCCGAAGAATCGGGCGCCACCGTCGTTCTCGAGTTGCAGCAGTGCGCGCTGGATCGCGGCGATCGACTGCGGCGCCACCAGCCCATACTTGGCCGAGATCTCCTTCGCATGCTCCGACACGAACGTGAGCAGGGCGCGCAGGTCGTCGAGGTCGAGCAGCAGCAGGCCCTCGTCGTCGGCGACGCGGAACGCCACTTGCAGCACGCCCTCCTGCACATCGTTCAGTTCGAGCAGGCGCGTGAGCAGGTTTGGACCCATCTCGGAAACGGTGGTGCGTACCGGGTGGCCGCGCTCACCATAGATGTCCCAGAGCACGACCGGATTGGCCTCTGGCTTCCAGCCGGCAATGCCGAGCTTGGCGATGCGCGCCTGCAGCTTCTCACCCGGCGCGGCAGCGGGCTGGCTGAGGCCGGCGAGATCGCCCTTCACGTCAGCGAGGAAGACCGGAACGCCCAGCCGCGAGAATCCCTCCGCGAGCACCATCAGCGACACCGACTTGCCGGTGCCGGTCGCGCCGGCGATCAATCCATGGCGATTGCCGTACCTCGACAGCAGATATACGTCCTGTTCGCCCTTGCCGAGATGAATGCCGGTCACCGTCGATCTCCCTGGATGCAGACGGCGATTCTAGCCGCGAAACAACGTGGCGATGCCGCGTTGCGGGTTGCCTCGCCCCGGCTTCGTAGTTACCGTGCGTGAAGTTCTTGCAGGATGTCGGTCATGCGTTATTGGATACTCCCGTTCGCTCTGGCACTCGCCGGATGCACCACCCCGTCGCCGCGTGGCGATGCGCCGGTGGCGATGTCGGCTGGCGATGAAGTCGCTGCGGCGTTGTCCGCATTCGAAGTGGCGCTCGAGAACTGGCACCGCGGCGAGGCGAATGCCGGTGGCGAGGGCCTGACCCGATCGCGGTTGGCATTGGACGCGGCGGTAACCGCTTGTCTGCAGGCAGATAACTGCGATGCGATGACCGCGTTGCGGGCGCAGTCGACCGCGAATGCGCGCATGGCGCACGCACTGCTCGGCGAGCGCGAAGCCGATCCGCCGGATCCGGTCGAGGCACTGATCACAACCGATCGTCATGCCCACGCCGCGTCGCCCGCAGGCGATGTGCCCGAGTTGGCGCGTTCCGCCGCAATGCTCAACGGCAAGCGGCTGGACGAGGTCATCCGCCTCAATGGCGCGGTCAAGGCCGGGATCGAGGAATGGCTCACCTGGATGCGCCCGAACCTGCTCGATGCGTACGAGCACTACCAGTACCTGCGCCATCGCATGTGGCCGGTGTACGAGCAGGCGGGGCTGCCGGAAGCGCTGCTGTTCGGCATCATGACCAAGGAGTCGGGCGGCAAGGTACACGCAGTTTCGCGTGCCGGTGCCGCGGGTCTGCTGCAGTTCATGCCGGCGACCGCGCGCGGCTATGGCCTCGGCCGTGCCAGCGGTTTCGACGACCGCTTCGACCCAACCTTGGTCACGCGCGCCAATGTCGCCTTCCTCAACGACCGCTTCCGAGAATTGAACAACGATCTCGAACTGGCGCTTGGTGCCTACAACGGCGGCGAAGGCCGCATGCGCCGGCTGTCCGGCAACGGCAGCCGCGGATTCTGGGATGCGCCGGTGTACAACGCGGTACCGCCGGAAACCCGCGACTACGTGCCGATGGTGCTGGCCGCCGCCTGGTTGTTCCTGCATCCGCAGGACTACGGACTGGAGTTCCCCACCTTCGACGCGCGCCCGGCTGCGATCACCCTGGAACGCACTGCCTCGATCAACGAGTTGGCGGTATGCATGGGCCAGTTCGGCAATGCCCGCGGCTGGTTTCGCACGCTGCGCAATCTGAATCCGAAGTACGAGGCCGACACCCGCATTGACATCGGCACCCGTCTCGACGTTCCGGAAGCAGCGGCGAAAGCCTACGAAGCGCGTTGTCGCAGTGGCCTGCTGGCGCAGACCGCGGCCGAACTCAATGCCGCGCGACCGCCGGCATCAGCGCGCTCGACCTGGGTGGCGTCATCGGCAGGCAGCGCTGGGCGTACCCACGTCGTGCGCAAAGGCGAAACCCTGCATGCCATTGCGCGCCGATTCGGCTGTGGCCTGCCGGCCGTGGCCGCTGCCAACGGACTGCATCCGCCGAGCTACGCCATTCGGGCCGGGCAGAGGTTGCGCGTTCCCAGTTGTCGGGCTTGAAATGAAACGACCGGCGCGAGGCCGGTCGTTTCAGGTACCGCGCAGGCGCTGCGGGCTCAGGCGTAGCGACGCTGGTCGCTACGCACGTCGCTGGTGCGCACCGGTGCGTCGCCCTGCATGTGGCGCAGCGCGCGCAGCACCGTGCGGTGCAGGCTCTGGACTTCACCGTAGGGCGAATTGAACGTCGCGCGGTAGGCGCAGATCAGCCAGCGTTGTACTGCGGGGCCATTGATGAAAGCGTGCTGCGAGCGTGTGCGCGCGAACATCTGCGTGGCTTCCGCCGTCCACTTGCGGGCCTCGGTTCGCGCCGGAACCGCTTGCCCGCTTTCCGCACGTGCGAGTTCCTCCAGGGCGATCAATGCGATCTGGCGCCGTTGCGCCGGCTGCATCGCGACGATGACCCGGCTCACGGCGTTGAACTGGCGCAGCAGGGCGAGGTACTGGGCAAAGTCTGTGGTTCGCAGGAACCACTTGTGCGTCTTGATGAACTCCATCTGGACTCCCCGGCGATCTTGTTGTTGTGACGTTCTGAAACTTCGGGGGCGAATGTACGTGCTGCGTCACATTACGTCAATCGTGGGCAGGCACGGAGCGGAGAACTCTCTGGAAGCCTCGGCAATCTGACGTTGGCGGTCCGGAACTGACGCGTCCTGGCAGGGCAGGATGGCTGGAGGGGGCCGATTCCGTTGGGCCGGACAGGCCCGCGCCGCCGGGCCGTTGGCCCCGGCGGCGCCGGGTTGCGCTGCGAAACCTCGGCAGCTCAGGCGTAACGGTGCTGGTCGCGGCGCAGATCGCTGGCCTTGCCCTGTTCCTCACCGTGCATTTGTCGCAGCGCGCGCAACACCAGTCGATGCAGGTTCTGCACTTCGCCGTAGGGTGAGTTGAACGTGGCTCGGTAGGCGCAAACGAGCCAGCGCTTCAGGCCCGCCAGGCGGATTGCGCTGTGCGGCGAGCGCACCCGCGCAAACGCCACTGCGGCTTCCACCGACCAGTTGGTCGCTTCGTGGATCACTGGCTCCTGGTCCGAGGTTTCGGCTCGCGTCAGTTCGGCGAGCGCGGTCAGGGCGATGCTGCGGCGTTGCTCCGGGAGCAGCGACGAGATCGCGTCATTGACCGTGTTGTACTGGCGCAGCAGGTTCAGGTAACGCGCGAATACGGTGGTGCGCTGCAGCCATTTGTTGTTGCTGACGACTTCCATGCTGGGCTCCCGATGCGTGGTGGATGGCGGCCATCATCGTCTTCGCGCGCGTTGGGAGAGCGCCTTGGGTCACATTTCGTCAATTTGCGGCGGTGGTTGTGGAAAACCACGGACGGGTTCACGCGGTGTGCGTGACCTGCGTCGCGGAATCCGCGTGCTCAGCTGCCGCGTCGCGCCAGCCGCTGGCCCACGCGCACCGGCACTTCCGCCGCCAGCAACGCATCGAGCGTCGCCATCGCCGGCGGCAGCAGCACAATCACCGTGGACCCGTAGTTGAAACGCGCCATTTCGGCGAAGCGCTCGAGTTGCACCGGCTTCGGTGCTGCGCGGTAGTCGCGCACGATCACGCGATCGGCATAGGCCGGAATTTCTACACCACCCCAGACGGTCTCGACGCCGGATACCAGCAGCGCGCCGACCATGACCACAGCCATCGGGCCGAACTCGGTCTCGAATTGGCAGACCAGGCGTTCGTTGCGTGCGAACAGGCGCGGCACCTGCGCGACGGTGCCGGTGCCGACGCTGAACAGTCGCCCGGGAACGTGCCGCGTTTCCAGCAGGCGTCCGCTCCAGGGCATGTGCACACGGTGGTAGTCGCGCGGCGACAAGTAGATGGTCGCGAACACACCGCCATCGAAGCGCTTGGCAAGCTCGACATCGGCGAGCAGTTCGGCGGCGCTGAAGTCGTAGCCCTTGGCCTGGAACATGCGCCCGTGGCGGATCGGCCCGCACTGGCTGATGCGACCGTCGGCCGGCATCACGATGGCGTCGGCTTCGGCGGCCGCGGTGCGCGCTCCGGGCTTGAGCGCGCGCGTGAAGAAGGCATTGAAATGCGCGTAGTCATCGAGATTCGCGGACGCGGCCTCGCTCCAGTCGACGCCGAAGCGCTTCGCGATGAAGCCGATCATCGCGTTCTTGAACCAGGGCGTCTCGATGCGCGCGACGCGCAGCGCCAGCGCCGACAACAGCCGGTGCGGCAGCAGGTATTGCAGGACGACGAACGGCGACATCACTGGCCCGCCAGTTGCCGGAGGTCGGCGAACACTTTTTTCGGGTCGAGCGGCGGCGGGAAGCGGCCGAGCAGGCGACCCTCGGCATCGAGCACGAACACCGCAGCGCTGTGGTCGATGCTGTAGTCGGGTGATTCCGTGGTTTCGCGCACGTACAGCACGCCCATCTCGCGGGTGAGCGCGCCGAGCCGTTCGTGGTCGGCGGTCGCGGCCAGGATCCGCGGGCTGAAGTACTTCGTGTATTCGCCGAGCGCCTTCAGCTCATCGCGCTCCGGGTCGATCGACACGAACAGGAAACCGACACGCTCGTCGAGTCCGGCGGCGGCGAGCAAGCGGTCGATATCGCGCATCAATGCAAGCGTGGTCGGGCAGACATCGGGGCAATGGGTGAAGCCGAAGAATACAAGTTGGACTTTGCCGGCCAGCCGCGCCGCGTCCACCGCCTTGCCGTCCGCGCCGTCCAGCGAAAACGGCGACAGCGCGCGCGGCTGCGGGTAGGCCGACAGTGCCGAAAACGCGGCGCTGGAAACCGGGCCGGCGGGGCGCAGGCCCAGCCACAGGCCGAAGCCGGTCGCGACGGCGACCAGCACGATAATCCAGGGAAGTTGCCGCATGAGGTCAGGAAATTGGCAGAAAGGTCGTGGAGTATATCGGGCCAAGCTGTCTATCATCGGGCCATGACCGACGAACTGAAGACCATCATCGATTTCATCCGCTTCGGCGCCTCGCGCTTTGCCGCCGCCGGCCTGAGTTTCGGCCACGGCTACGACAATGCCCTCGACGAGGCCACCCAGCTGACCCTGCACGCGTTGCACCTGCCGCACGATCTGAAACCGGCGTATGGCCAGGCGCGCCTGGTCGCGGACGAGAAGCGCGAAGTGCTGCATCTGTTCGAGCGCCGCATCCGCGAACGCAAGCCGGCGTGTTATCTCACCGGCGAGGCCTGGTTTGCCGATCTCTCGTTCAAGTGCGACGAGCGTGCGCTGGTGCCGCGCTCGCCGATCGCGGAGTTGATCGAACAGGGTTATGAGCCATGGCGCAACGGGCGGCCGCTGCAGCGTGTACTCGATCTCTGCACCGGTGGTGGCTGCATCGCGATCGCGACCGCGCACCATCTGCCGGAGGCACAGGTCGATGGCGTCGACATCAGCGCCACGGCGTTGTCGTTGGCGCGCGAGAATGCCGAACGCCTGCTGGTCAGCGATCGCGTGCGCTTGATCGAGTCCGACCTGTTCGCTGCGCTGGACGGCGAGGTCTACGATTTGATCGTGACCAATCCGCCCTACGTCACCCACGCCGAAGTCGATGCGCTGCCGGCGGAATATCGCTTCGAGCCGGAGAACGGACTGCGTGCGGGTGAAGACGGCCTCGACCTCGCGCTGCAAATCCTGGCGGCTGCACCGCAGCATCTGAGCGAAGACGGCTTCCTGATCTGCGAAGTCGGCGAGTCCGAGCGCGCGCTGGTCGAATTGCTGCCGCAGGTGCCGTTCAACTGGATCGAGTTCCAGGTCGGGCAGATGGGCATCTTCCAGATCGAGCGCGAAGACCTGCTCACCTGGCACCTGGAGATCGAAGCGTTGGCCGCGGAGCGTCGCGCTCGATGAGCCACAACCGCTTCGGCAAGATCTTCTCGGTCACCACCTTTGGCGAGAGCCACGGGCCGGCGATCGGCTGTGTGATCGACGGCGTGCCGCCGGGCATCGCGATTGCCGAAGACGATTTCGCACACGATCTGGCGCGACGCGCCACTGGCCGTTCGCGGCATACCTCGCAACGCCGTGAGGAAGACCGCGTCGAGATCCTGTCCGGTGTCTATCAGGGGCGCACCACCGGCACGGCGCTGGCGCTGCTGGTCCGCAACACCGATGCACGCAGCCAGGACTACTCGAACATCGCCGGGCAGTTCCGTCCCGGACACGCCGACTACAGCTACTGGCAGAAGTACGGCATCCGCGATCCGCGCGGTGGCGGGCGTTCGAGCGCACGCGAGACGACGATGCGCGTCGCTGCGGCGGTGATCGCCAAGCGCTGGTTGCGCGAACACCATGACATCGCGGTGCGCGGGTATCTCGCGCAGATCGGCGAAATCACGCCGCGCGCATTCGACTGGAACGAGGTCGAGCACAACCCGTTCTTCTGGCCGGACGCAACGATGCTGGGCGAACTCGAAGCGTTCATGGACGCATTGCGCAAGTCCGGCGATTCGGTCGGAGCGCGCGTGAATGCGGTGGCCAGCAAGGTGCCGCCGGGTTGGGGCGAGCCGATCTACGGCAAGCTCGACAGCGATCTCGCCGCGGCGATGATGGGCATCAACGCGGTCAAGGGTGTCGAGATCGGCGCCGGCTTTGCCAGTGTGGCGCAGCGCGGCAGCGAACATCGCGACCTGATGACGCCGGCCGGATTTCGCAGCAACCATGCCGGCGGAATTCTCGGCGGGATATCGACCGGGCAGGACATCGTCGTCAGTGTTGCGATCAAGCCGACTTCGAGCCTGCGCCTGCCGGGAGAGAGTGTCGACGTGAATGGTGATGTGGTCGAGGTGGTCACCACCGGCCGCCATGATCCCTGCGTCGGCATTCGCGCCACACCGATCGTCGAGGCGATGCTGGCGTTGACCCTGATCGATCATGCGTTGCGCCATCGTGCGCAGTGCGGTGATGTCGGCGAGGTTCAGCCGCGCATACCCGCGACCACGACCAAGACCAAGACCACCCCAAACCCCCGTTCGCCCTGAGCTTGTCGAAGGGCGGTCGCGAAAGGCCCGCAATGGAGAGTTCGAGTGAACGGCCTTCGACAGGCTCAGGCCGAACGGATCCCTCGCTCGGCCACGAACCTGATCACTGCCCGACTCACTCCGCCGCGAGCAATTCGCACTGCCAAGGAAACACGATGAACCAGAACCGCAGCTTCAACGTCGCCGTCGTCGGCGCCACCGGTGCCGTCGGCGAGACGATGCTGAACATCCTGCACGAGCGCGACTTTCCGGTCGGCGAGTTGGTGCCGCTCGCAAGCGAGCGCTCGGCGGGTACGCGCGTCAAGCTCGGCAATCGCAGTTTCGTCACCCAGGACCTCGACCAGTACGACTTCAATGGCATCGACATCGCGCTGTTCTCGGCTGGCGGCAAGGTCTCGGCCGTGCATGCGCCACGCGCTGCAGCAGCAGGCGCCGTGGTGATCGACAACACTTCGCAGTTCCGTTACGACGACGACATCCCGCTGGTCGTGGCGGAGGTGAATCCGCACGCGATCGCGCGCTACACCACGCGCGGCATCATCGCCAATCCGAACTGCTCGACGATGCAGATGCTGGTCGCGCTGGCGCCGATCCATCGCGCCGTCGGCATCAACCGCATCAACGTTGCGACCTACCAGTCGGTTTCCGGCGCCGGTCGATCCGGGCTCGAAGAACTCGGCAGGCAAACCTCGCAGCTGCTCAATTTTCAGCCAGCGGAGACGAAGAAGTTCCCGGTGCAGATCGCGTTCAACTTGATTCCGCACATCGACGACTTCATGGACAACGGCTACACCAAGGAAGAAATGAAGATGGTCTGGGAGACGCAGAAGATCCTCGAAGATGCGTCGATCGTGGTGAACCCGACCGCGGTGCGCGTGCCGGTGTTCTACGGCCACGCCGAAGCGCTGCATATCGAGACGCGCGCGAAGCTCGGCGCGGCCGAGGCGCGCCGGCTGCTGCAGGCCGCGCCCGGGATCGAGGTGGTGGACGAGCGTGTTGCGGGCGGCTATCCGACCCCGGTCACGCATGCGGCAGGCAACGACGCGGTCTACGTCGGCCGCATCCGCGAGGATATTTCCCACCCGAACGGCCTCAATCTGTGGGTGGTCAGCGACAACATTCGCAAGGGCGCGGCCTTGAATGCGGTACAGATTGCCGAACGGCTGATCGCGGAGTATCTGTAACCCGAGCGCCCTGCGCTGCCCCCAGGGGCTCGCGGATGGCGTGATTCCACCCGGAAACCCAATCTTCCCCTGCACTTAGGGGCGTGTTATAAGCTCGATTCTAAGATCAATGACCGTCTGCGACGGTTGTGGCCCAACTGGACGAACTGGGGAAACAGGCATGAACCGACCGTTGCCGCTCTCTCTCGCCGTAGCCTTGGCTTTGGGCAGCTCCGCTGCGCATGCGCTGGGACTGGGCGGGATTTCCGTGAAGTCGGAGCTCAATCAACCGCTGCGCGCCGAGATACCGGTCTATGTCAGCACACCGGCGGAAGCCGAGTCGCTCCGCGTTGATCTGGCGGCGGCCGCCGAATTCGCGCGGGTCGGGCTGGACATCGGCGATATCGGGACGCCGTTGGAGTTCGAGGTCGGCAAGAACGCGCGCGGTGAGCCGGTGATTCTGGTGCATTCGAACCAGGCAATTCGCGAGCCGACCCTGACCTTCCTGGTCGAAGTGAACTGGTCCAACGGGCGCTTCCTGCGCGAATACTCGGTGCTGTTGGAACCGCCGATCACGGTGCCGGTCAGCGCACCCAGTGCGCCGCCATCGGCGATCGCGCCCGCCGCTTCGGTCGAGCCGATTGCCGAGCCGGAAGCGGTCGCACCCACACCGATCGCCGAGCCCGAGCCATTGCCCGAGCCTGTTGCCGCAGAGGCGCCCGCGGCGGCCGCGGCCGAGCCGGAGTCGGCGCAAGCCGAGCCAGCGGCAGTCGCACCCGAGTCGGAGCCAGCCGCCAGCGAACCATTGGCCAGCAGCGAGCCGGAGCCGGAGCCGGCCGCTGAGCCGCAGCCACCCGAGCCGACGCCCGAGCCAGAACCGTATGCAACGCCCGCTGCATCGTCGCCCAGTGAGTACGGGCCAGTGGCCAGTGGCGAGACCCTGTGGGAGATCTCGAACAACACGCGTCCTGCAAACGTGACGCCGAGCCAGATGATGCTTGCCTTGCTGCGAGCCAATCCGGATGCATTCTTCCGCGACAACGTCAATGCGCTGAAGCGCGGTGCGGTCCTGCGTATTCCGGGCGAAGCAGACTTGCAAGGCCTCGCCGCCGCCGAGGCCGCCGCCGAAATCGTCAGCCAGAACCAGAGCTGGATCGAGGCCACGCGTCCGACCACGGTCTCCGATGCCAGCGTCCTTTCGAGCGGCACCTTGCCCGGGTCCGCTGGTACCGGTACGCGGCCAGGCTCGCGCCTGGAGTTGGTGCCGCCGGCGTCGGGACAGAGCACTTCGGATCGCCCCGGCGCACCCGGAGGCACTGGCGACAGCGCCGCCGTGCGCGCCGATCTTGCGCGCACCCGCGAGACGCTCACCAGCGCCCAGCAGGAGTCCGGTGAGTTGCGCTCACGCGTCAAGGAGCTCGAGAACATCAACTCGACCAACCAGCGCCTGCTCACGCTCAAGGACAGCCAGCTCAAGAACCTGCAGGACAAGTTGACTAGCGCCGAGCGCGCGACGCTCGAAGCCGACCGCAAGGCCGCGGCTGCGGCTGCGGCTGCGGCAAGCGCGCTGGTATCGACTCCGGTGGAGCCGATCGCTGTTGCGCCGGTCGAGCCGACGCCGGTCGAGCCGGTGCCGGTCACAGTCGATCCTCTGTCCAGTGCGACTCCGGATACGTCCTCCACCCTGCCAGATGGCACAACGACCACGCCCGACGCTGCCGTTTTCGATCCGCTGGCGACCGCGGAGCCGGCGACCCCGGACACCACGGCGGAACCCGCCGAAGTGTTGCCGATCGTTGATGCCGAGCCGGTCGTGGTCGGCGAACCGGCTGCGCCCGCGGGCGAGCCTTGGTATGGAGCACTGATGAACAAGTACGTCCTCGGCGGACTCGGTCTGCTCGCGGTCCTGGCCGGGCTGGGTATGGTGGTTTCGCGCCGACGCAAGTCCGAAAGACCGGCGGTTGCGCCCGGCTCGATCTCTGGTCAGTTCGGCGCCACCGTCGGCGGCGAGAGCGAAGAGTCGTCGATGTTGTCGGCGCTGGCCTCGGATCCGACCGATCTCAACGCGCATTTGAACGTGCTCGAGTTCTATTACATGCGTCGCAACGCCGACAAGTTCGAAGCGGCTGCGGAAGCGATGTACGCACAGTTGCCGGACCCGACGGCGCCCGAGTGGCAGGGTGCACTGCTGATGGGGCGCGACCTGTGCCCGACCCATCCGATGTTCGCCGATGCCTCCGGCGCCCCGGCGCCGGGCGGCAATGCTTTCGCCGACCCGTTTGCCGCGATGCCGAATTTCGATGGGCACGAGCCCAAGTCACGGCCAGCAGGTGCGGTCGACGACGACTTCGACTTCGATCTCGGCGAGACGCCGGCAGCAGCGCCGGCACGGAACACTACGGTGCCGACGGCGGCGGCGGAGAACTTCGACTTCAACCTGATCGACGACACCTCCAAGCGCGCCGCGGCTTCGGCCCCGGCTGCGAAGCAGGACTTGTCGTTCGACTTCGATCTCGACGCATCGGCCGCGGGCCCGAAGGCGAGCGAGATTTCCTTCGAACTGCCGCCCATTGATCTCGCTGCATTCGGCAAGTCCGGCTCCGAGTCGGCAACCCAGTCCATGGATGCGGTCAAGGACGAGTTCATGGGCGATGATGCGGTCGCGACCAAGATCGATTTGGCGCGCGCCTATCTCGACATGGGCGACGCCGATGGTGCGCGCAGCATGCTCGAGGAAGTCATGGCCGAGGGCAGCGCTTCGCAGAAGGACGAGGCCGCGAAGTTGCTCGCCGAAATCCGCTAGCGCGCTTCGATTCGTGCCGACACAAAGGGCCCGGTAGACTCCGGGCCCTTTGCTTGTGTGCCTTGGCCATGAACTGCGCTCGAAGTTCCCGATTCCCGCGTGCGAGACACCGCTCGTGACGCGCTACGCGATGGCGCTCGAATATGACGGCTCGCGCTTCCACGGCTGGCAGACGCAGCGCGTCGGCAGCACCGTGCAGGCGACGCTGGAAAAGGCGATCTCGTTGGTCGCCCACCATGCGCTGGCGGTCACCGCTGCCGGGCGTACCGATACCGGCGTGCATGCCGCGTTCCAGGTCGTGCATTTCGACAGCGACGCAAAGCGGGTCGAGCGCGCGTGGTTGCTCGGCACCAACACGCATCTGCCGAAATCGGTGGTGGCGCGCTGGGTGCAGCCGGTGGCCCAGGATTTCCATGCGCGCTTCTCGGCGCAGTCGCGGCGTTACCGCTACACGATCCTCAATCGACTGGTGCGCCCGGCCATCGCCCGCGAGCGGCTGTCGTGGATTCGCCTGCCGCTCGACGTGCAGGTGATGCAGATGGCCAGCCGGTGCCTGGTCGGCATCCATGATTTCACCAGTTTCCGCACTGTCGCCTGCCAGGCGCACTCGCCGGTGCGCGACCTGCGCCGCATCGAGTTTTCGCGCGAAGACGATTTGATCCACATGGACATCGAAGCGAACGGCTTCCTGCATCACATGGTGCGCAACCTCATCGGCAGCTTGATGCAGGTCGGTCACGGCCAGAAGCCGGGCGAGTGGATCGGCGAAGTGCTGGCGGCGCGTGATCGCACGCTGGCCGGGGTGACCGCGCCGCCGGAGGGCCTGGTCTTCGTCGGGCCGCGCTACGAACGACGCTTCGGCCTGCCGGACGAGGTATCGCTGTGAAGACGCGCATCAAGTTCTGCGGCATCACCCATGTCGAGGATGTGCGGCTGGCCGTGGACGTCGGCGCCGATGCGCTCGGCTTCATCTTCGCCAGTGGCAGCCCGCGCCGACTCGATCCGGCGCAACTCGACGTCCTGCTCGACGCCGTGCCGGCATCGGTTGTCCCGGTCGCGTTGTTTCGCAACGCCGCGGCGGACCAGGTCGCCGCGATCCTGGCGCGTTCACCGCGCCTGCTCGCACAATTTCACGGCGACGAACCGCCGGAGTTTTGTGCGGCGTTCGGGCGGCCGTGGTGGAAGGCGGTGCCGATGGGCGCGCTCCCCGACGCCGGGCTGATGGCGTATCTGGAGTCCCATGCCCGCGCCGGCTGTCATGGTCTGGTGTTCGACAGTCATGGCGGCGCCCAGTCCGGTGGCAGCGGCCGCGGCTTCGAGTGGTCTCGGATTCCCGCTGCGCTGCCGGCTCCGCTGATTCTGGCCGGTGGCTTGACTCCGGAGACGGTGGCCGACGCGGTACGCCGGGTGCGGCCGCACACGGTCGATGTGTCGTCGGGCATCGAATCCGCGCCCGGCATCAAGGATCATGCAAAAATGCGTCGCTTCGCCGATGAGGTTTTCCGTGCTCGAACCGATTGAACCCACCTTGCGTCCCGATGACCTGATGTCCATGCCGGATGCGCGCGGGCATTTCGGGCCCTACGGCGGTCGCTTCGTCGCCGACACGCTGATGGCACCGCTGGCCGAACTGGCGGCGGCCTACGAACAGCTCAAGCACGATCCCGATTTCATTGCCGAACTCGACTACGACTATCGTCACTACGTCGGCCGACCGAGTCCGATCTACCACGCGCGCGGATTGTCGAAAGCCGTGGGCGGCGCCCAGATTCTGCTCAAGCGCGAGGACCTGAACCACACCGGCGCGCACAAGATCAACAACACCATTGGCCAGGCCATGCTCGCCAAGCGCATGGGCAAGACCCGCATCATCGCCGAGACTGGTGCCGGCCAGCATGGCGTCGCCAGTGCCACGGTCGCGGCTCGGCTCGGGCTCGAATGCGTGGTCTACATGGGTGCGACCGACATCGAGCGCCAGTCGATCAATGTCTATCGGATGAAGCTGCTCGGCGCGACCGTAGTGCCGGTGACCAGCGGCTCGAAAACACTGAAGGACGCGTTGAATGAGGCGCTGCGTGACTGGGTCAGCAATGTCGCGCACACCTTCTACATCATCGGTACCGTCGCCGGCCCGCATCCCTATCCGATGCTGGTGCGCGATTTCAATGCAGTTTGCGGCCGCGAAGCGCGTGCGCAGATGCTGGCCGAGTACGGCCGCCTGCCGGACGCGCTGGTCGCCTGTGTCGGCGGTGGCTCGAACGCGATCGGCCTGTTCCATCCCTTCCTCAACGATCGCGATGTCGCGATCTGGGGCGCGGAAGCGGCGGGCGAGGGCATCGGCTCCGGCCTGCACGCCGCTTCGCTGGTCGCGGGTCGTCCCGGCGTGTTGCACGGCAACCGCACCTATCTGCTCTGTGACGAAAACGGCCAGGTGCGCGACACGCACTCGGTCTCGGCCGGCCTCGACTATCCCGGTGTCGGCCCCGAGCACGCATGGCTGAAGGACATCGGTCGCGCCCACTATGTCGGCATCACCGACGACGAGGCGATGGCGGCGTTCCATCAACTGGCACGCAGCGAAGGCATTCTCGCCGCGCTCGAATCGAGCCATGCGGTGGCGCAGGGCATCAAGCTGGCGCGCGATCTGCCGAAGGACAAGCTGGTGCTGGTGAACTTGTCCGGGCGCGGCGACAAGGACATCTACACGATCGCGAAGCGCGAAGGCATGTCGCTGTGAGCACGCGCATCGAAACCCGCATGGCCGAGCTCAAATCCGCAGGCCGCTGCGGCTTGATTCCTTTCGTGACCGCGGGCGATCCGCACCCGGACTGGATGGGCGGCATCCTGCATGCGCTGGTCGAGAGCGGCGCCGACCTGATCGAGTTGGGCATGCCCTTTTCCGATCCGATGGCCGATGGTCCGGTCATCCAGAAATCCAGCGAACGTGCGCTCGAGCGCGGCATGACGCTCGACCGCACGCTGATGATCGTGCGCGAATTCCGTCAGCGCGACGCGACCACGCCGGTGGTGCTGATGGGTTATCTCAATCCGGTCGAGTACTACGGCTGGGACCAGTTCGCGGCGAGTGCGAAATCCGCCGGCGTCGATGGACTGCTGATCGTCGACTGCCCACCCGAGGAAGCCGACAGCGTGCGTCCGGTGCTCGCGCAGCACGCGCTCGACCAGATCTTCCTGGCCTCGCCGACCACCACCGACGCACGCATCGCGACCATGGGCGAACTGGCCCAGGGTTACGTCTACTACGTGTCCTTCGCCGGCATCACCGGCGCCGACCGCTTGGTGATGGCCGATGTCGGCGACAAGCTGGACGCATTGCGCGGCAAGATCCGGGTTCCGATCGCGGTTGGCTTCGGCGTCAAGACTGCCGCGCAGGCTGCAGCGCTGGCGCCGCATGCCGATGCCGTGGTCGTCGGTAGCGCGCTGGTCGAGCAACTGGCCGCCGCGACCTCGTTAACGGATGCGCAACAACGCGCCCGCGATTTCCTGCAACCCTTGCGCCGCGCCATTGATGCCGCCCGCACGACGGAGACCGTCTGATGGCTCGTTCCCCGTCGCATTCCGGTACCCGCAAACCCGAGACCGACCATGACCTCCACCCCCCGATCAGTGATGGCGATCCAATGAGCTGGCTCGCCAAATTGATGCCGAAGCGCATCCGCACCCAGGGTGGCGACAAGCGCAAGGTGCCCGAGGGCCTGTGGGGCAAGTGCGAGGGCTGCGGCGCGGTGTTGTATCAGCCAGAACTCGAAGCCAATCTGCAGGTCTGCCCGAAGTGCAGTTTCCACATGCCGATCCTGGCGCGCGAGCGGCTGAAGCTGTTTCTCGACGAGGGCACTGGCACCGAGATCGGTGCCGATCTCGCGCCCGCTGACGCGCTCAAGTTCAAGGATTCGAAGAAGTACAAGGATCGTCTGGTCGCCGCACAGAAGCAGACCGGCGAGACCGACGCCCTGGTCGCCTTGCATGGGCGGCTGAAGGGCATGCCGATCGCGGCCTGCGCGTTCGAGTTTTCGTTCATGGCCGGATCGATGGGTTCGGTGGTCGGCGAACGCTTCACGCTCGCCGCCGAACACGCGCTGGCGCATGGCACGCCGCTGGTCTGTTTCTCGGCTTCCGGCGGCGCGCGTATGCAGGAAGGGTTGTTCTCGCTGATGCAGATGGCCAAGACCTCGGCCGCACTCGGGCGCCTGCGCGAGGCCGGACTACCGTTCATTTCGGTGATGACGCACCCGACCACCGGAGGCGTTTCCGCCAGTCTGGCGATGCTCGGCGACATCAATGTCGGCGAGCCGCAGGCCTTGATCGGCTTCGCCGGCCCGCGCGTGATCGAACAGACCGTGCGCGAGACGCTGCCGGAGGGTTTCCAGCGCAGCGAGTTCCTGGTCGAGCACGGCGCCATTGATCTGATCGTGGATCGCCGCCAGATGCGCGACAAGCTGGCCGACCTGCTCGCGATCCTGATGCGCCGGCCGCGCGCCGCTGCTGGCTGAACGATCGGACAATTCGTTGCAGCGGCGGGAACGCCGCGGCACGGCGTTTGCGTCGAACTGCGCAGGGTGCGCGCCGTTGCGGACGCCCGATTGGAGTGGCATGGAAACGCAGGATTCGCTGGAAGCATGGTTGGCGCGGATTGTTGCCGTGCCACCAGACCGCATCGAACTGGGATTGGAACGCATCCGCCAGGTCCACCAGCGGATGCGACAACCACGGCCCGCCCCGATCGTCATCACCGTCGCCGGAACCAATGGCAAGGGATCGACCGTCGCCTTTCTCGAAAGCATGTTGCGGGCTGCCGGCTACCGCGTCGGCAGCTTCACTTCGCCGCACCTGTTTCTTTTCAACGAACGCATCGTGGTGGACGGCGTTGCGGCGACGGATGCCGACATCGTCGCCGGCTTCCAGGCCGTCGAGGCGGCGCGTGGGGAGGTGTCGCTGACCTTCTTCGAATATGCCACGCTGGCGGCGTTTCATCTGTTCGCGGAGCGCGCGCTCGATGTCGCGGTGCTGGAGGTTGGCTTGGGCGGACGCCTCGACGCAGTGAACCTGATCGACGCCGACGCCGCCATCGTCACCACCGTCGATCTCGATCACCAGCAGTATCTCGGGACTACCCGCGACCAGATCGCGATCGAGAAGGCGGGCGTGTTCCGCGCCGGTCGGCCGGCGATCATCGGTGATGCCGATGCGCCGTCGAGTCTGCTCGCCGAGGCCGAGCGCATCGGCGCACACCCGCTGCGCCTCGGGCACGAGTTCCGTATCGATGTCGGTGGCGACGACTGGCGCTGGATCGGGGTCGGCACCAGCCTGCGCTTGCCGCACCCGGCGTTGCGTGCGCCGGTGCAGCACAGCAACGCGGCGGCTGCAATCGCCGCGTTGATGGCGTTGCGCGAACACTTGCAGGTGCCGTTTCGCGCCTTGCGCATCGGTCTCGCGGAGGCGCAGGTGCGCGGTCGCCTCGAGGTGTTTCCGGGTCCGATCGAGACTGTGGTTGATGTCGGCCACAACCCGCAGGCCGCGGCAGTGCTGGCCGAATGGCTGCGACGTCACCCGCGGCGAACGCGGGCGGTGTTCTCGGCGCTCGCCGACAAGGACATCGCCGGCATCGTCGAGCCGCTGCTGGCGCGCGTGGCGCACTGGCATCTGGCTGGCCTCGATGGCTGCAGTTCGCGCGGCCTGGACGCGACCGCGCTGCGTCGGCGCATTGGTGATCTGCTCGGCGACGATTGCTGCTCGCTGCATTCCGATCCGCGCGCGGCGCTGGCCGCCGCCGTGGCAGAGGCGAAGGCGGGTGAGCGCATTCTCGCGTTCGGCTCGTTCCATCTGGTGGCGGCGCTCGGCCCGGTGCTGAACCAGGGTGCTACGCCCGCAAACTGACGCGACGCGGCGGGCGACGCGGCCCGTATAATCCGCGCCTTCCGTCATGCCGGGAATTGCCATGGATCCGACCTTGCAGAAGCGGCTGATCGGCGCTTCGGTGTTGATTGTGCTCGCCGTCATCTTTGTGCCGATGGTGCTCGATGGCGCCGGCGAGCGTGGTGCGGAGTCGCTGCCGCTGGCCATTCCGGCCATGCCCGAGCGCGATTTCGAAACCCGCGAGGTGCCGCTCGACTTGCCCGTCGCCACCGCGCCCGCAAGCGTGGCCGAAGCCATCGGCGTGGCTTCGGCGGACGCCGAATCGGCGCCCGCGACTGACGCTGTTTCCGCTCAGCCCGATGCTGTCGCCGCGGTGGACACGCAGGCTCCAGTGCGCGTCGATGCCGTTTCCGGCGCCGCCGCTGGGGCGCAGGCGACGCCCGTTGCCGCGAACCCCGCAGCAGCGGTCGCGAGCGCTCCGGCGACGGCCGCACCCGCCGCTTCTGCGCCTTCCGCGTCCGCGGCTGCGGCCGACTTGCCGACGCCGGCAAGCGGGCGCTTTCTGATCGGGCTCGGCAGCTACGCGAATGCCGCGAATGCGCAGGCGCTGGCGGCGCAACTGCGCGGTGCCGGGTTCAAGGTGCTCAGCGATCAAGTCGCGGTGAACGGGCAGCAGACCACGCGACTGCGCATCGGTCCGTACGCAACCCGCGGCCAGGCTGAAGCGGCGCGGCTCGAGGTGCGCCGCCTGCGCGCCGATCTGCCAGCGACGATCAGCGAAACCGACGACACCCCCGCCAGTGACGCGCCGGCGATCGCGCGCAGCGCCGCGGCCACCTCGGTGTGGGCGGTGCAGGTCGGCGCGTTCAAGCTCGAAGCCGAAGCCAATGCCAAACGCGATCAGTTGCGCCAGGCCGGGTTTGCCGCCTTCGTCGAGAAGATCAACACCGAGGCCGGAGTGCTCTGGCGCGTGCGCATCGGGCCGGAGAACAAGCGCGCTGATGCCGATGCGGTGAAAGCCGGCGTCAAGCGCCGCTTCGGTATCGATGGCATCGTGGTTCCCTATCCGTGAGCCCGGCCGACTGGCTGATCGTGCTGGCAGTCGCGACTTCGGTCGTGATCGGCCTGTTTCGCGGTCTGGTGGTCGAAGTGATGGCGCTGGTGGTGTGGGCGCTGGCACTGGCGGCTTCGGCACTGCTGGCACCGAAGCTCGCGGACGCACTCGGTACTGCCATCGAAACGCCTTCGGCGCGCATCTTCCTGGCCTATGCGCTGGTCTTCGTCGGTGTCCTGTTGGTTGGCGCGATCGCCACCTGGATGTTGCGCAAACTGGTTGCCGGCACCGGCCTGTCCGGCACTGATCGTCTGCTTGGCGGTGTCTTCGGCATCGCCCGCGGCGTGGTGCTGGTGGTGCTGGTGGTGCTGATGCTCGGGCTGACGCCGCTGCCGCGCGATGCCTGGTGGCGCGGCTCGCGCCTGCTGCCGCACGTGGTCATGCTCGCCGAGCGCGCCCGCGCGCAACTGCCCGAGCGCATCGCTGCGCAGATCCGTCTCGACGGCTCCGAAGCGCCGGCGCTGCTCCCCTCCGCTCCGATCGATGCGCTGCAGCGCGTCGGCCCCGTCTCCAATCCCTGAGGTTCTCCATGTGCGGCATTCTTGGCATCGTCGGACGCAGTGACGTAGGCGCCGCGTTGTACGACGGACTCACCGTGCTCCAGCATCGCGGCCAGGATGCCGCCGGCATCGCCACGTTCGACGGTGCGCGGCTGCTGCGGCACAAGGGCAAGGGGCTGGCCAAGGATGTCTTCGACAGCGACAGCATGGCGCGCTTGCGCGGTCGCATCGGCATCGCCCACTGCCGCTACCCGACCGCAGGCAGCGAGGGCGCGGCCGAGGCGCAGCCGTTCTACGTCAACTCCCCCTACGGCATCGCGCTCGGGCACAACGGCAATCTGATCAATACCGACCAGCTGCGTCGCGAGTTGTACGAACAGGACCGCCGCCACATCAACACCGGCTCCGATTCGGAAGTGTTGCTCAACATCTTCGCGCACGAACTGGCGGCGCGCGATGGCGCCAGGCCGCAGGTGGACGATGTCTTCGCGGCCATTGCCCGCGTGCACCAGCGCTGCGTCGGCGGCTATTCCGTGGTCGCCATCGTGCTCGGTCTCGGCGTGGTGGCGTTTCGCGATGTGCATGGCATCCGCCCGCTGGTGCTCGGCAAGCGCGAGACGCCGGAAGGCCCGGAGTGGGCGGTCGCTTCGGAATCGGTCGCGCTCGACCTGCTCGGCTTCAAGCGCGAGCGCGACGTGCGTCCGGGCGAGGGTATCGTGCTCAGCGCCGAGGGCGAGTTGCACGCGCACCAGTGCGCCGAGCCGGGGCAGCACGCGCCGTGCATCTTCGAATACGTCTATTTCGCGCGCCCCGACTCGATGATCGAGGATGTGTCCGTATACAAGGCGCGCTTGCGCATGGGCGAGCGGCTGGCGGCGAAGATCCAGCGCCTGCGCCCCGACCACGACATCGAGGCGGTGATCCCGATTCCCGATACTTCGCGCACTGCCGCGCTGGCTCTGGCCCAGGTGCTGGACCTGAAGTATCGCGAGGGTTTCGTCAAGAACCGCTATGTCGGGCGTACCTTCATCATGCCGGGGCAGGGGGAGCGGGTGAAGTCGGTGCGGCGCAAGCTCAACGCCATCGAGCTCGAGTTCCGCAACAAGGTGGTGCTGCTGGTCGACGACTCGATCGTGCGTGGCACCACCTCGAAGCAGATCATCCAGATGGCGCGCGAGGCCGGCGCGCGCAAGGTCTATCTGGCAAGCGCGGCGCCGCCGGTGCGACATCCCAATGTCTATGGCATCGACATGCCGGCGGCCGAGGAGTTGGTGGCGCACGGTCGCAGCGAGTCGGAAGTCGAGCAGTACCTCGGCTGCGACTGGCTGATCTACCAGGATCTCGATGATCTGGTCGCAGCGGTGGCCGACGGCAACGAGGCCCTGAGCCGCTTCGATACCTCCTGCTTCTCCGGCGAATACGTGACCGGCTTGCCGGACGGCTACCTGGCCGCCATCGCG
Source organism: Lysobacterales bacterium (assembly GCA_016703225.1). Classification (NCBI taxonomy): domain Bacteria; kingdom Pseudomonadati; phylum Pseudomonadota; class Gammaproteobacteria; order Lysobacterales; species Lysobacterales bacterium. The sequence continues at coordinate 477,027 of JADJCM010000002.1, forward strand.
GCGCAGCGCGCGGATTCCGAGAAGGCGAAGCGGCGCGGTTGATCGCTCCAGGTGCGCCGACGAACCGGCGCATGCCCAGGAAAAGCTGTGAAATCAGCAGGTTGCGCAGCAGATGCACGTGGGGCTCCATGGTTGCCGAGAACGTTACCGGCACTTGGCACCCTGCTGATCGGCAGCGGGGACCGTGGCTGTCCGGTTTTGTTCCCGAGCTGCGTTACTAGTCCTCGAAGGTCATTCAGCCGCCGCCCGCAGGGTGCCCGGCGGCATGTCCGAAGGTCCGCGCCCGCGGCCAGGCTTCAACTTGTAAAGAATTGCTGTTAAGGTCGCGGGTGTTTGGGGTTCAGTTCGCGCTCAGGCTTCGGCCGCGAGGGCGTCAATCGTTGGGAATCAGGAGGAAATCCATGATCCGCAAGTCTCAGTTGTTCCTCGCAGTCGCCGCGCTCGTCGGCATGAACGCCGCCATGGCGGCCTGCAACACCACCCAGTGGGGCCAGGGCGGCGTAACCGCAGTGGTCGGCACGCCGATCGCCGATGGTCCCGTCGCTTCCGACGCCAATGCGGCGCAAACCCCCCGTTACTCGGGTAAGTGCGGTCTGGCTTCGGCCGCGGCCGGTAGCTATGTCCAGGACGGCTCCCCGCTCACCGAGGCGGCCTATATCTCGCGGTTCTATGTGAAACCCAACAACACCGGCGAAGCCGTGGTCTTCCAGGCCATGGCCGATGAAACGGCCGACTACGCGATCTTCCAGATCACGTTCGATGCGGCCGCGAACGCCTTCAAGTTCTACGGCAGCAACGGTGCTGGCGGCTTCGGCACCCCAGTCTCGATCACCACCGCGAACGGCGGCGCGATCGTCGCCAACCGCTGGTACATGATCGAAACCAACTTCCAGCGTGGAGCCGGAACGAATGGCGGTACCTTGGCGGTGTCTCTCATCGGCAATCGTGGCAACGCGAATTACACCCTCACCACGCCGTCTACGACGACGCTCACGGCAGGCAACATCGTCCTTGCAGACGCGGGAGATGGTGTTGACTACGTTCGTTTCGGCTGGGTTTCCGGCGGAGCCGGAACGGGAGTCACTGTTGATGCATTCGAATCGCGCCGAAGTACGGCGATCGGGTCGCTGAGGCGTGGCGATGCAAGCAATAACGGGACGTGCACGTCTGGCGACGTCACCCAGTTGTTGCAAGAAGTTAACGCCATCGCGGGAAATAGCGAGCCGGGTTTGAAGCTTGGTCAGACCGACTGCTCCGAGAATGGCTCAGTCACGTCGGGTGATGCGACCTGCCTCTTGAACCTCGTGAATGCCGACACGGCATCGGGCGGCACCCGCGCGTGCGGCATGCCCCTCTAATCGCGATATAGCGAACCTCACTGGATTCAGGAGAACTCTAATGAACATCAAGTTTGCAGTTGCCGCGTCGCTGTTTTTCGCCGCTGCTGGTGTCAGTGCCAAGTCCGAGAACGCCCCGCTCGGAATGGAAGTCGAGACGAAGGGCGGCTCGAAGATCATGTCGCTCGATTTTGAAAGTTCGGGCGACGCCGCATCCTTCACGTTCCGCGTGGTCTTTCCCGATGGCGCAAAGCAGATCGATGCCTCGCGTTGCCTCTCGGAGTTGCCGAAGGGTTTCATCGGTGTTTGCAAGGTCTACGACGGGAAAATCGTCGCCGTGACTGTTGTCAACAATGAAGGCGGGGTGTTCCCGGCCGGATTGAATCGCGTCGGCAAGCTTTCCTACGTGTCGAATAGCAAGTCCGCGCCTGTCATCGATACTTTCGAGGCTTCCGACCGCAATGGCGAGGTTGCCCAGATGGGATCGGCGAAAGTTCAGAAGTTGGATTGAGTAAACCAATCGGAGTGACGAGATGCTAAACAAGAAAATTTCGATCGCCGTAAGCGGCGCCCTGCTGGCGCTCGCGTCGGCATCAGCGACTGCCGCTGTGAGTGTCATCCTTTCACCTGTCAATCCGGGTATTTCCCCGCCTGGTGCGAGCAGTGCGGTGGTGACGCTGCGCTTCGTTGCTGACGGCGTCGCCGCAAACCACTCGGGTTCGTTGAATTTCGACGACGCGCAGTTCGATATCACGAGCTTGACTTCCGTCGGAGCCGGAGCTCTGTGCTCGCTGTTCAACGAAGACGGCGCCGGTCAGGTAAACATCACCTATACGCAAGCCTCTGCTACCGCGATTGCTGCCGGCACGTACGATGTCTGCACGTTCGTGATCGATCACGTGGGCGTTGCTGCCGGCAGCTATCCGTACACGTTTACGCTGCTGAACGCGGAAGACGACGCGGCCAATCCGGTGGCTATTTCGGCCACCGATGGCAACGTGGTGGTCACCGCCGGCCCCGCCGTAGGCCCGACGATCACGTACACGCCGGCTCCGGCGGGTATGGTGACGTTCCCGGCAGCGGGTAGCGTGGGTGGCACGACCACCGCGCCGATCACCCTGGCGATGGCGGGTGGTTCGAATGGCGGCACGACCGTGTTGAGCGCCTGCTCGGCGTCGATCGGCAACGTCACGTTTACCGATGGCGCAGACACCTGCACCGCCGGTGGCGCTTGCGTGGATGGCGACCTGACCCTGCAGTGCGTGTCGACCAATGCCACGCAGACGGGTACTGCTTCCTGCACGGAAACCCGTCAGGACCAGCCGAACCCGGATGCAGTCAACGTTCGCACCTGGAACTTCACCTGCCCGGCAGGCAACCAGGCTCCGACGCTGACGGCTGCGCCGAACTTCGACGCGGACGCGACCTCGGATGCGACGCCGGAAGTGACGTTGCCCATCGTGGGCATCGGCATGACGGCGAGCGACAACGTGGTGATCACCGCGGCCGGCCAGTCCGGCACCGGCTCGGCCACGATGTCCGCTTGCACGGGCGCGGGTGGTATCGCTGTTGCGCCTGGTTCGCTCACGTTCAGTGCCAACGGCTCGCAGAACCTGGCGTTCTCGTGCACCGCCGCGGTTGCTCCCTTCAGCGGTACCGTCAGCTGCACCGAGACCGACTTCGACAGCGCGGGTGTCACCCGTCTGTGGGACGTCCTCTGCCCGGCGGGTACGCCGGAATCGGCACCGGGCGTCACCTACGCTCCGGCCGCTGCTTCCACGCTGACCTTCGCCCAGGGCGCCTCGCTCGGCGCCATCACCACCCAGAACGTTACCGTTGACATCAACGGCGGCGTGGACGGTGGCGACGCCAATCCGGAATCGATGTCGGTCAGCTGCACGACCGCCAGCGCCGGATACAGCGTTAGTGGCGCTGGTCCCTACAGCGCGGTCTCGCCAGCGGCTGTGGGTGTCGACGGCACGGTGACGGTCTCCTGCGCCGCGGCCGCTGCCGCCCAGGCGGGAACCCTGACCTGCACGGAAACCCCGAGCATCGATGCGGTGCCGCAGGCTCCGACCCCCCGCACCTGGAACCTGGACTGCCCGATGGCCGCGGTCAACATCACCGCGAATCCGGCGGAAGGCGCCATCGCCTTGGTGGGTCCGCCGAACTCCAATGTTGCCGGCTCGATCAACCTGACCAACACCGGTTCGGCCAGCACGTTGTCCTGCACCGCGACTGGCGACGTGACGCTCGGCGCGGTCCCGGCAAGTGTCCCGGCCGGTGGTGCAGCGGTTGTGCCCTACACCTGCCTGACCGGCGCCGCGGGCGTGTCCGGAGCCGGAACCATCCAGTGCCTCACGCAGGATGCCGCTCCGGATGACGTGCTCGACTACACCGTCAGCTGCCTCGGCCTGGCCAGCGTGCCGGTTCCGGCGGTCACTGACTTCGGTAAGGTCTTGCTGGCCGCTCTGGTCATCGGACTCGGCCTGCTCGGACTCGGCGCCCGTCGCCAGATGATCTGATCAGCTGAATCGCTGAAGTAAAAAATTGGGGCCGCTCCGCAAGGGGCGGCCCTTTTCTGTGGGCGTAGGGGCATGGACACCGCTTAGGCATAGCGATTTGCCTCAACGCCTCAAGGCGTTGAAACGGGCGAAGTAGGAGCGACCCCGGTCGCGACCAGCGACGCGACGCCTGCGTTTTTTGCCATTGGGCGCGTTCGCGATGACCGCCCTTGCCAGCGTCGCCGGTCGCCACCGGCGACGCTGCTGCAGACGAGGCGCAAGGCGGTGTGGAATCAGAAGCGCCCCGCGCGGAAGTCTTCGAAGGCCTGGCGTACTTCTGCGGCGCTGTTCATCACGAAGGGAGCGTAGGCGGGCGTTGGCTCGCCGATCGGGGTGCCGGTGAAGACCAGCACGCGCGCGTCGGCGTTGGCGATCAGCTCAAGCTCCGTGCCGTCACCAAGCAGCACCAGTTCGCGCTCCTGCAGCAAGGCCTTCGTTGAGCCCACCCGGATCATCCCGACCACGCCCTGCAGCAGCACGGTGTGACCAGCCGGCGCGGACCAGCAGAAGCGTTTTCCCGCCGGCAGGTGCAGGTCGAGCAGGTGCGCGGCAGTGGCGCGCTCCGTGACCGCAGCGGGGACGTCCGCGTAATTACCGGCGATGATGCGTACGTGGCCGCCACCATCAAGGGGCGACTGCGGAATCTGCGTCGCGTCGATGTCCTGGTAGCGGGGCGCAGCCATCTTGTCGCGCGACGGCAGATTCAGCCACAGCTGGTACCCCCAGAGCAGACCGTTTTCCTGCTGCGGCATCTCTTCGTGGACGATGCCGCGTGCCGCGCTCATCCATTGCACGCTGCCGGGGCCGAGGTCGCCAGTGTTGCCCTGGTTGTCGCGATGGCGCATGCGTCCCTGGATCATGCAGGTCACGGTCTCGAAGCCGCGGTGCGGATGCATCGGAAACCCGGCGATGTAGTCCTGGGCGACATCGGAGCGGAACTCGTCGAGCATCAGGAACGGGTCGGTGAGCCGCGCCTGGCTCGGATCAAGGAAACGCGTCAGGCGGACGCCGGCACCATCCTCGGCGGGGCGTCCTGGAAAGCGTTGGCTGATCTCGCGGATGCACTGGTTCATGGGCAGGGTTCTCCTTGCCCCAACCATGCGCCCGGATCGGCGCCCGGACAAGCCGCAGCCTCGGCAAGGCCGGTTTGCAGCGATGCACGCGGCATTACGCTTCGGGTACGCTGCGCGCGAGCGATCCGGGGTGGCATGGACAAGAACCGATATCTGGGCGAGTTGGCGGAGCATCCCGATGCCCGCTTCTGGCGCGAGCCCTTCGAGTCGCTGACGCGACCCGAGCAGGTGTTCCGCTGCATCTGGGAGCTGGAGGCCGATGTCAACGGCGGTGGGTTCGAGCAGTACTTCGCGAACTCCGGCGGCGACCATGCCTGGTTTGCCGGCGAGGCGCTGCGCGAGATTGGCGCCCAGCGACTGGCGGCAATCACGGCCGAGGCAGTGGCCCTGTTCGGCGCCGAAGCGCCTGAGGTGGAACGACCGGCGCGGCACACCCAGATCGCCCATCTGGAGCGCCCGGTGCATGAATACTGGGAAGCCCTCAGCGAGGCCTTCCGCGAATATCCTGACGATCTGACGGAACTGCTCTACGACTACGTGGTTGCGCACCGCGAAGCGTTTCCGAGCGGCGGTTGATCAGAGTGCGCATGCGGCCGCGATGGCAGTCGCACTCGGGCGGGTTTCGCGCAGATCACCGCGATTGTTCATCACCAGGGAAATGGCGCGGGTCGGTCCACGGTCATCGCAGAAGGTGAAGGTGGCATTGCTGCCGGCGTTGCTGCCGTTCGGCTGGAACTGGATGCGTTTGCGCCCGCTGCTGGTGAGCAGGCGCACGTCCTTGGTTTCGCGCTGATACAGCAGTCGGTGGTCGGCGTCATCAATTCGTTCGTTGTCGTTGGAGTCGATTGCGGCGATGAATCCATGCTGCCACTCGAAACTGTTGGTACAGGATAGACCATCGTTGCTGGGGCAGAGGATGGTGTCGCGGCCGTGAATGACTGCGGCCGTGCGCGAGTCGAGCATTGCGGCGACCAGCGCGGTGCGCAGTGTTGCGGTGTGCGCCGCAGCCTTCGCGGCCGAGTAAGCCGGCAATGCGATGCCGAGCAACACGCAGGCGATGGCGACGGCGATCATCAGTTCGATCAGGGTGAAGCCGGTGTTGCGAGCTGGGGTCATGGTGGGTTCTCCGTGACACCCAGCTTGCCGTGATCGCGATGCGCAGGCGCCCGCATCCGTCCGGAAAGCGCCTGCGAAATTTCGGAATCACTCCGTATCCCGGCTACACCATTGGCAGCTGCTGCAACGCCAGGCTGGTGCGATCGACGTGCAGCAACGAACCCTGTTCGTACCAGTCGCCCAGCACAATACGCTGGCGCCCGCCGCCAAGCTCATGGATAGCGGGCCGGTGCGTATGGCCGTGGATCATGCGCGTGGCGCCAAGCTGCGTGAGCGCGGCGGTGACGGCGGACGCGTCCACGTCCATGATCATTTCGCTTGCCTGGCTCGTATGCCGCGCACTCTCGGCACGCGCGGCGGCGGCGAAGGCACGACGTGCGGCCAGCGGTTGCGCCAGGAATTGCTCTTGCCAGACGGGATCGCGCAATTGCTTGCGCACGCCCTGGTAGGCAAGGTCGCTGCTGCACAGGGTGTCGCCATGCAGCAGCAGGGTGCGCTCGCCGTACAGGTCGATGACCCGGGTTTCCGGGAGCAGGCGCAGCCCGGCATGCAGCGCGAAGGCGTCGCCGATCAGAAAGTCGCGGTTGCCGTGCACGAAGCCGATGTCGACGCCGCGGTCGGACACGGCCCGCAGCGCCGCGGCCACGTCGGCAACCAGTTCGGCATCGTCGTCATCGCCGATGTACGTTTCGAACAGGTCGCCGAGGATGTAGAGCGCCTCGGCGCCGGTCGCCTCGCGCTGCAGCCAGTCGAGGAACAGCCGCGTGACCTGCGGCCGACTCTCGTCGAGATGCAGGTCGGAGATGAACAGCATTGTCATTGCCGCGCTACTCGAATCCGTCCAGGAAAATCGGGTCGGGCAGCACCCATACGACTTCGACCGCGCCCTTGTCGCAGATCGCGGTGGCGTTGCCATCTCCATCCTGCGGACGCGCGATGCCACGCTGGTCGCGGCTCAGACAATCGGACACGTAGCCGCTGTCGATCAGCGGCGACGTCGCGCCCGGCAGATGGGTCTGGGTGCTGCCGCCGTTGTCGGCGAGCGCGCCCAGCAGGGTCGGCGTGCCGAGCACGTTGCTCGCATCCGCCAACGGGCAGTTGGTCTGGCCGCTGCTGACTTCAAGGTGGTTGCCGAGGAACGAAGTGTTGCCGCTGCCGGCCACCGCCGGGCTGACCGCGCAGTCCTCGGCGACGCCGCCGCCGCTGCCGAGGAGATTGGCGCCGAACGCGGTGTTGCGCAGCATTGCGCTCAGGCCCTCCGCACGCAGCCCACCGCCGCTCGCGCCGCCGTTGCCGTTGGCGTCGGCACGGTTGCCGAACAGGGTGACATTGAGCAGCGTCAGTTTGCCGTTGCTGGTGGTCGACAGCACGCCGCCGCCGGAATGGCGCGCCTGATTGCCGGAGAAGGTGCTGTTGTAGACGTAGAGGTCGGTATGCGAGCGGATGCCGCCGCCTCCGCCGACGAAATCGGAGTTTGCGGTGTTGTTCGCGAAGCTGCTGTTGAAGACGTCGCTGCGCGTGATCACCGAACCGTTCAGGGCGAGTCCGCCGCCATCGCTGCTGGAAGTGTTGCCGATGAACGTGCTGTTCGCGACCACGGTCGGTCCGGCCGAATGCACGCCGCCTCCGGTGTTGGTGGTCGATGCGTTGTTGCGGATCACGACGCCGTTGAGGGCAAGATGCTCGGCGACGCTGGTGGCGCCATTGGCATTGATGGCACCGCCCGGCCCGACCGAGGAGGCATCGGCGATGCTCAGGTCGGCGAAGTTCGCGGTGATGCCGCGGTTGGCGATGTTGCCGGGCTCGACGTCAAATACGCGCTCGCGGTTGCCACCGGGCTGGATGCCGCGCACCACGGTTGCAGACGCGCTGGCGCCGTAGACGCCGATGCCCTGCACGATGTCGAGGTCGCCGGTCGCGTTGGCGTTTTCGCCACTCGGCGCGGACAAGGTCAGCGTGTACTGGCCGGCCGGGATCAGCACCGCGCCCGGGATGGCATTGCTGGCACTGACGGCCTCGCGCAGCGAACAATCCACCGCGCTGCAGCTGCCATCGGCGCTGTCGTCGGTCTTGGTCACCTGGTATTGCGGCGACGCGATCGCGCTGAAGCCGAGCGTGGCCGGGTTCGGGTTCGGCGATGGTCGCGCGATCATGATCGAGTAGTCATGGCCGGCGTCCAGGCGCGCGCCGGCGAGCAATGCCACGAAACCGCTGCCACCGTCGTCGTTGCAGGCACCGACGACCGGGGAGAAGCCGCTGGTCGTGTCGCCGGTAAAGACGGCGACGATACTGTCGTAACCCGCAGCCGACAGGTTCAGGTAGGTCGGGCCGCTCGCGGCGGTGAGATCGAGTTGGTACCAGACGGTGTTGCCACGCTGCGTGGCATCGCCGTTCTTGCACACCAGCAGCGGGTCGGTGGACTCGACGCTGGCCGACTCGATACCGGACAGGGTGTCGGTGAAGCCGCCCGATCCGAGTACTGCTGGGTTGATGGCGGTCCGGCCGGACCAGTTGTCGTTGGATAGACTGCCCGCGATGGCGGACGAGGTGACGCAAAGCAGCAGCGCAAGGGCAACGAAGCGCATCGGTGTAGGCTCCAGAGTTTCCGCGGAGGGCGGGGAACCGCCGGCGCCGAAAGCGCGCCGGGAGCGCGCCGGGAGCGCGGTCCCGGCGCGGAGTGTGGATCAGGGTACCACTTCAGCGCTGTTGATGACGACCGCCGAGGTCGGTACGTCGCCCGGCAGCGGGCCCTTGGGTCCGGTGGTCACGCCCTTGATGGCATCGACTACTTCCATGCCCGAGATCACCTTGCCGAATACTGCGTAGCCCCAGGTGTAGCCGCTGTCCTTGCTGACGTGGTCGAGGTTCTTGTTGTCGGCGACGTTGATGAAAAACTGCGCGGTGGCCGAGTTCGGGTCCATCGTGCGCGCCATCGCGACGCTGCCACGCAGGTTGCCGAGGCCGTTGCTGGCTTCGTTCGGGATCGGCGCGCGCGTCGGCTTTTGCACCAGTTCCGGGGTGAAGCCGCCGCCCTGGATCATGAAGCCGTTGATCACGCGATGGAACACGGTGCCGTCGTAGTGCTTGTCCTTCACGTACTGCAGGAAGTTCTCGACCGTCTGCGGTGCCTTGGCCGCATTCAGTTCGATCACGATCGGGCCCATGTTGGTGTTCAGTCTTACCTTGCTCGCAACCGCGACTGCGGCGGACGGCTTTTCTGCAGCGGCTGGAGTGGCCGGAGCCGCAGCATCTTGCGCCGCAACGACAAACGCGCCGGTGCCGAGGGCCAGGCTCAACAGGATATTGCGCAACATCGAAATCTCCTTGGAAACGGATCGAGGGGGAATCAGGCGGTGCGGGCGCGCAGGCGCTCCAGCAGGGCGCGGCGGTCGCTGATTGGCGTGCCGCCGTCCTGGATCGCAAAGCCGATAGCGGCGTAGGCGTTGACGAAGTCGATCACCTCGCCGACCGTCGCACCGGAGCCGTCGGCGATTTCCTGCAGCGTCGATGGGCCTTTCATCATCGCGGTGCCGATGCGGAAGTGCTTCGGGAACTCGCGTTCGATCTGCGGCCACTTGACCAGTTTGTACTTGCCGTTGAGGTCGAACCCGGGCAGCAGCGTGGTGCCATTCGAGGTGCCGATCACGTACAGCCAGAGCAGTCGCGACAGCGGCAAGCCGGCATTCATCGCGCGCAGTTTTTCGATTTCTGCAGCGGATACCGCCTGCCATTCGACCGGCTTGATGTGGCCGAGGCAGTACGGCAACAGCGGCTTGAGCGTCAGGCCGCCGTAGTAGCGGTCGGCGGCGGCATCGACGATCAGTGGCGGCTGTCCGCTGCGCTCCAGGCGTCGCGCTTCGGCAAGGTTCTCGGGCAGGAAGTAGTCGGCCAGGGTCCATTCGCGCGGCACCGCAGGCGGTGCTGGTGTCGGAGCGGGTGCAGGCGCGGACGCGGGCGCTGCAGCGACCGCCGGCTGCTGGCCGGTGACGCGTCGCGGCAGCAGGTTGGGTGCGGCCATCGGATTGGCGGCCGGTGCGGGCTTGGCCGCTGCGCTCGCGACTGCCGCAGGTGCGGGCGTGGGCGCGGGCGCGGTATCGGTCACCGTGCGCTGTTGTCCGGTGATGCGCTTGAACACCGCGGCCACGGCTGCTGCCGGGGTGGTGGCTGGCGCTTCCTCGGTGACTGGAGCCACCGGCTCGGCAACATCGACGGCTTCCGGTCCCGCGCCCGCAGCGCGCAGCAGGCTGGCCTTGATCCCGCCCACACCGACCGGACGATGCAACACATTGTCCTGTTCGTGTCCGTTCGAGGCGGTGAGGCAGATGACATTGCGACCGCTGGATTGTGCGCGCAGCCAGTCCATGTGCCCGTAGAGCGAGTCGGCATCGATGATCAGCACGTCGGCACCGGCGGTGTCGCCGCTCCATTCCCAGTGGGCGCCAGCGTCGCCGCGCAGCGAGGCCATGATTGCCTTGATCTGCTCGAGTTCCGGTGCGGCCACACTCATCGCCGCGATACGCATGTTCTTTGCCATCGTTCGTCCCGCCAGGCTGCGCCACTGAGCGGGCGCAAGGGTGGCGATTTTGACACAGCTGCGACGCCTGGCGCTGGCCACTGGTGCCAGCCGGTGCGAGTCGGTGCTGGTTATCCGCTGGCGCCACCGGCCCGGAGCGTTTCCAGGATCGTCGCCTCCGGCACCGAGGCCACCAGTTCCGCCTGGCCGATGCCGCGCCACAGCACCAGGCGCAACTCGCCGCTCAGGGCCTTCTTGTCGAGCCGCATCGCGTCCAGCAACTGGCTGGCGGCTTGCCCTGGTGGAATGCGCGTCGGCAGTCCGAGTCTTGCCAGCAGGTCGTTCAAGCGGTTGTAGTCGGTGCTGGTGGCCATGCCGATACGGGCGGACAGCTCGGCCGCGAGGATCATGCCGACCGCCACCGCTTCGCCGTGATTGAGGCCGCGGTAAGCGCCCAGCGCTTCGATGGCATGGCCGAAGGTGTGGCCGAAGTTCAGCAAGGCGCGTTCGCCATCTTCGCGTTCGTCGCGGGCGACCACGCCGGCCTTGTGCCGCACGCTGCGTTCGATTGCCTCGGCGGTGGAATCGGGACGCAGCATCAGCAGCGCTTCGGCATGGTGCTCCAACCAGCCGAAGAAGGCGCCATCGCCGATCGCGCCGTACTTCACCACTTCGGCGAGGCCGGCGCGCAATTCGCGCTTGGGCAGCGTCGCCAGCACCAGCGGGTCGATCAGCACCGCGCGTGGCTGGTGGAAGGCGCCGACCAGATTCTTGCCCTGACTGAGGTTGACGGCGGTCTTGCCGCCGACCGAGGAATCCACCATCGCCAGCAGCGTGGTCGGGATCTGCACCAGCGCTACGCCGCGCATCCACAAGGCCGCAGCGAAGCCGGCGAGATCGCCGACGACGCCGCCGCCAAGTGCGATCACGGTGGCATCGCGGCTGGCACCGGATTTCGCCAGCGCCGTGAACAGGCGATCAGCACTGACCAGCGACTTGTGGACTTCGCCGTCCGGCAGCACCAGGCTGGAAACTGCAAGCCCCGCGAGCGCCGAGCGCACACGTTCCAGCGCCAGCGGCGCGACCACTTCGTTGCTGACGATCAACACGTGGTGCCCGCCGACGCAGGCACGGATCGCGTCGGCATCGTCGAGCAGGCCGGCCGCGATGGTGACGGGATAGCTGCGCGCACCGAGCGCGACTTGGACCACGCGTTTCATGCCGCGACTCCGCGTCGCTGCCACCGGGCTTCCAGCTGCGCCGCGATCTGGCGCGCAGCCTGGGCGACGGCAATGTTCGAACCGTGGACGGTCATGTCGGCGATTTCCTGGTACAGGGGGTTGCGCAACTGTGCCATCGCCTCCAGCCGTTCGCGGCGGTCGGGTGCCTGCAGCAGCGGGCGCTTGCAGTCACGGGCGAGGCGGTTCAGCTGCTGTGCCACGCTGGTCGAGAGGTAGAGCACGAAGCCGCGGGCGTGCAGCAGGCGACGGTTCGCGGCGTCCAGCACCGCCCCGCCGCCGGTGGCCAGCACGATGCCCTCGCGTCGGCTGAGTTCCTCGATCAGACGCGCCTCGCGCTGGCGGAAACCGGCTTCGCCTTCGAGCTCGAAGATGAGCGCGACGCTGACGCCGTTGCGCCGCTCGAGTTCCTCGTCGAGGTCGATGAAGGGCAAGGCGATGTGGGCGGCGATGCGCCGGCCGATCGTGCTCTTGCCGGCACCCATCGGTCCGACCAGGAACAGATTCGGCGAAGGATTCATGGCGGGATGCTAGCATCGCGCCCCTTCCGTTCTGCTGTGTCGCGGGCATGCTGCGTTTCTCGATCCTGTTCCTGGTGCTGTTGTTCGTGCTGTTCACGGTCGAGGTGCTGGGGCCGGTCGAGACGCACGTCATCTATCCGTTCACCGAAGGTCTGGCGACGTTCTCCACCTGGCTGATCGGCTTCTTCGACGATTCCGTCAGCACCTCGGGCAACGCCATTCACAGCACGCGCGTGGCGTGGGGCGTCACCATCGAGCGCGGCTGCAACGGCGTCGAGGCGGTGATCATCCTGTTCGCGGCGATCTTCGCCTTTCCGGCGCCATGGAAACATCGCTTGCTCGGATTCCTGGCCGGCTTCGTCGCGATCCAGGCGCTGAATCTGGTGCGCATCATCAGCCTGTTCTACCTCGGCGAGTGGGAAACCGCGAAGTGCATTCCGGGCGAAGAATGCCATCGTGTCTGGTTCGAGTGGTTCCATCTTTACCTGTGGCAGGCGCTGATCATTCTCGACGCGCTCGTGGTCTGGCTGGTCTGGCTGCGCTACTTGCCCAGGCCGCCGCGGCGCGGCCCGCCGCCCGCGGCGCCGTTGACGCCGGCCGCAGCCTGAGATGCCGGCGCAACGGCGCGTCCTGATTGCCGGTGCCGGTGATCTGGGAACGCGGATCGCGGCCAACTTGCGCGCACGCGGCTGCGAGGTCGTCGCGATCGCGCGCCGGCCGCGACCCGCCGACGCCAGCGTGCTGGCGCTGGATCTGGCGCGCCCGCTCGGTGATCGCATCGCTGATCACTTCGACTTGCTGGTGCACTGCCTGGCGCCCGCGGTGCGCGACGAAGCAGGTTACCGCGCCGTCTACCTCGATGCCTTGCAGCACCTGCTGGATGCGTTGCCGGGACTGCGCCGCATCGCGTTTGTGTCGAGCACCGCCGTCTACGGTGACCATGGCGGCGGCGTGGTCGATGAAGACAGCCCATGCCGGCCGCAGCGCTTCAATGGCCGCGTGCTGCTCGATGCCGAAGCGCTGGCTCGCCGCAGCGGTCGCGAGGCACTGGCCCTGCGCCTTGGCGGCCTCTACGGGCCGGGACGCGATCTGTTGCCCCAAAGGTTGCGCTCGGGCGAGCCGCTTGCAGTGTCCGAACCGCCCCAGTTCAGCAATCGCATCCACATCGAGGATGCCGCTGCGGCGGTGGCGCACCTGCTGTTGTGCGGCGATCGCGGCATCTTCAACCTGGTCGACGATGACCCGGCCGCACAGCCCGAGGTGCTGGACTGGCTGGCCGACGCGATGCGGCTGCCGCGCCTGCCGAAAACCGTGGTGAGTGCGGCAGCGGAAAACAAGCGGGTGTCGAATGCGCGCTTGCGCGCTACCGGCTTCCAGTTGCGCTTTCCCGATTTTCGCGCTGGCTACGCTTCCATCTTGTCGGTGACGCGGGAGTAGACTCGCGGCGTGCATCCGCACAATCCCCATCCAGGAGGCAAACCATGGCAGCCAGCATCGTGAAGGTCATCGAGATCACCAGTTCTTCGCCGAAGGGCATCGAGGACGCGGTGCAGTCCGGGCTCAAGAAAGTGGCCAAGACGGTGAAGGGCATCAAAGGCGCCTGGGTCAACGACATCAAGGTCGTGACGGCCGACGACGGCAAGGTAAGCGAATGGCGCGTCAACCTGAAGATCAGCTTCCAGGTCGAATGAGCCACCACACAGTAACCTGAAGAGCCCGTTGCACACAGCCGCCCGCTCGGGCGGCTTTTCATTCCGGTGCGCGTGGCTTATTGTTGCGTCCTTACCGCAACAGTTGTTTGCGGTGCGCACACCGCCCGGGGGCGGTCGAGGAACGGGAATGGCAAACGAAGCCGTAGTAGTGGGGCTGCTCGAGGATGATCGAGACCAGGCCGAGCTGTATCGCGCATGGCTGGAGCAGGCCGGATTCATGGTGCGGGCCTACACCGAGGTCAAGGACTTCCGGCGTCGTCTCGGGGCCGAATCGATCGATCTGTTGCTGCTCGACTGGAACCTGGGCGAAGGCTCCGGGCTTGATCTGCTCGACTGGTTGCGACAGTCGGCGCATGCGCGACTGCCGGTGATCTTCCTGACCGCACGTACGGCCGAGGAAGACATCGTCTCCGGGCTCAAGGCTGGCGCCGACGACTACGTGGTCAAACCGGCCAAGTCCTCGGAACTGATCGCGCGCATCCAGACGGTGCTGCGCCGCAGCGGCGTCGCCAATACCGCGAGCGGCGGCGGCGGGTCCTGGGTCGAGGAAGTGCTGCCGTACAAATTCGACTTGGACAAGCGTTCGGTGACCCTGAACGGCACCCTGATCGAACTGACCGACCGCGAGTTCGATCTCGCCTCCTACCTGTTCCGTCGCCATGGCCGCATCGTCAGCCGCGCGGCGCTGCTGGAAAACGTCTGGAACCTCGGTGGTGACGTCAACACCCGCACCGTCGACACCCACGTCAGCCGCCTGCGCAAGAAGATGATGCTGACCGGCGAGAGCAGTTGGGTGCTGAGTGCCGTGTACCAACATGGTTACCGGCTCGAACCGGCGAAGTGATCTCTTCCCGTTGATTGGCCGGATCGCCTTGGCACTCCGGCGCATGGAGTGCAAGCGATGCTGTCCGAAGAAATCCTGAGTACGTTCCACCGCCTGATGGCCGAAGCCCAGGCCGCTGGTGAGCTCGATGCCAACGCCATGAGCCTGGCGTCAGCGGAAGCCGGCGGACGCGTGTCCTCGCGCATGTTGCTGCTCAAGACCGCAGATGTGCGAGGTTTCACCTTCTACACCAATCTCGACAGCGACAAAGGCCGGCAATTGCATGCGCAGCCGCGTGCGGCGATGTGCTTCCACTGGAAGCATCTGCGCGATGGTGTGCAGGTGCGGATCGAGGGCCACGTCGAAGCGGTCGACGACGCCGAGGCCGACGCCTATTTCGCCACGCGGCCGCGCGAAAGCCAACTCGGCGCCTGGGCGTCGCTGCAGTCGCAGACGTTGCCGGATCGCGCCACCTTCGAGCAGCGCTTCGCCGACGCCGAACAACGCTACGCCAATGCCCCGGTGCCGCGTCCGCCGCATTGGTCCGGGCTGCGCCTGGTGCCGGACCTGGTCGAGTTCTGGTATGGCGTGCCGTTCCGCCTGCACGAGCGCCATCGCCACGAATGGCGCGAAGGCGCCTGGCATTACCGACTGCTGTATCCATGAGCGCAGCACCGGCCACGCTCGGCACGCTCGCCACGCGCATCGCCGAGTGGCTGCTGCCGCCGGCACGCTTTCCGCGCGACAACGTGCCGCAACTCGCGTCGAGCATGCTGTTGATGGGCTTCGGTCTGGCCTGTGCGCTCGCCTGCAGCTACTTCGCGATCGCGGACGCGAGCCACGGCATGATCGCCCTTGGCATCATCTACGCAATCGCGGCGCTCGGCTGCGTGATGTGCGTGTTCGGCTTCCGGCGCAGTGCGCGCCTGTTGCTGTGGGGCAATCTGTTCATCGGCCTGCTGTTCGCGATCACGGCACTGGCCAACCTCGGCGGTGGTGGGCGCCTGCAAGGCGTGAACATGGTGTTGCCGACGCTGGTGATGGTCGCGGCACTGATGCTCGACCGGCGCAGTGCGATCGCGTGGAGCTTGCTGATCCTGGCGCAGATTCTGGCTGCCTACTGGCTCGCACAGCGGCCGGTGCCGACCTTGTTCACCGTCGTCCAAGGCTGGGACGTTACCGCCTATCAGCGTGTCCCGCTGGTGATGGTGGTGCTGTCGATCTTCCTCGCGGTCTGGTTCAAGCAGATGATCGAGCGCATCCAGCAGCATCTGCTCGAACTGCATCGCAGTGAACGCGAGGCACGTGGCGAGAGCGAACACCTGAACCGCATGCTGGCGGAAATGGCTGCGGTCGATCCGCTGACCGGCCTGCTCAACCGCCGCGCCTTTCTCGAAGCACTCGCCAACTGCGAGGTCGGTGCCGAACACTGGCTGCTGTACGTCGATCTTGACGGTTTCAAGGCGGTCAATGACAACCTTGGGCACGAGACCGGCGATCGCGTGTTGATCGATGTCGCCGCGGTCTTGCGCAACAGCGGCGTCGACGTGGCGGCGCGCCTCGGCGGCGATGAGTTCTGCCTGCTGTTGCACGGCAACGAGTTCCGCGCGCGTCAGACCGCCGAACGTATCGTGCAGGGCGTTGCGGCCATGGTCACCGGCGGCCCGACCTCACCGCGAATCGGTGCCAGCATCGGCGTCGCCCGCACCAGCGGCAGCAACATCGAAGCCGCCCTGCGCAGCGCCGACGCCGCCTGCTACCGCGCCAAACGCAGCGGCAAGAGCCAGTTCGTGCTGGCGGTGGAACGCGGCGGTTGATCCGCCACCAACGAGGCCTCCAGGCGCCGCCCGAATGTAGGTCGGATCAACGAGCGCAGCGAGGGATCCGACGATCAGCGCGCGATCGAGCGTGCCAGGTTGGCGCGCGCAGGTGCCTCGAGTCGGCGCTGGTATTCCGCGCTGGAATAGATCTTCGGGCGGGCGAGGAATTCGCGCAGCAGCTGCTTGCGCTTGAGGTTGAACAGGAAGCTCGGTACCCAGTGGTACTCGCTGCGGATCTCGTGTTCGTAGGCGTCGAAACGTGCGGCATCGGCGCCGAGGATGGACAGGTCGATATCGACTAGCAACGCGGCATCGGCGGTTGCCGGGAGCGCGGCATGGCGGGTGGCCAGGATCAGCTCGTGGATGCGTCGCGCGACGGCGGCGTCGAGGCCGGCCGTGATCACCGACTGTCGCGCCCAGTCGGCGCAGCGCTGCTCGTTGTCGGTCTTGCGCGTGTCGTAGATCGCGTCATGGAACCAGAGCGCGAATTCGACCTCGCCGGCATGCGCGAACTGCGGCCGCAGGTTCGCAGCCTGGCGCAGGCAGTCTTCGAGATGCGCGAGCGAGTGATAGTGCCGATGCGGCTCGCAATAACGCTGCAGCAAGTCTTCGCCGAGCGCGAGCTGGGTCGCGTTCGGCGCGATGCCGAGCAGGCGCAGCGTCTCGGTCCAGCGCTCGATGCCGAGGCTCATGTTGATGTCGCGGCTGGCGACTGCAATTGCGCCGCTCCCAGTTCCGCGAGCATCGCCGCCATCGCGCCGGCCTCGCTGGCGCGTGCATTCGAGGCATTGCCCTGCTGCGCGCGCTTGGCTACGCCCTGCGCGATCGCGGCGAGGCGGAAGAACGAAAACGCCAGCACGAACGCCCAGTCGCCGACGTCGCGGCGGTGGCTGAGCGCGCGGTAACGCTCGATCATGCCGGCTTCGTCGGGAATGCCGAGCGCGGCGCGATCGCCTCCGGCGAGTCCGGGCAGCGCCGGGTTGCGCGGCAGGCGCAGTGCCATGCACAGGTAGCCGAGGTCGGCGAGCGGGTGACCGAGCGTGGCCAGCTCCCAGTCGACGATCGCAACGATGCGTGCCTCATTCGGGTGCCAGATCAGGTTGTCGATGCGGAAGTCGCCATGCACGAGGGCGACGCGACCGTCGTCGTGCGGGCAGCGCTCCGGCAGTGCTGCGATCAGCGTCTCCATCGCCTCGATGCGCGTGGTTTCGCTGGCGCGGTACTGCCTGCTCCAGGTCGCGATCTGGCGCTCAAAATAGTTGCCGGGCTTGCCGAAGTCGCCGAGCCCGAGTGCGATCACGTCCTCGCCGTGCAAGGCGGCCAGCACGCGCAGCATTTCCTCGTAATACGCGCCGCGTTCGGCGACGGGAATCTCGGGCAGCGACGGGTCCCAGAAGATGCGCCCCTCGACGAAGGCCATTGCGTAGAACACGGCGCCGATCACCGACTCGTCCAGGCACAGGCCCAGCGGCTGCGCGACCGGCACACCGTGGCCGTGCAGGGCGGTGAGCACGCGGAACTCGCGCTCTACCGCATGCGCGCCCGGCAACAAAGGCCCGAACGGCTTGCGTCGCAGCACATAGGTGCCGGAGGCGGCGTCGAGCCGATAGGTCGGATTCGACTGCCCACCCTTGAATTTCGTCGCCGCCAGCGGCCCGCGGAAGCCACGAACATGCGTCTCGCACCAGGCCGTCAATGCATCGAGTGGGAGGTCGCTCATGGCATGTGCTCGCGATTGCGGTTCCCGCTCCCGCTGCGGGAGACGGGCAGGGCATGGTCCGGATTCAATGTGGGGCAGGCGACCGGCGCCGTCAACCGGGCAGTCGTAGCATCAGTGTCAGCGGATGCTGTGGCGAAGTCTGAAAGCCGTAGTGCTCGTAGAAGCGCTTGGCATGGTCGTGCAGTGCGTGGACCAGCAACGCGCGAACACCGGCATTCTGCGCAACGGCCGCTGCGCGATGGACGGCGTCTTGCAGCAGCGCGGCGCCGAGCTTGATGCCTTGCGCGCGCAGGTCGACCGCAAGGCGCGCCAGCACCATCACCGGTATCGGATCGGGCATGTTCCGTCTGACGTTGGTCGTGGCCGTGGCGTGCGACACCGCACCCGCGGCGAGCGAGTAGTAGCCGAAGACGCGACCGTCAGGATCAGCCGCGACGAAGGTGCGGGAAGCGCCGCTGTGCTGGTTGACCAGCGCGCGGCGTCGGAGCCACTCGTCGAGCGTTGCCTCGCCGCAGGAGAAGCTGTCCAACAGATGATCGACAGCAAGTGGCTGCGGTGCGGCGAGTCTCAGACTCATGTCGAGCCGGCATTCCACGGAGCCTTCACGGCGAAAAGCCGATCGAGGCCGGGATTGGGACGGACCGGCGCATCCAGCAACGCGGTGAATCGTTTGAACTTGTCAGTGTTGAGCTTGAAGAACACCTGATCGAGCAACACCGCCTGCGCTCGTTCGCAGGCCGCTTCGAGCATGAAGTCCGAACGATTCTTGCCAAGCAGGCTGGCGGCTTGGTCAATCAGGTCGCGCTGCCCTGGTAGCGCACGCAGGTTGATGGCGGCATCACGCATGGCGATTCCTGTGTGTGCATCAGAGATGCGAATTCTGAGATTGGTGTATAGCGGTTGTCAACACGCCGGTGGCTTCCAACGCGTTCAGCGCACCGCCACCATCGACTTCGCCAGCGCGGTGATGTGCACCTCGTCGGGACCGTCGGCGAGGCTCAGCGCGCGGGCGCCGGCGTAGGCTTTCGACAGGAACGAGTCTTCCGAGACGCCGAGCGCGCCGTGGATCTGGATGGCGCGGTCGAGCACGCGCTGGGCCATGCGCGGGGCGACGATCTTGATCATGCCGATCTCTTCCTTTGCACCACGCGCGCCGCCCTGGTCGAGCTTCTGCGCGGCGGCGAGCGTGAGCAGGCGCGCCTGCTCGATGTCGCAGCGGCTGAGCGCGATCGCCTCGCGCACCATGCCCTGGTCGGCAAGCGGGCGATGGAAGGCGATGCGCGTGCGCGCGCGCAGCACCATCGCATCGAGCGCGCGCTGCGCCAGGCCGATCAGGCGCATGCAGTGGTGGATGCGACCCGGGCCGAGTCGGCCCTGCGCGATCTCGAAGCCGCAGCCTTCGCCGGCGATCAGGTGATCGAGCGGCACGCGCACACCGTCGAAGCGCACTTCGGCGTGGCCGCCAGGCGCGTCGTCGAAGCCGAACAGGTGCAACGGCCGCACCACGGTCACGCCCGGCGTGGTCTTCGGCACGATGATCTGGCTGTGGCGGCGATGCGGTTCGGCGTCCGGGTTGGTCACGCCCATCACGATGAAGAAGTCGAGGCGCGGGTCCATGGCGCCGCTGGCCCACCACTTGCGACCGCTGACGACGTAGTGCTCGCCGTCGCGCTCGATGCGCGTCGCGATGTTGGTGGCGTCGCTGGAGGCCACGTCGGGCTCGGTCATCGCAAACGCCGAGCGCGTGCGCCCGGCCAGCAGCGGCTGCAGCCAGCGTTGCTGCTGCGCCGGCGAGCCATAGTGGTGCAGCACTTCCATGTTGCCGGTGTCGGGGGCATTGCAGTTGATCGTCTCGGGCGCGATCAGGGAGCGACCGCTGAGTTCGGCCAGCGGTGCGTAGTCGAGCACCGACAACCCGGCGCCGTGCACCGGGTCGGGCAGGAACAGGTTCCACAGCCCGCGCTGCCGCGCCTCGATCTTCAGCGCTTCCATCAGCGGCGGAATCGTCCAGCGCTGCCCGGGTTGCTCCAGATGCGCGTCGTAGGCGGCTTCGCCCGGTAACACACGCTCGGCGACAAAGCGCTCGAGTTCGGCGTGCAGCGCGTGCGCGCGATCGGAGAACGGAAACAGCGATGACAGCGCCATGCGATTCCTCAGAAGTGGGTCCAGAGCCGGCGCTCGCCGGGTGCCGCCAGGTGCGGCAGCTGGTTGAAGCCGAGCAGGCGTACGCCGCCTTCGTAGATCACGAATTCGCTGATCGCGGAATTGCGGATGGCGATGTTCAGGTCGACCGAACGCAGGTCCGGCACTTCCAGCGCGCGTTGCGCCAGTTGCGCGATGACGCCGCCCGAGGTCACCAGCAGCACGCGCTCGCGTCCGTGGTGGCGTTCGGTCAGGCACGCCATCGCCGCGGCGACGCGCGCGCGGAACGCGAACCAGCCTTCGTCGAGGTGCTCATCGAGCGCGCCGCTGGCCCAGTGCCGCAGCGCCGCCATCAGGTAACGCGCCACCGCCATGCGGTCGCGCGGGCCGGGCATGGCGTCACGATTCGCCGGGCGATGCTCGGGATGCTCGGCGAGAAAAGCGGCAAACACCGCGCCGTGGTCGAACTCGTTGAAGCCGGCATCAATCTCGACTTCGGGCAGACTGCGCCCGCTCGCCGCGAACGCTTGCTCGATCGCGCTTACGGTCTGCTGGTGGCGGCGCATGGCACCGACGACGATGGCGTCGAAGCCAAGGTCGTGGTCGGCCGCGAGCCAGCGCCCGAGTCGCTGCGCCTGGTCTTCGCCGAGCGCTGACAACTGGTCGTAGTCGTCGGCGTCGAATGAGGCCTGGGCGTGGCGGATGGCGAGAATCTCGGTCATGTCAGTTTCCGCCAACGGTCAGCGCAATGCCGAACTCGATCAACGGCGCGGCGATCAGCATCCGCACCAGCTGCAGTACCAGCAGCGCAAACAGCGGTGACAGGTCGAGGCCGCCGAGCGGCGGGATCAGTCGCTGGAACGGCTTCAGGATCGGGTCGCTGATGCGATTGAGGATCTGCACGAAGGGACTGCGCGGATCGGGCGAGACGAAGCTGAGGATCGCGCGCAGCACCACCGTCCACAGCAGTGCATTGGCCGCGAACTCGATCAGCAGCGCCAGCGCGATCACCCCGAGCGCAAGCACCGGCAGCGCGCGCCCGGCCAACCAGTAGAGCAGCCAGGTTTCGGTGAGCATCAGCAGGAAGGTGACCAGCAGCGCTGCCAGGTTCCAGCCGCGGATCACCGGCAATGCCTGCTGGACTGGCATCAGCACCGGGTTGGTCGCGCGGTAGACGAACTGCGACAGCGGATTGCGGAAATCGACGCGAAGTCCCTGCATCAGGAAGCGGAAAAAGAACAGCCCGATGGCGAGCCCGAACAGGACCTGCACGATCAGCGCGCCGGCATTGGCGAGGTGGCCCATCTCAGCCTCCGAACTGGCCGGAGAGTTCGCGGCCGCGTTCGGTCGCACGCGTGATCGCGGCATCCACCAGCGCACGGAAGCCGCCGGACTCGAATCGCTCGAGCGCCGCCTGGGTGGTTCCGCCGGGCGAGGTGACGCGTTCGCGCAGCGTGGCCGGGTCGTCACTGCCCTCGTGGACCATGCGCGCCGCACCGAGCGCGGTGTTCGACACCAGGATGCGTGCGGCATCGGCGCTCAGGCCCTGGCGCATGGCCGCGGCGACCATCGCCTCCATCAGCAGGAAGAAATAGGCCGGGCCGCTGCCGGAGACTGCGGTGACGGTGTCCATCAGGTCTTCATCGTCGATCCAGACGGTGGCGCCGGTGGCAGCCAGAATGCCCTCGGCGCGCGAACGCGATTCGTTGTCGACGTTGCCATCGGCGTGCAACGCGGTCACGCCCGCCCCGATCAGCGCGGGCGTGTTGGGCATGCAGCGCACCAGGCGCGCCGACGCCCCCAACCAGTTGCGGAAATTCGAGAGGCGGATGCCGGCTGCGATCGAGATCAACAGCGGCTTGCGACTCGCGACCAGATCGGCGATGCCGGTGCAGACCGCAGCCATCACCTGCGGTTTCACCGCCAGCACGACGACGTCGGCGGCGGCCAGCGCATCGCGGTTCTCGGCATGCACCTGCACGCCGAACTCGGCAGCGAGACCGTAGCGGGCGTTTTCCACCGGTTCGGCGACGTGGATGCGGCGCGGGTCGGTGCCGCGGGCGAGCAGCCCGCCGATGAGCGCGCGCGCCATGTTGCCGCCGCCGATGAATGCGATGTGGTTCATCAAGAAACCTGCCTCGGACCAAAGAGTGCCGATCCTATCCGAACCAGGTTGGCGCCTTCGGCGATGGCGTCGACGAAATCATCGGACATGCCCATCGACAAGGTGTCCACCTGCGCATGGCGGGTGCGGGTTCGATCGAACAATTCGCGCATGCGCCCAAACGCATCGCGTCGTCGCGCCCGGTCCGAGGTCGGCTGCGGGATCGCCATCAGGCCGCGCAGGCGCAGTTGGGGGAGTGCGGCGATGGCATCGGCCAGTGCGTCGATCTCCCCCGGGGCGCAACCCGACTTGCTGGCTTCGTCGTCGATGTTCACTTGCACCAGCAGGTTCAGCGCCAGTCGCCCGGTCGGGCGGAACCTCGCCAGCAGCGGGATCAGTTTTTCACGGTCGATGGTCTGCACCCAGTCGAAGCGGGTTGCGGCTTCCCGGCATTTGTTCGATTGCAGCGGTCCGATCAGGTGCCACTCCAGATCGAGGTCGCCCAGTTCCCGTTGCTTGGCCAGCGCCTCCTGCACATAGTTCTCGCCGAAGACGCGCTGGCCGAGCGCAGCGAGTGCACGCACCGCGGCTGCGGGCTGGGTCTTGCTGACCGCCAGCAGTTGCAGGGGACGGCCGTCGGCAGCGGAGGCCAGCGCCGTGCGGATGCGGGAAAATCGTTCGTCGAGGGTGGTCATGATTCGGGAGCGCTCGCGTTTTGCGGGCCCGCAAAAAGGGCTATAGTCGAGCCGAGTTTACGACCCGCCCCGGAGTGCTGCATGGATATCGCTGAGCTGCTTGCGTTTTCGGTCAAGAACAAGGCCTCCGACCTGCACCTCTCGGCCGGCCTGCCGCCGATGATCCGCGTCGATGGCGATGTGCGCCGCGTCAACATCCCGTCGCTCGACCACAAGGCGGTGCACTCGCTGGTCTACGACATCATGTCGGACAAGCAGCGCCGCGACTACGAAGAGTTCCTGGAGACCGACTTCTCGTTCGAGATTCCCGGGCTCGCCCGCTTCCGCGTCAACGCCTTCAACCAGAACCGCGGCGCCGGTGCGGTGTTCCGTACCATTCCGAGCCAGATCCTGACCTTGGAGGACTTGAGCGCGCCCAAGATCTTCAAGGAACTGATCGATGTGCCGCAGGGCTTGGTGCTGGTCACCGGCCCGACCGGTTCCGGCAAATCGACCACGCTCGCCGGCATGGTCGACCACATCAACAAGAACGAATACGGCCACATCCTCACCATCGAGGACCCGATCGAGTTCGTGCACCAGTCGCAGAAGTGCCTGATCAACCAGCGCGAAGTACACCGCGACACGCACGGATTCAATGAAGCCCTGCGTTCGGCACTGCGTGAGGATCCGGACTACATCCTGGTCGGCGAAATGCGCGACATGGAAACCATCCGCCTGGCGCTCACCGCCGCGGAAACCGGGCATCTGGTGTTCGGCACCCTGCATACATCGTCGGCCGCCAAGACCGTGGACCGCATCATCGACGTGTTCCCGGCTGGCGAAAAGCCGATGGTGCGTTCGATGCTTTCTGAATCGCTGCGTGCGGTGATCTCGCAATCGCTGCTGAAGAAGGTCGGCGGTGGCCGCGTCGCGGCGCACGAGATCATGGTCGGCATTCCCGCCATCCGCAACCTGATCCGCGAGGACAAGGTCGCGCAGATGTACTCGTCGATCCAGACCGGTGCCGCGGTCGGCATGCAGACGCTCGACCAGTGCCTGCAGGACCTGGTCAAACGCGGCCTGATCACGCGTACCCAGGCATCGAGTTACGCCAAGGACAAGAAGCTGTTCGAGTGATCGTCGTACATCTGCGTTGATCACTGGCCCGGCCCGGAGAGCAAACATGAGTAGCGTGGACTTCACCTCCTTTCTCAAACTGATGGTCCACAAAAAGGGCTCGGACCTGTTCATCACCGCCGGCATTCCGCCGTCGATGAAGGTGAACGGACGCATCGCGCCGATCACCCAGGCACCGCTGACGCCGCAGGTCAGTCGCGACATGGTGCTGAACGTGATGACGCCGTCGCAGCGCGAGGAATTCGAAAAAACGCACGAGTGCCAGTTCGCGATTTCGCTGCAGGGCGTCGGGCGCTTCCGCGTCAGTTGCTTCTACCAGCGCAACCAGGTCGGCATGGTGTTGCGTCGTATCGAGACGCGTATCCCGGGGGTCGAGGAACTCGGACTGCCGCCGGTGGTCAAGACCCTGGCGATGACCAAGCGTGGACTGATCATGTTTGTCGGCGCCACCGGTACCGGCAAGTCGACCTCGCTGGCAGCGATGATCGGCTATCGCAACCAGAACTCGACCGGTCACATCATCACCATCGAGGACCCGATCGAATTCGTGCACAAGCACGAGGGTTGCATCATCACCCAGCGTGAGGTCGGGATCGACACCGACACCTGGGAGAACGCGCTGAAAAACACCCTGCGCCAGGCGCCGGATGTGATCTTGATCGGCGAGGTACGCACGCGCGAGACCATGGAGCACGCGATCGCCTTCGCCGAGACCGGCCATCTGTGCCTGTGCACCCTGCACGCGAACAACGCCAACCAGGCGCTGGACCGCGTGCTGCACTTCTTCCCCGAGGATCGCCGTCCGCAGTTGCTGATGGACCTTTCGCTGAACCTCAAGGGCGTGGTCGCGCAGCAGTTGGTGCCGACCCCGGACGGCAAGAGCCGGCGCGCAGCGATGGAAATCCTGCTCGGTACACCGCTGGTCCAGGACTTCATCCGCGACGGCGAGATCCACCGCATCAAGGAGGTGATGAAGGAGTCGACCAATCTCGGCATGCGTACCTTTGACCAGAGCCTGTTCGAGCTCTACCAGGCCGGCGAGATTTCCTACGAGGATGCCCTGCGTCACGCCGATTCCGCGAACGAGGTGCGTCTGCGCATCAAGCTCGCCCAGGGCGGCGACGCGCACTCGCTGTCGCAGGGACTGGACGGCGTCGAATTGATGGAGCAGTGAGGGCGCATGCGCTGCATCTACGTCGCCGAGAACCTGATCGACGCCCACCTGGTGCGAGATCGGCTCTGCGACGACGGCATCCCCGCGGAAATCCACGGCGAAGACCTGACCGGCAGCTTCGGCCTGCTCCCGGGGTACGTCTCGGTGTGGGTGCCGGAAACGCAGACGACGGACGCCGACCACGTGCTCGAATCGTTCCGTCCCGACGAACCTGATCCCGCGTCGGATCCGGACATGTCGTCGCTCGACGGCGCCGCGCCGGTCTAAGTCGAATCGGGCAGCGAAGGCTCTGCTCTGTGGGCCCGGACCCACAAAGCATGGAGCCACAGACGTCCGGAGCCACAGAAGCCGGAACCACCGCTCACGCCGTCACCGTACGAGTTCCTCGCATCGCGCTATGCGGGTAGGACGGGGATTGACGTGCTCACCACAGGCGGACGCGATCCGGCGCGCGCCCATACACGGCCTCGAAGCCGGCGCGGGCCACCTCGATCCGTTCCGGGGTCAGGTCGCCACGAAGATCTTCGGGCAGCGCCGCACGGGCCGCGTCGATCTGCAAGAGGCTCGGGTGATCGGGTCCGAGGCGTTTCACCAGCGCGGCACGGACGGTTTCGAGTTCGGCTGCGGCTTCGTTCCACCGGCCGAGATCGACCAGCAGAAACGCACGCTGGGCCCGGATTCGTTCGACGGCATGGGTGCTAGGCGCGCCGGCTGGCTGGGCCACGGCGATCGCACGTTCGATCGCGGCTTCGGCCGCGGAGGCGTCGCCCGTCCGCAAGGCAAAGGCCGCATGCGCCTGATCAAGGAACTTGCGATACGGGCCTTGAAGGTTCTGGTCGAGGTCGGCGAAAGCGGTGTCGAGTTGTGTTTTCCAGCGCTCGGCCGACGTCTGGTCTCCCGCAAGCAGTGCCGCGTACAGGGCGCCGTAGCTGGCGATGAACCACGGCGCCGGCGGCAGACGACGGGTCTCGGTCCATTCGAGCGTTCGTGTTGCCATAGCCATGGCTGCGTCGGTCCGGCCGATCGCCGCGAGGTCGATGACCTGGTCCGCCCATAACATCTGCCGGAACCGCCCGTCGGCCAAATCGGCGATGCCTTCGGTGGTGTCGGTCGCTTCACGCAGGGCGACTGCGGTCCGTGGGTCGCCGAAACGCGCGGTGACATTGGCTGCGAGCTGGCGCAGACGGAACCAGGTGGCATGGTTCTGGCCGAGATTGCGTTCTGTTTGTGAAGTGAGCTGGCGAATGGCCGGGGCCAGGTCGGCATAACGCTCGCGCGCCCACCACGACGACAACAGATTCCACTGCGTGTTCAGCTGTTCGGTGCGCGAACGGCGATCCGGGTGTGCAGCATCGAAGTCGAGAACGGCGCGAAGCAGCGGTTCGGCTTCATCCATGCGCCCCGAGGCCTGCAGAAACATGGCGTATTGCTCCGACGAGTTCAGCGTTTGCACGCCGGGCTCGGGTTCGGCCGACCGGGCCAAGGCCAGGCTGCGCCGGATCGCCCGTTCCGCTTCCTGCGGTTCCCCCTGGTCGCGATCGACCATGAACTGCACTTCCTGCGCCAGAGCTTCCACGGCCGGCATTGGGGTGCCGGTGCCGAGTTGCTGCAATGCGGCGGCAAGGACCTGTTCCGCGGCCTCCGTTTGCTTCAGTTGCCGCAGGCTGTCGGCCCATTCGATGCGGCAGGTGATGGCGAGTTCATGGCCGGCACCGTACACCTGGTCGGCAAGCGGGCACGCTGCTTCCAGGTTGGCCCGCCGGGGTTCGTACTGGCGCAGGTCAAGGCGCATCCGCGCCAGCATCTTCAACAACTCGTGGCGGAGGGCGGGTTCCATGCCGGTTTCGGCGCGCACGCGACGTTCGCCCTCCGCGACCAGCGCTTCCGCGGGCACAGGTTGACCGTGGTGGACCTCCGGATCGATGGTGGCAAACAGGTCCATCAGGAACGTGCGGACCGCGGTGGCACGCACGGCCTCGCGCGCGGCTTCGCGGGCTTGCCATGCGGTGGTGGCGGCGCCGGCCAGGATCGCCAGCAACACGGCCGCTGCCGCGGAGACGGCCCAGCGGTTACGGCGCAGGAACTTGCGCGCGCGATACCAAGAGCCCCCCTGGCGTGCCGCTACCGGCTGGCCATTGCGCCATGCATCGAGATCAGCGATCAGGGCATCGACGCCCGGATAACGCTGGTCCGGTTCCTTTTCAAGGCAACGCCGGCAGATCGCGTCGAGGTCGGCATCGGGCTGCCCGGTGTCGCGGGTGGCCGGTGCCGGCACCTCCTCGCAGACCCGGCGCACCAACTCGGCGATGGGCAGGCCGGACAACGCCAGCGGATCCCGCCCGGACAACACGCGGTGCAGCAGGGCGCCGAGGGCATACACATCGGTGCGCGTGCCCACCGGTTCACCGCGCAATTGCTCCGGGGCCGCGCAATGGGGCGTTGCTGCGAGATCCTGTGTTTCCGAAGGGCCGGCGCCGTCCGAAAGCACCTTCGCGATGCCGAAATCGAGCAGGAAGGGTTGGTCCGCACCGTCCACGAGGATGTTCGCCGGCTTGATGTCGCGATGGACGACGAGTTCGCGATGCGCGAGCGAGACGGCGTCGGCGATGGCTCGGAATACGGCGAGCCGGGTTGCCCGGTCGGGCTGGCGGGTTTCGAGCCAGCGGTCGAGCGGCTGCCCGTCGATCCAATCGGTGACCAGGAACGGCCCCAGCGCGGGGTCATCGCCGGCGTCGAGCAGGCGCGCGATCGCCGGATGTACCAGCCGAGCGAGCACCTGCCGTTCCTGTTCGAGGCGACGCGCCGTGCCGGCCCGGTCGGTGCGGAAGAACTTGATCGCGACTTGCTTCCGGTAACTGCCGTCGGCGCGTTCGGCCAGCCACACTTCGCCCATGCCGCCGCGACCGATCGGACGCAGCAGCGACCACGGGCCCACGCGCTGTCCGGATTGCCGGGCGGGCGCGGTTTCGAGGAATCCCCGGGAGGCCTCGATGTCCTCGAGCCAACCTGCCGCATCGCGGGCGAGATCAGCGGAGACCGCGGCCAGTTCCGCAAGCGCCGCGGCCCGGCCATCGGGTGCCAGCGCCAGCAGGCGATCGACGGCGGCCTCGAGTTCTTCGAACGGGCGCACGGTGGCCGCGCTCAGGATCCGGATGCGGCCGGATCGGACAGCGCGCGGAACAACCAGGCGCGGGCCTTGGTCCAGTCGCGACGGACCGTCGCCGGATCACGCCCCAGCACTTCGCCCACTTCCTCCTCGGTCAGGCCACCAAAGAACCGCAGTACGACGGTTTGCGCCAGCCGCGGGCTGGCCTGTTCCAGTTGTGCCAACGCCTGGTGAACGGCGAGGGCCTGCACGGACACCTGTTCGTCGGTGTCGGCCAGCGTGATGTCGTCAAGCGGCACGTGCGCGGCGCCTTCGCCACGTTTGCCGGCAAGGGTGCGTCGCGCCCGGTCGATGATGATCTGGCGCATCGACTGCGCCGCGAGCGCGAAGAAGTGCGCCGGGTCCGTGGGTGCCTCGATGTGCGCCGCGCTGAGTTTCAGGTAGGCCTCGTGCACGAGACCGGTGGTATCAAGCGTGGCGGAGGCATTCAGGGACTGCCGGTGCTTGCGCGCAACGCTGCGCAGTTCCCCGTGCAGCACGGCGAACAACTCGGCCATGCGCGTGACCGACCGCGCCCGGTCGGCCAGGGTGGCGGTGAGCGTGGCGAAGGTGTCGGGCGGCAGGTCGGTCGGGTCCACCGGCGGATTATGGCGGTCGCTCCGCCCGGATGCGCGGTTTTTCCGGGTTCCTGCGATACGGCATTCAAGACCCCGACCAGGAGCCCCTGCCATGACCCGATCCACTCGCTTTCCGATCCGCTGGACCGCCCTGCTGGTGCTGGTCCTGATCCCCATCCTTTGCCAGGCTCCGGCCTCCGCCGCGACATTGACCTGGCCGGGCAGCGCCCCCTGTGACACGACCCTTCAGGCCTGCGTGGACGCCGCTGCGATCAACGATGTGGTGCAGATCGGCAGTGGTGCCGGCGAGATCACGGACTCGCTGGTGATCTCGAAGCCGATCACGCTGCGCAGCGCGCCGCTGGCGCGCGGGCGCTTTCGGAACACCACCGTCAGCATCCAGTCGTCCTTTGCTGGCACCGGCAATGTCAATGTGCTGGAGAATGTGCAACTGATCAACACGCCGATCTCGGTCAGCCTGGGCAGCAACGAGCCGATAGATCAGCACGTGGTTGAACTGAATCAACTGGACATTTCCGGCCTGGCCGGCCTAACGGCGGGGATCTCGGTCGCCACGCCGCAGACGGCCTCGCAGAAGACCCTGCGCATTCGCCACCTGCGTTTCGTGGGCGGTCATGGCGTGGGCTACAATGGCAGTCCGCCGTCTGTTTCCGTGGAAATCGCCGACAGCCAGTTCATCAAGACGACCGTGGAGCGTGACCCAGTTACGTTCGTGCTGGACGGCAACCAGCAGTTCAGGTTTCGACGGAATCGAATCGAATCCCTGAATCACGATATCGGAGCTTGCTTGACCCTTCACGCGCTCGCTGGCGCGACCGTCAGTGCAGAGATCGACCGCAACCTCATCAACGGTTGCGAAGCGGGGGTCAGCTTGGTCGCCCAATCCGGCGCAACAGCATTGCAAGCCAGGGTCCGCAATAACACGATCCGCACGCGGCTGTTCGGTGTCACCGTTTCGGGCACTTCGGCGAGCGCAGAGGTGGACAACAATATCTTCTCAAGGGTCGCGACGTTTGGCGTGGAAAAGTTCGCTGGCGCGCAGGTGCTGGCTGCGCACAATCTCTATCACCAGACGCCGCAGACCTTGGTTGGTGAAATCGGCTGGGTGGTGGCAGACCCGTTGTTTGCGTCAACCTACGATTTTCATCTGACTCCGGCTTCGCCGGCGATCAATGCCGGACTTGCGTCATCGATCCCTGCAGGCGGTGATTTCGACGGTGTGACCGGCACGGTTCCGACCATTGGTGCCCACGACTATCAATTCGGCGGCGCCGACCTGCATAGGGCGACGGCTGAAAACTCCGTCTCCAACATCACCAACTTGCCCACGTCGATGTCGCGGCCGTTGAGTGAGGTCATGGTGCAGAGCGTGATCGAAGGTTTCCCATTGCCGGCTTGGGCACCCAACCATTTGGGCGTATACAGCTTCATCACAGCGCCGTCTCGCACGGTGATTTTCAGCCAGAACCAACAGTCGATTTCGCCACCGCGGCAGTTCTTCGTGCTCGACAGCAATCGCCACCAGACGCTGTCGCATACAGCCGATGTGAGCAATATCAGTGCGCATGTCGCTACTTGAACTGGGCGCCGCTGAATGGCAATCCGTTCGCCAAACCCGTGGTGGTGCAGCGCGCGGTGCCCGTGGGTGGCGTGCTGAATGATCATCCCATTGGTGTCTGGTACGACAGCTTCAACGCCCGCTGGGCGGTCTTCAATCAAGATATGGTCGTCATGCCGCCAGGGGCGATGTTCGATGTCACATTGGCCAATGACTTCGTGCCCTATGCCTTCACCGCGGCGGCCGCAGTCAGCCCCAGTCTGGACTTGATCCTGGACCACCCGCTTCTGAACAATTCCCCCTGTGCAGCCGTATTCGTTACGCCCGTTTTCCAAGGCACCTACTTGCCTTCCACCGTGCATGTACGCTATCGACCGACGACCCATGATGGTGGGCGCTGGACGGTATTGCGCGGGGATGGCGAACTGTTTCAAAGCGGCATGGACATGAACGTTTATGTGGATCCCGTGCGCTCCAGATCCTGCCTTTCGGACGGCTTGTTCGGCGACAGTCTGGAATAGGTGCGCCAAGGGTGCCGTCGGCGCACTTGACCGACCGTCAAGTGCGCACCGGACGGTTTGGGCCGCCTACGAATCGATGGGCCATACGGATTTCGGCGGCTTTGGCGGGTGGTGGCTTGAGCGCCGAGGCGCTTGGCCGCTCCTAAGCTTGGCGATGCGGGTGCAGGGGGATGGGACCGAATCGCCGCTGCGAGGCCGACTGGACGCGCTGACCGGGCTCGGGCCGGTCATGATTCCGACACGCTGTCGCAACAAATCGGCGGCGGTGTCATAAAGCAGTCAAATCCCGGCAATACAGTGCGCGCCCGTCCGTCACCCTGGGGTCGCCGCTATGTCACATATTCGTCGTTTGTCCGTTCTTGCCGTTGCCAGTGCGCTTTCCCTGCCGGCGCATGCCGAGTACCAGTTCGATCGCATTGGCGAATATGACGCTTTTGTGGACGGTGTCCTGCAGACCGATGCCAACTGGTTCGACGACGACCATCGTGATTTCGTCAACGATGCCGAGTTCCGTCGTGCCGAGATCATCTTCCGCCTGAAGAACGAGAAGAACACCGAGTTCTACGTCGGCTACGACCCGCGTGCCGACAAGTGGCTTGATGTCTACGCCAAGTTCATGATGGGCCCGGGCGGCCAGGTTCGCGTCGGCCAGTACAAGCAGAACATGAACATGGAAGAGCTGATCTCGACCAAGAGCATCGACTTCGTGTCGCGAGCGCTCCCGAACCTGTTCACGATCGGACGCCGTCTCGGCGTCGACTACATGCAGTTCGGCAGCAATTGGACGGCATCGATCGGTGTGTACGATCGCGAGTTGACCAACAATGCCGGCAAGGGCACCGGCGTCATCGCCCGTGCCACCTACGCGCCGATCTACGAACTCGAGGAAACGCTGCATTTCGGTATCGCGGCGCTGTCGCAGGAACAGGCCAAGGGCGTCGCACGCTTCTCCACCCGCCCGGAAGCCGATCTCGCGAATTTCCGATTGGTCGACACCGGTAATCTGGCGGGGGCCGAGCGCAACAACCAGATCGGACTCGAAGCCGCCTACTCGAATGGCCCATGGGCGGTGCAGGGCGAATACCTGCGCGCCGATGTGTCGCGCGGCGCCGGCTTCGACAACTATGTGGCTGACGGCTACTACGTGTACGGCACCTGGTTCGTGACCGGCGAGTTCAAGACCTACAAGCAGGGCGTGTTCAGCTATCCGGTGCCGAACGATCCGGGCAAGGGTGCGCTGCAACTCGGCCTGCGCTATTCGGCGGTCAACCTCGACGATGGCGCCGTGCTCGGTGGTGAGGAACAGAACTGGACCGTCGGTGCCAACTGGTACTGGCGCTCGAACTTCAAGCTCTCGCTCGACTACACGGCGGTGAGCAGCGAGAAGGCGGGCGTTTCCGACGACCCCAATCTCGTTACCGCCCGCTTCCAGTTCATGTTCTGAGGACACGACCATGTTGCGCATGCTCAAGAGCAAGTTGCTCGTCGCCCTGGTTGCGCTCAGCGCCTGCGGCATCGCCCCGGCCGCCGACGTGATCGGCGCCGGATCGAGCTTCGTTTACCCGGTCATGGCCAAGTGGTCGGCCGACTATCGCGCCGTCACCCAGACCAGGATCAACTACCAGGCCATCGGCTCGGGTGGTGGCATCGCCCAGATCAAGGCCAGGACGGTCGACTTCGGCGCGTCCGACAAGCCGCTCGATACCGCCGAACTGGCCGCCGCCAACCTGGTGCAGTTTCCGCTGGTGATCGGCGGCGTGGTGCCGGTGGTCAATGTCGCCGGCGTCACGCCGGGTGGCATCCGCTTCAACGGCCCGGTGCTGGCCGACATCTTCCTCGGCAAGATCAAGCGCTGGAACGATGCCGCCATCGTCGCGCTCAATCCGGGCGTCACCCTGCCGGATCAGGCGATCACGGTCGTGCATCGCTCGGATGGCTCGGGTACTACCTTCAACTTCACCAATTACCTGGCCAAGGTCAGCGGCGAGTGGAAGAGCAAGGCGGGCGAGGGC
This sequence comes from Lysobacterales bacterium, assembly GCA_016703225.1. NCBI lineage: Bacteria > Pseudomonadati > Pseudomonadota > Gammaproteobacteria > Lysobacterales > Lysobacterales bacterium. The sequence continues at coordinate 510,533 of JADJCM010000002.1, forward strand.
ATCACCGTGCGCTGGCCGGTCGGTATCGGCGGCAAGGGCAATGAAGGCGTGTCTGCTTACGTGAAGCAGATCAAGGGCGGCATCGGTTATGTCGAGCTGACCTACGCGCTGCAGAGCAAGTTGAGCTACGCGCTGCTGCAGAACGCAGCCGGCGAGTTCGTCGCGCCGAACGAAGAGAGCTTCCAGGCCGCCGCCGACAGCGCCGAGTGGGACAAGGCGCAGGACTTCAACCTGGTGATCACCAATGCGCCCGGCGCCAAGGCCTGGCCGATTGCCGCAACCGTGTTCGTGATGATGTCCAAGCAGCCAAAGAACGCCGAGAATGCGAAAGCCGCGCTCGCCTACTTTGACTGGGTGTTCGCCAACGGCGCCGCGCAGGCGAGTGCGCTGCATTACGTCTCGCTGCCGGCCAAGGTGCAGGCGCAGGCGAAGGCGCACTGGACGGGGGCGTTGAAGTACTAAGCATCCGACTCCCTCCCTTGCGCGCGCAGCGCGGAGGGGAGGGTTGGGGAGGGGTGCTTCAGGCATCGCCGAAGAGCGACCCCCTCCCGGCCTCCCCCTCGCTGCGCGAAGGGGAGGAGTTTCAGCCTCGCGGGATTGCAGTCATGCAGGAAACCCTCATCGCCGCCGCCGAACGGCGCGCATCGCGCGATGCGCGCCACGACCGCAGCTTCCGCTGGATGCTCGCGGGCGCCGGGCTGTTCGTGTTGCTCGCGCTCGGCGGTGCGGCCTTGTCGATGTTGTGGGGCGGGCGCGAAGCGTTCGCGACCTTCGGCTTCGACTTCATCACCAGCGCGCAATGGGATCCGATCGGCCAGCAGTTCGGCGCATGGGTACCGATCTACGGCACGCTCGTCACCGCGGCGATCGCGATGATCATCGCCATCCCGATCAGCTTCGGTATCGCGTTGTTCCTGACCGAAGTCGCACCGACCTGGCTGCGCACGCCGGTCGGTACCGCGATCGAATTGCTGGCCGGCATTCCGTCGATCATCTACGGCATGTGGGGCCTGTTCGTGTTCGTGCCGATGCTGGCCGAGCATGTTTATCCCTGGGTGGATGCGAACCTCGGCCAGTGGCCGATCGTCGGCAGCCTGTTCGCCGGGCCGCCGCTCGGCATCGGCACGCTGACCGCGGGCCTGGTGCTGGCGATCATGGTCGTGCCGTTCATCTCCTCGGTGATGCGCGACGTGTTCCTGACCGTGCCGACGCGACTGAAGGAATCGGCCTATGCACTTGGCTCGACGCGTTGGGAAGTGGTCTGGGATGTGGTGTTGCCGTACACGCGTTCGGCGGTGATCGGCGGCATCTTCCTCGGCCTTGGGCGTGCGCTCGGCGAGACCATGGCGGTCACCTTCGTGCTCGGCAACGCGCATGAACTCTCGACCTCGCTGCTGATGCCGGGCAACTCGATCGCCGCCACCATCGCCAACGAATTCGCCGAAGCCGACACCGATCTCTATCGCAGTTCGCTGATCGCGCTCGGCTTCCTGTTGTTCGTGGTCACTTTCATCGTGCTCGCGGTGGCCAAGCTGATGCTGCGTCAGCTCGCCAAGCGGGAGGGCAGCTGATGGCCACCGACCTGATTTTCCTGAAGCGCCGCATCATCAATGCCGTCGCGCTGCTGCTCTCGGCCTGCGCCGCCGTGCTCGGGCTGGCCTTCCTCGCCTGGATCCTGTGGACGACGCTGAGCAAGGGCATCGCCGCGTTCAGCCCGACCTTGTTCACGCAGATGACGCCGCCACCGGGAGAGGCCGGAGGCCTCGCCAATGGGTTGTTCGGGAGCCTCGTCATGTGCCTGCTGGCGACCGCGATCGGCACCCCGATCGGCATCGCCGCCGGCACCTTTGTCGCCGAATACGCCGACCGCCACTGGGTCGGTACCACCATCCGTTTCGTCAACGACATCCTGTTGTCGGCGCCGTCGATCGTGCTCGGCCTGTTTGTCTACACCCTGGTGGTGCGACCGATGGGCGGTTTCTCCGGTTTCGCCGGTGCCCTCGCGCTCGCCTTCATCGTGTTGCCGGTGGTGGTGCGCACCACCGACGACATGCTCAAGCTGGTGCCATCGCAGATGCGCGAAGCCGCGCTCTCGCTCGGCATTCCGCAGTGGAAGGTCACCATGCAGATTCTCTATCGCGCTGCTGCACCCGGCATCGTCACGGGTGTCTTGCTCGCACTCGCGCGCATCAGCGGCGAGACCGCGCCGCTGCTGTTCACCGCGCTCAACAACCAGTACTGGAGCTCGGACATGAGCGAGCCGATCGCGAGTGCACCGGTGGTGATCTTCCAGTACGCGATGAGCCCGTTCGAGGACTGGCATGCGCTGGCCTGGGCAGGCGCCTTCATCATCACCGTGTTCGTGCTGGCGCTGTCGCTGTTCGCGCGCCTGGTGCTGCTTCGAAAACGCGTGGCCCATGACTGAGCTTCGTGCCGCCTACGTCCCGACGCTGTCGCCGTTCGTGCGTCAGGTCCTGCTTTGCAAGCGAGTCGCCCATGACTGAGCTCCGTACCGCCGTTGCCGCCCGCGCTGCCGGGCCGACCACCGCCACCAAGATGTCGGTGCGTCGCCTGAACTTCCATTACGGCGATTTCCACGCCATCAAGGACGTCAGCCTCGACATTCCCGAAAAGCGTGTCACCGCGATGATCGGCCCGAGCGGCTGCGGCAAGAGCACCCTGCTGCGCGTGTTCAACCGCATCTATTCGATCTATCCCGGCCAGAAGGCCAGCGGCGAGGCCCTGCTCGACGGCGAGAACATCCTCGACGCGCGCTACTCGGTGAATCGCCTGCGCGCCAAGGTCGGCATGGTGTTCCAGAAGCCGGTGCCGTTCCCGATGTCGATCCACGACAACATCGCCTATGGCATCATGCACTACGAGCGGCTGAACAAGGCCGAGATGGCGGAGCGTGTCGAGCAGGCCCTGCGTCAGGCAGCGTTGTGGGACGAGGTGAAGGACAAGCTGAAGCAGAGCGCGAACGGGCTTTCCGGTGGCCAGCAGCAGCGACTGTGCATCGCGCGTGCGATCGCGCTGAAACCGGACGTGCTGCTGCTCGACGAGCCGACCTCGGCGCTCGATCCGATCGCGACCGGGCGCATCGAGCAGCTGATCGCCGAGTTGCGCAACGACTTCACCATCGTCATCGTCACCCACAACATGCAGCAGGCCGCGCGCTGCTCGGACTTCACTGCCTTCATGTACCTCGGCGAGCTGATCGAACACGGCGTCACCGAACAGATCTTCACCCAGCCCAAGGTGCAGCGCACCGAGGACTACATCACCGGCCGCTTCGGCTGAGGACTGCGCCATGCCGAATGACCACATCGTCAAGAGCTACGACAACGAACTCGCGCGCCTGACCGAGGAGATCGCGCGCATGGGCGACCTGGCGTGCGCGCAACTGCGCGCTGCTGCCAAGGCGCTGGATGCACGCGACGCCGACGCCGCACGTGCGGTGATGGCCGCGGACGCCACCATCGACGCGCTGGAGCACGAGGTCAGCCACGACGTGATCCGCCTGCTCGCGCTGCGCCAGCCGATGGCGCGCGACCTGCGCGAGGTGATGGCGGCATTGCGCATCAGTGCCGACATCGAACGCATCGGCGACTACGCCAAGAACGTCGCCAAGCGCACCTTGGCACTGAAGGACGCGCCGCAGATCGCCGCCACGCGCGCCCTCGCCTCGCTCGCGCAATTGGCCCAGGAACTGGTTGCCGAGACCATCGTCGCCTACCGCGAACGCAATGCCGAGCGCGCCATGCGGGTGCGCGCACGCGACGCCGAACTCGACGCCGAATACACCCAGCTGTTCCGCTCGCTGCTCACGTACATGATGGAAGACCCGCGCAACATCAGCGCCTGCACGCACCTGCTGTTCGCGGCCAAGAACATCGAACGCATCGGCGACCACGCCACCAACATCGCCGAATACGTCTGGTTCATCGAACACGGCGAGCGCGAAATGCCCGAGCGCGAGAAGCGCGACACCACCATCGAGGCGCGTTGAGCGCGCCCGGGATTCGGAGTTCCATGGAGGTTTCTCCGGCTCAGGCGGCGATATCCACGTAGTCGACCACGCTGACTGCTTGCGGGATTGATCTCGGCGCTCGTCGCGACGGGTGCTAGTCCTCCCGCAGGGAACTGGCGACCCAGCCTGCCAGTGCGGCGTCCCCGGATTTCGCTCCACCAAAGGAGGACAAGCCGCCAGACCTGTGCGCCACCAAGACGCCGGTCGGCGCTACCAATGCCAGGCCTGGATACGTCTTGACGCCAACGGTGTCGATGTAAGACTGCGCCTCAGCCACAACTGGCCAAGCGAGGCCGTACTTGTCGACGAACGCCTTGGAGTCAAGTGCGGAGTCGAAAGTGACTGCGACGACATCAATTCCCGGATTGGATCGCGCAAAGGCGTTGAGATCCGGGACCTCCTGTACACAGGGGGCGCACTCCGAGAAGAAGAAACTGATCAACAGTGGTTTGCCGTCGCCAGGGTAGAGGCTGCGTGAACGACCGGAAAGGTCCGATAGAGCTGCTTTCGGCATGGTCTTGCCGATGCCAATGGAAAGCCCTGCCTGCTGAGTTACCCGCGCTGCATCGGCAATGGGCCTGATCGCCAGTACGGCCTCGTGGGTATCGGGATTCTTTTCCGTCAGAAATGCACGGCCAGAAAATGCGAGCTTGAAGAACTGCTCCGAGGAAATTTCGGCGCCATCGCCGGAAAGGTAGGTGATGGTCGTGTATTCGGAAAGGCCCATGTTTTCCATGAAGGCTTTCGATGGTGTCGCCGCCGCGTATAGTTGCCACGACCCTGCGATGGAGCCAACGATCAGCAGTAGCGCGGAAACGCGTTTGAAATGGTGCAGTGACACGGATGCCTCCCAAGAAACAAAACGCCGGTTCGGCCGCCGCCGCGGCGCACGAGGGGATCTCAAGAGCGAGCTGACGCCAATTGTCCGACCGAAGCGTCGGGCTGAAGGGCGGAGTCTGTGATGGCTGGAGTTGGCCGGTCAAGGAGTTCGCGGGAAAAGCCCACGGCTTGCGCGGGGCTTTTTTTGCCGTGGGTGCCGGTGGGTGCGCCGCGATGCTCGGGGATGTGTGGCCGCGACCGCCGTGTCTGGATGGCCGCCATTGGACCAAGCGCTTTGATTCAGGCGGCGATATTCACGTAGTCAACGACGCTGGCCGGTGGCGGGATCGGGAGGCCGTCCTCGCGCATGCCTTCCAGATGGAACGCGATGGCTTCGCTGATCTCCCGCTCCACGTCGGCGATGGAGTTGCCGGTTGCGACGCACCCCGGCAGGTCCGGAACGTAGGCAGAGAAATTGTCTCCGGCCTTTTCGATCACGATGGCGTAGCGCATGGCATCACCTCCTGAGGCCCGCTTGCTTATAGATGCTGATCAGGGTTCCGGGCGCGAGATCGTCGCTCGGCTTGCCTGACACCGTAACACGCCCAGGTTTGGTCGCGTGCTTGAACTGACGGTGACTGCCTCGTGTTGCGACGAGCACCCAGCCATCTTCATGAAGCAAGCGAATGACGTCGGCAACCTTCATGCGTCGAGACTACATTTGGATCGGTGGTTTCGGTGCATTCGCCGTTGGCCATCACTCGAATCCGTCGTGGAACAGGTCGTCGATGACCAGGGTGTGCTGGTTGGCGTCGGCGCAGGAGGTCTGGGCCGGGAGGTTGTAGGCGTTGCCGTGGTACTTCGCTACCCAGCGCCAGGTGCCGACGTAGGTGGGGGCGTAGGCGCCCGAGACGTAGTTGCCGTTGGCGCTGATCGCCAGGTTGCCGCTGTAGGCGGCCGCGCTGCAGCCGGTGTCGCCGGGGGAGTGCAGGGAGAAGCTGATGCGTCCCGATGGAAATCTCGCGGCCGACAGCGTCGCCTGGTCGATGGTGTTGTTGCCGAGCTGGATCGGGCTCGCTGCCACGCCGCTGATCGCCGGCTGGTTGGCGAGCACGGCGCCGGTGACGGCGGCGCAGGTGCGGGTGAAAAAGCTGCAGGTGCTGACGCATTCGTTGTTCAGCGTGCATGGGCAGCCATCGTCGCTGAGGTCATAGGCATTGCCGAGGCTGCATACCGGCGGGTCCGGGTCGGGCGTGTAGCCACCGCATTCGTGGCCGGAGGTGCCGCCACAAACCCCCTTGCAGTCGATGTTGGCATTGCACGCGCAGCCGTCGGCGCTGAGGTCCTGACCGTTGCCGACCGGTGCGCAGTAGCTGGCGTTGGTCACGGCGCCGCAGAAGCCACCGCTGCACACGCCGATGCAATTGATGTTGCCGGTGCAGGGGCAGCCATCGGAACTCATGTCGGACGTGTTGCCGGGATAGCACACGACCAGCGACGTGCTGCCCAGGGGCGATGCTGAGGCCGCGGCGGGCGCGGACCCGCAGACCAGCAATAGGACGGCCAATATCGGCGAAGCGCGCATGCAACCTCCGGGGCAGGTTAGGGCGCGATTGTGCGCCCACTGTGCCCGGGCTGCCTGTGTCCGGCATCACCCCTGCGAGGGGTGGGCTACTGGAACACCTCGGCACCGAGCTCGTCGGCGGCCGCCTGCCAGCGCACGCGCAGCTCGACGAACAGCTTCTTCAGTGCGACGTCGTCGAGCTGCTTCTCGGCCGCGTGTTCGATCTGCCAGCAGATGTCGGCGATGCGCACGGCGCCGATGCCGAGCGCACCCGAGCGCAAGTAATGCGCACTTTGGCGCAGGCCCTTGGCGTCGGCCTTGACGATCGCGTCCTGGATTTTCTGCACCAGGCGTGGCGACTCGGACAGGAAGGTGCCGGCGATCTTGCCGAGCATGTCGGCACCCTTGTTGCGGTCCAACATGCGGATCTGTTCCAGCGCTGCGCGGTCAATCTCGCTCATGGTGTGCTCCGAGTCCGCAGGGTGCATCCATGCCATGCCGCGGTCGTGCCCGCAATGCCGATTCCGGCAGATGGCCCGCAGTTCAATGTGGCGCCACCATTGTTGGCGAGCGTGAGGGTGGGCCTCAGCCGCGGACTGCGGCCGGGCCTTGCTGCTGCCACTTCAGGCGCGTGTAGGCGATGCGGAATTGCTGGCGCTCGGCGTTGCGCTGCGAGGCGCTGCCGGGTTCGGTGGCCATCATCGCGAGCGGGCAGTGGTGGCGTGCGGCGTAATCCAGGCGCGCGGCGAGCAGGGCGGTCTGTGCACCGTGGTTGCGGGCCGATGGAATGGTGCTGGCGCCGGCCAGCAGGGCGATGCCGTCGCCCAGGAACAGCGAGGCGCTGGCGACCGGTCGGCCGTCGAGTTCGGCGAGAAAGCTGACCATGCGCTCGGCCGGGACGATGGCGCGGCTGAGGTCGCGGATGAAGCGCCCGACCTCGTCCGATTCGCTGCCCCAGCCGGCGGCAGCGACCTCGGCCCAGACTTCGGTTTCGCTCGGGTCGATCGCCCGCACGCGCAGCGCCGCGTCCATGTGCGGTGCCGCCTGCACGCCGCCGGCGCTCGGTCGGCAGAGCGCCGAACTCAACTCGACGATGCGGTAGTGACGCTGCTGCAAGGTGGCGATCGTGTGGATTCCTGCCAGCGGCGAAATCTCCAGCACGGTCTGGGTCGAGTGGCCGCGGAAGAACGCCTCGATCGCGTCCAGCTCATGCCCGTTCGGATCGTCGTAGAGACCGAAGCCGAAGGCTTGGGTCATCGGCGAGCCGGCGCCGTCGAACATCGCGCAGCTGCCGCCGAAATCGTGCCAGCAGGACTTCGACTGCGGCTGCAGCCTTGCGCGTGACTGCACGATGGCCGCGCAGGCCAGTCCCTCGGTGCGTTCGAGCCTGCGGGCGAGATCGCGGTCGGCGTGTGGGTGCGGGTGTTGCATCGCGGTCTTCCGGGTCAGGCGGACGCGTATGGATCGGCGATGCCGAGCGAGGCCAGCAGCTTCGTCTCCAGCGCTTCCATGGGTTCGGCTTCGGCCTCGTCGATGTGGTCGTGACCGAGCAGGTGCAGGGTGCCGTGGACGACCATGTGCGCGTAATGGTCGCGCAGGGTCTTGCCCTGTTCCTTCGCTTCGCGCGCGACCACCGGTGCGCAGATCGCGAGGTCGCCGAGCAGTGGCGAGCGCATGCCCGGCGGCCATTCGCTGGGGAAGGACAGCACATTGGTCGCGTAGTCCTTGCCGCGGAAGTCGCGATTGAGCTGGCGACCGGTGCGCGCGTCGGTAATCAGCACATGGATCTCGCTGGCGCGCCGGTGCTTCGCGCCGCGCAGTGCCAGTTCGATCCAGGCGCGGAACGAACGCGCCGCCGGCAGGCCCTTCCAGCCGATGTCGCTGCGGATGTGCAAGGTGAGCTTCGAGTTCACGGCGAAGCGCCCTTCGACAAGCTCAGGGCGAACGGGCGCTTTTGGCTCATCATGTCTTGTCCTGCTTGAGTGCGGCCTCGGCCGCCTCGTAGGCGATCACGATGCGCTGCACCAGCGGGTGGCGCACGACATCGCGCGCTTCGAAGATGGTGAAGCTGATGCCCTCGACCTTGCGCAACACGTCCATGGCGTGGCGCAGGCCCGAGGTGACGTGTTTCGGCAGGTCGACCTGGGTGACGTCGCCGGTGATCACCGCCACCGCGCCGAAGCCGATGCGGGTCAGGAACATCTTCATCTGCTCGACCGTGGTGTTCTGCGCCTCGTCGAGGATCACGAAGGCGTCGTTCAAGGTACGGCCGCGCATGTAGGCGAGCGGCGCGATCTCGATGACATTGCGCTCGATCAGCTTCGCGACACGATCGAAGCCGAGCATTTCGTAGAGCGCGTCGTACAGCGGACGCAGGTAGGGATCGACCTTCTGCGACAGGTCGCCGGGCAGGAAGCCGAGCTTCTCGCCGGCTTCGACCGCGGGGCGCACCAGGATCACGCGTTGCACGCGGTTGTTCTCGAGCGCGTCGACGGCGCTTGCCACTGCCAGGTAGGTCTTGCCGGTGCCGGCCGGACCGATGCCGAAATTGATGTCGTGGCGCGCAATCGCGTGCAGGTAGCGCTGCTGATTGGCGCCGCGACCGCGGACATTGCCGCGCTTGACCTTGATGCTGACGTCCTGCGCGTCTGGCGCCTGGCGTTCGATCAGGCGGTCGGCGCCAACCTCGCTGAGTGCGAGATGCACGCTGTGCTCGCTCAGCGTCTCGTCGGCGCTGGCCTCGTACAACATGCGCAACACGCGCTCGCCGCGCCGCGTGGCCTCCACCGGCCCGCTCAGCCGGAAAATCGGGCCGCGATTGGCGATCTCGATGCCGAGCCGCGCCTCGATCTGGCGCAGGTGCGCATCGATCGGGCCGGCCAGATTGGCGAGGCGCTCGGCGTCGTTGCTGTCGAGCGTGAATTCACGTGCTGTCCGGGTTTTCGTCATGGACCGAGTTTAGCGCGCGACCGCGCGGGTTCCGTCCTAAGATCGGCAGATGAAACGGGGGCTTCCGGGGTGGTGCTTGGCGTTCGGCCTGATCGGGTCGATGACGTCGCTCGCGTCGGCAACGCATTGGTCGGACATGCCGCTCGACGAACCCGGTTTCGCCAGCATCGGCGACTCCGAGTCGATTCCGGATGGTGTGGTCTCGGCGTTGGTCGAAGACCACGCCGGCATGATCTGGATCGGCTCACCGGCCGGGCTGATCCGCTACGACGGCTACCGCTTCCGCTTCCACGTCCATGACGACGCCGACCCGCGCTCGATCAGCGGCAATTTCGTGCGCAGCCTGCTGGTCGCGCGCGATGCGCGCCTCTGGATCGGCACCGAGGCCGATGGTCTGTCGGTGTATGACCCGGTGCAGGAGCGCTTCGAGAGTTTCTTACCTGATCCGGATCAGCCCGAGGGCATCGCTGCGGGAGCGGTGACCGCGCTCGCGGAAACGCCCGATGGTGCGGTCTGGATCGGGCAGCGCGGCGGCGGATTGAGTCGGCTCGATCCGCGCACGCGACAGTTCCGCCACTTCCATGCCGCTGCCGGTTCGGAGCAGGCGCCGAACGACGACCGCGTGCAGGCCTTGCTGGTCGATCGCAGCGGTAGTCTTTGGGTCGGAACCTGGGATGGCCTCGCCCGATTGCGTGCGGGCGGCGATCGCTTCGAGCCGGTGCGTTTCGAAGCCGGTGTTGCCGATGTGCTCGCCGGCAAGACCGTGTGGTGTCTGTTCGAAGCGGGCGATGGCCGCATCTGGGTCGGTACGCAGCAGGGCGATCTGGCGCGCGTCGACCCGCGCGACGGCCGCGTGTTGGCGTTGGCCCAGTCCGATGCCGAGGGCGATCCTTCGGCTACGGTCTACACCGCCGTCCAGCCGCTGGCACAGGAAGTGTGGCTGGGTCGCACCAGCGGCATCGAGGTGCGTGCTGCCGACGATGGGCGTTTGCTGCGGCACCTGCGCCACGATCCGGCGCGCAGCATGAGCCTGGCCAGCAACGAGGTGCGCGCGCTGCTGCTCGACCGCGCCCGCTTGGTCTGGGTCGGCGGCTACGGCGGCGGCGTGCAGCGCCATGACCCGAACCGGCGCAGCCTGCGCGTGCGGCGCAACGAGTCCGGACACGGCGGCGTGTTTGCCGACCCGAACGTGCGCAGCGTGCTGGAACTGACCGATGGCCGCATTCTCGCCGGTACGCAGGAGAACGGCGTCGCCATTTTCGATGCCGGCTTGCGCCTGGTCGGCGCGTTCCGCGCAGCGCCCGGCCGGTCCGATGCCTTGCAGGGCGGGCGCGTTGGCGGCTTGGCGCAGACAGCGGACGGGGCGATCTGGATCGGCACCGATTCCGGTCTGTATCGCAGCGCGACGCAGCAGGATCGCTTCGAGCGCTTTGCCACCGGCAAGGGCCGCACGCGTCGGCTGCTGGCCGGGCGCGACGGCGAGGTCTGGGTCGCGACCGAAGATGGCCTGTACCGGAAGTTTGCAGACGCATCCGATGCACAGCGGATCGCCGGTCCCGACGGTGAATTGGTTGGAGGCGACGTCAACGCGCTGGTGCAGGCCGCCGATGGCCACATCTGGGTGGGCACCGAGAAGGGCATCTACGTGACCACCGCGGCCCGCCCGGACATGCAACGGTTGGCAGTCGCCGCCGATGCCGGGCTGGCGCATCCGACCGTGCTTGGCATGATGTTCGACCGCAACGGCAGCCTGTGGGTCGATACGGCCATCGGCCTGCATCGGCTGCGCGATCCGGCCCAGGCTCCGGCGCGTTTCGAGCGCGTCAGCGAGCGCCTTGGCATTGGCGGCAGACCGTTTGGCGCGAACCTGCAGCAAGACGCGGCCGGGCGCATCTGGACGCACGAGTTCGTGCACGATCCGGCCAACGGCACCGTCCACGAACTGACCCGCGCCGATGGCGTCGACTTCGGCACCGGCTGGTTCCGCGCCGATGCCAAGACCCGTGATGGGCGCCTGCTGTTCGGTGGCAGCAAGGGCCTGCTGGTGGTCGATCCGGCCGGCTTCCGTGCATGGGACTACGCGCCGCCAGTGGTCGCCACCGAGCTCAAGGTCGACGGCCGCGCGCAGCCGCTCGGTGCCTTGGATCAGGGCCTGAACCTGGCACCCGAGCAGCGCGGCTTCAGCGTCGAATTCGCGGCGCTGGACTTGAGCGCGCCGGAGCGCAATCGCTACGCCTACCGGCTCGACGGTTTCGATTCCGGCTGGACCGATACCGACGCCAACTATCGCGTTGCCACCTACAGCAACCTGTGGCCGGGCGAGTATCGGATGCGCATACGCGGCAGCAATCGCAGCGGCAGCTTCAGTCCGCAGGAGCTGGTATTTCCGGTGCGCGTGCTGCCGGCGTTCTGGCAGACCTGGTGGTTCGCGCTGCTGGTCGCGTTCGCGGCGATGGCGTTGGTCGTGTCCGGATTTCGCTCGCGCACCGCGCGCATCCGCCGCAAGGCCGAGCAGTTGCAGCAACTGGTCGACGGCCGCACTGCAGAACTTCGCGCCGCCAAGGAGCGCGCCGAGAGTGCGCTCGGCGAGCTGCGCGGTGCGCAGCGGCAGCTGGTCGAGGCCGAAAAGATGGCTTCGCTCGGCGGTCTGGTCGCCGGCATCGCGCACGAGATCAACACCCCGATCGGTATCGCCGTCACCGCCGCCACGCATCTGCAGGAATCGAGCCGCGTGCTGGTGGCACGCATCGACGCGCGCGAACTCAAGGCCAGCGAACTGCCGGCGTTCCGTGACAACGTCAACGAGTCGATGCGGCTGATCCTTGGCAGCCTGGACCGCGCGCTGCACCTGATCACCAGTTTCAAGAAAGTCGCGGTCGACCAGTCCAGCGAGCAGCGCCGGCGCTTCGAGCTGCGCGGCTTCCTCGACGACGTGCGCACCGCGCTGGCACCGACCTACAAGCACACCAGCCACCGGCTCGACATCGACTGCGCCGAGGGCATCGTCGCGGACACTTACCCGGGTGCGCTGTTCCAGGTGCTGACCAATCTGATCCACAACGCGCTGGTGCATGCCTTCACCGAGGGCAGCGCCGGGCACATGCAGGTCAGCGTGCAGGCCGACGGCGATGGCTTCTTGCTGCGCTTCCGCGACGACGGCGTCGGCATGCCCGAGGCGGTCGCGGCGCGCGCGTTCGAGCCGTTCTTCACCACCCGTCGCGGCAGCGGCGGCTCCGGCCTCGGGCTGCACGTGGTGTTCAACCTGGTCACGCAAATGCTTGGCGGCCGCATCGAACTGCACACCGCACCCGGCGCCGGCTGCGAGTTCGTGTTGCATCTGCCGCTGCAAGCGCCGGCGCGGCCGCAGCGCTAGCGACAGCTGCCGGGGCTGAAGCTCGCAGGATCCTGTTCCAGTCCGTCGGCAAACAGCGTCTCGCCGAACACCGGGCCGAATTCGCTGGTGTTGCCCTGCGCGTCGATCGCGAGCAGCGTCAACGGCAAGACATTGGCGCCGATGTTCAGGGTGAACTGCAGCGGTTGTTGCGCGTTGATCTCGTCGATCTCCGCCTCGGCCAGCAATTCGGCGCTGCCGCCACCGCAGGCGGCGCGATGGAACTGCACGGTGATCGGGTAGCTGCTGTTGCCGGGCAGGCTGTCGAGCGTGTAGTCCACGGTTACGCTGTCGCCACCGCTGGGTAGAAAGCCCGCCGGCAGAGTGAGATTCGGGAAGTTCTGGAAGCGGTTGCCGCCCGCCGCGATGCTGGGGTCGTTGCCGGCGGCATCGGCGTCGTCCGTGTCGTTGGGTGTGGCGCCGTCGAAGGCATTGCTGCCGGCCAGGTCGATGGCCAGTCCGCCATTGCCATGGAAGGTGTTGCCGAGGATCGGCGCGTTCCAGCAACTGCCGATGGCGATGCCGGCGTTGGCGTTGTGGACGATGGCATTGCCCTCGCCGGGTGCGCTGCCGCCGATCAATGTGCGGCAGTAGCCGCCGAGGCTGACCAGGATTGCGGGATAGCTCGAGGCTCGCCCATTGCCGAGCGCGCGGCCATCGATGCCGCTGCCGATGCGGTTGCCCTGGATGCGCACATGCGGCGCCAACCCCTGCGCCTGGGACGCGCCTGCAACAATTTCGACGGCCGCGAAGCCGTTGCCCGAAATCACATTGCCTTCGGCCGCCATGGCGCCGCCGATCAAGGTGTCTTGGGCAGAGAGCAGGTACGCGCCGAAATCCTGGCGGCCAGGGACCGAGGTCAGGTCGGCCGAGGCGCCGATGATGTTGCCCTGAATGCGCACCGAGGTCAGCCCGTATTGGTTTGCCAGGCCGTGATTGCGATTGGCGGAGATGACGTTGCCCTGCGCCGGGGTAGCGCCGCCGATGCGCACGTCGCCGCCGAGGGCAATGCCGTAGTCATTGGCTGCGGCGAGTTGGCCGCTGATGTCGGTGCCGATGTAGTTGCCCTCGACGATGTTCGGGCCCGGATTGAAATGGAAGATCGCAAAATGCCAATGGTTGACGGCCAGCCCGCGCACACTCAACGGCGCATAAGCGATCAGGCCATCGGCTGCGTTTCCGGGGCCGCGCAGTTCGATCTTGAGCGTGTGCGCGATGCCGGCGTAGGGTGGGTTGCCATTGGGTGTGGCACCCGCCTGGGTAAAGCCGTCGATGCTCAGACCTTCCATGATGTTGGGCAGACTGCTCGCTGCGTCGATGCGCCAGTGCTGCGTGCCGGCCTGGTAGCCGGGATCGGCGATGGGCAGGTCGAAGGCGATAGCGTCGGCACCGGGCAGGGCGTTGGCGGTGACGATGGCGCCGCGCAGCGAGCAGTCGGCGGCGACGGCATCGTTGCAGTCGCCGAGCGCGGCGTCGCTGCTGGTGTCGACGATGAAGGTGGCGGCACCGGCGCAATGGCTGCCGGCAATCACTGCGAGAACGGTCAGGGTACGCAGCAGGGTCATGGGCAAGTCTCCGGGGTTTCCGGGGCATACGCTGCTTTGGTGGCGCAACTGACATCGGCTGCTACATTTCGCCCGAGCCGCTGACGCGTGAGGGGTCGCCGCTGCAATGGATGCATTCGTCTGGGATGAGCGCTTCGCCATTGGCGAGGCGCAGGTGGACTTCGAACACCAGGGGCTGGTGCGCATCATCAACGCGGTGGTGGCGCTGCATCGGGCCGGGGGCGGCAGTGCCGCGGAGCTGGAGCCGCTGCTCGACGAACTGTTCGACTACGCCGCCACCCACTTCCGCCACGAGGAAGCGCTGATGCAGGGCAGCGGCATCGACGCCCGCCACTGCCGCCAACATGCGCTCGCGCACGGCGACTTCACCCGGCAGGTGCGGCGCCTGCGCGAGCTGCCGTTCCAGCCGACCAACACCTCGCATCTGGCGCGCTTCCTGACCGGATGGCTGGCGGCGCACATCCTGCGCGAGGACCGCTCGATGATGCGCCAGATCGAGCGCGTGCGTGCCGGCATCGATGCGGCCGACGCCTACGCGGCCGAGCTGGCGATCCCGGTGGATGTGGCGGTCGACAATCTGCTGCAGGCGATGGACGCGCTGTATCGCCTCGCCGACGCGCGCAGCGAGCAGTTGCAGTTGATGAAGGACCGGCTCGAAGAACTGGTCGCCGAGCGCACGCAGCAGTTGCTGCAGTCCGAGAAGATGGCCGCGGTCGGCCAACTCGCCGCCGGCGTCGCGCACGAAATCAACAATCCAATCGGCTTCGTGCGCTCGAACCTGTCCACGCTCAAGCGCTATCTGGACCAGTTCGGCGCGGCGCTCGATGCCGCTGCGGGTGGCACCACCGCGAGCGACGAACTGGCCTTCGTGCGCGCCGACGCGGCGGCGCTGGTCGAGGAGAGCGAAGAGGGCGTGGAGCGCGTGCGCCGCATCGTCGCGGACCTGCGTGAGTTCTCCCAGGTCGATGCAGTGGCGACGCCGCGTGCGGTCGATGTGCACGCCGGCATCGACTCGATGCTGAACATCCTGCGCGCCCGCTTCGGAAATCGTTGCGAGGTGGTGCGCGAGTACGGCCGCGTGCCGGAAGTCGTGTGCCAACCGGCGCTGCTCAACCAGGTGCTGCTGAACCTCTGCGTGAACGCGGTCGAGGCGATGGATGCGCGCGGCGGACAGCTGACGGTGCGCACCGGACCCTGCGGCGATGGTGTCTGCATCGAAGTCGCCCACGACGGGTGCGGTATCGCTCCCGAGCACCTGCCGCACATCTTCGAGCCGTTCTTCACCACCAAACCGGTCGGGTCCGGGACCGGGCTGGGTCTGGCCGTGGCTTACGGCATCGTGCAGCAGCACCAGGGCACGCTGACCGCGACCAGCACACCGGGGGTCGGCAGCTGCTTCCACATCGAGCTGCCGGCGCGGCCGCCGCGCTGAGGCCAGGCGCTACTCGCGGTAGACGAAACGTCCGTCCTCGATCTTCATCACCACGTCGTCGTTGCCAGTGAGCGTGCCGTTGAACTCGACTTCGATGTGCGCGGGAGCGGCCTCGGCGACGTGCACGTCGACGACCACGTCGTAGCCCATCATGCTGCCGGCGATGAAGCGCTCCGGTGTGTAGTTCGCGAGCTGGGCGACGCTGCCGGCGGCGTCGCCGTTGCGGATTTCGTAGTGTCCCGGTCCGTTGATGCCGAACAGGTTGAGGTTGAACAGCTGCTCGCCTGCGTCTTTCGGCCCGCGCGCGCCGGCGACGATCAGCGCGCGTTCGTAGCCGGGCGGATGGAATGCGCCGAAGACATCGTGGTCGGCGCGCCATTCGATGCCATCGATGCGCATCTGCAGCGTGTTCTGGACGCTGGCGCCGGGCGCGATGCCGACTGCCGGTGCGATCGGCACGACGGACTCGCCGCAGCCGCAGGCGAGCAGGGCGAACAGCAAAATCGGGGCAGTGCGGGTGATGCGCATCGGCGGGGTCCTCCGGGATTCAGTCTTCGAAGCCGTCGGCGAGCAGCACGATGTCTGCCTGCGGTTCGGTGGGCTGGCGTTCGATGGCTCCGCTGTCGCAGCGTGCGAGGCCATTGCCGTCGCCATCGATCGGAGCCGTGCGACCGCGCTGGTCGATGGTCCGGCCGGCGCTGCAGTCGGTGCGATCGATCAGCGCGCTGCCCGGTTGCGGCACGAAGCCGAAGGTGTCGCTGCCGAAGTTGCTGAGCGCGCCCAGGCCAAGATCGGCGGCGGTGGTGATGATCAGGTCGGTCGGATGGGTGGGGCTGCAGTCGGCGGGCATGGCGTTGCCGCCTTGCGAAACACCGTTGAAACCGAAACAGCTGCTGGCGCCGGCGGCGAGGATCGCGTTGTTCTCGAGGTCGGCGCGGCCGCCCAGGGACGACACGTACAGCGCGGCGCCATTCGCCGACTGGCCATTGCGCAGCGTGCAGTGGCGAAGGCTGATCGAAGTGTTGATCAGGTGGCCGCCCATGACCGCGATGTCGCCGCCATGGCCGAGCGGGTTCAGGGTGGCGTTGCCGCTGAAGCTGAGGTTGATCAGTTCCTGGCCGACGAGGCCGCGCAGGTGGATGGCGCCGCCGTCGTACTCGGCGTTGTTGTCGACGAAGCTGGCCTGGGCGATCGGTGCGGTGCGCGTGACCAGTGCGATGGCGCCGCCATGGCGGCGCGCGTGGTTACGGTTGAATTGCACCTGGTCGAAGATCGGGATGCCGCCGCCGTGCAAGCCGCCGCCATCGAAAGTGGCTTCGTTGTCGGCGATCACCACGCGCGTGAGCGCCGTGTAGCCCCACAGCATGGGCGCCGATTGTGGCCAGCCGGGTATGAGGGACAACGCGCCGCCGTAGTCGGCGATGTTGGACTCGAATCGGCTGTCTTCGAAGGTGGCCTGGCCGCTCTGCAGGATGGCGCCGCCGAAGGGTGCGCGGTTGTTGCCAAACACGCCATGTTGCACCACGAGCATGCCGAAGCCGCCTGCGTTCAGCGGCGAGGGTCCGTCGACGAACACGGCGCCGCCCTCGGACATTGCGAGGTTGCCGAGAAATCTCGGGCGCTGCAGCAACGCGGCGGTGTCGGGCACGGCGGTGCCGGGAACGCCGTCGTCGTGCGCGGACAGGAACAGCGCGCCGCCGCTCTCGTCGGCCAGGTTGTCGTCGAAGGACACCTCGGTGCCCGACAGGCTCGCGCCCTCGCGCAGCAGCACCGCTCCGCCGCGCAGCGTGGCGTGGTTCTGGTCGAAGCGCACTCGCGTCAGCGTGGCACTGCCACCGCGCTGGTGCAGGGCGCCGCCGATGTAGCCGACGTTTTGGGTGAAACGGGTGTCGGTCGCGGTCAGCGTGCCGAACCAGATCTGCACCGCGCCGCCTTCGCCGCTGGCGCCGGCGACGTTGGCGCTGAAGGTGCTGTCGATGAGCGCGACGTTGCCGTTTGCGGCAATCGCTCCGCCGTGCGCAGCCTGGGCGTTCTCGATGCGACTGCGCCGCAGCTCCAGCGTGCTGCCGCCGGCGGTGTGGATGGCGCCGCCCGAGTAGTCGGCGGAGCAGTCTCCGATGGTGCTGTCGAGGACGCGCAGCGAAGTCCCGCTCGCGACCGCCGCGCATCCGCCGTAGCCGCCGGCCGCGTAGCCGCGGTGCAGGCGCAAGCCGCGCAACTCGATCACGCTGCCGCTGCCGCTGGTGGCGAGCAACGGTGTTGCGTACTGGCCGTCCAGCACGATGCGCCCGCCGCCATCGACCACGACGTTGCCGCTCAGGCTCTTGACCGTGTTTAGTGCCAGCGCGTGGTCCGCAGCACCACAGTCGAACGACAACGTTCCCGCCGGCGCCAGCAGCGCGATCGCGGCATCGAGCGCAGCCTCGTCGCACGACGCCGGCGTGCCGCTGCCGACGGTGGCGTCGGCGGCGTGGGCCGCGGGCGACGCGCAGGCGCACAGCAAGGCTATGGTTCGGGCGACGCTTGGCAGGCGGATCATCGGGCAGTTCCGGGGCGGTGCGCGCGGGGTGCGGCGGTCACTGTCGACATACGCGCTTGCGGCGCAGACCTGACACGCGCCTGCGCGAACGCCTGCCGAGTGGGCACGACGGGTTGTGGCCACGCGTGCGCTGTGTCGCAAACTGGCCGGGCGGCGCAGGTTTATGGTTGCCGCCGGGCGTAGGCTTGCGGGGTCGCGGAGGACACCATGAATCAGCGCACCGCGACGACCTTGCTCACGGCCGTAGTGGGACTTGATGCTGCTGCAGCAGAGCAGACCGCCAAGAACGACTCGCTCGCCGATTTCGGCACGGCGGTGATCGTGCAGGGCTTCGTGCCCGGCGAGAAGGCGGCGTCGTGGCTGACCTCGCCCTGCAACGGCGATCTGCGTGCGGTTCAGGTGTTCTGGCGCTCGCCCGCGGGCACCACCGGTCAGACCCTCCACGCGGCTATCGAGATTTCGCGCTCGGGTACCTTCCCGACTCCGGGAACGCTGGCGCAGAGCATCGGCGGCCCGGTGCTCACCGACGCCGTGCTCAACGAGTTCCGCTATCTCGACGAGAACAGCACGGTGCCGTTGATCGTGCCGGTGACCAGCAACGAGACCTTCGTCGTCGCGCTGGTGTTCGATGTCGGCATCGGCGCTGGCGATCCCAGCGTCGTGCGCGATACCGACGGCAACCAGAGCGGGCGCAACGGTCTGTACGCGCAGATCGGCGCCGGCAGCTATGCTTGGTTCAACTCCTCCAGCCTCGGCGTCAATGGCGACTGGGTGATTCGGGCGGTCATCGATTGCGCGGTGGTGGCGCAGCAAGCCGATGTCGGCGTCGGCATCGCCGCGAGCCCCCTGCAGTACACCGCCGGCCAGCCATTGAGCTACACCATCGTCATCGACAACGCCGGCCCGGTGGCGGCGCCGAGCAACACCATCGTCGATATCTTCCCGGCCGCGTTCACCAGTCCAACCTGGACCTGCAGCGCCAGCCCCGGCGCCAGTTGTCCGGCGACGGGCAGCGGCAATATCACCAACGTCGTCGGGCTGCCGGTGGGCGGTCAGGTCACCTTCTCGGTCAACGGCACGGTGGCGCCGGGCACCACCGGCACGCTGGTCAACAGCGTAACCGCAGTGGTCGGCGGTGGCGTCACCGACCCGATCGCGGGCAACAACACCGCAACCGCCAACACCGATGCCGCCGGTGCCGTGTTGCTGTTCCTGGATGGCTTCGAGGGTTGAGCCGGTCGAGCGCTGTCATGCGCCGCCATTCTGGAACGCCACGCGGGCATGGCGCACGGCAGCGGATCTCTGCGCATCAATCCTCGAAGCCATTCCGGTAGATCAAGTCCGCCAGCGACGGCACATGGTTGAGGGCGGTCAGGCGCACCGTGTTCTGCGGCGATAGCGTCAACGTGTACTGGAACTCGGGCGCCAGGCCTTCGATGACCACCTGATAGCCTGCCAGCGTGTCGGTGAGCGTGCCGCCGACCGTGATCAAGTCGAAGCTGTCGCCAGCGAAGGGCGAGTAGCCATCGCGGAAGTTGACGCGCAGCACGCCGAACGGGCGCAGATTGCCGGCGACCTGGACCTGCGCGTACTGGGTCAACGGGGCCGGCCCGCCGATCGAGATGCGCGTGGTCGGCAGCGGCGGATTGCTGCCGTTCTGCAACAGCGTGCCGTTCACGGCGATGGCACCGAACGGTGCGCCCGGCTCCAGGCGTCCGCGTTGCTCGAAGGTCACGGCATCGACGCTGCCGACACCGGTCATGGCCGCGTCCTTGTCCAGGTACAGCAACGAACCGGTCACGTCGAGCGTGGCGCCATTGAGCATGCGGTACGTGCCGAAGAAGTACTGATAGGTGTCGAGCAGCAGGCGGCCGCCGTCGACATTGACCGTGCCGACGCCCTCCAGGCTGAGATTGCTCAGCGTCAGCGTTCCCGGTCCAGCCGGTTTGTTCATCACGCCGTCGATGTACAGGCGCACATTGCCGATGCCGTTGATCACGCTGCCGTCGCTGGCGTCGAAGCTGCCTCCCGGCATCACCCGCACGCCACCGCCATCGAGGACGACCGTCGTTCCGTGCAGGCGGATGCTGCCGGCGCTTTCGAGTGCGTTGGTGATCGACTTCGGATCGGGCCCGACGATGTTGATCTCGCCATTGCTGCGGATGTACCCGTTGCCACCGATCACGCCGCCGGCGAACTCGAACAGGCCCGGTGCGAAGTTGATGACGCAGGCAGTGGTGGTGTCCGGCAGGCGCACGTCGCCCTGCATCTGGCCACCGGTTTCCAGGCGCACACGGCCGCTGCCGGTGCCCACGGTGGTGTAGACCTGCGTCGGTCCGGCTTGCGGGCACAGCAGCATCTTGCCGCCATCGCGGATCGCCAGGACCCCTCCACTGGCGACGTCGATGCTCCCGCCTTCGCTGATCAGCAGCGCATCGAAGCCGTCGGCGTCGGCGATCGCCAGCGTTCCATTCTGCACCTCGATGCGCCCGGGGTAGACCGCCGAGGTGCCGAAGTTGCGCAGCGTGCCGTTGAACACCGAAGTGCCGGCGCCGGTCTTGCGCACGATGCCGTCGTTGACGATCGCTACCAGGCCGCTGATCTGCCCGCTGCCGTCGAGGTGCACCAGCGCCGGCGTCGCGGTCGTCGTCAGGTTGCCGATCAGGCCGCCGCCATTGACCTGGTTCCAGTACAGCCGGCCACCCGGTGCCACCCGCAGCGTGCCGTTGTTCTCGATCACGCTGCGGTAAGCCAGCAAGGGATTGGCCGTGATGTCGAGTTGGCCCTGGTTGGCCAGCGTGCCGCCGCCGTTGCAGCAGGCGTCGATGTTGCCGCCGCTCCACAGTCCGCCGCCGAAATTCAGCCGGAAGCCTTCGTAGATGCCCATGCTGCCGCCGCTGACGATGTCCAGGCGACCAACCGACACCGGCGACGTGGCGGGCGGATTGGCGCCCTGGCCCCACAGGGTGGTGGTGTGCGCGATCACCCCGGTGTCGGCGGGGCCCGGAATGCCCGAGCCGCCCCAGGCGCAGCCATCGGGCGATGTGCACCAATAGACCCCGTTCTGCACCGTGGTGTAGGTGTCGGCAGCGGCCGCACCGCCCCAGATCAGGCAGATCAGCGCTGCCAGACGGCTGACTTTGGTGTTCATCTCGGTGTTTCCTCGCCGGGTCGGGACGACCCTCTGTCCCATGGATGCGTGGCGAGGCGCCGAAATGTCTCATGTGCCTGACAATTGCTCGGCGGAGGGCACCCGCCCGAGGTCGCGGCAGCGCTTTCCGCCCTGTCGCGAAGCGCGCACAATCGCCACGGCAACAAATTGTTCAGCGGAGGTGCGACATCGAAGCGCCAGTGACCGATTGGCTGAAACTGTGGCGCGGCGGGCAGGGCGAGGCCTTCGCTGCGGTGTTGCCGGCCGTCTATCAGGAACTGCGCCAAGTGGCCGCGCGCGCGCTGCGTCGCGAGTCCGGCGCGTCCACGCTGCAGCCGACGGCGCTGGTCCACGAAGCCTGGTTGCGCCTCGCGCAGGTGCGCCCGGCAGACTGGCAGGACCGTCGGCACTTCGTCGCCGGCGCCGCACGACTGATGCGCCAGATCCTGATCGACCATGCGCGCGCCGCCGCCACCGACAAGCGCGCCGGTGGCGAGCGCGTCGACCTGTCGCGGCTCGATCTCGCAGCCAGTCCTGAACCCGTCGATCTGCTGGCGCTGGAGCAGGCGCTGGAGCGACTCGAACAGGTCGATCCGCGCAAGGCGCAGCTGGTCGAGCTGCGGGTCTTCGCCGGGCTGGATTTCGAAGAGATCGGTGACGCGCTTGGCGTGTCGCGCGCTACCCTGCACCGCGACTGGCGCGGCGCGCGTGCATTCCTGTATCGCTGCCTGAGCGACAGCGCCGCATGAATCGCGAGCAGCGCGCACTCGCCCTGTTCGAAGAGGTGGTCGAGCGGTCCGATCCGGACGCGTTCCTGGCCAGCGCGTGCGGCGATGACGTCGACCTGATCGCCGAGGTGCGCGCGCTGCTCGACGCCGACCGTCGTGCCGGGCACTTCATCGCCCGGCCGATTTCGTTTGAACCGCAGCGCGAAGGCCAGCAAGTGGGTCCCTGGCGATTGCTGCGGCGGATCGGCGATGGCGGCATGGGCACGGTCTATCTGGCCGCGTCGGTGCAGGATGCAACGGCGCCACAAGGCGCGCTCAAGTTGCTGCGCTGGGATGCTCCGGACCTGCGCCAGCGCTTCGAGCTGGAAAGGCGCATCCTGGCGGGACTCGACCATCCGGCGATCGCGCGCTTGCTCGATGCGGGCACCGGTGCGGATGGGGCGCCCTATCTGGTCCTGGAATACGTCGATGGCTTGCCGCTGACCGATTACGCGAAGCGCGCAACGCTGTCGCCGCAGGCATGCACGAGGTTGATGATCGAGGTGCTCGCCGCGGTCCAGTACGCGCACGCAAGACTGGTGCTGCATCGTGACCTGAAGCCGAGCAACATCCTGGTCGGTAGCGACGGTCGGCCGAAGCTGCTCGACTTCGGCATCGCCAAGCTGATCGGCGAGGGCCAGCGCGGCCTGACCCTCACCGGGCCGGGTCCGATGACGCCCGAGTACGCCAGCCCCGAACAGGTGCGCGGATTGACCCTGCATACCTCGAGCGACGTCTACGCGCTCGGTGTCGTCCTGTACGAGTTGCTGACCGGCCGACGACCCTACGCGTTCGGCAAGGCTACGGCCAGCGAGGTCGAGCGCACGATTTGCGAAGTCATGCCAGCGCGACCGAGCACGCTGGCACCGAAGCTGCCACGCGACTACGACCACATCCTCGGCAAGGCGCTGGCGAAGTCGTCCGCCGACCGCTATCGCAGTTGCGCCGAGTTTGCCGAGGATCTGCAGCGCCTGCTCGACGGCCTGCCGGTGCGCGCGCGTGCCGCGACCCCGAGCTATCGGCTGGCCCGATTTCTGTGGCGCCATCGTCTCGGCCTTGCGCTGACCGCAAGCGTGTTCTTCGCGCTTTCTGCGTTGACCGCCATCGCCTGGCGCAACGCCGAGCGCGCGACGCGGGCGACCGCGGACGCAGTGCGCGAGCGCGACGCTGCGCGCGAAGTGCAGTCGTGGCTGGAGCGAATGCTGGCCAGTGCCGATCCGCGCGTGATCGGGCATGCGCCAAGCGCTGCGGAATTGCTCGACGGTGCCGCGGCGACGCTCGGCAGTGGGTTGGCATCGCGGCCGGAGATCGAGATCAGCTTGCGCCTGACCCTGGCGCAGGCCTATCGCGGGTTGGGTCTGGCCGAGGCGGCGCAGCGCGAGGCGGATCGCGCGCTGGGGCTGGTCGATGGCGATACCGCAGCGACGCTGCGGGCGAAGGCGCTGCGCGTGCACGCGCAGACGCTGGCCGACCTGGGCCGCTATGACGAGGCGCTCGCAGACGTCGAACTCGCGCTGACGGTGGTGGGTGCGCGTACGTCGCTGGAAGGGGCCAGGGTGCTGGCTTTCCGCGCATTCATCCACAGCCGTCAGGGAGCGCTCGGCGCCGCCGATGCAGACTATCGGGAGGCGCTGGCAGCCTTCGCGGGAGACGCCAGCCTGGCCACGGAGCATGCCGAACTGCTCAACAACTACGGTGTGCTGAAAGGCATGCGCGAGGAGTTTGCCGAGGCGCTGGATCTGCACCTGCGCGCCCGGGCCTTGCTGGACGCGGAGGTTGGCGCCGAGCACCCGCTGACCTTGTTGGCCGCCGTGAATGCCGCGAGTGCGAGGGAGTCGCTGGGCGCGATCGCCGCCGCGGAGACGGAATATCGCAGCCTGCTGCCCAAGCTGGAGGTGCGCCTCGGTGCCGGACACGCCGATGTGATCCGCGTGAGCAGTACGCTCGCCTTCCTGCTGATGGATGCCGGTCGCGACCAGGAAGCCGCAACCCTGATGCGCCCCGTGGCGGCTGCGGCGCGCGAGTCGCTGCCCGCCAGTCACTCCATGCGCGCCTATGCCGAGTCCACTCTGGGTGCCGCGCTGCTCGGCAGCGGCGATCCTGCCGCTGCGGTGCAACCCCTGCGCGCCGCGCTGTCTTCGCGACGCGAGTCGTTGCCCGCGCGTCACCCGCTGTTGATCTCAAGCGAATGTGCGCTGTTGGAGGCACAGGCCCGCACTGGCGATCATGCCGCGCGCCTGCGGATCGCCGAGCTGCTGGCAGAAAGCAGTGCTGGACTCGGCGACGAGCACCCGATCATCGTCCGCTGCCGCGAACGACAGCGTCGAGTCGTTGGCTCGCGTCCGGGTTGAGAGTTCGGGAACACGGAAGCAGAGCGAGCGGGTCCTCACCCGCGTGCTGGGGCGCGCACGTCACTCGAAGCCGTCTTTCATCAGCGAGCCGCGACAGAGATCTTCGGCGAGACGCGGGTCGACCAGCACGAAGAATCGGCTGCCGCTCAGGATCGGCGTGCTCGGTGATTCGGACTGGATGAACCAGCGTTGCAATCCGGTTTCGTAATGCGCGGAGACGTAGGGCACCGGTGTGCTGCCGCCGGCATCGACCGAGACATGCGGGCTGGCGCAGGGAACACCATTCAGGCGCGGATGGTCGAGCAGGGTGAGGGCCGGCACCGGTTGATTGGCCGGCGTGGCGACATGCACGAAGGCGTTGGCGCTGGCCGGCTGCAGGTAGACCGCGAAGTGGAGCCCGAGCGCCAGGGTGCCGCCGTCGGTGGTGCGCAGTCGCCAGCTGCCGCCGACGTGCGCGGCGCCGACCGGACGCAGGCCGGGCGCGCTGCCGTTCTCGGCCGGGCTGACCAGGAAGATGGCGTCGGCCGGCGCATTGGCCAACGTGCTGGGCAAGCTGCTGCCGGTGGCGCCATACGCGTTGGCGGATGACGTGGTGTGGGTTGCGAGGCCGGTGCCGCCGCTGCTGACCAGCAGATGGAAGCCCGCTCGCGCCGGCACATCGACCTGGTTCTGCGCGTAGAGATAGGGCGCCAGACCGGGGGTGATCGGGCCGAGCGTGATCGGATGGGCGTTCAACACGATGCCGTCCTGGCGCAGGCCGTCGCCGCGGGTGAATTGCAGGTTGAACGGCGTGTCGCCGATGCCAGCGACGCCGAACAGGCCGAGCTGCGCACTGGTGATGGCTTGATCGATCGTGCTGCTGAAGTCGCCGTACTCGAACGCGCCGATGTCGATCTGCGCTTCGCGCCAGCGGCGCATGCCATCGCCGTCGATCGGCAGCACCAGGCCGGTATTGATCGGGTCGGTGTTGGTGTAGGCAGAAAGGTCACCGACGTTGCGCAGCGGTGAGTCCGCACCCAGGCGGTGATGGCTGCCTTGGGTCCGCGGGTCGGCGGTGATCGTGTTCGGCCCCGGCGTGAACACATTGCCGCCGACGTTGAAGATGGCGTTGCTCTGGTTGCTGACCGCGCGCCCGGCGCCGAGCGGCGCAACGATGACGCCGTACGCGGGATGGTCGCGCAGCAGGTTGTTGGCGAAGCTCGCGTCGATGCCCACGGCTTCGCCGCTGGAGGTGCCGATGCGCAGTCCGCTCCTGCCACCGACCAGGGTGTTGTTGACGATGCGCGCCCGTACATCGGCGCTGCTGCCGGCGTTGATCCACAGGTTGCTGGCGAGCGAGTTGCCGTCCGCCTTGAGTACCGTCAGGTTGTTGGCGATGCGCGTCCGGATCGACGCCGCCCCGGAGGCATTGATCGAGATGCCGCCGCACATGCGCGCCAGTTCGCCGCGTGCGGGATCCGGCAGGATCTGGTTGCGCTCGACCAGCAGCTGACTGGGTGATGCATTTGATTCGACCTGCAAGGCGATGCCACGGCGGCCGAAGCCTTCGCCGTTCTCGGCACTGTCGCCCTTGGCCGAGATGAGGTTGTCGAGCACACGCGCCTGCAAGACCACATCCGGGCCCTGGGCGACAACGCTGACGCCGCTGCCGCCCGCGCGCGCCACCTGCAGCTGGTTGCGCTCGATCAGCACGTTCATCGAGTAGTCCGGGACGTCGTAGCCGAAGCCCACCAGAAAGATGGCGGTCGACTCGCTCTGCGCGAGGATGACGTTGTTGCGGATCGTGATCGATCCGGCGGTCAGGACCGTGATTTCGATGCCGCCATCGAGAAAGCGCAGCCCCTCGACGCGCACATCGTATGGCGTTGCGCTGCCCGCCTGGAGTCGCAGCCGCCGACCTGCGGCAAAAGTCGCGGAGATGCCGGCGCCGGCGCGCACCGATACCGCCTTGCTGATGCCATTGTCGACCTCGTCGATCGGCGCGGCGCTGACGATCTCGATGGTGTCGCCATCGTCGGCGCCATTGGCGCAGGCGTGGAACGTGCCCGCGCAGATGCCGCTGCCCGGCCAGGGACGAACCACGGCGGCGGCATCGGCGGCGATCAACAGCAGGGCGATCGGCAGCAGGCGACGAAGCAGCAAGGGCATGGCGAACTCCGGGCGGATGTTCGCTGCATAGCGTCATTTGCGCCCGATAGCCGACATCGACGCCTCTCAGCGCAGGGTGGACTCGAAGCCGTCGCGGAACACGGCACCCGCATCGCGCTCGTCGGCGCCGATGTCGAAGGGCGCGGTTCGCACGTCGCGGTCGATGTCGTCGCCGACCTCGGCGACCACGGTGCCGGCGTCGATCGCGGCGCTGCCGGCGACCAGATGGCCGTCAGCGGCGACGGCAGTGGCAGCTTCGGCGCTGTGCGCGTCGCTGTTCTCCTCGGCTCGCCAGGCAGCGAAGCCGCCGCCGTTGTCGAGGCTGCTGCCCGGTCGGGTATCGAAAAAGTTGCAGGCGCCGGTGCTGTCGTGGAAGCGGTTGTAGTCGCTGCCCGGGCTGCCGCTGAGGCCATACAGGCCGCCCGGTTCGATCTCGTCCAGCCAGCGGATGCCGACGCAGTCGCCGCCCGACTGCAGCACCAGGTTGTTGATCAGGCGCGGGTTCACGCTCGGTGGCCGGCCTGCGATCGGGTCCCAGTCCTGCAGCGTGACGCCGAAGTAGAGCGCGGCGTGGCCGAGGCTGGCGGTGCGGATCAGCGTGTTGTTGGCGACCAGCGCGTTCTGTGCGGCATACAGGCCGATGCCCGAGTAGCCGGTGTCGATCACGATGTTGTTGCGCACGACACCGCGGATCGCTTCGTAGTAGAGCGGGTTGGCGACAGTGTCGAAGAACTCGGGGCTGGTGTCGAAGCCGACCAGAATGCCGGCGGCGCCGGCGCGCTCGATGCGGTTGCGTTCCACGACCACGTCGCTGGCGCCGCCCTTGAAGTACAGGCCGGTGGTCGCGGTGTCGTGGATGTGGCTGTCGGCGACGCGCATGCGCGAGCCGTTGACGTTGTCGATGCCCTCGGCGTTCATGTCGTCGAGCGGTGTGCCCGGCGGATAGCGGCGACCGCTGTGATCGATCTCGCAACGGCGGATGGTCACGTCGTTCGACTTCGGCGTGATCTTGATCGCGTCGCGGCCGCTGTCGTGGATGCGGCAGTCTTCGATCAGGATGTTCGAGGCGCCGTGGCCGGTCGGGTTACTGGTGGAGTCCCAGTCGGTCTGCAGGAACAGCGCGTAGTAGTAGCCGCCCGAGATCTCGAGGTTGGACAGCGTGCTACCGCTGGCGTCGGGGTCGATCTGTACCGTCACCGTGTCCAGGGTGTTGATGTCGCAGTGGAGATGCGCGCGTTCGCCCGGCGGCGAGCGCAGCGTCAGCGGCAGGCGCAGGCGCACCTCGCATTCGTTGTAGGTGTTGTTGCCGACCGGGCCGCGCACGGTGACCACGTCTCCCGCCGTGAGCAGGCCAAGCCCCGGGTCGAGCACGTGGCCGAGTGTGCGAAACGGCGCCGCCACCGAGCCGGTTCCGGTGGCGTCGTTGCCGCTGGTGGAGACGAACCACTCGGCGGCATGGACCGGCAGCGACAGCGTGAGCAGTGCGGCGATCAGCGAGCGCATGGCAATCTCCGTGGGTGTTGTAGCGGACATACGCCGTTTCCGGGTTGAGCTGACATTAGACTCGCGGCGTGGGCACGGGAGGCAGGATGCAGGCGGGCGAGGTCACGGAGTTGGTGCAACGCTGGGGCGCGGGCGATGGCGACGCGCTCGCGGCCCTGTTGCCGCTGGTCTACGCCGACCTGCGCCGGCTCGCGGCGCAGCAGCTGCGCGCCAACGTCGGCCACGACACGCTGCAACCGACCGCGCTGGTCAATGACGTATTCGTACGCCTGCTCGGCGCCAGCCGCATCGACATCGGCGATCGCAAGCACTTCTTCACCACCGCGGCCAAGTTGATGCGCCAGGTACTGGTCGATCGCGCCCGCGCCAAGGCGCGCGACAAGCGCGGCGGCGACTGGCAGCGCGTCGAACTGGTCGAGGCCGCAGCCCTGCCGATCGATGCCGACACCGACCTTCCGGCGCTGGACGAAGCCTTGCGCCGGCTCGCGCTGCTCGATGCACGCGTCGCCGAAGTGGTCGAACTGCGCTGCTTCGGCGGCCTCGAAGTGAGCGAAGTCGCGACCCTGCTCGGGCTCGACGAGCGCACCGTCTACCGCGACTGGGCGATGGCGCGGGCCTGGCTGCGGCAGCAGTTGGCGGGTTGAGACATGGAGGACGATTGAATATGGCCAGGGTTCGCTTGAAGGGCACACCCGTGATCGCCATCCGCGGCACTGATTGGGGCGCGCGGCGACTGCAAGGAGCAGACGCATGAACGAACATCCCGCCAAGTCATCGCGTCTGTTCGAGGATGTCGTCGCCATCCTGCGGGATGCCCGCAGGATGGCCTACACCGCAGCCAATGCCGCCATGGTGGACGCTTACTGGCGCATCGGGCGTCGTATCGTCGAGGAAGAGCAAGGCGGAGCCGCCCGCGCCGAATATGGCAGCCAGCTCATCCGCCATCTCGCGCGTGCGCTCGGCGAGGAACTCGGCAGCGGAATGTCCGTCGCCAACCTCAGGAATTTCAGGCAGTTCTACCTGAGCTTCCCCGATGCGGAAAAGCGCTACGCACTGCGTAGCGAATTGAGCTGGACGCACTGGCGCCTCGTCATGCGGGTCGACGATCCGAAAGCTAGGGACTACTACATCCAGGAAACTGCCCGCCAGCAATGGACTTCCCGCGCCCTGCAGCGGGCCATCGAGACCCGCAGCTTCGAACGGCTGCTGCAGGCCCCCGAGTCCGTTGCTCCGGCAATGCCGGAGGCCAATCCAAAGCAGCTCCTGAAGGACCCCTACATCCTCGAGTTCCTCGATCTGCCAGAACAGCCGTCACCCAGCGAACGCCAGCTGGAAGATGCCCTCGTCGTCCGCTTGCGCGACTTCCTCATGGAACTCGGTCGTGGCTTTTCCTTCGTTGGCCGCCAGTTCCGCATCAGCACCGAGACGGCTCACTTCTACATTGATCTCGTCTTCTACAACTACCTCATCAAGTGCTTTGTCCTGATCGACCTGAAGACGAAGAAGCTGACCCACGGCGACATCGGGCAGATGGACATGTATGTCAGGATGTTCGATGACCTCAAACGCGGTGAGGGTGACAACCCCACGCTCGGCATCATCCTCTGCGCGGACAAGGACGAGACCCTTGTCCGTTACTCCGTGCTCAGCGAGAGCCAGCAGCTCTTTGCCTCCAAGTACCGCCTCGTCCTGCCCAGCGAAGAGGAACTCCAGAACGAGCTCGAACGTCGCCACATTCTCGATTGGCCGCGACACGAGGGGATCTGCGATCCATGAGCGCGCCGTCCAGTGTCACCCTGCGCAGTTGCAGCTCGGACGCGTCGTTCGGTCATCCGGCCCTGCTCGGCCTCGACGAACGCACTGTCTACCGCGACTGGGCGATGGCGCGGGCCTGGCTGCGCCAGCAGTTGGCGGGTTGAGTGATGACAACGCAATCCGCCGATCTCGAGTTTGCCCGTCTGCGCGAGGCCTTCCACGCGCTGGTCGAACTGGACACGGCGGCGCGTGCCGGTGCGATGGTCGAGTGGCGCGCGCGTGATCCTGAGTTTGCCGCCGCGCTTACGCAATTGCTGGACGCGGTGGACGTGCGCGACCTGGCCGCGCCGGCGTCGCCCGAGCGCTGCGGGCCGTACCGGATCGTGCGCCGCATCGGCAGCGGCGGCATGGGCGAGGTGTTCCTGGCCGAGCGCGACGACGGCGCTTATGCGCAACGGGTGGCGCTGAAGCTGATCCGTCGGGATTTGTCCGGTCTCGGGCTGGATCTGCGTTTTCTGCGCGAGCGCCAGATTCTGGCGCGCCTGGAGCATCCGCAGATCGCGCGCCTGCTTGATGGCGGCGTCGATGGCTGCGGTCGTCCCTGGCTGGCGATGCACTACGTCGAAGGCGTCGATCTCGCGCTCTGGGTGCGGCAGCGGCGACCGCGCCTGCGTGAGCGCATCGCGCTGTTCGTGCAGGTCTGCGACGCGGTGGCCTATGCGCATCGCGCGCTGGTCGTGCATCGCGACCTGAAGCCCGCGAACATCCTGGTCGATGGCGATGACGTGCCGCATCTGCTGGATTTCGGTATCGCCAAGCTCGTCGATGACGACAGCGACGCCGCGACGCGCGCCGGTGTCACCGCGATGACGCTGCGCTACGCCGCGCCCGAACAGGTGCTCGGCGATCGCGCCACGACGCTGACCGACGTGCATGCCGCCGGCGTCGTGTTGTACGAATTGCTGGCGCTGCAGTCGCCCTACGCGGCCGCCGAGTCCGGCGCGATGGCCTGGCAGGACGCGATCGTGCGTGGCGCGGTGCGGCCGCTGGCCGAGTCACTGGATGTATCACTGCTCGAAGCCGCGGAGCGGGCGCAAGTGGCCGCGGAGTTGGCGCCGCTGGTCGCCTGCGCGATGGCCACCTCGCCGGCGGCGCGCTACGCCGGAATCGCCCAGTTCGCCGATGACTTGCGCGACTGGCTGGCCGGTCGCGCGCCACGCAGCGGCATTGGCTCCTGGCGCCTGCGCGCACGCGCGTTCCTGCGCCGGCACCGGGTAGCGGTGGTTGCGGCGTCGGCGGCGATCGCGGGCCTGGCCATTGCCGCTGCAGTCGCCTGGAGCGAAGCCATCGAAGCGCGGCGCCAGGCTACGATCGCGAAGGCCAATGTCGGTGCGCTGCTGGAAGTGCTGGCGGCGGCGAATCCGATGCGTTATGCCGGTCGCGATCCGACTGCGAGCGAGTTTCTGGTGACGGCGGCCGCGACCATCCGCCGCGAACACGGCGACAATCCGGAGTTGGTGTTCCGCGCACTCGGCGAAATCGGCCACGGTCTGCTCAACCTTGGCCAGGACGACCGCGCGCGCCCGGTGTTGCAGGAAGCGCTGCTGGTCGCCGACCGCGCGCCAGCGATCAGAGCGATCGAGCGCCTTGGCTACCTCAAGCTGCTGGCGATGTCGTTCGACGGCGATGACCCGGCAGCGCTGCCCGGTGTGCGCGCCGCCGCCGACCGCATCGAAGCACTGGCGCTGCAGGCGCCGCGGGCGCCAGCGTCTGCGGATGCGCTGGCCAGTGTCGCGAGCATGCTGTCGCGGCTCGGTGAGCGCGAGCGCGCGGCGAAGCTGTTCCAGCAAGCGGTTTCCGCGCTCGCTGCCGGCGACCTGCCGCGTTCCGCGCGCGAGAACATCTGGCGCCAAAAGGGCTGGGCGGCATTGCGCGCCGGAGACGCCGAGGGCGCGCAGCGCGACTTCACCGCAATGCGCGTGGTGATCGACGAAGCGCCGGTCGAGTTCGACCCGCTGCGCATCGCAGAAGCCGACTGGTTGCTAGCCGAGGCGGCGATCGACCTCGGCGATGCGACGACTGCGTTCGCCCACCTCGCACGCGCCGAGCCGGTGTTGCTCGCCGAGTACGGATCCGAGCACCCCGAGCGGCGCAGCATCGCGCTCACCCGCATCGCGGCCACCTTGGCGGCGCAAGACGCAGCCACGGCGATGGCCGCCATCGGCGCGCTCGCCGCCACTGATTTCCCTGCCGCAGCGCCCGGCGACCAGGCGCGCATCGATCTGCTGCTTGGTGATGCGCTGCTGCTGCTCGCCCGCTGCGACGAGGCCGCCGTGTTCCTCGACGCCCCACCGCCCGCGCAACCGCGCCTGCAGCGCCAGCATGCCCGGCTCGCCGAAATGCGCGCGGATCGCTGTACTCGAGACTGATTGGGTGCGCGGCCGAAGCCTCCGCCGTCGCAAACTCAGTCGGTCGTGTCGATCTCGGGCAAGCCGAGTTCGCGCCGCGTCGCCGCCACGTCGAGCTTGCGCAGAAAGCGGAGCATGTTGTTCCACATCGCGTGATGGTGGTAGCCGCTGCTGCGCAAGCGCTTTCCGCCTTGCGCAGGCACCCGGGGAAGCTGAGCCTTGGTGATCGCGAATTCGCTGCG
This sequence comes from Lysobacterales bacterium, assembly GCA_016703225.1. Classification (NCBI taxonomy): domain Bacteria; kingdom Pseudomonadati; phylum Pseudomonadota; class Gammaproteobacteria; order Lysobacterales; species Lysobacterales bacterium. The sequence goes on from JADJCM010000002.1 coordinate 543,147, forward strand.
TGCACGCATGGGCGCTGCGAGCGACGCGGTGCCGCGGTAGTGGCAATCCGGTAGTTGCCGCTCAGCCGGGCTGCGTGCGTGCGTGACCGTGACAGTCGAGAAAACGGCGGCCGTTGCCGCAGATGCAACTGATGCGCGCCAGGTCGACCCGCGGTACATCGTTTGCTGGCAGCGGCTTCACTGCGACCATGTTGAGGCTGATCGGTACCCCCAGGAATCGCATCGAGCTGGTGTCGTCGAATAGCCCGAAATCTGCGACCCGACTCACGTCGGCGTAGCCGGTTGCGAGCAGAAACCAGGCCAGCATGTCCTGCGTGAAGCCGACCTTGTGGTAATCCCAGGCATCGACATGGCCGCCGAACAGCATGCGCGTCAGCGCAAAGCGTTCCGCTTGGCGGTCTTTCGGAATCTCGAGCAGCAGGTGCGCGAGCACTTCCATGTCGGGCACGCTGATGCGCAGGAAACCGCCCGGAATCAGCACTCGCCACCACTCGCGAAGCGTCTGCGCAAGCTCATCACGGTAGTCGAAGTGCTCGAGCAGATGCGATGCGTAGAGCTCATCAAAGCTCGCTTCCGCAAAACGCGAGAGATCGCGTGCATCACCGACGTGATCGACTTCAGGGCTGGGCACCACGTTCATCAATTCCCAGCCTGCGACGCGGACCTTGCCGCCCAGATGCAGTCTTCTCATACCATTTTCATACCCGGAAATCGACGCAAGTGTCAGGCAGGCGCGCCACGGGTGCAACGATCGCCCGGGAGAAGACGCGTATCGCCGTTCAGGCTGGTCTTTCGCGCGCGGTGCGTTCCGGCAGCCCGAGTTCGCGCCGCGTCGCCGCCACGTCGAGCTTGCGCAGAAAGCGGATCATGTTGTTCCACATCGCGTGGTAGTGGTAGCCGCCTTCGCGCATCTCTGCGATGGCGGCTTCCGCGCTCCAGTCCTCGACCAGCATGCGATAGGCCGCGATCACCGTGCCGGTGCGATCGGCGCCATGGCGGCAATGCAACAGCACCGGCTGGTTGGCTGGATCGAGCAGTGCCCGCAGTGCGCGCACCCCCTCGGCGTGATCGACATCCCAGCTCTCGATCGGTGCGTGGATGCGCTTGGCGTTCGGCAGCAACTCCGCCGCATCTTCCCCCCAGCGCAGGGAAATCACCGACTTGATGCCGAGCGCATCGAGCGCGGCCTGTGCACCGTCGCGTGGTTGCGCGCTGTGGTAGATCACCGGGCTGACCTGGTGCAGGTTGGGTAGCGTGCGCTGCGCAATCGGTCGCGCCCAGTTTTCCGGGCGCGCCTCTGCGTGCGCGGCGGCGGCGAGCATCAGCAGAAGCAGGATGCGGCGGATCATGGGGTGAGTTCCGCAGTCATCGGCACGGCCAGCCGCCCGCGCAGCGAATTCGCCATCACGTCGCTGACGATGACATCGGCGAACTGGCCGATCAGGCTCTCCGGGGCAACGAAGTTCAGGTAGCGCATGTTCTCGGTTCGACCGCTCAGCTCGAGCGCGTTGCGCCGGCTGGTCTTCTCGACCAGAACACGTTGCGTCGTGCCGAGCATCGCCTCGCTGATCTTCTGCGAATTCGCCGTGATCAGCGCCTGCAGTTGTTGCAGGCGTTCGAGCTTGAGCGCCTCCGGAGTGTCGTCTTCAAGATTCGCCGCCGGCGTGCCCGGGCGGCGCGAATAGACGAAGCTGAAGCTCTGGTCGAAGCCGATGTCTTCGCACAGCTTCATGGTCGCCGCGAAGTCCTTCTCGGTTTCGCCCGGGAAGCCGACGATGAGGTCGGTGCTGATCGAGATGTCCGGCCGCACCGCGCGCAACTTGCGGATGCGCGCCTTGTATTCGAGCACGGTATGGCCGCGCTTCATCGCGGCGAGGATGCGGTCGGAACCGGACTGCACCGGCAGGTGCAGGTAGTTCGCGAGCTTGGGCACGTTGGCGTACGCGTCGATCAAACGGTCGGTGAACTCCAGCGGGTGCGAGGTGGTGAAGCGGATGCGGCCGATGCCGGGCAGGGCGGCGATCGCCTCGATCAGGTAGGCGAGGTCGGCTTCCTCGCCGTCGTCGAGTTGGCCGCGATAGGCGTTGACGTTCTGGCCGAGCAGGTTGACCTCGCGCACGCCCTGTTGCTCAAGCGAGCGCACCTCGGTCATCACATCCTCGAAGCGGCGCGAGACTTCCTCGCCGCGGGTGTAGGGCACCACGCAGAACGAGCAGTACTTCGAGCAGCCTTCCATGATCGACACGAACGCGGTCGGGCCGTCCTTGCGCGGCGGCGGCAGGTGGTCGAACTTCTCGATTTCCGGAAACGAGATGTCGACCTGCGGCTGGTTCGTCGCGCGTCGGGCCTCGATCATCTCCGGCAGTCGGTGCAGCGTCTGCGGACCGAACACGAGATCGACATGCGGTGCGCGATCGATGATCGCCGTGCCTTCCTGGGACGCGACGCAGCCGCCGACACCAATGATCACATTCCCTCCGCGAGCCTTCTTCAGTTCGCGCCAGCGCCCCAGTTGCGAGAACACTTTTTCCTGCGCGCGCTCGCGGATCGAGCAGGTGTTGACCAGAATGACGTCGGCCTCGGCCTCGTTCTCGGTGAGCATGAGCCCGTGCGCGGCCATGAGCACGTCGGCCATTCTGGTCGAGTCGTACTCGTTCATCTGGCAACCGTGGGTCTTGATGAACAGCTTGCCGGACATCGGTGCAACCTCGGGCGGAAAAAGCCGCGCAGTGTACGGGTTGGCGGCGGTCGATTGTAGGCTGTCAAGGCGGACGCACTGGCAAATCGCGGGCGGATTGGCGAAACTTCCGGCGCGCCGGCAAGGTCCGAGCGCTGTCCAGGGAGTTCGACGCTTGCCACTGCACCGTTTGATCCGACTGCTGCCGTTCCTGTTTCTGGCCCCGCTTGCGGTCGTCGCCAGCGACGTGCGCGTGTTCAAGGACAAGAGCGGCGTCATCAACATCGTCAGCACCAACAGCCGCCTGCCCGGCACCGGCGAGCGCTACTACAAGCGCATCGATGGCAAGGGTACGGTGCATTTCACCTCGAAGCCGCCGATCGCCGGCGGTTACTCGGTGGTCTACGTGGACGCCTGCCCGGCCTGCGACGTGCACTCGACCGTCAACTGGAATGCGACGCGACTGAATACCACCGCCTACGCCGACGAGATCGCCGCCGCCGCCGCCGCGAATGGCGTCGACGCCGCACTGGTGCGCGCGCTGATTCACGCCGAGTCCTCCTTCAACCCGAATGCACGCTCGCACAAGGGTGCCCAGGGCCTGATGCAGTTGATGCCTGCGACCGCCGGCATGTACGGGGTCAGCAACGCCTACGACGGCGCGCAGAACATCCGTGCCGGCGTGCAGCATCTGGCCGGCCTGCTGAAGAACTATGACGGCGACATCAAGCTCGCCGCCGCCGCCTACAACGCCGGCGAAGGCGCGGTGAAGAAATACGGCGGCGTGCCGCCCTATGCCGAGACCCGCGTCTACGTCGACCGCGTCGAGATCCTGATGAAGCGCTACCAGCAGGCTCAGCAGACCGCGGGACTCGGCGCTTCCTGATCCGTTTCAGCGTTGCTGGCGCGGGCGACGGATCAATTCCACCTCGGTGACAAACTCGACGCCGACACGCAGGGCGCGCACCTGCACCTTGGTCGCAGGAGCAAGCGCGGCTTCGCGCGAACGCAGGTCGCCCTCGTCTTCCACGGCCTGACCATTGAACTCGACGACCACGTCGCCGGGCTTCAGCCCAGCCTGATCGGCGGGTCCGTCCGGCAGCAGCAGCGCGATCTGGGCGCCGCGTTGCTGCACTGATCCCTCTGCCGCGGGAGAAGCCGGCGCGCCGGCGTACTCGGCGCCCATCCAGCCGCGGATCACTTCGCCGTTCTGGACGATCTGCTCCAGCACGCGCCGTGCCGATGCGGCCGGAATCGCGAAGCTGATGCCGAGCCCGGTGCCAAACACTGCGGTATTGATGCCGACCAGCGCGCCTTCGGCATTGACCAGCGCGCCGCCGGAATTGCCGGAGTTGATCGCGGCATCGGTCTGGATGAAGTCCTCGTAGCGGCTCAGGCTCAACTGGTTGCGACCGGTGGCGCTGACGATACCGAGTGTCACCGTCTGGCTCAGGCCGTAGGGATTGCCGATCGCAAGCACGACATCGCCGGCACGCAACGCATCGGCTTCGGCGAAGTGCGCCGCAGGCAAGCGGGCACCTTCGATCTTGATCACCGCCAGGTCGGTCTCCTGGTCGACACCGATGATGCGCGCTGAAGTGATGCGTCCGTCCCATAGGCCGATCAGGATGTCGTCGGCGCCCGCGACCACATGGTGGTTGGTCAGCACGTAGCCGTCCTCGCCGACGATGACGCCGGAACCGAGGCTGCGCTCCAGGCGCTTGCGCGTCGGCCCGAGGGTGACGCCGTTGTAACGGCTCAGGGTCGGGTCGGTGAAGCTGCGATAGGCCTGCTCGGCGACCACACGCTGGGTGTAGATGCTGACGACCGATGGGCCGGCCTTGTCCACCGCAGCACGATAGGAGCCCGGCGCGGTCGCAGCGGGTGCCGATACCGGGGTGGGCGCGGCTGCGGCGGCGAAACGCTGCGGCCACACACGCGAAACGACGAAGGCGATCGCCAGGCCGAGCACGGCGAATTGCAGGACGAACAGGGCGGAACGGGCGAAGGTGCGCATGGGTCGCATTCTGACTTCTGCGGCGGGATCTTGTCCGTGCCGGAAGGCGCCTTGTTCCGCTGCGGTTTTGATTGTCCTGTCCCGGCGCGTTCCACTAGAATCGCGCTCCTTTGGCTCGGCGAGCCATCCAGATTTCTTTCCAGGTGTGGGGTTTCCCATGGCAGAGCAGGGCGTTAACCACGGGCGTCGACGGTTCCTGACCGCGACCACCGCCGTGGTCGGTGGCGTTGGCGGCGTATTCGCCGCGGTGCCGTTCATCAAGGCGTGGCAGCCAAGCGCACGCGCGCAATCGGCCGGAGCGCCGGTCATCGCCGATATCAGCAAGCTCGAGGTCGGTGCGCGTGTGATCCAGCAATGGCGCGGTCAGCCGGTGTGGATCGTGCGGCGCACGCCCGAAGTGGTGCATACCCTGTCCTCGCTCGACCAGCAACTGCGCGACCCGGGCTCCGAGAACCTCGACCAGCAGCCCGAGTATGCCCGCAACGCGACGCGCTCGCGCCGCCCGGACGTGGCGGTGATCGTCGGCATCTGCACCCATCTTGGCTGCTCGCCGACCTTCTTCCCGGAGATGTTGCCGCAGCCGTTCGACAGCGAGTGGAAGGGCGGCTTCTACTGCCCATGCCACAACTCGCGCTTCGACATGGCCGGCCGCGTGTACCAGAACGTGCCGGCGCCGGCCAACCTGCGCGTACCGCCGCACTACTTCATTGACGACAACACCATCCTGATCGGCCTCGACGCCGACCCGAAGGCGGCCTGATCATGACGACCAATGTGATTACCCGCGTCATCGACGGCGCCCAGGGCTGGATCAACGAACGCGCCCCCGGTCTGCAGCAGTGGATGGACCGCCACGCGATCAAGTACTACGCACCGAAGAACTTCAACTTCTGGTACTTCTTCGGCTCGTTGGCGCTGGTCGTGTTCGTCAACCAGATCGTCACTGGCATCTGGCTGACCATGAGCTACAAGCCGAGCGCGGCGGAGGCCTTCGACTCGGTCGAGTACATCATGCGTGATGTCGACTGGGGCTGGCTGATCCGCTACATGCATTCAACCGGGGCCTCGGCGTTCTTCATCGTCGTCTACCTGCACATGTTCCGTGGCCTGATCTACGGCTCCTACCAGAAACCGCGGGAGCTGATCTGGACGCTCGGCGTGGTCATCTTCCTGGTGCTGATGGCCGAGGCGTTCCTGGGCTACGTGCTGCCCTGGGGCCAGATGTCGTACTGGGGTGCGCAGGTGATCACCTCGCTGTTCGGCGCGGTGCCCGTCATCGGCGATCAACTGGTCGAGTTCATCCGCGGCGATTACCTGATCTCGGACGCGACCCTGAACCGCTTCTTCGCGTTGCACGTGATTGCGGTGCCGTTCGTGCTCGCCGGCCTGATCTACCTGCACCTGATGGCGCTGCACGAGGTCGGTTCCAACAACCCCGACGGCGTCGACATCAAGAAGGTCAAGGACAAGGCCACCGGCATTCCGCTCGACGGCATCGCCTTCCATCCGTACTACACGGTCAAGGACATCTTCGGTACCGCGTTCTTCCTGGTGATTTTTGCCTTCATCATCTTCTTCGAGCCGACCGTGGGCGGGCTGTTCCTGGAGCACGACAACTTCCTGCCGGCGAACCCGATGGTGACGCCCGAGCACATCAAGCCGGTGTGGTACTTCACGCCCTACTACGCGATGCTGCGCGCGATCCCGGACAAGCTGCTCGGCGTGATCGTGATGGGTGCTGCCACGCTGATCTTCTTCGCGATTCCGTGGCTCGACCGCTCCAAGGTCAAGTCGATCCGCTATCGCGGCCCGATCACCAAGATCATGATCGCGCTGTTCGTGATCAGCTTCTGCATCCTCGGCTGGCTCGGCATGCAGTCGGGCAGCCCGATGCAAAAGCTGGTCGCCCAGATCCTGACCTTCTACTACTTCGCGTTCTTCTTCACGATGCCGATCTGGACCGCGGTCGACAAGACCAAGCCGGTGCCCGAGCGCGTCACCTTCGATCACTGAGAACATGACAATGAAGAAGCTGATCGCACTCGCATTCTCGCTGTTCGCCGCGACCGCCAACGCCAGCGGTGGCGCCGGCCTGCAGCATTCCGGCGCCAACCTCAACGATCAGGAATCGTTGAAGAATGGCGCCGCCCTGTTCGTGAACTACTGCATGAGCTGCCACTCGCTCAAGTACATGCGTTATTCGCGCATGGCCGCCGATCTGGGTCTGACCGAAGATCAGGTGATGGGCGCGCTGAACTTCACCGGCGCCAAGTTCGGCGAGGCCATGACCGTGGCGATGACCGCGGCCGATGGCGAGAAATGGCTGGGCAAGGCGCCGCCGGACCTGTCGCTGGTCGCACGCGTGCGCGGCGGTCCGGACTGGATCTACACCTACCTGAAGAGCTTCTATCGAGACCCGGCGCGTCCGCTCGGCTGGAACAACGTGCTGTTTCCGGGCGCAAGCATGCCGCATGTGCTGTGGGAACAGCAGGGTGTGCAGTCGGCAGTGTTCGATGCCCCGCACGGTGGGGTGGCCGGCGCGGCGCCGGTGTTCGCGCGTTTCGAATCGGTCCAGCCCGGCAGCCTGAGTGCCGAGGAATACGACCGGGTCGCGCGCGATATCGCCAACTTCCTGCAGTACGCGGCCGAACCAGCCGCCCTGAAACGCCAGCAACTGGGCGTCTGGGTGTTGTTGTTCCTGGTTGTTCTGACCGCCATGACCTGGGTGCTCAAGCGCGAATATTGGCGCGACGTCCACTGAGATCGGCTGGAATGAAGCGAGGGCCCGGGCAACCGGGCCCTTGCCATTTCGGCGGCGACGCGATATTCCGGGATCGGCCCAATCAGGACACGGAGGTATCCCGACGTGAGCAACCCGAATCCGCCCCCGTGGGGCGCCAAGCGCAAGGCCGCCACCGCGGTGCGTGCCCGCACCGTGCTGACGCTGTTCTCGGGCAAGGACGACATCGATAGCCATCGCGTGCGCCTGGTGCTGGCGGCCAAGGCGGTCGCCTACGATCTGGTCGTGGTCGACCCGGCCAAGCCGCCGGAAGACCTGGCCGAGCTGAATCCCTACAACGCCTGCCCGACGCTGGCTGATCGCGAGTTGTCGCTGTATGACGTGGACGTGATCTGCGAGTACCTCGACGAGCGCTATCCGCACCCGCCGCTGTTGCCGGTCGACCCGCTGTCGCGCGCCCGCGTGCGGCTGGCGGTGCGGCGCATCGAGCGCGACTGGCTGTCGCAGATCGAGGCGATCCAGAGCGGAACGCGCGCAGCCGCCGAGGCCGCGCGCAAGCGTCTGCGCGAGGGCCTGGTAGCGACCTTGCCGGCGTTCAAGCTCGCCAAGTTCTTCCTCAATCCGGAAATGAGCCTGGCCGACTGCGCCTTGGCGCCGTTGATCTGGCGCCTGCCCCTGTTGTCCGTGACGCTGCCCAAGGAAGCGCAGCCGATCATTGACTACGGTGAGCGCATCTTCCGCAATCCCGCCTTCACGCGCAGCTTGACCGACACCGAAAAGGCGCTGCGCCCTTGAGTCTGAATATGACTGCAGCCGACAAGATGACTTCCAACCGCCCCTACCTGGTACGGGCGATGTACGACTGGATCTGTGACAACGGCTTGACTCCCTACCTGCTGGTCGATGCCCGCCAGCAGGGGGTGAGAGTGCCGACGCATGCGATCAAGGATGGCCAGGTGGTGTTGAACGTGGCGGTGCGTGCGGTGACCGACTTGGAACTTGGCAACGATCGCATCCGTTTCCTCGCGCGCTTCGGTGGCGTCAGCCAGCAAGTCGATGTGCCGCTGCACGCGGTGCTGGCGGTGTATGCCCAGGAGAACGGGCAGGGCATGATGTTCCCGGTCGAGGCTCAGGATGCGCCGCCGCCTCCGGAAAACGCGCCGCAGGAGCCGGAGAAGCCGGCACGCAAGGGCCCGGCACTGCGTGTCGTGAAGTGATGGCGCTCAGTCCAGGGGGCGCGGTCGGCATCCGTCGGCGCTGACGCGCGGCTCTGCGCACGTTTACAATCCCCCTCCCACCCGTCCCGGCCATCCAGCGTGATCCAGGTTCCCGGTTATCTGATCAAGCGCGAAATCGGTGCCGGTGGCATGGCCACGGTCTACCTGGCGGTGCAGACCTCGCTCGAACGCGAGGTGGCGCTGAAGGTGATGAACCCGGCCATGGTTTCGGACACCACCTTCTCGCGCCGCTTCATGCAGGAAGCGCGCACGCTGGCTTCGCTCGCGCACCCGAACATCGTCGCGGTCTACGACGTTGGCATCACCGACGAGAAGTTGCACTACTTCTCGATGCAGCACCTGCCGCACGGCGATTTCCTGCAGCGCATTCGTGGGGGCGTCAGCGAGGCCGAGGTGCTGCGCGTGGTTTCCGGCGTAGCGCGCGCACTCGGTTACGCGCACCAGCGCGGTTTCGTGCATCGCGATGTCGCGCCCGGCAATGTCCTCTTCGATGTGAATGCCAACCCGGTGCTGACCGACTTCGGCATCGCGCGTGCCGTGAGCAAGACCTCGCGCATCACCAATGCCGGCGTCAGCGTCGGCACCAGCCATTACATGAGCCCGGAACAGGCGCGAGGCGGTGATGTCGATGGCCGCTCCGACTTGTATTCGCTCGGCGCGGTCATCTTCGAAGCACTCACCGGACAGGCGCCCTATGAGGGTGACGACGGCTTTGCGATTGCCTACGCGCATGTGTTCGAGCCGGTGCCGCGCCTGCCCGAGCATCTGGTGCACTGGCAGGCGCTGATCGATAAGGCCATGGCCAAGGATCCCGACCAGCGCTTCCAGAACGCCGACGAGTTCCAGATGGCGCTGGCCGAGATGGAGACGCGTCTGGCGCCGGTCGCGAACCCGACGTCCACGGCCATCGGCTCGCAGCCGACCTTGGTGATGAGTGCGATTCCCCCGAATTCGGCCACGGCCGGGCCGGCGGCCGAGCCCGGCGCGACGCGGCAGATGGCCGTGCCCACTGTGGCCGCAGGCGCGATTGGCGCCGAGTTGCAGAAGCTGCGCGAGCAGAGCAGAGCACGCTCCTCCGCGGCGGCACCAACCGCTGCCGCTGCGCCCGGCAATGCGCGGCGCGTGGGGTGGGCGCTCGGCACCGCCGGGGTCGTCGTGGTGCTGGTTCTGGTCGGGTTTTCCGTCTATCGCAGCGTAAGCCCATCGACCAGTCACGGCGCGGGCCCCGACGCTTCTGCGATCGTGCCGTCGGCCACAGCCTTGACCGCGCCGGTGGTTGACGCGCAGCCCGCGGGCGAGCCGGTCTCAAGCCCGACGCCCGCAGTGGCGACCGACGAGCCCGAGCCCACGGTCGAGCCGAGCGCGCTGGAACTGCTCGGCGTCGACGCCGATGCACAATTGCGTTTCGCGATCGAGACCACGGTGGTCGATCCGGTCTCCGAGTTGCTGCGTCTGGCCAAGGGCGATCTCGCTGCGAAGCGCCTGACCCTTCCCGCCGGACGCAATGCCAGTGACCGTTATCGTCAGGTCCTGCTGATCGATGCCAACAACGCTGCAGCGGGCGCCGGCCTGGTGCAGACCGCGCAGGCCCTGCTGGTCGTGGCCGAAGAACAGTTTGCGGCCGGCAAGATCGACGAGTATTTCGAAACCGCCGCGCGCGCCATCGACATCGCCGGGAAACACGACGGCGAAGGCGCGATCCGTAGTGCGGTGGCGGCGAGACGCAAGCAGTTGGTGCAGGCTGCGTTGGCCGATGCCGACGCGGCGATGGCACGCTGGGACGGAAAGGCTGCGCGGGCTGCTTTTGCGCGCGCGCTGCATTTCGAGCCGGCCAACGCGGCCGCCAAGCGCGGGCTCACGCAGGCGGATGGCGTCGGCCAGCCCGGCTATGCCTTCGCCGACAAGCTCGGCACGGCCAGCGGTCCGGAATTGCTGGTGCTGCGCGTCGCCGGCAAACGCCTGGCGGTGGCGCGCAACGAGACCACGGTCGCCGAATTCGGTCGTTACTGGACGGCGGGCGGATCCAAAGCGCGTGCGCTGCGCCCGACCTGTCGCGACCGCGAATCAGTATTCCGCGGTTCCAAGTCGCGAACCTGGCAGTCCCCGGGGTTCGTTCAGCAGGCGACGCATCCGGTGGTCTGCGTGGCCTACGGCGATGCCGAGGCCTATGCAGAATGGTTGTCGAAGCAGAGCGGCAAGCGCTACCGCCTGCTCAGTGCCGCCGAATGGCTGGCGGCCGCGGGCAAGGCGGCTGATGCGGGCAGGTGTCGTGCGAATGTAGCCGACCAGGAGTTCAATGCCGAGCACCGCGATCGTGACGCGCTCGCGTGTTCCGACGGATTCGCCGCCACCGCGCCGGTCCGCCGCTACGATGCACCGGGCGGGTTGTACGATATGGCCGGCAACGTGCGCGAATGGACCAGCGACTGCGCTTCCAACTGCGGCAGTCGCTTGGCCATGGGCAGTGCATGGCTGTCGACCGCGGGCCAGCTTGACACAAGTCAGAGCGATGGCTTTGATGCGGACACCGGTTTCAATACGATCGGCTTCCGGGTTGCACGCGAAATCGATTGACGCCGGCCCCGCGGCCGCACCGAAGCGAATATCAGGAGTTCAAGGCCACATGAAGCTGCTCTTCCCGAATGGCGAGCACGACCAGATCGAGCTGAAAGTCGGCACCACGCGGGTCGGCAGCGGTGCCGGCAACGACATCACCCTGCTGGCACCGGGGATCGCGGCCCAGCATTGCGAGCTGATCTTCGACGGCAGCGCTGGTTCCATCCGTGTGCTCGATGCCGCCAACAGCATCGCGCTGAATGGCCGCCAGGTGCTGGCCGATACTCCGATCAAGCCCGGCGACATCGTGCTGTTCGGCAAGATCGGCACGCGCATCCTCGCCAGCGAGCGCATGCAGGCGGCTGCCGCCGCAGCCAGGAAGGAACCCGAAGACGATGGCCGCACCCGCGTGCGCCAGGCGCTGCCGCGATTCGTGCTGCGCGGGGTTTCCGGCAGCACCTTCGGCAAGACCTTCGCGTTGCATGGCACCATGACCGTGGGCCGTGCCAGCGACTGCGACATCAGCATCCCGACCGATGAGGTCTCGCGCCAGCACGCCAAGCTGCAGGTGATGCCGGATGGCGTCGCGGTCGAGGACATGGGTTCGGCGAACGGCTCCTTCATCAACGACAAGCGCGTGCATACCGGCAAGCTGGCGCCAGGCGACGAACTGCGCCTCGATACCGTGCGCTTCATGCTGGTCGCGCCGCATCTGGAGATGCAGCAGGTTGCGCGTGTGCCGGAAGCGCCGACGGTGGTGCGTTCGACGGTGCAGGCAAGCGCTGGTGGTCAGGTGAAGTGGCTGCTGATCGGCCTGCTCGGTACGGCTGCGATTTTCGCTGCGCTATGGGCAGCGGGCATCGTCAAGATCTAGGCAGGCGGCGGCCAGCGGCGCAGCACGCGCAGGCTCAGGTCGATCGCATGCAGGTGCTTCGTCAATGCGCCGATCGACACGAAGTCGACCCCGAGGGTGGCGATCTCCGCGAGCCTTTGCAGCGAAACACCGCCGGAAAGCTCCAGCTGTACGCGCCCGCCGTTGCGGCGCACGGCTTCACGCACATCGGCATCGGTTAGTTCGTCGAGCATGATGCGGTCCGGTGCGGCCGCCAGTGCCTGGTCGAACTCGTCCAGATTCTCGACCTCCACTTCGACCATGCGCGTTCCGGCGATGGCACGTGCGTGCGCTATCGCGGTAGCAATGGAGCCCGCAGCGGTGATGTGGTTTTCCTTGATCAGCACCGCATCGAACAGGCCCATGCGATGGTTCGTGCCGCCGCCGCAGCGCACCGCGTATTTCTGTGCCTGGCGCAAGCCGGGCAGGGTCTTGCGGGTATCGAGCACGCGCGTGCCCGAGCCAGACAGCGCTTCGACGTGGCGTCGCGTCGTGGTCGCTGTGCCAGACAGCGTCTGCAGGAAGTTCAGCGCCGTGCGCTCGCCACCGACGATGCCGCGCGCGGCGCCTTCGATGCGGCACAGGCGCGCACCGCCGGCGATGCTCTCACCGTCGCCGCAGCGCCACTCGATCTGCACCCCCGGATCGAGCGCGCGGAAGCAGGCCTCGGCCCAGTCGCGGCCGCTGAGGATCATGTTCTCGCGGGTGACGATCTCGGCCTCGCAGCGCTGTCCGGGCGGCAGCAGTTGCGCCGTCAGGTCACTGTCACCCAGGTCCTCGGCCAGCGCGCGCCGCACATCGGCAGCGATCACCGATGGCGTCGGCGCTTCGATGTTCACGCCGGGAAATCCGCGAACTGGGTGGTGCCGATGCCCTCGTCCGGCAACAGCACCGGCACGCCGTCTTCGATGCGATAGATGACCTTGTCGTCGTCGCTGATCAGCGCATCGGCGAGCGCTGCATCCAGCGTCGAGCCAGATACGTTCAGCACCGCACCGGAGCGGATCGCGTCATTGACGAAGGCCAGCCGCGAACGCGACAAGGCCTTGAGTGCGCGCTTGCTGACCGGGCAGCAGAGGATGGAGAGAAATCGTGGGTCGAGAGCCATCAGTCATCACGTCGCCATGGGAGCGGGCGCTAAGATAGCAGCCGTCGCGGTGGGTCCGCGCCGCCCTGTTCGTGGAGAGCCGCATGACCGATTCGAACGCTCTGCCTGTTGTGGGCATCGTGATGGGTTCGCGTTCCGATTGGGATACGCTCAGGCGCAGTGAGGAAACGCTGCAGCGACTCGGCATTGTCTGCGAGGTGCGCGTGGTCTCGGCACACCGCACTCCCGACCTGCTGTTCCGCTATGCCGAGGAAGCTGCGGCGCGCGGTATCAAGGCGATCATCGCCGGTGCCGGCGGCGCTGCGCACTTGCCCGGCATGCTGGCCGCGAAAACGGCGCTGCCGGTGCTCGGTGTGCCGGTACAGTCGAAGGTGCTGAATGGAGTGGACTCGCTGCTCTCGATCGTGCAGATGCCGGCGGGCATTCCGGTGGCGACCTTCGCGATCGGCGCTGCCGGTGCCGTGAATGCCGCGCTCCATGCCGCCGCCATCCTTGCGCTGCACGATGCCGACATCGCGCGCGCACTCGACACCTTTCGTCGCGCCCAGACCGAACAGGTACTGAGCCTGTCGGACCCGCGTACTCCATGACCACCATCGGCATTCTCGGTGGCGGCCAGTTGGCGCGCATGATGGCGCTCGCTGGAGCGCCACTCGGGCTTCGCTTCCTGGTGATGGACAGCGCCGCCGATGCCTGCGCAGCGCAGTTCGTGCCGCTGCTCGGCGCCGACTATCGCGACGAGGCGGCGTTGGCCGAGTTCGCGCGTCGCGTCGATGTCGTTACCTTCGATTTCGAAAACGTGCCCGCGGAAAGCGCGCAGTGGCTGGCCGAGCGGGTGCCGGTGTTTCCCAGCCCGCGTGCGTTGGCGGTGGCCCAGGATCGGCTGGCCGAGAAGTCTCTGTTCCGTGAACTCGGCATTGCCGTGCCGGCGTTTTCCGCTGTCGCCACGCGCGAACAGCTGGAGCATGCGGCCGGCGCGGTCGGCGTACCGGCGATCCTGAAAACACGCCGCCTCGGCTACGACGGCAAGGGTCAGTTTCGTGTCAGGACCCTGGCCGATCTGGATGCGGCCTGGGCCGCGCTGGGGGCGCAGGCCGAGCGTGGCGGCTTGATCCTCGAAGCCTTCGTTCCGTTCGAGCGCGAGGTGTCGGTGGTGGCGGTGCGCGGCCGCGACGGCGAGTGCCGTACCTATCCGCTGACCGAAAACTGGCATGACCACGGCGTGCTGTCGGCCAGCCTGGCGCCGGCTGCAGTCGACGCCGTGCTGGCCGCGGATGCGATCGCGGCGGCGCGGCGCGTGGCCGAGTCGCTCGACTATGTCGGCGTATTCGCACTGGAGCTGTTCGTCTGCGCCGGGAAACTGCTGGCGAACGAAATCGCGCCGCGCGTGCACAACTCGGGACACTGGAGCATCGAGGGAGCCGTCGTGTCGCAGTTCGAGAACCACTTGCGCGCCGTGCTCGGTTTGCCGCTCGGCAGCACCGCTGCACGCGGCGTTGCCTGCATGCTGAACTGGATCGGTGAGCTGCCGGACCTGCGCGTGCTGCTTGCCGAACTAGGCGGTCACTGGCACGACTACGGCAAGTCGCCGCGCGACGGGCGCAAGGTCGGGCACGCCACGCTGGTGGCGGATTCGCCATCGGCCCTCGCCGACGCGCTTGATCGTGTCGGCGGAGCGTTGAGTCGGCACGCACAAGTCGCGCCACCGGCGGAACGACTGCGCGGGCGATGAAGCATCGCGGCTGGATGCTTCTCTCGTCCCCCATCCCCCAGGGGAAGATCGGGGTGACACGCGTCATCCGGTGTATACCGACCTGCACGCGATGGTCGAAAAGACCTGCGGACTTCCGGCACAACTCGCCGCTGCATTGGGCAAGGTTTCTGGTGTCCGCTTTGCCTGCCTGTATGGATCGTTCGCCAGCAACAGTGAACATGCGCGCAGCGACGCTGACTTGCTGGTCGTAGGCGACGTGCGTCTAGAGACCTTCCTGGCAGCCATCGAGCCGGTCGAACGACGCATCGCCCGCGAGATCAGCGTTCGTCTCTACACGTCCGACGATTTCCACCATCGCCGCGAGCAACGCGATCCCTTCCTCACCGCCGTGCTTGCCGGCCCGACCAAACCGCTCATCGGAGGCCCCGATGGTGCTTGAGTCGCTGGTGGGACGAGGTCTCCAGCGCGAACCCGCCAGCGCGTTGGAGATCGTCCGATTGCTCACCGGCATCGCCACGCGCATCAGCGATGCTCGGGCAACATAGGTGAGCCGCGAGGGCCGCTTCGACATGGCCTACGAGGCTCTGCTGCAGATCGGCATCGTCTCCTTGCGACTGCACGACCTGCGCCCGGACTCCCGCGGCGGCCACCATGTCCTGGCATTGCAGACGTTGCCGACCACCATCGGCGCGGCTAAGTCCAAGCTCCGACTTCTCGAGGAGTTTCGCAGGCAACGCGCCGCCGGTCTTTACAATGGCTCGTTCTTTCCGTCCCAGCAGGAACTCGACGAACTGATCGCCAATGTCGAGGAACTCCACGCACTCCTGCTCGCCTGGATCCGCACGCACCGCCCGCAATGGGACGCCGCGACCACCGTCGCACGGCCTACCTGATGTTCATGCCGGGATCGGGCACGGCGTCGGGCCACCAGTGGTCATCCCCCAGCAACAGCCGCCGCACGCGAATCTTTGTGGCTGCGAGATCTGCCCGCGATGCTCCAGAGATGTGGAGGCCTGAGGCTGCGCGCTTACGCCATCTGCGCGGAGACGAACTCCCAGCTCACCAGATTCCAGAACGCTTCGATGTACTTGGCCCGGGCGTTGCGGTAGTCGACGTAGTAGGCGTGTTCCCAGACGTCGCAGGTGAGCAGCGCGCGATCGCTGCCGGTGAGTGGCGTCGCGGCGTTGGCGGTGCTGACCAGTCCGAGCGAGCCATCCGCGCGCTGCACCAGCCAGGCCCAGCCGGAGCCGAAGGTGGTCAGCGCGATCTGGGTGAACTGCTCCTTGAATTGTGCGAACGAGCCGAATGCGGCGTTGATCGCGTCGGCAAGCTTGCCCGTGGGTTCGCCGCCACCCTGGGGCTTCATGCAGTTCCAGTAGAAACTGTGGTTCCAGACCTGCGCTGCGTTGTTGAACATGCCGCCTGATGATTTGCGCACGATCTCTTCGAGCGCCAGCGCCTCGAACTCGGTGCCCTTGATCTGGTTGTTCAGATTGTTGACGTAGGTCTGATGATGCTTGCCATAGTGGTAGTCGATGGTCTCGGCGGAGAGGTGCGGCGCCAGTGCGTCGCGGGCATAGGGCAGGGCGGGCAGATCGATGGCCACGGAGTGCTCCGGAAACGGTTGCGGAAATTTGCGGGCGCCAATTCTAGCCGGCGATCGTATGCGCGCCGTGAGCAACGCCGCTGACGGTAGAATGCCGCCCTCACAATTTGAGGAATTGCCATGGAAACCATCGAACGCATCAAGGGCATCGTCGAATCGGCACCGGTGGTGCTGTTCATGAAGGGCACGCCGCAATTTCCCATGTGCGGCTTTTCCAGCCGCACGGTGCAGGCGCTGAAGGAGGCCGGTGCAGAGTTCCACAGCGTCAACGTGCTGGAAAACCCGGACATCCGCGCCAACCTGCCGCGCTTCTCGAACTGGCCCACCTTTCCCCAACTGTTCATCAACGGCGAGTTGATCGGAGGCTGCGACATCACCCTCGAACTGCACGCCAAGGGCGAGCTCGCCCAGATGCTGCGCGATGCCGGCAAGGCCTGAAGCGGTGGCGGCGCAGGCTGGAGCGCTCGCCGGCAAGGTCGTGCTGATCACCGGCGCGGCTGGCGGACTCGGGTCCGAGTGCGCGTTGCAGGCGGCTGCCGCCGGCGCCACCGTGGTGCTTGCAGGTCGGCGTGTACGCGAGTTGGAGCGCGTGTATGACCGCATCGTCTCGAGCGGGAGCCCGGAGCCTGCGATCTATCCGATCAATCTCGAAGGCGCGACGCCGGCCGAGTTCGCCGTGTTGGCCGAGACCATCGACCAGCAGTGCGGTCGTCTCGATGTGCTGGTCCATGCTGCTGCAGCGTTCTCGGGGCTGACGCCGCTGGAGAGTCTGCCGCCGGAAGACTGGCTGCGTTCGCTGCAGGTCAATCTCAATGCACCTTTCGTGCTGACCCAGTCCTGCTTGCCCATG
The DNA here is from genome assembly GCA_016703225.1 of Lysobacterales bacterium. Taxonomy (NCBI): domain Bacteria; kingdom Pseudomonadati; phylum Pseudomonadota; class Gammaproteobacteria; order Lysobacterales; species Lysobacterales bacterium. The sequence goes on from JADJCM010000002.1 coordinate 560,545, forward strand.
CTGCGCGCGGTGCGCGGCAGTTGCGTATTTGTGCTGGACGACGAGTCGCGCGTCGGCAATGCCTTCTGGAATGCCTACGGTGTCGCCAAGTTTGCGTTGCGCGGGCTGGTCTCGCAGTGGGCGCAGGAACTGGAGAACGCAGGCGTGCGCATGCTCGCGTTCACGCCGGCCCCGATGCGAACCACGTTGCGTGCACGCGCCTACTTCGCGGAGGACGCCGCACTGCTGCCGGCGGCGGACGTCGAAGCGGCGCGTTGCCTGGCGCTGATCGCGGCGGCGACCTCAAGCGATTGAGCGTGCCTGGTCCGGCCTGGAAGGAGGATTGAGTACGGCGCCGAATGTTGTTAAAAAAATGTGTCACGTCAGTGAGTTACAAATCTGTCATTGGGCACTGTTAAACTTCGGTTAACCCCCGGATCGCGCCGCGCGAGGGTGGGTACGCAGCGCCGCATCGCCGGCCCTTGCGCATCGGTTCGCGCGCATGGTTGTTGGTGGTGCTTTCTTCCGTTGTTAAAACAAGGTGCAAATATGACAAAGCGTAGTGCGCTCTCCATGGCCATCCTGCTCGGTCTGGCCGCGGCCATGCCGGTGGCTGCCCAGAACACGTCCGCAGCGGTTTCCGGTCGTATCGTTGACGAGACCGGTGCTCCGGTCGCCAACGCGACCGTGGAAATCGTCCACGCGCCTACTGGCGCCCGCAAGTCGGTCACCACGGATGCCGATGGCCGCTACGTTTCGCGCGGACTGCGTGTCGGCGGGCCATACTCGGTCTCGGCGAACAAGACCGGCCTCGAAGCGATCAAGAAGGACGACGTCTATCTGGTGCTGGCCGAAGTCTCGACCGTCAACCTGACCATGGACGACGGCGCGACAGACCTGGAAACGGTCGAAGTCGTAGCCACCGCCTCGAACACCATCTTCTCCTCCGACAACACCGGCACCGGTTCGAACTTCAACCGGGAGCAGATCGAGAACGCACCGACCATCAGTCGCAACATCCAGGACATTGCTCGCCTGGACCCGCGCATCGTGCAGATCGACAAGGACCGTGGCGGCTCCATCTCCGCCGGCGGACAAAATCGCCGCTATAACGCGATCAACATCGATGGCGTGCCCTCGAATGACGAGTTCGGCTTGAACGACAGCGGTTCGCCGTCGCTCAACAACGCCATCTCGATGGACACCATCGACGAGTTCAACATCACGATTTCCAGCTACGACGTGACCAAGTCCGACTTCGTCGGCGCCAGCATCGACGCGGTCACCAAGAGTGGCACCAACGAGTTCCATGGCACCGTCTATGGCCTGTACCGCGACGGCGACTGGTTCGGCGACATCACGCCGGTGGCGCCGCAGCAGACCGTGGGCCGCGACCGCGCGACCCAAGGCGAAACCCAGTTCACCTCCTATGAGCAGGACATCACCTACGGGCTGACCTTCGGTGGCCCGATCATCCAGGACACGCTGTTCTTCTTCGTTGCCTATGAGGAATTCGAGCGCGGCAGTCCGAGCTCGAACGTCGGGCCAATCGGCTCGGGCGCGACCGTCATCGTCGACGTGACGCAAGATGAACTCAACCAGATCGAGAGCATCGCCAGCGGCTACGGCATTGATGTCGGCGCCACCGGCGGCGCAAACGCCGACAACACCGATCAGAAGATCCTGGCCAAGCTTGACTGGAACATCAGCGATGCGCACCGCGCTTCGTTCCGCTACAACAAAACCGAGGGAGAGCAGCTCACTGCCGGTCGCCTGAGTGCCAGCGACTACTCGTTCAGTTCCTACTGGTACTACAACGCTGCAACTTTCGAGAGCTACGTCGGCCATCTGTACAGCGACTGGACCGACAGCCTGTCGACCGAGTTCTCGGTGTCCTATTCCGAGTACGACGGTAGCCCGATCGTCAATTCGCGCGCGCCGCAGGTCGCGATCCGCGTCGCTTCCGGGGACCAGGTCACGCTGGGCACCGAACAGTTCCGCCAGGCCAACTTCCTGACCCCCGAGACCACCACCGCGTATCTCGCTGCGGACTACTACGCCGGCGACCACACGATCAAGTTCGGCGCCGACTGGAAGCGCAACGACATCTACAACCTGTTCGGGCGCGACGCCTACGGTCTGTACACCTTCAGTAGCGTCGCCGAATTCGCCGCCGGCAACTTCGCCACCTACTCGGTGCGTCTGCCGACCAACGGCATTCTCGAATCCCGCGCGGCCGACTGGACCCTCGACAACCTCGGCCTGTTCCTGCAGGACACCTGGGCGTACAACTACAACCTGTCGATCAACTACGGCGTCCGCGTCGATATCCCGAACACTGGCGATCGTCCGCAGTTCAATCAGTCGGTGTACAACACCTTCGGCCTGCGCAACGACGGCACCATCGACGGCAACTCGGTGGTGCAGCCGCGCGTCGGCTTCAACTACACCTTCGACAGCGAGCGCCCGACGCAGCTGCGCGGCGGGTTCGGCCTGTTCCAGGGTTCGACCCCAGGCGTGTGGCTGTCGAACTCGTTCTCGAACGATGGTCTCAACTTCTTCGAGGTTTCGCTGCGCAACCAGGGTGGCTTCACCGGGGATCCGGATCACCCGCTGTGCCCGGCGCCGTGCAATCCGTCCACCGGCCGCCAGGTCGTCGATATCCTCTCGCCCGACTTCCAGCAGCCCACCGTGTGGAAGGGCAACCTGGCGTTCGATCACGAACTGCCGTGGTGGGGCCTTGTTGCGTCGGCCGAGGTGCTGTTCACCGAGGTCGAATCGGCGATCTACTACGAGCACCTGAACATGGGTCCGGCCCGCGGCGTGTTGCCGGACGGCCGCTACCATTACTGGCGCGACACCAACGCCAACACCTTCACCAACGCGACCACGCGCGCACAGATCACCAACTTGGGTGCGTTCCAGCGCTTCGGCGCCAACCCGGCCTTTGGCGACGTCGTTCTGCTCGACAACACCACCAAGGGCAGTGGTCGCCAGGCGGTGGTGAGCCTGGAGAAGCCGATCGAGGATCATTGGTACGCCAAGGTCGCCTACACCTACACCGAGGCGACCGAGGTGCAGACCGGTACCAGTTCGCAGGCCGAGACCAACTTCCGCACCAACCCGATCTTCAACATCAACGAAGAAGTGGCGGGCAAGGCGGCTTACGCGATCAAGGACCGGTTTAGCGCGTACCTGTCGTACAAGAACGACTTCTTCGGCGACCTCGACACCACCTTCGGCATGTTCTTCGAGAGCCGTTCGGGACTGCCGTTCAGCTACACCTTTGCGGGTGATGCCAACGGTGACGGTCGCAGCACCAACAACGACCTGTTCTACGTGCCCACGGGTCCGGGCGATGTCGTGTTCACCGATGTGGCTACCGGCGGCACCACCATCACGGCCGCCCAGCAGGAGGCCGCGTTCTGGGCCTACGTGGAGGGCAACGATTACCTGAACTCGCATCGCGGCCAGGTGGTGGAGCGCTTCAGCGACAACATGCCCTGGGTCAATCAGGTCGACGTGCATATCGCCCAGGATCTCCCCGGCTTCTTTGGCGACAACAAGTCCGAGATCTTCCTGGACATCGTCAACTTCGGGAACCTGCTGAACAAGGACTGGGGCATGGTCGAGGAAGTGGGCTTCCCGGGCTTCATGCAGGTCGCGCGCATGGCCGGTGTGGATGCCAACGGCCGCTACATCTACCAGTTCACCCGCGTGCCGACGATGCGCACGCGTGACGAAGTGGGCCAGTCGCGCTGGTCCGTGCAGGTCGGTTTCCGTTACGAGTTCTGAGCGTAGCGCTTGCGGCAAATCGCGGCGGCCCGCCTTGTGCGGGCCGCCGTTTTTTCGGGCGCCGCCTTGACCAGGCCCGATTTCTGCGGAATTCTCTGTGCCCGCCTCGACGGCATCAATCCAAGATCTGACCAGCGGAATGGTCAACATCAGCCTCTTCAAGAACTTCGTTCCGCTCGGCGCGCTGCTGCCGACCGATCGCGCCGAACTGGCGAAGTACGCGCGTGTTGGTACCTACCAGCCCGGACAGATCCTGTTCTCCCGGGGCGAGTCGGCGCAGACGGTGCCGTTCCTGATCTCCGGCGAGATCGAGTTGTTCGACGGTGCGCATGCGAGGGTCGTCCGCGGAGACACGCCGGAAGCGCGCAATGCACTGGCTGCAGGCCTGCGCCGCGCAGTGACCGCCACCTGCCTGAAGACCGCGCAGGTGTTGATCGTCGATCGCGAACATCTGGACCTGATCCTGACCTGGTCGCAGACCGGCGGGCTGGTGGTCACCGACCACGGTTCCAGCGGCCGCGAAGACGAGCCCCAGGACTGGATGACGGCGCTGCTGCAGAACCATGCATTCCACCGTATCCCGCCGGGCAACATCGCGCAGCTGTTCGCGTGCATGCAGTCGGCGCGGTTCGCGGCCGGTGATGTCGTGATCCAGCAGGGCGAGCATGGCGACAGCTATTTCATCCTGACAGAGGGCCGCGTGCAGGTAGTGCAGCAGGACGTCGATGGCATGAACGAGCAGGAGGTTTCGCTCCTTGGCGTCGGTCGTGGCTTTGGCGAGGAGGCACTGCTTTCCGGCAATCCGCGCAACGCGACGGTGCGGGCGCTTACCGAGATCGCGGTGATGAAAATCGCGGCCCAGGACTTCGAGCGACTGCTGAAGGCGCCCGTGCTTTCGCAGATGACGCTCGAGGAGTTGACCGCTGCGCATCAACTGATCGACGTGCGCCTGGCCGGAGAGTTTGCGCTAGGCCATGTGCCGGGAGCGATCAACCTGCCGCTTGCGCACCTTCGTGAACTGGCAGTGCAACTCGACGTGCGCAGGCCCTGCGCCGTCTATTGCGATTCGGGCCGGCGTAGCGCTTCGGCCACGTACTTGTTGTGCGAACGAGGTTTCGACGCACTTCTCGTTGCAGGCGGCGTGCCTGCGGAATTGATGACCGAGTCGGACTGACCCGGCATCCGGCGCGGTCGCGCCCTGATCAGAGGAACCACCCCAAGATGTCCCCAGTTACCTTGAATGCCCGCATTTCGCCGATGGGCGGAATGGACATGCTGTCGCGCCAGGAAGTTGGCCGCCTGCGCGACGCCAGCCACGGTGGACTGCACCAGTTGATGCGTCGCTGTGCGCTCGCGGTGCTCTCCAGCGGCTCCACCTCCGACGACCCGCGTGCGTTGCTCGAGCGTTACCCCGATTTCGATATCCAAGTGCACCAGCAGGACCGCGGCGTCAAGCTGGAGTTGCTGAACGCGCCGGGCGAGGCCTTCGTCGAGGGCGAGATCATCCGTGGCGTCAGCGAACTGCTGTTCGCGGTCGTGCGCGACATCGCCTACGTCGCCAGTGACATCCAGTCTGGCCGCTTCAATCTGGAGGAGTCGAACGGCATCACCAACGCCGTGTTCGAGATCCTGCGCAATGCGCGCATCCTGCGCCCGCATCTGGACCCGAATCTGGTCGTGTGCTGGGGTGGCCACTCGATCAAGCGCGACGAGTACGAGTACACCAAGAAGGTCGGCTATCAGCTAGGTCTGCGCGGTCTCGACATCTGCACCGGCTGCGGCCCGGGAGCGATGAAGGGCCCGATGAAGGGCGCCACCATCGGCCACGCCAAGCAGCGACGGCGCACCAACCGCTACATCGGCATCACCGAGCCTGGCATCATCGCTGCCGAGTCGCCGAATCCGATCGTCAACCATCTGGTGATCATGCCCGACATCGAGAAGCGACTCGAAGCCTTCGTGCGCGTGGCGCATGCGATCGTGGTGTTCCCGGGCGGTGTCGGCACGGCCGAGGAGATCCTGTACCTGCTCGGCATTTTGCTGCATCCGGAGAATGCGGCGATCCCGCTGCCGATGATCCTGACCGGCCCGAAGGAATCCGCAGCCTATTTCGAGCAGATCGACGCTTTCCTGAAGCTCGCGCTGGGTGAGGCCGCCGCCGCCAAGTACAGGATCATCATCGACGATCCCGGCGAAGTTGCCACGGTCGTCAACTCCGGGATCGAGAAGGTGCGTCGCAACCGCATCACCGAAAAGGACGCGTTCTTCTTCAACTGGTCGCTGAAGATCGACGACGCCCTGCAGCAGCCGTTCAAACCCACCCACGCCAACATGGCCAGTCTCAAGCTGGACCGCGACCAGGACACCCACGTACTCGCCGCCGAGCTGCGCCGCGCGTTTTCCGGCATCGTCGCCGGCAACGTCAAGGAAGAGGGCATCCAAGCGATCGAGCAGCACGGCCCCTTCGAGATCCACGGCGAACCCGAAATCATGACCGCCCTCGACCGCCTGCTCGCCGCCTTCGTCGCGCAGCAACGCATGAAACTTCCCGGCGGCTCGGGCTATCAGCCGTGCTACCGGGTTGTTTCGTGACGGAGTTCCCGATGCGTGGTGCCTCGCCTCGCCGTTGACCGGGCGGAGTCCCCGTTCGTCGGTCCACTCTTGCCCGGGAATTGCGGCACAGCTAGCGTAAGAACTGTCGAAAAACCGGTGACTCAACGCCATGCGGACTTTACTCGCCCTTGCAATCGCACCAAGTCGCTCGCGACAGGCAGGCGTCACGCTGCTGGAGCTGATCGTCACGGTGATTATAGCCGCCATTCTCGTGGCTTTGGCGCTGCCCAGCTTTCAGTCGACAATCAATTCTTCGCGCGTATCCGGGCCCGCAAATGAAATTGTGTCCACGCTGCAACTGGCGCGCATGGAAGCGTTTCGTCGCGGTGAGCGCACCGTGGTGTGTCGCAGCGAGAACGCCGACACGGCGGCACCGTCGTGTACGACCAGCGCCGGTAACTGGGGTGGCTGGCTGGCGTTCGTCGATGTCGATGCCAACGGCAACGTCAATGGTACGGATGTGGTGCTGCGCGCAACGACCGTGAACGCGCCCGCCGTCGTTGTGCCGAGTCCATTGATTTCATCGGGGTCCAACAGCATCGTGTTCCGGGCGGATGGCTTGGCGCGTGCATCAAGCGGTGCCTTGCTGGTCGCTAAGGTCCGGGTGTGCGTGCCGACGACCACCCCGCCGCAAAACGCTCGAGACGTGGCCATTTCTGGCGGTTCACGCGTCTCCGTGGCTCGTAGCAATGCTGCGGGCGCCTGCGCAGCCCCCGCGAATTCTTGATCGCAGGAGATGTCATGAAGCGTATTCGTCCATCCAGAAATCGAGTCAGGCAGACGGGATCGAGTCTGTTTGAGGTCATGATCGCGGTGTTGGTGTTGTCAACCGGCATGCTTGGCGTGGCCGCAATGCAGGCTATTTCATTGCGCAACAGCCAGAGTGCGTTCCAGCGCAGCCAAGCCATCTTGTTGGCCTACTCCATCACCGAGGCGATGCGCGCGAATGTGGAAGCTGCGCGGATATCCCCCGGGTATACGCTGGCTTTGCCCGCGACAGGTTGCTCGGTGCCGCTGGCTGGCAGCACCTTGATTTCGAACGACCTCAACGCTTGGGTCTCCGCGATCCAGACGACCATGGGTGCCGGTGCTTGTGGAGGTATCTCCTGTACTAGCGGCGTTTGTGAGGTCTCCATTCGGTGGAACGACGAAGGCGGAAGCGGTGGCTCTGCGGCGCAGGAACTGCACACTCGGAGCTTGCTATGAAGGGTGTCCACCGCATTTTCGATCGTCACGCCGTCGCAGGTCTCAGTCTGGTCGAACTGATGATTTCGATCGTTCTCGGGCTGCTCATCACCGGGGCGGCAGTGAGCATGTTCTTGTCCTTCAGCCGCACATATGCCGCCTCGGAAAGCCTGTCTCGATCCCAGGAAAACGCGAGAGTCGCATTTGAGCTGATGGCGCGCGATCTGCGCGAGGCGGGAACGGTTCCGTGTTCGCGTCACATTCCAGTCACTAATGTGTTGAACGGCGCCGGCAGTTCCTGGTGGAATAGCTGGGCCAGCGGCATCGTAGGCCACGACAACGGCGCATTGTCCGGCAGCGTGGCGGGAACCGATGCCATACAGACTGTTTCCGGCTCGTCGGGCGCCGCCTATGTAACGAGTCATGTCACGGGCACCGCGACTTTCGGCGTGACGCCCGCGACTCATGGGTTCGTAGCGAATGACATCCTGATGGCGTGCAACTACAGCCAGGGCGCGATTTTCCAGATGACGGGTGGCGGCGGCGCGACGGTGATTCACAACAACTCCGGTACTCCAGGGAACTGCAGCAGGGGGCTGGGCTTCAAGGTTCCTCCGCTCTGTACCCCGGTGGGCGAGGTGTACCAGTTTCCCGATAACTCGACGCTGGTCCGGCTACAGGCGACCCGATGGTACGTCGCTGCCAACGGCCGTGGTGGAAACTCGTTGTTCCGCGTCTCATTGCGAGGATCCTCCATTGCCGCCCCTGAGGAAGTGGTTGAAGGCGTGGTTGATATGCAGGTCCGTTACTTGACCCCACCATCGGCCAGCTACCGTCCCGCCAATGACAATTCCGCATCTGGAGTTTCCGATTGGTCTGCTGTGACCGGTGCCCGGATTTCGCTCATCCTCGCCGGTTCGGAACGCGTAGCAGCAACCGGCGTGCCACAGCCATCTCTGGATACCTGTCACACCGGTTATACCCCACCGAGTGATGGGCGGGTCTATCGGTGTGTTCAACACACCGTCGCATTGAGGAGTCGAAACAAATGAAGCCGTCTGTGCCCCGTTTTATTCGATACGGTCGTCAGCGCGGCGCGGCGCTTGTGGTCGTGCTCATCCTTCTGCTGGTGATGACCTGGATGGGCGTGTCCAGCATGCGAGGAACGGCGATGGGCGAGCGTATGAGTGCTGGCATATACGACCGCAGCCTCGCTTTCCAAGCTGCCGAAACTGGGTTGCGTGAGGGGGAGGCGCTCCTCAAGGCGAAGACACCGTTGCCGGCCGCGGGGGCTGGCTGCAGTGCCGGATTGTGCGGTTTGCGTTCAGATCTCATCGCTGGGGATGTGATGCGTTGGGAGGATACGGCGATCGCGTGGCGCGAATCTAGCTCTGCTCTTGGGGTTGATAATTCGGGCACGGGGGGCATCGCCGTTGCTCCCGAGTTTCTGGTCGAGCACATGGGCATGGGTGAGAATTCTACCGGCTGTAGCAAGAAAAAACCGAAGAACGCGCAGTGCGAGTCGCCGCGATACCGTGTTACCGCGCGCAGCAGCGAGGCCGATCGTGCGCGTGTGTTGTTGCAAGCTCATGTCGCTGCTTACTGAACGAGGTGCAAAATGAACCAGATTGCCGTCCTCCGCGAATCCGCAATCGAGCGTCTGATGCGTCGAACCGCGATCAGTGCCGTAGTTGCGCTGAGCGTCGTGGGTCCCGCTCAAGCCGGTATCGTCATTCCGAACAAACCGTTGCAATCCGGGGCGTCGGTGCCTCCGAATGTGGTGCTGGCCCTCGATACCTCGGGTTCGATGGGTTATCGCAGTCTACCGAATTACGACATCTCGCTGGGTGGCGGAGGCTTGAGCACCACCGACGATGGGGACACCATACCGATCGGCGGTCCGGATGGCACGCGTGAGCTCAGCAACACGACCAACGTCTACGATTTCGACTCCGACAACATCCCCGACGTCTCCTTCCGCACCTACACCTACAACACGCTGTCGTACAACCCGAACGTTATTTACCAGCCGTGGATGCAGGCGAGCGGTGCACCGATGGCCAGCACGCCCTACAGCGCCGTTTGGACGGACGGCAGCCACGTCGGTGGGGCGACCGGTACGACCTCGTTGTACGGGTATACGCCCTACTTTCTCGTGCCGAAAGCCGGCGCGACCAACCTGAACGACGTGACGCAGTACTACCGCTATCAGTTCACCAACTCCGGCAGCCTTGTGCGGAGCGAGCGCGACGAAGTCAATTCGACGACGACGGTGTTGTACACGCAGAACGGCCTGTCGGCGACCAGGAACAATTGGACCAACGGCGGCGGTACCGGCGTGACGGCGCCTGCGAACGTGGCCTCCGGTCGTTCCGCGGCATTCACTTTGCCGGCGAGCGTGGCGAGCCTTACCGTCCGGTTGACGGGCGGTGACGCCGACGCCAACCTGTATCTTCGCTTCGGGGCATTGCCGACGACTGGAACCTACACGCAACGGGCGAGCGGTAGCAGCAGCAACGAGACCATCACGATTGCCAACCCAGCTGCAGGTAACTGGTATGTCGGCGTGCGCGCCGCCAACAACGCCAACAGCAATACTTTTTCGAATGTCACGCTCCGGGTGGAGTACACGACGGGTGACCCGGAAACCGGCGTCGCCAGCGTTGGCTGCGCAACGACCACCAGCGGGTGGGGCTGGCGGCACTGCAGCTACGCGACCCCCACCGGCCGCAGCGAGGCCGATGAACGCCAGAACTACGCGAACTGGTGGTCGTTCCACCGCACCCGCATGAAGGCCGCCAAGGCTGGTGCGTCGCGCGCGTTTTCCGAGTTGGGTGGCGATTTCCGTGTCGGCATGGCCGGTTTGGGTTCGATCCCCTTTAGGATTCCGGTCGACTCCGATGGCGGTCTGTTCCGTGATCGAACCTCTCCGGTGACGAGTAATCGTACCAATTGGTTCAACAGCCTCTTTTCAATGGATGACAATGGGGGCACGCCGTTGCGCAGTGCACTCCAGCGTCTGGGCAACTACTACTCAGAGTCCGGCGCCGGCAATCCCTACAAGGGAACGGGCGTATCCGAGTTGGCCTGTCGCCAGAACTTCGCGATCCTGACGACCGATGGCTATTGGAACGGAGACGGCGGGTTCACCGGCATGAGCGGCGACGAGGATGCAGGGACCACAATTACTGGGCCGAACTCCGCTTCGTACACTTACAGTCCAGTTCGACCCTACTTGGCGGCTGCTGAGAATACGCTTGCCGATGTGGCGATGAACTTCTGGAAGAAGGACTTGCGCACAACCTTGGACAACGAGGTGCCGACCTCCAATGCCGATCCGGCGTTTTGGCAGCATATGGTCACCTTCGGCATCTCTCTCGGCCTGCGTGGCGATCTCGAGGATTCGGATCTACCGGCGCTGGAGGCAGGTACCTTGAATTGGCCGGATCCTGGCAGTTCCGATCCGGCGAAAATCGACGACCTCTGGCACGCCGCGGTCAACGGTCGCGGCAAGTTTGTCGCCGCGACGAATCCGCAGGCGTTCGCTCAAGCACTGCGCTCGGCCCTATCAGCTGTCGTTGAGCGCACCGCGTCCAACTCCAATCTGTCCGCCAACAGTGCAACACTTGGCACCGACACTCTGCTGTTCCAGGCGAGGTTTACCTCGAATCGCTGGGTTGGCGAAGTGGACGCCTACGACGTGACAGACACGGGAGCGGCTCTGACTCCAGCGTGGTCGGCCTCGGAGCACATACCTGCCCCCGGTTCTCGCACACTCCTGACTTGGGACGGTACTGCGGGTGCAGATTTTCCGACGACCGCGCAGGCGAGTTACTTGAATGCGGTCGATGCCGGAGTGACCGACTATCTGCGCGGTGATCAGAGTCAGGAAATCGCCCATGGCGGCAGTTTCCGGGACCGCTCGCACCTGCTCGGTGACATCGTCCTCAGTTCGCCCTTTTTCTCCGTCGACTCCAACACGATTTTCGTGGGTGCCAACGATGGCATGTTGCACGCTTTCAGCGGCGCCACAGGCGAAGAGCAATTCGCCTACGTTCCCGGAGGTGTCGATCTCGCAGCGCTGCGTTCGCTGTCGTCAGACAGCTATGCCCACGCCTATTTCGTAGATGGCCCTGTGTTCGTCGCGGAGCGCGCGTCGAACGCCGACGACAAGGCCTATTTGGTTGGCGCGTTGGGGCGCGGCGGAAAGGGGGTGTTCGGGCTGGACGTGACGGATCCAACGAACATCGATGCGAGCCACGTGCTTTGGGACTTCAATCCTACCGCGCACGATTTGATGGGCAATGTGCTGGGTCGGCCGTTCATCGCCAAGGCAAACGACGGTTCGACAGCGGTTTTCGTGGCGAATGGGCCCAACAGTACGAATGACAAGGCTGTGCTCTACGTGCTCAACATGACGAACGGAGCTGTTATCGCCGAAATCGACACCGGCGTGGGTAGCGCAGCCGCGCCAAATGGGCTTTCTGCGCCCATCGGTTGGGACAGCGACGGCGACGACGACGTCGACACGGTCTATGCCGGTGATTTGCTGGGGAACCTCTGGCGTTTTGATGTCAGCTCCACCTCGCCGAGCAACTGGTTGACTGCTGCGAGCCGCAAGATCTTGCACTCGGCCAAAGACTCTGCTGGCAACGCGCAACCGATCACCGGCGCCCCGGAGATCGGAATCAGCCCGGTTGACGGCAATGCATGGGTGTTCTTCGGCACCGGGCGTTTGCTCAACTCCGATGACTTGTACAACGTCGACGGAACGGCAAACACAAAGGTGCAAACTTGGTACGGAATCAAGGATGAGCTGACGACCATCGGAGCACGTGCGGCAAACCTGCAGCAGCGAAATATTGTCTCGATTGGTGCGGTTGACGGTAACGTTGTCCGCGGTTTCGAGCCGAACGCAGATCTTCCCGCGGGCAAAAGGGCTGGTTCATCGATCTGGTGGAACCGCCCCTGGCAACCAAGTTGGGTGAGCGCATCCTCACCGATACGGTGCTGATCGGCAAGACACTGCTGGTATCCAGCTACATCCCCATCGCCGACGGCTGCGTGGTTGATGGTCGCGGTTATATCAACGCGCTGGATGCATTCACGGGCACCAGCGTCTCGGAAAACTTCTTCGATGTCGATGGCGATGGCGAATTCGACGACGACGTTCTCGGTAGTGGCAGCAGTGCCGTAGGCGTTGGTTCGGTCGGCACGAGCAGTTCTCCAGGACAAGGCTTGATCATCTCGGATACGCTCTTTCAACCCAAGCCGGTTGGCGCACAGGAAGTCGGCATCAACAACCCTGCGAACCGGGGACGCATTTCTTGGCGTGAGTTGATCAAAGAGTAAGACTGATGAACGCCTCGGATTATGGATGGACGCTGCGCCGTCGCGCGCAGCCAGGTTGGCTTGATCGTCGCGGCTTTACGCTGATCGAGTTGATGATCGTCGTTGCGATCGTTGCGATTCTTGCAGCGATCGCCTATCCCAGTTACCTCGATCAGATGGTAAAGACGCGCAGAAAAGCCGCTGCCGGTTGCCTGATGGAGGCGGCGCAGTTCATGGAGCGCTACTACACCGTCAGGCTGACCTACGCCGGTGCTAATCCAGTGCTGGCGTGCCAGACGGACGTCGCTGCCTCTTATTCGATTCCGGCGCCGGGCACCGCTACTGCTACTGCCTACACGTTGACTGCAGTCCCCCAAGGGGCGCAGGCGACCCACGACACCGCCTGTGCGACGTTGGGCATCAATCAGGCGGGCGTCAAGACCATTACGGGCAGCGCATCCTCGGTCGGAAAATGTTGGTAGCCATTGAAACGCGATTGACTCACCCCAGCGCCTTGCCTCGGGATTGGGTCGTTCGTGCGTAGGCTGGTTTGTTGAGTGAAACGACCAACGATACGCGGTTGGCCTGCGAATCGTGGTTCTCGGCTGGTTCGTGACAGAAATGAATCGTCGCCGCGAGCCGGATGGATGCCTGTACCCGAACGGTTCGAGGCGGTGCTTCGTTGTCTTGTGGGCTCGAACAAGTCAGGGTTTGGCTGCGGCCTAGCGTCCATCAAGCCAAAACCCCGCGGTCTCCCGCAGGGCTTTGACTTGTCTGGCTCCCCGAGCTGGATTCGAACCAGCGACACACGGATTAACAGTCCGTTGCTCTACCGACTGAGCTATCGGGGAATTGGAGGGGCGCGCATGATCGTCAGTCCGCGCCGGGCTGTCAAGCTGAATGCGTCGGTCGATGCGCTGGCCGATGTGTTGGTGAGCTTGAAGCGTCGGAGTCGGGGGTGGTCCAGTCGCTCGCAGTCCATTGGGTTGGGCCGGGGAGTTCCTGGTCGACGAAGTCGGGGTGTAGCAGCTGCACTTCCCAGACCACGTCGACGCCGTGGCTGCTGCCGACGCCGAGCGGGGGCAGCAGGTTGGTGAAGATCGGCTCGAAGTCGACGTCGCCGTCGATGTGGTCTTGGAGCGGGCTGCCGGCCGGGACGTGGGGCAGGAACTGCTCGAAAAGCACCACGGCTTGCAGCGGGTGGGCAAAGCTTCTGGTCTTGGTTTCCTTGCCGGACTTCTCGCGGTATTGACCTTTCTCGCGGTTGGCGGCGACCACGCGCAGGGTGCTGCGTTCGAGCGGCACGCGCGCTTCGCCTTCCACCAGATTGCGTGCCGCCACGCGCTCGCCGCGGCGCGGTGTTCCCACGCCGGAAGCGAGGCCGATGCGCATGTAGCGGCGCAATCGGGCGCGGATGGCGATCCACAGACCGACACCGAGGAACCCGCTGCCGGCCAGCGATTTCAGCATCGGCGATTCGGAGCCATCATCGCCGCTGTGGTCGTACCAGTAGATCTGCGACTCGGGCACGAACTGGTCGTGCATGCCGACTGCGGCGTTGCCAGTGCCGACGACGCCGGCGATCGCGAGCAGCAGTTTCGCGATCAGGCGGTCCTTCGGCGAGAGTGCGCGCAGGTTGGCGGCGAGCGAATACTGGTCCGGCGGCTCGATCCATGCGGATGCCTGCGCGGTGTTTGCGAGTGGTCGGCGTTGCGGCAGTTCCAGCGCGGTTTCGAGCGTGGTGTCGAAGATCACGCCGTCGTCGACACGCAGCCGGGCCAGCAGGCGGATGTCGATGTGCTGGCCTTGGAAGGCGTAGGCGTGTTCCGGAAACTGCGCGATCGGTACGCGCAGCCGCGTGGCGCTGATGCGCAGTGGTTGTTCCAGCAGCGTCTCGCCGCTGTCGACGCCGGAGGCGCGTTTGACATCGACCTGAATGCGCAGCGACAGCTCGGCGTCGTGTCCGATCAGATGCGGCGGGATGCCGTCGAGTTCGCAGCTGACCTGGTTGCCGCCGAGTCCGCGATCGATGCGCGCGCTGAAGCCGGTGTTCATTGCGGATCACTCCGCCGATACTCGACGAACTCGAACGAGTACGGGTGACGCGCATCAGCGGCGTGCGTTTCGGCCCCCACCCGCAGCCAGCCATCGGCATCGATCGGTGGAAACCAGGCATCGGCTTCGGTCAATGCGACATCGACGTGGGTGAGGTGCATGTACGCCGCCAGCGGCAAGGCCAGGGCATAAACCTCGCCACCGCCGATCACGAAAAGGCGTTGCTGGGCTTGCTCCCGTGCTTCTTGCAGCGTCGCGACCGCGATCATGTCCGCGTACGGCACCCTGCCGCTGCGCGTGAGCACCAGGTTCTTGCGCCCGGGCAGAGCACGGCCGATCGACTCGGCAGTCTTGCGGCCCATCAGGATGGTGTGGCCCATGGTCAGCGCCTTGAAGCGCCTGAGGTCGTCCGGCAGCGACCACGGCAAGCGGTTCTGGAAGCCGATGGCGCGGTTGCGGTCGAGCGCGGCAATGATCGAAATTTCGTTCACGCGCGAAGCTTACGCGAGATGGCGGCGGCGATCAGCGGCCCCTGGCCGCAAAGCGAGCTCGAGCACGCGGCGTACTGCGGTCGGCAGTGCCAGATCTGCGAAAGCCTCGCGCGCGTGCCATTCGTAGGTGCTCTCGGCGACTGCCGGGGTGTTGCCGACCTGCAGCAGCAGCGGATGGATGTCGAGCTTGAAATGCGTGAACTGGTGTCGATAGGTCCGGACCCAAAGCGCCTCGCCGAGCGTGGTTCCGTGGCGCGTCGCGGCGAACAGGGCATCGTCGATCGAGGCGAACTCGGGCAGCCCGAGCAGGCCACCCCAGATCCCGTTCGGCGGGCGTCGCTCGAACAGCACGCGCTCGGCGCGGTCGAGCAGGACCAGCATCACCACCTCGCGCTCGGGAATGGCCCGACGCGGCTTCGGGGTCGGCAATGCGTGCACGCGGTCGCGCGCCAATGCCAGGCAATCGTCACGCAACGGGCAAGCCGGGCAGCTGGGGCGACGCGGCGTGCACACGGTTGCACCGAAGTCCATCAGTGCCTGGGTGTAGTCGGCCAGGCGCTGCTGCGGTAGACGCGATGTGGCCTCCGACCACAAGGCGCGCTCGACTGCGGGCAGGCCCGGGAAGCCCTCGATGCCAGCGTGGCGCGCAAGTACACGCTTGACGTTGCCATCGAGAATTGCGACGCGATCACCATGCGCCTGCGCCAGGATCGCCGCTGCAGTGCTGCGGCCGATGCCGGGCAGCGCCGTGAGTTGCTCCAGCGTGCGCGGCAGCTGGCCATCGTGATCCGCGACGCAGGTCTGGGCGGCGCACCGCAAATTGCGGGCGCGGCTGTAATAGCCGAGCCCGGACCAGCACGCGAGCACATCGTCCTGCTCCGAACGTGCGAGCGCTGCGATATCCGGGAAGCGCTGCACGAAACGTTCGAAGTAGGGCACTGCAGTGGCGACCCGGGTTTGCTGCAGCATCACCTCGCTGAGCCAGACGCGGTAGGGCGTGCGCGGATGCTGCCAGGGCAAGTCGTGACGGCCGTGGCGATCGAACCAGTGCAGCAGCCGCGCCGCGAACGTGGGGCCCCTCATGCGTGGCCGGCGGGTTCCGGCAGCAGTCCGTCGACGAACTCCTCGGCATCGAACACGCGCAGGTCGAGGATGCCCTCGCCGACACCGATGAAACGGATCGGCACGCCGATCTCGCGCGCCAGCGCGAACACCACGCCGCCCTTGGCGGTGCCGTCGAGCTTGGTCACCACGAGGCCGGTCAGCCCCACGCTCTGATGGAACTGCCGCGCCTGATTCAGCGCGTTCTGGCCCGTGTTGCCGTCGATCACCAGCAGGGTTTCGTGCGGTGCGGTAGCGTCGAGCTTGCCGATCACGCGCTTGACCTTGGACAGCTCATCCATCAGCCCGGCCTGGGTGTGCAGGCGACCGGCGGTATCGGCGATCAGCACATCGACCTGACGCGACTTCGCCGCAGCGAGCGCGTCGTAAATCACCGAAGCGGAGTCGGCGCCGCCGCCCTGGGCGATCACCGGAACCTGGTTGCGTTCGCCCCAGGTCTGCAATTGTTCGACCGCGGCGGCACGGAAGGTGTCGCCGGCGGCGAGCATCACTTCCAGCCCTTCGCGCTTCATCCACTTGGCGAGCTTGCCGATGGTGGTGGTCTTGCCGGCACCATTGACGCCGACCACCAGCAGCACGAACGGGCGCACGCCCTCCGCCAGTTCCAGCGGCTTTTCGACCGGGCGCAGCATCGCCACCAGTTGCCGGCGCAGTTGCGCGAACAGCGCGTTGGCGTCGGCGAATTCGCGCGCCTGCATGCGCCGGCGCAGGTCATCCAGCACCTCGGCTGTCGCCTTGACCCCGACATCGGCGCCGAGCAGCGTGGTCTCGAGCTGATCCAGCAGATCCTCGTCGAGCTTGGGGTGCGACGACAACAGAGCGCTGACCTGGCGCCCGAGCAGGCTGCCGCGCAGGCGATCGCGCCAGGTGGGCGCGGATGCAATCGCCGCACCCTCCTGAGGAGGAGGCGCGGGAGTCGGCACGGCTTCTGCGGCCGGCGTGATGTCCGGCTTGCGTTTGAAGAATCGGAACATCGGAACTCCTCGAATGCGAAAAATGCTAGCAGGGACCGCGATGGCTTGATTCAGGCGCGGCAAGGGAGTGCAATCGGCGCCCACCCAATGGAGTGCGCCCATGCGTCAAGTCCTTGTTCTGCTCGCGGCCCTGGTCGCGATGGCCGTCGGCCCGATCGTGCATGCGGGCAAGTACGACTCGGTGGTCAAGATCGTGAACGAGTCATTGTGGGACATCCATCACCTGTACCTGTCTTCGGTGGACGATGAGGAATGGGGCCCGGACCAACTGGGCGATGCGGTCATTGGCAGTGGCGAGACCTTCCAGCTGCGCGGCATTCCCTGCGACGACTACGATGTCCGCATCGTCGATGAGGACGGCGATTCCTGCGTCGTTGGTGGCGTCACCCTGTGCGGCGGCAAGGACTCGTGGGTCATCACCGACGAAGACCTGCTGACCTGCCAGGCCGTCACCGACGAATGAAGCGCGCACCGGGTCGCGTCCGCATCATCGCGGGGCGGCTGCGCGGTTCGCGCATCGACGTGCCCGACCGCCCCGGGCTGCGGCCAACACCGGATCGGGTGCGCGAAACACTGTTCAACTGGCTGGCGCCGGTGATCGAGGGCGCGCGAGTACTGGACTTGTTCGCCGGCACCGGCGCGCTTGGCATCGAAGCCTTGTCGCGCGGCGCCGCCGAAGTCGATTTCGTCGAGTCTGATCGCGCCTTGGCGGAAACCTTGCGCGCGACATTGGCGCGCCTGAAGCAGAGCGCGGAAGTGAAGCAACTGCCGGCCGAGACTTTTCTGCTCGGCCCACACGCGCCGTATTCGCTGGTTTTCCTCGATCCGCCGTTCGCGGCGGAGCTTTGGGTCGGCGTGGCCGAGCGCCTGGAGCAGCGCGGCCTGCTGGTCGATGGCGCGCGCGTCTATGTCGAGTCGCCGCGCCAGTTGACCCCGGCGCTGCCCGCGAATTGGCAGCTGTTGCGTGAGATGCAGGCGGGGGAGGTACGCGCGGCGCTCTATCGGCGTGTCGCGCCGGTCGGGTAAGCTCGCGGCCGGTAAACCCGACCGAGCCACGCCGTGCCCACGTATTCGCCTCGTATCGCGGTATATCCCGGTACTTTCGACCCGATGACCAACGGACACACCGACCTGGTGCTCCGTGCCGCGCCGCTGTTCGAAAAGCTCTACGTCGCCATTGCCGAGAGTCCGGGCAAGGGACCTGCCTTTCCATTGGCCGAGCGCATCGATCTGGCGCAACAGGCGATCGGCCCGCTGGCCAATGTCGAGATCGTCGGATTCGACTCTTTGCTCGCCGAGTTCGTGGGCGTAATCGGCGCCGGAGTGATCCTGCGCGGTTTGCGTGCGGTATCGGATTTCGAGTACGAGTTCCAGTTGGCGAGCATGAACCGCCATCTGATCCCGCGCGTCGAAACCCTGTTCCTGACGCCAGCCGAGCAGTACAGCTTCATTTCGTCGTCGCTGGTGCGCGAAATCGCACGGCTGGGCGGCGATATCTCGGGTTTCGTCCATCCCGCGGTCCAGCAGGCCTTGAAGACCCGCTGGTGCGCCGCACAGTAGATCCAGTCCATTCCGGGGAATTCCATGACCAAGAACATCCGAATCGCTGCCGCATTGTTGCTTTCGCTGCTCGCTCTCACTGCGTGCAAGAAAGAAGAACAAGCCAAGCCTGCCGCTGCCGCCGTCGCGGTGACGATGCCGACCGACCCGAACGACACCGCGGGCTGGAAGAACTACCTGGTCGGCATCGCCAAGCAGAACATGGAAGGCATTCGCCAGCGCCCATACATGTACTACGTGCCGGCGGGTGATACGCCCGAGGTCATCGAGCAGGCAGACCGTCAGCAGTCCGACATCACCGATGTGATCGGCCGCGGCATCCTGCCCGGCAACATGATCGCTTTCGGTTCGCCGAATTCAACGCGCATGGCCGACATCATCATCGAAGCGTTCAAGGTATCGCGCCCGGCCTCGCTCAAGGACGTGCGCGTGCTGTTCATCGGCGCCGTGGCCGACGAGCAGCGCGTGCGTGATGCGGTGGCGCCGAGCGCCGCCGAGTTCGTGTTCGTCGAGGCGAAGTAGGTCGCAGTGCCGAACCTGCCCCTCTCCCGGAGGGAGAGGGGTTGGGGTGAGGGACGACGGAGCGCGGACGCCGCAGCCCGGCTGTCCCTCATCCGGCCCTTCGGGCCACCTTCTCCCGAGGGGAGAAGGGAAAAGCCGCACCGATCGCGCGATAATGCCCCGATGGCCCTGCTGATCAACGAACTCTGCGTCAACTGCGACGTCTGCGAACCGGTTTGCCCGAACCGGGCGATCACGGCCGGGAAGTTCATCTACGAGATCGACCCGACGCTGTGCACCGAGTGCGTTGGCCATTTCGACGAACCGCAGTGCGTTGCGGTGTGTCCGGTCGAGTGCATCGAGCCGGATGCGATGGTGCCGGAGACGCGCGATCAACTGCTGGCCAAGTATGCATTGCTGATGCGGCAGGAGATCAAGGCATGAGGATTCTTCGATGGGCGTGGCTGGCGGCCCTGTGCGTGGGCGCGAGCGTCGGCGCGGAGACCCCTGCAGCGCCCGGCAAGGCGGCCATCGCCAGTGCCCATCACCTGGCGACGGATGCCGGTTTCGAGGTGCTGGCCGCAGGCGGCAATGCTTTCGATGCCGCAGTCGCGGTGACCGCCGCGCTGGCCGTGGTCGAGTCTTCGTCGAGCGGCATCGGCGGCGGCGGCTTCTGGTTGCTGCACCGAGCCAGCGACGGCAAGCAGGTGATGATCGATGGCCGTGAGACGGCGCCGCTTGCGGTCGATGCCAAGGCTTATCTCGACGGTAACGGCTTGCTCGATCGCGACAAGAGCGTGAATGGCGCACTTGCCGGCGGCATTCCCGGGGAGCCTGCAGCGATGGTGCACCTGGCCGAGCACTACGGACGCCTGCCACTGAAGCGGTCGCTGGCGCCGGCAATCCGCATCGCGCGCCAGGGCTTCCCGCTTGAGGAGCGGCTGCGCGGCATGCTGGCGATGCGCAAGGAGGTGATGCTGCGTTACCCGACATCGCGCGCGGTGTTTTTCCCGAACGGAGAATTGCCAGCGCTCGGCACGATCATTCGTCAGCCGGATCTGGCGCAGACACTGGAACGCATCGCCGATCGCGGTTTCGCTGGCTTCTACCAGGGCCGACTGGCGCGACGTCTGGTCGACGGCGTACGTGCCCAGGGCGGCAACTGGACGCTCGCCGATCTTGCCAGCTACAAGGTGGTAGAGCGCGAGCCGCTGCGCTTCCGTTATCGCGACTGGAACATCATCAGCGCGTCGCCGCCGTCTTCGGGTGGCGTGTTGTTGGCGACGATCCTGAACATCCTCGAAGGCTACGATCTTGGCTCGATGCCACGGGTCGATCGCATCCACCTCACGGTCGAGGCGATGCGGCGCGCCTATCGCGACCGCAGCTACATCCTCGGCGATCCCGACTTCGTGCCGATGCCGATCCGCCTGCTGACCAGCAAGGACTACGCGGCCGGGCTGCGCAGCTCGATTCGCCTGGACCGCGCCACGCCATCAAGCTCGTTGCCGGAGGGGCGCGTGGTCGATGGCGGCACCGACACCACGCATTTCTCGATCATCGATGCCGAGGGCAATCTGGCCGCGGTCACCGCCAGCGTCAACCTGCCGATGGGCTCAGGCTTCATCATCCCCGGCACCGGCGTGCTGTTGAACAACGAGATGGACGACTTCGCGCTCGCCGCCAGCCAGGCCAATGCCTATGGCCTGGTCGGTACCGACGCGAACGCGCCCCGGCCCGGCAAGCGCATGCTCTCGACGATGTCGCCGACGATCGCGTTCGGGCCGCAGACGACGGCGGTGATCGGCACGCCCGGTGGTTCGCGCATCGCGACCATGGTCCTGATCGGTCTGCTCGAAGTGTTCGAAGGCAAGACTGCGACCGAGGTCGTGGCCGCGCCGCGCTTCCATCACCAGTACCTGCCCGATGCGATCTCCGCCGAGGCGGGTGCACTGAGCCAGGACGAAGCTGCCAGCCTGCGCGCGCGCGGCCATGTGCTCAGCGATGGCGAGCGTCCCTGGGGCAACATGCACCTGGTGGTGTGGGACCGCAAGGCGAACACGCTCTCGGGTGGCGCCGATCCGCGTGGCGGCGTCGGCTCCACGGGCGTGCATTGAGGCGGCCGCGATGACGATCAAACTCTGGTCGATCCTCGGCAACAGCCAGAAGCTGGATGGCGGAGCGATGTTCGGCAATGCGCCCAAGGCGGTGTGGGCGAAGTGGATTGCGCCGGACGCGCAGAATCGCATCCCGCTCGCGTGTCGCGCGCTGTATGCCGAGGGCGTGAACGGCAAGCGCGTGCTGTTCGAGACCGGCATCGGCGCGTTTTTCGATCCGAAACTGCGCGAGCGCTACGGCGTGGTCGAGGACCGCCACGTGCTGCTCGATTCATTGGCGGCGATCGGAGCGAGCGACTCAACCATCGACGCGGTCGTGATCTCGCACCTGCATTTCGACCATGCCGGTGGGCTGCTCGCGCCATGGCAGGAAGGGCAGGCGCCGCAGCTGCTGTTTCCGCAGGCGCGCTTCATCGTCGGCGCCGAGGCTTGGGCGCGCGCGCAGGCGCCGCACCCGCGCGACCGCGCATCGTTCATCCCCGAGCTCTGCGCCTTGCTCGAAGCCTCGGGACGCCTTGAAATCGTGACCGGCGAGCGCTGCGACACGCTCGGTAGCGACGTGCGTTTCAGCTATTCGAATGGCCACACGCCGGGGCTGATGCTGGCCGAGATCGGCGGTGATGGCGGTGTGGTGTCCTGTGCC
Source organism: Lysobacterales bacterium (assembly GCA_016703225.1). Taxonomy (NCBI): domain Bacteria; kingdom Pseudomonadati; phylum Pseudomonadota; class Gammaproteobacteria; order Lysobacterales; species Lysobacterales bacterium. Next base: position 582,911 of record JADJCM010000002.1, read on the forward strand.
GACCTGATCCCGGGCCGCGCCTGGGTGCATCTGCCGATTACCATGGGCTACGACCGCAATCCGGAGTTGCTGATCGACGAGAAGCGCGCCTTCCTCGACGACAAGCTGGCCCGTGGCGTACGCTTGTTCTTCACCCACGACCCGGACTTCGCCCTGGCCGAGCCGAGCCGCGACGCCAGCGGCCGCTACGGCAGCAGCGCGCCGGTCGCGGAACTTTTTTCCCTGCAACTGCACTGAACCCACGCCCTCGAACCCGACCACTGGAGATCGCACCGATGATGTTCAAGCTCGCCCCGCTCGCCCTCGCCCTGATCGCGCTGACCAGCCTGCAGCCCGCGTTCGCCGAGGACGCACACGCCGAAGCCGCCCATGCCGCGCCCGCGCCCAGTGTGAACGCTGCCGGCGGCTACGGCGAGGTGATCCCGGCTGAAGCCAAGTCCGACGCCCTGGGCGCGGTGCTGGGTCGGCTTGATGCCGAACACAGCAGCATCGACGGCGTCTTCAGCGGTCGCGTTGGCAAGGTCTGCCAGAAGCAGGGTTGCTGGATGCAGTTGCTCGACGGCGAACAGAGCGCGCGGGTGATGACCCAGCACAAGTTCACCCTGCCCAAGGACTTTTCCGGCAATGCCGTGGTCAGCGGCAAACTCGAGCGCATCGAGTTGAGCGAGAAGGAAGCCAAGCACATGGCCGAAGACCAGGGCCAGGCCTTCGATCCGGCGGCATCGCGGGTCGAATACCGCATCCAGGCACTGGGCGTTGCCGGCCTGAACTGAGGTGAGTTCGGACCATCTGGCGGAGCGCCGCGCATTTCTCAGGCGCAGCGCAGGTTTGGGGCTGGGTGCCTCGCTGCCGCTGGCCGGCATGTTCGGTCTGGCTGGATGCCGTGCGCGTGGCGAGGCCCCGGCCGCAGCCTCGTCGCGCATCGGCTATGGGCCCTTGCGTCCGATCGCAGACGAAACCACCGGTGCGCACTTGCTGCGTCTGCCCGAGGGCTTTCGCTATCGCAGCTTCGGCTGGGCCGGCGAGGCGATGCAGGGTGGCATGATCCCGACCGCGCATGACGGCATGGGCGTGGTCTCCGCTGTCGGTGCCCGCTGCACGCTGATCCGCAACCATGAAGTCATTACCTCGGAAGGCAGTTTCGGCGATTCGTCGCTGCAGTACGACGCGCCCGCCAGCGGCGGCTGCGTCGCATTCGATTTCGATGGTGACCGCGGCGAAGCCAGCGGTTTCCGCGCGGTGCTTTCCGGCACCTTGCAGAACTGCGCTGGCGGCGTGAGTCGGCGCGGCAGTTGGCTGAGTTGCGAGGAAATGACCTTCGATCCGCACGCCGGCATCGATGATCGCGGCCAGCATCGTCCGGAGTTGAGCAAGCCGCACGGTTTCGTGTTCGAGGTGTTTGCCGACGGACTGCGCCCGCCGCAGATCATCGAAGCCATGGGTGCCTTCAAGCACGAAGCGGCGGCGACCGATCCGCACACTGGCCATGTCTACCTGACCGAGGACGGACGCGGAGTTTCGGGCTTCTATCGCTACATTCCGGAGGACCCGGAACAACTGGCGCGCGGCGGGCAGTTGTCCATGCTGGCCGCTGCGGGCCGCAGTGACCTGCGCCGCGGCGTGACTGTCGGCGCAACGTTCGACGTGCGCTGGCTGCCGATCGAAGACCCGCGTCGGCTGAGTTCTCCGACTGCGGTGCAGAGTGCGGCAGTGGCCGAGCAGGGGCTGCGCCAAGGCGCGACTGCCTTCGCGCGGCTCGAAGGCTGCTACATCCACGGCGATGCCATCTTCTTCACCTCGACCTCGGGCGGCGACCTCGGCATCGGCCAGATATGGATCTATCGGCCACGCCAGGAAACGCTGAGCCTGCTGTTCGAGTCGAAGTCGGCGAAGACCATGGATTACCCGGACAACCTCTGCGTGACGCCGCGTGCTGGTCTGTTGATCAACGAGGACAACGACAGCGGCAAACCGCAGCGCATGATCGGCATGGATGGCGAAGGGCGCGCATTCGACTTCGCCGAAAGCAATGTCGTGCTCGCCGGCGAGTTCGGCTTCCGCGGTGATTTCCGCTTCGAGGAGTGGTGCGGCGTCTGTTTCTCGCCGGACGGTCGCTGGCTGTTCGCCAACTGCTACACGCCGGGATTCACGGTAGCGATTACCGGCCCTTGGGAGCGCGGACCGCTGTAGCGTGGGAGCGGCTTGCCTGCCGCCGTGATCCCATCACCGCCAGGCCGATCCATCCGCATTGCGTTCCGCGAAATACAGCCCGGCCCAGAGTTTCGGATCGAGCGGGTAGCCGGCCGTTCCCTTCGAGACCAGCCACGCGGCGGCATCGCACAGCGGAACCTGGTGCACGATGATGTTCTCGCTCTCGTCGCCGCCGCCGCAGCCGACCCGCGTCAGTCCGGTGGCGCGCACGAAATGTGCGATCTCGGTACTCAGCCCCGACGACACCGGTCCTCCGGTGATGTAGTCGAGACGCGCGGCGGCGTAGCCGGTCTCCTCGACCAGTTCGCGCGCAGCGCTGGCGAGTGCATCTTCGTGCTCGCTGCCGGCGAGATCGCCGATCAATCCGGCCGGCATCTCGATGGTTCTCGCATCCAGCGGCGGCCGGTGCTGCTCGACGAACAACAACTCGTCGCCAGCAGTCAACGCGACGATGATGACTGCGCCATGCGGGTTGGCGCGCTCGACGAATTCCCAGCTGCCGCGCCTGCGCACATTCAGCCAGCGTCCGTTGAAAAGCAGTTCGGTTTCCGTCATGGTGCGCGCCCCTTGGGTTCTGCGGTCATGCTAGCGGCCCGGTTTCTGCAGCGGCAATGGGTTGCGGCGCGTGAAACTTCCGCGTTGCTCGCAGGTCTGATCGCCATCCTGTTTCGAGGAATCCTCATGTATTTCGAACATCGCCTGCTGCTCCTGATTCTGGCCTGGCTCATCGCGGCACCGCCGGCACTCGCCGAGGACGCGGCTGTGCCGCCGCTGCTGGCCCGTCCCAAGGCCGGCCCGGTGGCCGCGGCAAGGGTTCCCACCGAGATCGAGAACAAGATCGATCTGGTCAGCGATGCCCTGACCCTGACGCGCTTGGCCAAGCAGTTCGAGCTGGAGAAGGACTGGCGTCACCAGGCCTATGCCTTGCAGAAGCTGTTTGCGCTGCGCCCGATGCAGGGACCGATCGGCTACGAACTCGCGGCGGCCTACGCGCGGCAGGACAACAAGCGCAATGCCTACGATCTTCTGGTGCGTCTGCAAGCGCAGGGCTACGCCTACGCGCCCGAGCTGGATGCGCGCTTCGACAAGATCAAGGGCACGCGCGTGTGGGACTACATCGTGCTCAATCTGCAGGCCAACCAGAAGGCGTTCGGCGGCGGGTCCCCGGGGTTCGATCTTCCCGGCGGCGACACCCTGATCGAGTCGGTCGGTTACGACCCGGTGCGCAAGCGTTTCCTCGCGGCATCGGTACGCGACGGCTCGATCAATCTGGTTGATGAGTCCGGCAAGGTGACGCCCTTCATCCAGGCCGATGCCGCGAATGGACTGCTCGCCGTGTACGGCCTCGCGGTGGATGCCAAGCGCGATCTGCTGTGGGTGATCGGCAATGGCGTGCCGCATCGTCTGGGTATCCAGGCCGCAGATTTCGGCAAGGCCGTGCTGTACCAGTTCATGCTGTCGAGCGGCGCTTTTGTGGGGAAGGTCGAGACTCCGGCCAACCACCGGCCGTCGATCCTGTCGTCGATTGCTCTGTCACCGTCCGGCGGGGTCTACGTCGCCGATGGTCCTGCCCGCCGCATTTACCGACTCGCTGGCGATCAGCTGGAGCAGGTGGTCGAGAATCCGAAGCTGACCAGCATTCGCGGCTTGGCCTTCAATGACGATGGCAGCAAGCTCTTTTTCGCCGACTACGACCTCGGGTTGTTCGGCATCGAGATGAACACTGGCAAGGCATTCGCTGTGGCGCCGCATGCCAACCTCAGTCTGTACGGCATCGAGGGGCTGGCCTTCTGGAAGGGCCAATTGCTGGCGGTGCAAAACGGCTTTCCGCCGAACCGGGTGATGCGTCTGGCGCTGGATGAAACCCAGACCCGGGTGACGCACGCCCAGGCGCTGGATGCCGCCAAACCGGAATTCGGTACGCCGACACAGGGCGTTGTGGTCGGCGACGAATTCTGGTTCATCGCCAACACCCAGCGCGGACAGTACGACCGTTACGGCGTGCCCAAAGATGTTGCTGCGCTGAAACCCGTGCACGTGTACCGCAGCGATATCAACTTCGCCATCGACAGCGGCAAGGCAGTGGTGACCCCCGCCGCCCAGCCGATGGCGCCAAAGCAGTAAGCCGCTCGATCAGTCGAAGCGTTGCCGCCACTCGCGGCAGCGCCTTCGCGTCAGGGGACCGAACTTGAGCTGGTCGAGCGTCGCTTCCAGCGCCTTCATGTCCGGCGCCGCGCAGGCGTAGTCCACCGCAGCCATCGGTACCGGTGCATCCAGGGCGATGCGGCTGAGCAGGCGGAACAGCAACGCATCGTCGCGACCCTTGCGCAGCTTCTCGGCGATCTGGGTGGCCCCGCGCAGGCGCAGGAACGGCACTTCCTCGACGCGCTCGAGCAAGGCATCGAGCGAACCGAAATGGCCGATCAAGGTCGCAGCGGTTTTCGGCCCGATGCCATGGATGCCGGGGATGTTGTCGACTGCATCGCCCATCAAGGCCAGGTAGTCGGCGAACTGCTCGGGGCGGATGCCGTACTTGCGCTTCACGGCGGCCGCATCGGTTTTTTCCTTGCGGCTGACGTCGAAGATCAGATCATGCTCGCCGACCAGTTGCGAGAAGTCCTTGTCACCGGTGATCAGCACGCCTCGGAAGCCCTGGGCGCGCAACACATGCAGGGCGCTGCCGGCAAGGTCGTCGGCCTCGTATTCACCATCGACCAGTACGCGCAATCCGAGCGCATGGCACAACTGCTTGCAGTACTCGAATTGCGTGGCCAGGTCCGCGGGCGGCAGCTCGCGATTGGCCTTGTAGGCGGGATACAGTCGATTGCGGAACGAGGTCGTCAGCGATTCGTCGAAGCAGACCGCGGCATGCCCGGGCTTTTCGTCATGCAGCAGGGTCAGCAGGGTGTTCAGGAAACCGAACACCGCATGCACCGGGCGTTCCTCGACATCGAAGAACTCCGGCGATACCGAGAAGTAGGCGCGGAAGACGTAGATGCTGGCGTCGATCAGGTAGACCGGCGTTTGTGCGCTCATGGCTGCCACTCGCGGTACTTCGCGGTGAAGTCAGGTCGCGCCCGATTCGGCCCATCGCCTTGCGGCGTGCCGACATGCACGAAGGCGATTACCTGCTCGTCGGCAGCGAGTCCGAACAGCGCTGCGGCCTCGGGGTCATAGGCCGGCCAGCCGGTGATCCATTGCGCGCCGAAGCCGAGCGCCTGCGCGCCAAGCAGCAGGTTGTAGGCGACGCAGCCGGCCGACAGCAGTTGTTCCAGGGTCGGGATTTGGTGGCCCACCTGCTGGCGTGCAACCACGACCAGGCAGAGCGGCGCACGATCGAAGCGCGCGCGGTCCTTGTCCAGCACCGCGGCATCGGCATCGGGCTGGCGCGCCAGCGTGATCGCGGCCAGACGTGCGCCCAGCACGCTGCCCGCTGCGCGTGGCACGCCGATGATTCGGAACGGCTCAAGCTTGCCGTGGTCGGGCACGCGCATCGCGATTTCAACCAGTTCGCGCAGCTGCGCCGGGTTCGGTCCGGGATCGACCAGCTGCCGCGATGGGTGGGAGCGGCGCTGCCTGAGCAACTCGATCAAGCTCATCTGGACCTCCGGTGCGGGTGCGCAGTGTAGCGATGCCGGTTCCCGCAGCGTCGCTGCATCGGCTAGCATCGGCGCTTCACCGGCGGAAGGAATGGGGACGAGCATGCCCGTCATGGTTGCCACGCTGCGCGAAACCGCAGCGAATGAACGACGCGTCGCATTGACGCCAGAAATCGCGAAGAAGCTCAAAGCCCTTGGGGCCGAGGTGCGCATTGAAACCGGCACCGGCGTCGATGCCGCGATGCCCGACGATCTCTACAAGGACGCATCCGCCGTGGCTTCCGCCAACGACCTGTTGACCAAGGCCGATGTCGTGCTTGCGGTGCAGCCGCCGGAGAACGATCGCATCGCGAAGATGCGCGAGGGCACGGTGCTGATCTCGATGCTGCAGCCGCATGCCTCGCCCGAGCGCGTGAAGCTGTTGCGCGACCGCAAGATCACCAGCTTCTCGATGGAGTTGCTGCCGCGCACGACGCGTGCCCAGGCGATGGACGTGCTGTCCTCGCAGGCCGGCATGGCCGGTTACAAGGCAGTGCTGATCGCGGCCCAGGCTGCCCCGAAGTTCTTTCCGATGCTGACCACCGCCGCCGGCACCATCCGACCGAGCAAGGTGCTGATCATCGGTGCCGGTGTCGCCGGCCTGCAGGCGATCGCGACCGCGCGCCGTCTCGGTGCCCAGGTCGAAGGTTTCGACGTGCGCCCGGAAGTGCGCGAACAGATCGAATCGCTCGGCGCCAAGTTCCTCGACCTCGGCGTTTCCGCGGCCGGCACCGGCGGTTACGCCCGCGCACTGACGCCGGAAGAACAGGCCGAGCAACAGAAGCGACTCGGTGAGCACGTGCGCGGCATCGATGTGATCGTGACCACCGCCGCGATCCCTGGGCGCAAGGCACCGCGCATCATCACTGCCGAAATGGTCAAGGGCATGAAGCCCGGCGCCGTGATCGTCGATCTGGCGGCCGAGACCGGCGGCAATTGCGAGCTCACCCAGCCGGGCGAGACCGTGGTCGTCGGCGGGGTTTCGGTGATCGGGCCGCTGAATCTGGCGAGCATGGGCGCGATCCACTCCAGCGAAATGTACGCGCGCAACCTGTTCAATTTCCTGAGCCTGATGCTGAAGGACGGCGCGCTGAGCCTGGACTGGTCGGACGAGCTGATCGAAAAGACCTGCCTGACGCATGCCGGCGTCATCAAGCACGAACCCAGTCGCGTCGCAGTCGAAGGCGCTGCCCCGGAGAAGCAATCATGATCGACGGATTCCTTGCGCTGTACATCTTCCTGCTGGCCGCCTTTACCGGTCACGAAATCATTTCGCGCGTGCCGGTGATCCTGCACACGCCGCTGATGTCCGGGTCGAACTTCGTTCACGGCATCGTGCTGGTCGGTGCGATGGTGGCGCTGGCGCATGCCGATACGCCGATCGGCAAGGTCATCGGCTTCATCGGGGTTGCGCTTGGCGCGGGCAATGCCGCCGGCGGCTACGTCGTCACCGAGCGCATGCTCGAAATGTTCAAGTCGTCGAAGGGGAAGTAAGCGATGAACCTCGACATGGCAACACTGTTTTCGCCGGCGGTGCTCACGAACATCGCCAAGGCGAGCTACTTCATCGCCGCGGTGCTGTTTATCCTCGGCATCAAGCGCATGGCCAGTCCGGTGACGGCACGCAAGGGCATCGTCCAGGCCGGTATCGGCATGGTGCTGGCCACCGTCGCGACGTTTGCGGTGACCGGCGGCCACAACATCGGCCTGATCCTCGGCGCGATCGCGGTCGGCGTGATTCCGACCTGGCTGTGGGGCAAGAAAGTCGCGATGACCGACATGCCGCAGATGGTCGCCCTGTTCAACGGCATGGGCGGTGGTTCGGCGGCGGCGATCGGTGCCGGCGAAATGATCAAGCACGTGCATGAAGGTTCGGTGCCGAGCAAGACCACGCTGGTGCTCGCCATCGTCGGTGCGCTGATCGGCGCGATCTCGATGTCGGGTTCGGTGATCGCCTGGGCCAAGCTCGACGGACGCATGGACCGGCGCTTCACCTTCCCCGGGCAGCAGTACTTCAACCTGCTGTTCTTCATCGCGACGCTCGCGCTCGGCGGCATGCTGGTAATGCAGCTCGACACGACGATCATCGTCGCGTTCTTCGTGATGGCGCTGCTGGTCGGTATCTTGATGACACTGCCGATCGGCGGCGCCGACATGCCGGTGGTGATCTCGCTGTACAACGCATTCACCGGTCTGGCCGTCGCCTTCGAAGGCTATGTGATGCAGAACGAAGCGCTGATCATCGCCGGCATGGTCGTCGGCGCCGCTGGCATGTTGCTGACGCAGCTGATGGCCAAGGCGATGAACCGCCCGATCAGCGGCGTGCTGTTCAAGAACTTCGGCGGTGGCGGACAGTCCGCCACCGACATCAAGGGTTCGATGAAGCCGATCGAAGCGAGCGACGCCGCATCATTGCTGTACATGGCCGACAAGGTCGTGATCGTGCCTGGCTACGGTATGGCGGTGGCGCAGGCGCAGCACAAGATCTGGGAGCTGTGCAAGCAGTTGCGCGAGCGCGGCAAGGAAATCAAGTTTGCCATCCATCCGGTCGCTGGCCGCATGCCCGGGCACATGAACGTGTTGCTCGCCGAAGCCGGCGTGCCCTACGACCTGATCGTCGACATGGACGAGATCAATCCGGAATTCTCGACCACCGATGTGGCGATCGTGATCGGCGCCAACGACGTCGTGAACCCGGTCGCGAAGACCGACAAGAGTTCGCCGATCTACGGCATGCCGATCCTCGACGTCGCCAACGCGCGCCAGGTGATCGTGATCAAGCGCGGCAAGGGCGCCGGTTTCGCCGGCATCGAGAATGCGCTGTTCTACCAGGACAACTGCAAGATGCTCTACGCCGACGGCCAGGCCGCGGCGGCATCGCTGTCGACCGAGCTGAAGCAGATTGATGGGGGCGGTGGGCATTGATTCGCTGCACCGGAGTCATCGCACGTGATTCGCATCCTTGGCGAGATCCGTGACATCGAGATCATCGCTCAGGGCTCCGGCATTCGCGAGCTGGCCGCACTGCGTGATCGTTACGGGCAAGGGTTGTGGCGCAAGAAGAAGGGAATTGCACGAATCGAAGCGACCGATGGCCGCTTCGGGGTCGCGGAAGTACACTGGTACGAAGCCCACGGGATCGGCAAGGTCAAGCTGAAGGTGAAGCGATGGCTCGATTCGTAGTCTGTGCCAGCAGAGAGTTCGGTGACGTGTCGGGCGACGACCTCACCGTAGGCCGCATCTATGAAGTGCTGGCGACGGAGCGCGACTGGCTCCGGATTGTTGATGATTCCGGCGAAGATTTTCTCTACCCTGCAGTGTGTTTCGAGGACGTCTCTCTGTCGGATGAAGCGGCCAAGCGGCTTCACGATGCGCTGCACAGGCTGGCAGCCTGACGATGGCGCGGACGGTTCGCTGCGCAAGACTGGGCCGTGACGCCGAAGGCCTCGATTTCGCGCCCTATCCGGGCGAGATCGGCGCGCGCATCTACAACGGCATCTCGAAGGAAGCCTGGGCGCAGTGGTTGGCGCACCAGACCATGCTGATCAACGAGAACCGCCTCTCGCCGATGGACCCGAAAGCCCGCAAGTACCTGCGCGAACAGATGGAAGCCTTCCTGTTTGGCGGCGGCGGTGACGCGGTCGCGGGCTACGTGCCGCCGCCTGGGTGATGCACACGAGTGATTGCGGCTAGCATGCCCGGTCGTGGTGCCAGTGCTCGCTGGCTCGGGGTTCGAAGCTCATGTTGCATACGCTGGAAGTGGCTGCGCTGCGCGTCTGGATGCGCCTGTTCGGGATGACGACGGCGATGCTGCCGTTTCGTTGGCCGCGGGCATTCGAGGGCAGCGATTCGTCGCTTGAACTGGTCCGCTTCATGGCCGCGAGCCGGCATCGGCGCGTGCTGGTGGTGACCGACGCGGTGTTGCTCAAGCTTGGTGTGCTCGATCGCATCCTCGCCGAACTCGATACGCTCGGCGTCGCGCATGTCGTGTTTGATGGCGTCGAGCCGAATCCGACCGTGGCCCAGATCGAGGCCGGCTATGCGGTGCTGCAGGCCCATGGTTGCGAAGCGATCCTCGCGGTCGGCGGCGGATCGCCGATCGATGCCGCAAAGCTGATCGGTGCGCTGGCGCGCAACCGCAAGCCGGTGGTGAAGTTTGCCGGGCTGTTCCGTGCCTGGCGCGGGATGCTGCCGCTGTACGCGGTGCCGACTACGGCAGGGACCGGGTCCGAGTGCACGATCGTGGCGGTGGTCACCGACCCCGTGCAGCGGCGCAAGTTGCCGGCGGTGGATCTGGCGCTGATGCCAACGGCCGCCGCGCTCGACGCGTCGCTGATGACCGGGTTGCCGGCACACATCACTGCGGCCACCGGCATGGATGCGTTGACGCACGCGGTCGAAGCCTTCGTCTCGCGCATTGCTCGACACAAGACCGACGTCAAGGCACTGGAGGCGGCCAGCCTGATCCTGCGCTACCTGGAGCGCGCAGTGGCCGACGGCTGCGATCTCGAGGCGCGCCAGCAAATGGCGCGCGCCTCACACTTGGCCGGGATCGCGTTTACCCAGGCGGGGGTCGGCTACGTGCACGCCATCGCGCACCAGTTCGGCGCCATGTACCACACGCCGCATGGACTGGCGAACGCGATTGCGATGCCGCATGTGCTCGACGTTTCCCTGTCGCACTGCTCGCATCGGTTGGCGCGCATGGCGCGCCACTGCGGCATCGGGGCCGAAGGTGCGAGCGACCACGAGGTGGCCCTGGCATTCATCGCGCGCATCCGCGCCATGAATGCACGCTTCGGCATCCCCACGACGCTGGCCAGCCTGCGTGCCGAGGATGTCGATGCGATCGCCGACGCGGCGATCGCCGAAGCCCGCTTCACCTACGCCGTGCCGCGCTACCTGCGGCGCAGCGCGGCGCGGGAACTGGTTTCCAGGATGCTGCCGACGCCGCAGGCGGCGGCCTGAAGCTCAGCGATCCTGGTCTTCCTTGCGGATGCGCTGGCGCTCGATCTCGGCCATGTAGGGTTTCAGTTCTTCGATGCGTGCTTCGACGCGGGCGCGCTGGTAGTAGTCGATGCCGGGGCGCTCGAGCAGGCGCTTGAGCTGCTCCATGGCGTCATAGGGTCGGCCAGTGTAGAGCGCCACCTCGGCGTGTGCTTCCAGCGCGCGGGTTTCTTCGCCGGCCAGCTCGCAAGCGCGGGCGAACACCGCTTGCGTCGATGGGTCGGCTCCGTTGCGTGCGAGCAGCGGCCGCAGTACTGCCATTGCGCGCTCACCGCCAGACTTCCCGCCGACGGCGTTCAGCGTCTCGGCATGCGCCAACTGCACTGCGCGATGGTCGGGCGCAAGTTCCGCCAACGCCTGCAAGGTCTTCAATGCGCCCTCGGTATCGCCGGCAATGCGGCGCGCTTCGGCGCGCGGCAGCAGGAAGGCGATTTCGGTCGGTGCCGCCGCGAGCAATGTGTCCAATTCCTCGCCAGCGGCCTTGGCCTGGCCCGAGCGCAGCAACGCGATCGCCAGTCCATAGCGCAGAGCCGTGGCCTGGCTGGCATCGGCGTGCCGCAGCTGGTCGCGATAGATGCCGACCAGTTTCGCCGGTTCGCTCGCGGTGAGCACGTGGGCGCGTTCGCGCATCAGCCGGAAGCGTGCTTCATTCGCCGCTGATTCGGTGACCGTGGGCGGGTCGCGGCGGATGGTCTCGACGCGGTTTTTCGCCTCGGTGATGCGCGCTGTGGTGACCGGGTGCGTGCGCAGGAACTCGGGCACCTCGCCGGTGTTGTTCGAGCGTGTTGCACGCCCCATGCGGCCGAAAAATCCGGCCATCGCCTCGGGGTCGAAACCGGCCTTGGCCAGGGTGAATATGCCGATGCGGTCGGCTTCGTATTCGTTGTGACGGGTGAAGTTGATCGCTTGTTGCTGCAACAGGCCCATGCCGCCGATCAGAGCCGCTTCGGTGCCGTCGCCGGAGCTGTTGCGCGAGGCCAGTACCGCACCGAGCATGGCCAGCGCGATCGGCAGCGTCGCCTTCTGCATCGACTCGTAGGCGCGCACCAGGTGGCGCTGGGTGACGTGCGCGACTTCGTGCGCCAATACCGCCGCGACTTCGCTCTCGCTCTCGGCCGTGTGCATCAGGCCGACGTTGAGGCCGACGAAACCACCCGGGGCGGCGAATGCATTGATGTCGTTGGAGCGCACCACGAAGAAGGTGAACTCCTGCTCGGGGCGTTCGCTCAGAGCAACCAGGCGATAGCCGAGCGCGTGCACGTAGTCGGCGATCAGCGCGTCTTCCAGCACCAGATCGACGCGGCGCATCTCGTAGAGCATGCGGGCACCGTACTGGTATTCCTGTTCGGGGCTGAGGATCTCGCCAGCCGAGGAGCCGATGTCGGGCAAGGGCACGTTCTGCGCAAACGCGAACGGTGTGCACAGTGCGAAGGCTACAATCGCGGAAAGGGTACGGGCGGGCACGGGGTCTCTCATTGTCCGGCAGACCGCGCTAGCCTAACCCGAGATCCGTTAAGGCCGTGCACATGCGCTTTTCGCTGTTCATCCAGGATTCCCCGGACGCCGGTACCGCCGTCGCAAGCGCTCTTGGTTTCGCGATTGCGGCGCTCGCTGGCGGGCATGCCATTCGCCAGGTTTTCCTGCACGGCGACGGCGTGCGCGCGGCGCAGGCCGGTGCCGATCTCGATGCCGACCTGTGGGCGTTGCTGGCGCTGGCGCGGCAGCACCGGATTCCGCTGCTGGCGTGTTCGACCTGGCTGGAGAAACTCGGAGTCGAGCCAATCGCGTCGGTCCAGCGCGGCAGCCTCGGGCAGTGGTGCGATGCGCTCGACGAGGTTGATCGGGTCGTGAGCTTCCGCGCATGAAGCGGGTGGCGATCCTGTTTACCCATGGCCCCTGGCGTGGCGTCGACGCCGCCGCCGGCATCGATGCCGCGCTGTCGCTGCTGGCATTCGAGCATGAGCTGCAAGTGGGCTTCATCGGTGCCGGAGTCGAGATGCTGTGTGGCAGTGCCGACGGCGACGAACGCAGCCAGCGCCACCGCATGATCGCCGGGCTGCGCCACCATGGCGCCAGCATCATGGTCGCCAGCCGCGAGTGCCTTGAATCGCGGTCACTGCAGCCGCATCTGGATGGCCTCGACATTCTGCCGCGCGCCCGCTTCGCGGCGTGGCTCGCAGGAAACGATCATGTCCTCTGCTTCTGACACTCTGCATTGCATCGTGCGCGCTCCTGCCGAAGGCGAAACCTGGGCGGTGATGCTGGCCCTGCTCGCGCCGGGCGACGCACTGCTGCTGCTGCAAGACGGCGTGCGTGCCGCGTTCCAGCCTGGAATCACCTTGCCGGCCGGGGTCAGCGGGCATGTGCTGATGGGCGACGTGCTCACGCGCGGGCTGGACCCGCAGGCCATCCTTGGCTTCAGTGCCATCGACGAAGCCGGTTTCGTCGCGTTGGCTGCGGCGAAGTCGCGCCAGGTGTGCTGGGCATGAACCGCATCGAATTCGCGGGGCACAGCATCGAACTCGATGAACGCGGCTATCTCCGCCACTTCGCTGATTGGAGCGAAGCGCTGGCGACTCACCTCGCAGCCGCAGACGGCATCAACCTTGATGCCGAGCGTTGGGAAATTCTGCATTTGCTGCGCCGCCACCACGAAGAATTCCGAATCGCCCCGCCGATGCGGCTGCTGGTCAAGGAAGTCGGTCGCCAGTTGGGTGCGGACAAGGCCAGCAGTCGTTACCTGTACCGGTTGTTCCCTGATGGGCCGGCGCGCCAAGCCTGTCGCTATGCCGGACTGCCCAAGCCAGTGAGCTGCATATGAGGGGAGTCCTGATCTATTCGACTGCCGCCTGCCCGTATTGCGTGGCGGCGAAGAACTTCCTGGCCAGCCGGGGTCTGGCCTACGACGAGGTGCGTGTCGACCGCGATCGTGCCGAGTTCGAGACCATGCTTCGGCGCAGCAGCGGACGCCGCACCGTGCCGCAGATCTTCATCCATGATCGACACGTCGGCGGCTATGACGACCTGATGAAATTGCATCGCAACGGAGAACTGGATTCATGGCTCACGAACACACCGTAACCGACGCCGCTGGTGATCGCGTCGCCGCTTTCACCGATTTCCGCAAACGCATGAACGAACGCATCCTGGTCGAGGACAACCAGGTCGTGCGACGCTTCTTCGCGCTCGACACGCAGACCTACAAGCCCGGCGCGCTCGACCTGAAGACCAAGGAGTTGATGGGACTGGTCGCGTCGATGGTGCTGCGTTGCGACGACTGCATCAGCTATCACGTTGCTCAATGCCGCGAGGCCGGGGTGAGTCGCGACGAGTTCTTCGAGGCATTCAGCGTCGGGCTGGTTGTCGGCGGATCGATCGTCATCCCGCACCTGCGCCGCGCCGTGGATTTCCTCGACCAGCTCGAATCCGCTGCTCCCGACGCTGACGCCTGAGCGGACGCGACCCGGCATGCACTCCTGGTTCGATCCACCGGCAGACGGGTTTGCGAATGCGCGCTGGTTCGCGACCGACCTGCACCTGCCCGGGCGCTGGGTCGGTTTCCTGCAACTTGACGATGCGGCACTCCAGCGCAACGTGTTTCTCGACAGTCGCATCGATGCACCCTGGCAGCGCTGCGTGCAGGTGCCTTTCGACGCGCTGGCGCAGCAGTCGTGGCCGCAGACGCGGGTGGGCTGGCTGTTCCACACCTCGTTCTGCTGCTCGACCCTGCTCGCACGCATGCTGTTTTGCGCGCCCTACTGCACGGCATTGCGCGAGCCGATGTTGCTGCGTCGGTTGGCCGATGCCCGATTTGCGGACTGGCCGCTCGCAGGGGCCATGGATCTGCCCCTGCGCCTGCTGGCGCGACCCTGGCACGACGATGCGACGGTACTGATCAAGCCCACCCATGCGGCGCTGAACATCGCCGCCGACCTGCTTGATCTGCGCCCCGGCGAACGAGCGTTGGTGCTGACTTCCAGACTCGACGACTTCATCGTCAGCAACATCAAGAAGACACCGGAGACCCATGCCCGCATAGGCGAACTGGTTGCGCGGGCACTGAAAGCGCTTGGCATGTCGCGGCCGCCGCACCCGCCGCCGGACTTGCTGTGTCAGGTGGCCTTGCAGTGGGCGGCACAGATGCTGCTGGTGGATCGCCTGCTGGACCGATTTGGTGCGGCACGCGTGCGTGTGCTGCAGGAGCGGGTGCTGCTCGCCGATCCGGTGGCCGTTTCCGCTGCGGCCAATGCCTGGCTGCAACTGGGCATACCTGCTGCGATTTTGTCCGAGCAGGCGCTGCGTGCCGGCGCGCTGCATGCGAAAGCGGAGACGCGGCCCTACGGACTCGCACAACGCGAGCATGAAGCGTCCATCCTGCGCCAGCACTATGGCGCCGACATCGCGCGTGCACTGCGCTGGGCTGACCGGCACCTGGCGCCATGGCTGGCCGAGGTCGGGCGCTTGCACGAGCGTCCGGAGTTTGCGTTGGCCTGAAGCGGGGCTGGTCGCCGCGGCACTGCCACTGAACCCTGGCTGCATCGGCGCCGCCTTCGAATCTGGCAATTGCGCGGTGGCGTCGGGATAATCGCGCCCCCTTTGCGGCCGCATGCCGCCTTTTCAGGACGCTCCCCATGACCCACACCATTGCGGTGATCCGCGGCGACGGCATCGGCCCCGAAATCATGGACGCGACCTTGCGTGTCCTCGATGCACTGCAGTGCGGTTTCCAGTACGACTTCGTCGATGCCGGCATGGTCGCGCTGGAGAAGCACGGCGAACTGCTGCCGGCGCCGACGCTGGAAGCAATCGCCCACCACCGCGTCGCGCTGAAGAGTCCGCTGACCACGCCGGTCGGCGAGGGCTTCAGTTCGATCAACGTCGAATTGCGCAAGCGCTTCGACCTGTACGCCAACGTGCGCCCTGCGATCAGTTTTCCGGGCACCAAGTCGCGCTACGAGAATATCGATCTGATCACCGTGCGCGAGAACACCGAAGGCGCCTACATCGGCGAGGGCCAGGCGTTGTCGGCTGACGGCCAGGTGGCGACGCTGACGCAAAAGGTCACGCGCCGTGGCTCCGAGCGGATCGTGCGCTACGCCTTCGATCTGGCGCGCACGGTCGGACGCAAAAAGGTCACGGTGGTGCACAAGGCCAACATCCTGAAGTCCACCTCTGGGCTGTTCCTGCGCGTCGCGCGCGAGGTCGCGGCCGAGTACACCGATCTCCAGATGAACGAGATGATCGTCGACAATTGCTGCATGCAACTGGTGATGAACCCGCACCAGTTCGACGTGATCGTCACCACCAACCTGTTTGGCGACATCATCTCCGACCTGTGTGCCGGCTTGGTTGGCGGTCTCGGGCTCGCACCGGGTGCGAACATCGGTACCGACGCGGCGATCTTCGAAGCGGTGCACGGCTCGGCGCCGGACATCGCCGGCAAGGGCGTCGCCAACCCGGTGGCGCTGCTGCTTGGAGCAGCGCAGATGCTCGATCATTTCGGCATGATCGAGAAGGCGACCCGGTTGCGCGCCGCGATTCGCCAGGCCATGGCTGCACGCGAGGGCGTGACCCCGGATCTCGGCGGAAGTGGCAGCACGTCGAGCTTTGCCGACGCGATCATTTCGCGCATCTGAGCGGCGGTCCATCGCCTGTTGCGGGAGGGCAGTCGGTTTCCGCCGGACGAGTCATCGGAGAGTTGTTCAGTTCCTGTTGACCTGCTGTGGTTTTTTTGCGACGATGTCGCGCATCCGCAACAACGTGTCACCAAATGAACCCTCGCCTGTCGACATTGCCTGTCCTGATCGCCTGCGGCCTATTGGCCGGGTCGATGGCTGCGCGTGCCGATGGCTGGAAGGAATACGCCCGCTCGGCGATGACGCCTGACTTCTCGTGGGCGCAAGGATCCGAAGCGGTCGTGCCCGATTCGCGCATGGTGGTTGCGAGCGCCTTGTCGGAGACGGTGCGGGCCGAGTTCAACGCAGCGGTGTCTGGTGCGACCGTTGAATTGCAGTTGTCGCAGTCGCGCGGAAATGACCTCGTCGCCAGCAATGTCGCGTCCTTGGGCATGTTCGACGAGAACGCCCCGGGTCTGGCGCAGCGCCTCGTCGGATTGCAGTTGTCGCACGAGTTTGATGGCGGCGTGCGCGTTGGCGCGGGCGTCGTCGTGGCCGAGCAACAGTTCGCCTCGTTCGGTCTGGGCTCGCACCTGATCGATTCGGGTGAGCCGATGCA